>CAWBJA010000026.1:0-98422 GCA_963788895.1 uncultured Actinomycetota bacterium | reverse complement strand
GCGGGGCAGTTTCCTCGAGTACGCCTATTCGGTGATCTACCAGCGCGCCCTGCCGGATGCGCGGGACGGGCTCAAGCCGGTGCAGCGCCGGATCCTGTACCAGATGAGCGAGATGGGCCTGCGCCCGGACCGCCCGCACGTCAAGTGCGCCCGGGTGGTCGGCGAAGTGATGGGCCGGCTCCATCCGCACGGGGACAGCGCCATCTACGACGCGCTGGTCCGGCTGGCGCAGCCGTTCGCGATGCGGCTGCCGCTGATCGATGGGCACGGCAACTTCGGCTCGCTGGGCGGCGATGACCCCGCGGCGGCCATGCGCTACACCGAGGCCCGGCTGTCGGCCGCCGCGATCGAGATGACCGCCTCGCTGGACGAGGACACCGTCGACTTCGTGCCGAACTACGACGGCCAGGACACCCAGCCCGACGTGCTGCCGGCCGCCATCCCGAACTTGCTGGTCAACGGCGCGTCCGGGATCGCCGTGGGGCTGGCCACCAACATGGCGCCGCACAACCTCGGCGAGGTCATCGCCGCGGCCCGGCACCTGATCGCGAACCCGGGCGCCGACCTGGACACCCTGATGCGGTTCGTGCCCGGGCCCGACCTGCCGACCGGCGGGAAGATCGTCGGGCTGGAGGGGGTCAGGGAGGCGTACGAGAGCGGCCGCGGCATCTTCCGGACCCGGGCGACCGCCCGGATCGAGAAAATCACCCCGCGCCGGACCGGCATCGTGGTCACCGAGCTGCCTTACGGCATCGGCCCGGAAAAGGTACGGGCCAGGATCAATGACCTGGTCCAGGCCAAGAAGCTGGCCGGGATCTCCGACTTCAAGGACCTCAGCGACCGGCACCGCGGCCTGCACCTGGTGATCGAGATCCGCAACGGGTTCCACCCCGAGGCGGTGCTGGACGAGCTGTACCGGCTGACCCCGATGGAGGACACCTTCGGGATCAACAACGTCGCGCTGGTCAACGGCCAGCCCCGGGTGCTGGGCCTGCGCGAGCTGCTGCAGATCTTCGTCGATCACCGGATCGAGGTGGTCCGGCGCCGGACCGCGTTCCGCCGCCGTAAGCGCGAGGAGCGGCTGCACCTGGTCGACGGCCTGGTCGTCGCGCTGCTCAACATCGACGAGGTCATCCAGGTCATCCGGACCAGCGATGACGCGGCCGCGGCGAAAGAGCGGCTGATCTCGGTGTTCGACCTGTCCGCGATCCAGGCCCAGTACATCCTGGATACGCCGCTGCGGCGGCTGACCCGCTACGACCGGCTGGAGCTGGAGAAGGAACGCGAGACCCTGCAGCGCGAGATCGCCGAGCTGACCGCGATCCTGGAATCAGAGGACCGGCTGCGCGAGCTCGTCTCCGCCGAGCTGGGCAGCGTGGCCGAGCGGTTCGGCACGCCGCGCCGGACAGTGCTGCTGGAGTCCGGCGGCGCGGCCAGGACCGCCGCGGTGCCGCTGGAGGTGGCCGACGATCCGTGCCTGGTGCTGCTGTCCTCGGCGGGCCTGCTGGCCCGGACCGCCGCGCCGGCCCCTGATACCCAGGAGGCGCTGCCCGAGCCAGCACCAGACCACCCCGCGGCTGAACGCCAGGCGCCGCGAGCCCCCGCCGCCCCGGCCGGTCCCGCGCGGGGAGCCGGGGGCCGGGCGGCGCACGACGTCATCGTCTCCACGGTGGCCTCGACGGCCCGCGGCACGGTCGGCGTCCTGACCTCGCACGGCCGCCTGATCCGGCTGGGCGTGCTCGAACTGCCCGCGCTGCCGCCCAGCATGGGATCCCCCGCGCTGGCCGGCGGGGCGCCGGTCAGCGAGTTCGTGTCCACCGAACGCGACGAGCGGGTGGTCGCGATCGTCGCCGCCGACGGTGCCGCCGACCGCGCCGCGGCGGGCCTGGCTCTGGGCACGGCCAGCGGGGTGGTCAAGCGGGTGGCGCCGGATTACCCGCAGAACGCGGCCGAATTCGAGGTGATCTCGCTCAAGGACGGCGACCGGGTCATCGGCGCGGTGCAGCTGGCCAGCGAGGACCAGGATCTGGTGTTCATCACCAGTGACGCGCAGCTGCTCAGGTTCGCGGCCTCGGCCGTGCGGCCGCAGGGCCGGGCCGCGGGCGGGATGGCCGGCATCAGGCTGGCCCCGCGGGCCTCGGTGATCTGGTTCGGCACCGTCCCGCCGGCCAGCGGGCCCGAGGGCGGCGGAACCGATGGCAGCGGAACCGGCGCGGAGCGTGCGGGCCAGCTCGCGGACGGGGTGCCGGTGGTGGTCACGGTGGCGGGCAGCGCCAGCGCGCTGCCCGGCGCCTCGGCCGCGACCGTGAAGGTGACGCCCTACGCCGAGTACCCGCCCAAGGGCCGGGCGACCGGCGGGGTGCGCTGCCACCGGTTCCTGAAGGGCGAGGATGTGCTGGTGCTGGCCTGGGCCGGCCCGGGACCGGCCCGCGGCGCGACCGAGGCCGGCACGCCAGTCCAGCTGCCGCCGCCCGATGGCCGCAGGGACGGCTCCGGCATCAAGGTCCGCCACCCGCTGGCCGCCCTCGGCGGCTCCGCCCCGCCCAGCTGACGGGCCGCCCCGCCCAGCTGACGGGCCGGGCCGCCCGGCCGCCCGGGCGGGCCTGCTCGCCGCCGGCCACTCGCCCCGGCGGGCGAGTGAGCCCGGATTAGCGTTCTGGCGCGGGTTTTCCCTGGTTCGGCCCGATCATCGGCGGCCGGCGGGTGCGGTAGGCTCGCAGCATGCTCATGGTGGCCGGCCTCCTGCTAGCCGGGCCGCGTTGACTCGCTGACGTCAGCGCGGCTGCCCCTCATGCCTGAGGGGCTTTTTCATGCCCCGGCCCAGCTCGAGTGATGACGAGGATGACATGAGCGCTACTGAGCAATCCCCCGCCAGGCAATCACCCGCCGGCCAATCCCCCTCCAGCCAGCCGCCGCCCGCCAGCCCGCCGCACCCAGCCGGCCAGCCGCCGCCCGCCAGCCCGCCGCACGCAGCCGGCCAGCCGCCGCGCCCGGCCCCTGGCGCGGTGCCGCCTTGGCGTTACACCGCGCGGCTGGCCGGCCGAGATCGAGGCCAGCTGGCAGCGCCGGTGGGCGGCCGAGGGCACGTTCGACTCGCCTAACCCGGCCGGGTCGCTGGCCGCCGGGTTCGGCCGGATGGCGGGCCGGCCCAAGGCCTACGTCCTGGACATGTTCCCGTACCCGAGCGGCACCGGGCTGCACGTCGGGCACCCGCTCGGCTATATCGGCACCGACGTCTACGCCCGGTACCTGCGGATGACCGGCCATCATGTCCTGCACACCTTCGGCTACGACAGCTTCGGCCTGCCCGCCGAGCAGTACGCGATCGACACCGGCCAGCACCCGCAGGTCAGCACCCGGGCCAACATCGACAACATGCGCCGCCAGCTGCGCCGCCTGGGCCTGGGCCACGACACCCGGCGAGAGATCTCCACCATCGACCCGGGCTATTACCGGTGGACCCAGTGGATCTTCCTGCGCATCTTCAACAGCTGGTATGACGCCCGCGCCGGGCGGGCCCGGCCGATCGAGGAGCTGACCGCCGAGTACGAGACCGGGCGGCGGCGCACCCCCGGCGGCAGGCCGTGGCCCGAGCTGACCGGCGACGAGCGGCGCGACCTGATCGACGCGCAGCCGGCTGGCCTACCTGACCGCGGCCCCGGTCAACTGGTGCCCGGGCCTGGGCACCGTGCTAGCCAACGAGGAGATCACCGCGGAGGGCCGCAGTGACATCGGCAACTTCCCGGTCTACCGGCGGCCGCTGCGGCAGTGGATGCTGCGGATCACCGCCTTCGCCGACCGGCTCAGCGACGACCTGGACCTGGTGGACTGGCCCGCGTCGATCAAGCAGCTGCAGCGCAACTGGATCGGCGCCCGCGACGGCGCCCGGATCACCCTGCGGGCCGTGGCGGACCGGGCGGTCACGGTCGATGTGTTCAGCACCCGGCCGGACACCCTGTTCGGGGCCACGTACGTCGTGCTCGCGCCCGATCATCCCGCCGCGGACCAGCTGGTGGCGCCGGCCTGGCCAGCCGGCACCCCGCTGGCCTGGCAGTACCCGGCCGGCCAGGCCCAGCCCCACGGACCAGCGCAGCCCGGCGAACCAGTCCAGCCAGACAGACCAGCCCAGCCCCACGGACCAGCCCAGCCCCACGGGCCAGCCCAGCCGGACGGACCAGCACAGCCCCACGGACCAGCCCAGCCGGACGGGCCAGCACAGCCCGACGGACCAGCGGAGCCGGGCGGTGCGCTGTCCGGGGCGGCCTGGACGCCGCAGCAGGCCGTGGCCGCCTACCGACGGCAGGCCGGGCCGCTCAGCGCCCGGCCCGGCAGCGCCCGGCCCACCAGCGCCAGCCGGCCGCCCGGCGCCCAGCCAGGCGCCGGACCGCCAGACGGCCAGGACGGTGCGGGCGGCCAGGTCAGGACCGGCGTGTTCACCGGCGCTTACCTGCGCCATCCGGCCACCGGGGAATCGCTGCCGGTGTTCCTGGCCGACTATGTCCTGCTGGATCACGGGACCGGCGCGATCATGGCCGTGCCCGCCCATGACCAGCGTGACCTGGATTTCGCCCGGTGGTTCGGGCTGCCGGTCAGGGCGGCGCTTGACCCGCCGCCGGACCGGTTCGCCGGACCGGCCCTCGCCCCACCCGGACCGGCCCTCGCCCCACCCGGACCGGCCCTCGCCCCAGCCGGGTCGGCCGCAGCCTGGCCGGCGGCGTTCACCGGGGCAGGGCGCTACGTCCCGGCGCCCGGGCCCGAGCTGGCCGGGCTGACCGTCCCCGACGCGATCGGCGCGGCGATCGGCTGGCTGGAGCGGACCGGGCAGGGCCGCGCCGCCCGGTCCTACCGGCTGCGCGACTGGCTGTTCTCCCGGCAGCGCTACTGGGGCGAGCCGATCCCGATCGTGTACCAGGCGGACGGCCTGCCGGTCGCCGCTGCCCGACGACCAGCTCCCGGTGCGGCTGCCGGAGCATCACCGACTTCCGCCCCGAGCCGAACCAGGACGAGGCCAGCGAGCCGGTTCCGCCGCTGGCCCGGGCCGCCGGATGGGCGAGCGTCGAACTGGACCTGGGCGCTGGGTCCCGCCCGCTACCGGCGTGAGCTGAACACGATGCCGCAGTGGGCCGGGTCGTGCTGGTACTACCTGCGGTACCTGGACCCGGCCAACGATCAGGCGCTGGCTGATCCCGAGGTCGAGCGGTACTGGCTGGCCCCGCCGGACGCGGCCCAGGCCGGCCGCCGGGGGGCGTGGACCTGTACATCGGGGGCGTCGAGCACGCGGTCCTGCATCTGCTGTACGCCAGGTTCTGGCACAAGGTGCTGTATGACCTGGGTTACGTGCCGACGGCGGAACCGTTCCGGCGGCTCTACACCCAGGGCTACATCCTGGCCGACGCGTTCACCGACGAGCGCGGCATCTATGTCCCGGCGGCCGAGGTGGCCGAAGGCCGGGATGGCTCACCCAGCTATCAGGGCCGGCCGGTCCGGCGGCGAGCGGGCAAGATGGGCAAGAGCCTGAAGAACGGCGTCAGCCCGGACGACATGTACGACCGCTACGGCGCGGACACCCTGCGGCTGTATGAGATGGCGATGGGGCCGCTGAACACCGACCGGCCCTGGCGGCCCGGTGACATCACCGGGGTGTACCGGTTCCTGCAGCGGCTGTGGCGCTGCCTGATCGACGAGCAGACCGGCCGGCCGCGGCTGAGCGACCAGCCGCTCAGCCCGGACACGCAGCGACTCCTGCACCAGACCATCGCGGTGGTGCGGCGGGACTTCGAGGCGCTCAGGTTCAATACCGCGATCGCCCGGCTGATGGAGCTGACCACCCACGCGGCCCGGATCGCCGCGGACCCAGCCGCCGCCCCGGACCCACCGGCACCGCGGACGCAGCCGGCACCGCGGGCGCGGCGGGGCTGCCGCTGGCGCTGGCCGAGCCGCTGGTGCTTATGGTCGCGCCGCTGGCCCCGCACATCGCCGAGGAACTGTGGCACCGGCTGGGCCACCAGGAGTCACTCACGTACGCGGCCTTCCCGGTCGCTGACCCGCAGCTCGCGGCCGAGCCGACCGTCACCCTGCCGGTTCAGGTCGGGGGCAAGACCCGGTTCACCATCGAGGTGCCGCCCGAGGCCGACCCGGCGCAGATCGAGCAGCTGGTCAGGGCCAGCCCGCAGTTCGCACAGCACACCGCGGGGCTGACCGTGCAGCGGATGATCATCGTCCCCGGCCGGATCGCCAGCATCGTCACCGCCCGCTGACCAGCCCCCGCAGCTAAGTCATCAGGATGACTGTTTCCATGATCGTGGTTATTCGCTGGCCAGGCGCCCCAGCAAATCACGCTGATCAAGGTTCGACGAGCAGGCGGACCAGCCGTGGCGGACCCGGCCAGGGGGCGCTGGCGGGCGCGGGCGGGGGCGGTCAGGCGTCGATCCGGGCCGGGTCGAGCTCGGCGGCGCCGCCGACGATGAAGTCCCGCCGCGGCGCCACCTCGCTGCCCATCAGCAGGTTGAACATGGCGGCCGCGGTCGCGGCGTCCTTGATCCTGATCCGCCGCAGCGTACGGTGCCGAGGGTCCATGGTGGTCTCGGCCAGCTGCCCCGCGTCCATCTCGCCCAGGCCCTTGTACCGCTGCGGCGGGTCCTCGTAGCGCTGGCCCTTGCGGTCCAGCTCCAGCAAGCTGCGGTGCAGCTCAGCGTCGGAGTAGGTGTAGATGTAACGCTGCTGGCCCTTGCGCGGGCTGGTCAGCTTGATCCGGTGCAGCGGCGGCACCGCCGCGAACACCCGGCCCGCCTCGACCATCGGCCGCATGTACCGGTGGAACAAGGTGAGCAGCAGGGTCCTGATGTGCGCGCCGTCCACATCGGCGTCGGCCATGAAGATGACCCGCTGGTACCGGGCCGCGTCCAGGTTGAACGCCGCACCCAGCCGGCCCCGATCACCTGGATGATCGCCGCGCATTCGGCGTTCTTCAGCATGTCGGCCAGGGACGCCTTCTGCACGTTGAGGATCTTGCCGCGGATCGGCAGCAGCGCCTGGAATTCCGAGTCACGGGCCATCTTCGCCGTGCCGAGCGCTGAGTCGCCCTCGACGATGAACAGCTCGCTGCGGTCGTCGGCGGACCGGCAGTCCACCAGCTTGGGCGGCAGAGCCGAGGTGGCCAGGGCCGACTTGCGGCGCTGGTTCTCCCGGTGCTCGCGGGCGGCGATCCGGGTCTTGGCCGCGGCCGCGATCTTGTCCAGCAGCGCGCGGGCCTGCTGCTTGCCGCGCGACTTGGCCTCCAGGAACGCCTTCAGCTCGGAGCCGACCACCTGGCCCACGATGCGCGAGGCGGCCGGGGTGCCGAGCACCTCCTTGGTCTGCCCCTCGAACTGCGGCTCGGGCAGCCGCACCGCGATCACCGCGGTAAGACCTTCGAGCACATCCTCCTTGGTCACCGGCTCGTCGCCGTTCTTGAGCAGCCGGACCGCCCTCAGCTGCTCGTTCAGCGTCCGGACCAGCGCCCGCTCGAAACCCGCGACGTGCGTGCCGCCCTTCGGGGTGGCGATCACGTTCACGAACGACCGGGTCACCGTGTCGTACCCGGCCGCCCAGCGCAACGCCACGTCGACCCCGAGTTCCCGCTCCACCTCAGTCGGGGTGAGGTGGCCTTGCTCGTCGAGCACCGGCACGGTCTCGGTGAAGACCCCCGATCCGGCCAGCCGGAGCACGTCGGTGACCGGCTCGCCCGGCGACAGGTGCGCGCAGAACTCGCCGATCCCGCCCGCGAACCTGAACTCGGCCTCGATCAGGGCGCCGTCCTCGTCCTGCGTCAGCTGCCCGCCCTCGTCGTCCAGCTCGGCCAGCGCCGGCTCGGCGCCGTCCAGCCCGGCCCCGTCGCCCTGGCTGGTGTCGGCGCGGTCCTGGGCCAGCCGGTCGTCCTGCACCCGGACGGTGAGCCCGGGGACCAGGTAGGCGGTCTGGCGCGCCCGCTGCGCCGAGCGCGTCGAAATTCAGCTGGGCGCCGGGTACGAAGATCTGCTGGTCCGGCCAGAACCTGGTCTGGGTGCCCGTCACCAGCTTGGCCACCCGCCGGCCGCGGCGCAGCCCCGATCCCGGCGTGAACGCGGCCTCAGGTCCCGGCCCCGCGAACTCGCCGGGGACCCCGCGGCGGAAGCTGGCCGACCACTCGTAGCCCTCCCGGCAGACCTGGACGTCGAGCCGCCCCGACAGCGCGTTCACCACCGACGCGCCGACGCCGTGCAGGCCGCCGGAGGCGGTGTAGGAGCCGCCGCCGAACTTGCCTCCGGCGTGCAGCCGGGTCATCACCAGCTCGACGCCGTTCAGGCCGCTCTTGGGCTCCTTGTCGACCGGGATGCCGCGGCCGTTGTCCCTGACCTCGGCAGAACCGTCCGCGTGCAGGACGACGTCAATGCGGGAGCAATGCCCGGTAAGCGCCTCGTCGACGGAGTTGTCGAAGATCTCCCAGAGGCAGTGCAGCATGCCCCGGCCGTCGGTCGACCCGATGTACATGCCGGGCCGCTTGCGAACCGCTTCCAGCCCCTCAAGGACGGTGAGGTGGCGGGCGCTGTAGCCGTCGGCGGCGCCGGCTTTCGCGGCACGCGCTTTGGGCAGCGGTTCGGCGCTGAGGGCGGTCACGGACGGCTCTCCTGACGTGGCTGGGGCGGCCCGCCGGATAGGGCCTGAAGGCAGACTAGCTGGCCGCTCTGACCGTCTGCCGCAGGCGCGCCGCCGACATACCCGGCGACCTGGGACAACGCGCCGAGATACAGTATCTGATTCGGGCTCGTCCGGCGCTGATCGGGGCTCGTCCGGCGCTGATCCGGCCCCGACCGGGCCGAGGCTGGACCCGTGTTCGCCCACGGCGTACGCAATGGCGGCCCGGGAAGAGAGGCGGATTGCCTGGCGTTGTGGTGCTGTAGACATCAACAGCCGGCCACCGAGCCGGGGGGCACAAGCGAGGGAGGCGACATGACCGGAGCGATGGCAGCGACACCCGTAGCCGAATCCAAGCCACTGAGCGGCCACGATCTCTGCGACCGGTGCGGCGCGCAGGCCTATGTTCGCGTTGTCCTTCCCGGTGCGGGTGAGCTGCTGTTCTGTGCTCACCATGGCCGCCAGCACGCCGAGGCCCTGGCCAAGATAGCCGTGCAGATCCAGGACGAGACCGATCGCCTGTCCCGTCCGCAGAACGCGGGCCAGGCCGGCAAGTAACCAGCCCAGACCGCGCCAGAACGCTAAAAACCACTAAATCGCCCGGCCAGGGAGATCCTGGCCGGGCGATTTATGGTTCGCGCTGGTGCGGCTGACCGGGCTAGTCCAGGTAGTCCCGCAGGACCTGGGACCGGGACGGGTGCCGCAGCTTGGACATGGTCTTGGACTCGATCTGCCGGATCCGCTCCCTGGTCACGCCGTAGACCTTGCCGATCTCGTCCAGGGTCTTGGGCTGGCCGTCGGTGAGGCCGAAGCGCATCGAGACCACGCCCGCCTCCCGCTCGGACAAGGTGTCGAGCACCGAGTGCAGTTGCTCCTGCAGCAGCGTGAAGCTGACCGCCTCGCCGGGCTGGATCGCCTCGGAGTCCTCGATCAGGTCGCCGAACTCGCTGTCGCCGTCCTCGCCCAGCGGGGTGTGCAGCGAGATCGGCTCCCGGCCGTACTTCTGCACCTCGATGACCTTTTCCGGGGTCATGTCCAGCTCGGCGGCGAGTTCTTCCGGGGTCGGCTCGCGGCCCAGGTCCTGCAGCATCTGCCGCTGCACCCGGGCCAGCTTGTTGATGACCTCGACCATATGCACCGGAATCCGGATGGTCCGGGCCTGATCGGCCATCGCGCGGGTGATGGCCTGCCGGATCCACCAGGTGGCGTAGGTGGAGAACTTGTAGCCCTTGGTGTAGTCGAACTTCTCCACCGCCCGGATCAGGCCGAGGTTCCCCTCCTGGATCAGGTCCAGGAACAGCATCCCGCGGCCGGTGTAACGCTTAGCCAGCGAGACCACGAGCCGGAGGTTGGCCTCCAGCAGGTGGTCCTTGGCCCGGCGGCCGTCGTAGGCGATCCATTCCAGGTCGACCCGGGCCTCGGGGTGCAGCGCGCCGCGGCCCTCGGTTCAGCTTCTCCTCAGCGAACAGGCCCGCCTCGATCCGCTTGGCCAGCTCGACTTCCTGCTCGGCGTTGAGCAGCGGCACCTTGCCGATCTGCTTGAGATAGTCCTTGACCGGGTCAGACGTCGCCCCGGCCACCGCGACCTGGGCGGCGGGCAGGTCCTCGTCGTCGTCACCGTAGACGAAGGCCTCGTCCTCGCCCTCTTCCCCGGCCGGCTTCGCCGCTGTCCAGGAGCGTCAGCCGCGACGGGAGCGCCGTCGGTACCGGCTACCGGGCCCGCCTCGTCCGCCTCGTCCGTCTCGTCGCTGGCCTCCTGGGCGCCGCCTGGCAGGCCGGCCTCGGCGTCGGTGTCGGCTTCGTCCGGGTCAATTTCGATGATCTCGTCTTCGCTGTCTTCGACTAGCTCGGACAGGTCAGCTAGCTCAGCGTCGACGTCCAGGTCGGCTTCGGCGTCGTCGAGATCCGCTTCCACGTCCAGATCTACTTCGATGTCCGCTCCGTCTCGCGCCGGGTCGGCGTACTGGCCGACCACTTCACTTCCCTCTTCGTCAAGATCTGCGCCCCCGGCCCCGGCCCGGCCGCGCGGGGCGGCCCGGCCGTCCTTCGCCTGCCGCTCGTCCACCGCGGTCGCCGCCATCCGGGCCTGGCCGGGCCTGGCCCGCCGGGACGGCCTGGCGGTCTTGGGCGCGGCGGTCTTGGGCGCGGCGGTCTTGGATGCGGCGGTCTTGGATGCGGCCTGGCGGTCGGCGGCCGCTGGCTCGGCTTCGGGGCGCTTACGGCCGCGGCGGACCCGTTCTGCTGGCTATCGGCCGGCTTCGTCTCCCACCAGCGTGACAGCGGCGTCGGCCCGCTTCCGAGCCGGATCAGCGCCGGTCTGCCACGCCCTGCGCGCTGTACTCTCGCGGCCTGGCCAGCTGGCCTGGCTGCTTCCGCGCTGCGGAGCTTGCCGCGCTTCCCACCGCGGTCACCCCTTCCTTCGCTGGCTGGCGGGCCGTGCCACGATCCACCCCTGGCTCACCGAACTAGCAGGCGACACAGACACCTCTCCTGCAACCTATCGCGAGAACGGACCCTACCGACGTGGCCATCCTGCTCCCAGGACCTCACCGCGAAGCCAGGCCCCGGCCACGGTACATCGCGTCAGGACCGAGCTCTTCTCCGTCAACCACCTTAGGCGGAGTCTGCGGGTAGGTCGTACCACTGTGCGCCGCTGACCGCTGAGTTCCCTGCGTCCACCGCCCCACGCGCAGGTATGGTACACAACCGTCACGCCTTCCCTCATTTGCGCGCCTCCGGCACACTGCTCATTTGCGCGCCTCCTTTTGCGCACCTCCGCCGACGCCTTCCTCGACTGCCGCGCGCCACCTGCCGCCGTCACGGCGTCACGCCGCGGGCGTGCACGCACCAGCACGGTCACGTCGTCGTCTTGTTCGTATCCGGTGAGCATCCGTTCAACCAGGTAATCGAGCAACTGGCTCGGATCGCCCGCCACCCCGGCCGGGGCCTGGGCGGCCACCGCGACCAGCTCGTCCAGGCCCACGTCGAGACCGCGCCTGCGGTTCTCCACCAGTCCATCGGAATAGAGCACCGCGGTGTCGCCTGGCGGCAGCCGGAAGGCGTATTGCTGGCGCGGGCTGGCCCAGCCCAGCGGGGTGCCCGCCTCGGTCGTGTCCAGCCGCGGCGCGACGCCGGGCGACAGCAGCAGGGGCGGCAGGTGGCCCGCGTTGCCGGCCATGCCGTCGCCGGTCGCCGGGTCGATGACCAGGTAGGCGACGGTCGTGACCTGCTCTTCAAGCTCGGTGGCGATGAACAGCCGGTCCAGCCCGGCCAGCACCGCGGCCGGCCTCGGGTCGGTCAGGGCCAGCGCCCGCAGCGCGTTGCGCACCCGGCCCATCCCGGCCGCCGCGTTCAGGCCCTTGCCCATGACGTCGCCTGCCGCGACGGCCAGCTTGCCGTCCGGCAGCCGGAACGCGTCGTACCAGTCGCCGCCGATCTCCATGTTCCTGGTTACCGGCAGGTAGCTGGCCTCCAGGATGATCCCCGGCACCGTCGGCAGGGTGTCCGGCAGCAGGCTGCGCTGCAGCGTCTCGGCCGTGGTGTGCTCGCGCTCGAACAGCGTGGCCCGTTCCAGCGCCAGCGCGCACTGGCCCGCCAGCGCCTCCAGGAAGACCCGCTCCTCCTCGGTGATCTTCCTGGGCCTGGTGAAGGAGAACCGCAGCGCCCCCAGCGGCGCGCCCGAGGACAGCAGCGGCAGGCCCACCCAGGCCCGCTCGTCGCTGTGCTCGAGGAACAGATCGACGCCCGGCGAGTCCTCGAACTGCGCCCGCAGGCCATCGGGGCTCTCAATCAGCAGCGGCCGGCGGTTCATGATGGCCGCGGTCATCACGCTCGGGGTGTCCAGCGGCATGTCGCCGCTGGGCGCGCCCAGGCTGTCGGGCAGCCCGCCCGGGTTGATCGTCTTGAGCCGGAGCCGCTCGGCGTCGAGCATCGCCACCGCGGATCGTTCCGCGCCGATCGCGGACCGGCCGACCTGGGTGATCACCTCGACCACCTGCTCGACGGTCAGCGCCTCGGCCAGCATCGAGGTGGCCTGCTGCAGCCGGGCGGTACGCAGCGCCGCCGCCGATAGCTGCTCGGTCAGCCGCCCGCGCATCTCCTCGGCCTCGCGCTGGCCGGTGACGTCAGTGCTGGCGCCGACCCATTCGACGATCCGGCCGTCCCGCTCGATCGGCACGGCCCTGACGTCGTAATGCCGGTACGAACCGGTCTTGGTGCGGACCCGGTAGCGGCTATCGAAGACCTTCCCGGTGCTGACGCACTCCTGCCAGTCTCGCTCGACCCGTTCCCTGTCCTCGGGATGGATCGCGTCCAGCCACCCGCTTGCCGCGGTATTCCTCGACCGTCTGCCCGGTAATCCAGCGCCACTCCGGCGAGTCTTCGGCGATCTGGCCGGTCGGGGTGGTGACCCAGACCACCTGCGCCCCGGCCTGCACCAGCGAGCGATACCGCTCCTCGCTACGCCGGACCGCCTCCTCCGACCGCCGCCGCTCCGTGATGTCCACGGCGATCAGCGCCACCCCGGTGATCTCGCCGCTCCCGTCGCGCGAGGGAAACCAGGAGAACGCCCAGTGCCGGAACTGCCGGCCTGCCTGCGGCGAGTCGGCCGGCGCGGGCGGCCTGCGCGGGCATGGCCCGGGCGGGCCCGGCCGGGGCGGGCGCGGCCTGATCTGGCCCGGCCCGGTCTGATCCGGCCCGGTCTGATCCGGCCCGGTCTGACCCGGCCTGCCCGGACGCGTCCGGGGCCGCCTCGGCGGGGGCAGGCCCGGCCGCCCCGTCGTCAGCGGGCGGGCCGCTGGCGGCGTCCTGGCCGCCCTGGCGCGGCGCGGGCTGCTGCATAGCCAGCCGGCACGGCGATCTGCTGGTCGGCTTCGAACAGGGGCCCGTCCTGGGCCAGGACGTGCCGGATGGCCGACTCGGCCCTGGCCCCCAGGTAGCCCGGCCATATCTGGGTCGGCAGCTGGCCAATGTGATCGGCCGGGTGCGCGCCGGTGAGCCGGGCGAGAGTCTGGTTTATCCGGCGCAGGGACAGGTCGGCACTGAAAAAGGCGAAGCCGATCGGCGCCTCGCTGAGCAGCGTGGCCAGGAGCGCGGAGTCGCAGACGTCCATGCCGGACACACGGGGCTTGGGCACCGAGGTACCGGTGCTCATGAGCGACCTCCCACAGCCGTGCGAGCCACACCCGTGCGAGCGTGCGCCATCAAGCGGCTCCTTCCTGCTCACCGCGGACAGAAAAAGGCTAGCGGCTGAAACGCGCGCGAGAGTGCACGCGGCGACAACTCGGTAACGGAAGCTTTCCGGTACCTGCGCCGCGCCACTGGCAATTAGCTAGCTGGGCGCCGACAGGTCCTCCCTCCCGGCAGGTCATTCGATCAACGCGGTATCCGCTGCGCGGTAACCCATGCTGCGCGGTAACCGACGCTGCGCTGTGCCTGATGATGCGCCTTATCCCGATGAGCGGTATCCGATCAGCTGTATCGCGGTGACCTGGTCACCAGGCAGGCGCCGCACCGGTCGCGCATCGTCGAGCTACACTGCCCGCCACCTGCCGCCACCAGCTTATCCTGCCTGACCGCACGGAGCAGGCCAGGCGCACGCAGCGGTAACCTGCCGCTCCTGGCCCAGGCAGGTCCCGGGTCATGGTTTCCTGGCTTAATGCGCCAATGGCTCAATCGGCAGAGTTGCCCACCGGTGTCCGGCCGGGCAGCGGTACGCGCAGAAACAACCGGCGCGCCGGGCTCAGGCATGGCATGACCTGCCGTGCATCTGAAAGGGTAGCCACGTGACCACCCCCAGCCGACGCAGTGAGCCGCACCGCAGGCCGGGTTATTCCGGCACGCCGAGGCAGCGGCGGGCCGGAGGATCCGCGCCGCCGAACGCCCTGTTCGCCGAGATGCTGCGGGCGGCCAGGGAGCTGCTGGCCATCCGCAGCCCGCTGGACGCGGAGCTGATGGTCAGCGAGCTGCTCGGGACCTGGTGGGGTCAGCAGGCCGGCCGGGCGAGGCTGCGGGAGGTTCGCCGCCGCCGGGCCGATGTGGAGGAACTGATCGGCGAGGGCCTGATCGCCTACGCGGCGCAGCAAGGCAGCCCGGCGGCCCTCGCGCTGCTGTCCGGCATCGCCTGCCTGGGCACGCCGCGCCAGGCGGCCCGGGCCGAGCGGGCCGCGCTGGCCATGATGGAACGCGGGGTAGCCCGGCCGGGCTGGGCCGAGCACGTCGGCGCGGTGACCTCCGCCCAGTGCTATGTCAATTCCGACGCCTTCGGCGACCGCGACGAGGTCGTCTGCGTTTTCAGCTACGCGGGCGAGGAACAGCACGCCCTGGTCGTCGTGGTCGACTACAACACCGGCGGCATCGCCCGGGACGGCTGGGTGACCTCGCAGGTGACCAAGCTGCTGGACTACTGCCACAGCGCCAGCGAGGGCACCAGCGACCCGGCCGCGGGGGCCGGGCGGCCGGTCTTCGAGGCGCTTGAGCCGCCGCAGGCCCGCGGGCTCCTGGAGGCCGCGCTGGCCGCCACCGAGTCCCTCGCCGAGCCGCCGGTCAGCAGTTCGTTCCCCGCCTATCACGCGTTCATCAGGGCCCGGGTGCATACCCTGCCGCCGGCCCCGCGCGGCAGCTCCGGCCTCAAGCGCCAGACTTGGCGCAAGGACCGCCGGGCCATGCTGGTCGCCGAGTTCCTGGCCTCCGACGAGGCGGAGGACCTGTCGGACCGGGAAGCGGCCAGCCGCTGCGCGGACCACATCGTCGAGTACGGCTGCGAGCAGGACTTCGGCAGGCCGCTGCGGATGAGCCCGACCAAGGCTGAGACGTTCCTGCTGGACTGGTTGCCCAGGAAGGTCATGCTCAAGTCGGCCGAGCAGCACGCCATGCCGCACGTGCTGGCCGCCTGGATCCGCTGGGCCGGGCCCCGGTCCGGGCATGGCGAGCAGGCGATCAGGAACACGCTGGACGCGGTCTTCGACTCGATGGGCACCTTCACCCGGGTGTACCACGACCCGGCCTCGTTCGGCCTGGAGCCCGCCCTGGTCACCAGGCTGCTGCCGGATTCGGACCTGGAGGCGCTGCCGCGCCGGGCCTTCGCCTTCCCGGTCCTGCGCGGCAGCTACCGGGGCACGGACCTGGCCAAGCTCAGCCCGGCCGAGCCGGCGGACCGGCGGATGCTGCTGGCCGCCTATCACGACGAGACCGGCGACCGGCCCGCCGATAGCCGGCACATCGACCGGCACCTGGCCCTGGCCGACCGGCTCTGGCGCGGCGACCCGCCCGAGCTGTGGGACGCCGCGCAGCGCCTGCTGGACCTGGGCGAGGACCGGCACGCGGTACTGCACGTGCTGATCAACGTCATCCGCACGGCCGGCGACGACGAGGACGCGATCGCCGAGGCCCTAGCTGACCTGCCCCCGGAGGAGCCAGGTTGACGACGGGACCGCCCGTCATCGACCTGAACGCCGATCTCGGCGAAAGCTTCGGTGCCTGGCGGCTCGGTGACGACGAGGCCCTGCTGTCCGTCGTCACCAGCGCGAACATCGCCTGCGGCTTCCACGCAGGCGACCCGCTGACGCTGCGCCGGGCCTGCGCCGCCGCAGTCGGCCGCGGCGTCACGATCGGGGCCCAGGTGTCCTATCGCGACCTGGCGGGTTTCGGGCGCAGGGAGATGGACGTCCCGCCGGACGAACTGGCTGCCGAGATCCTGTACCAGATCGCCGCGCTCGACGGGATAGCCAGGGCCGCGGGCGGCCAGGTGAGTTACGTGAAGCCGCATGGTGCCCTGTACCACCGGGTGATCAAGGATCCGGCGCAAGCGGCGGCGCTGGTCAGCGCCATCACCGACTACAACCCGGCGCTCCCGCTGCTGACCCTTCCCGCCCAGCCCGCCCGCCCGGCCAGCCCGATAGCCAGCACAGGCAGCACGGCCAGCACAGGCAGCACAGGCAGCACAGGCAGCACAGGCAGCACAGGCAGCCCTGCGGTTAGCGGCACAGCCAGCCCGGCAGCTAGCGCAGTGGTCAGCGCGGCGGCGGGCGCCGGGCTGACCGTGGTCGCCGAGGCGTTCGCTGACCGTGGCTACGCCGCCGACGGCAGCCTGGTCCCCCGCGGCCAGCCCGGTGCGGTGCTCAGCGATCCGCAGCAGGCCGCCGCGCGCGCCGCGGCCCTGGTGACCAGCGGCGAGATCGAGTCGGCCGACGGGACCACAGTTCACCTCGATATCCGTTCGCTGTGCGTGCACGGCGACACTCCCGGCGCGGTCCTCCTGGCCCGGGCGGTCCGGCGCGCGCTGACCGACGCGGGCGCCCGGCTGGCGCCGTTCGCGTGATGCGAGCCCGACCGGCCGGTGACGCCGCGCTGCTGGTGGAGGCCGACGGCCCGGCCAGCGGGCTAGCCGCCAGCGTCGGCGCGCAACGCTGGCCGGGAATTGTCGACGTGGTACCGGCGGCCCGCACCGTGCTGGTCAAGATCCAGCCGGGCAGCTGGGATCTAGACGAACTGGCCAGCCGGATCGCCGCGCTGCCGCCGGGCCGCCCGGCGGCAGCCGAGCAGCCGGTAATCGAGCTGCCAGTCTGCTACGACGGGCCTGATCTGGCTGAGGTGGCGCGGCTGGCCGGGCTCACCGTGGCCGAGGCGGCGGCCCGGCATGCCGGGGCTGAGTACACCGTGGGGTGGCTGGGCTTCGCCCCCGGCTTCGGGTACCTGACGGGGCTCGATCGGGCGCTGTGCGGCGTTTCACGGCTGGCCAGGCCCCGGCTGCGGGTGCGGCGGCTGGTGGCGATCGCCGGGCGGGCTGGCCGCCGTCTACCCGACGGCCTCACCCGGCGGCTGGCGGCTGATCGGGCGGACCTCGGCCCGGCTGTGGGATCCGCAGCGGGAACCGCCCGCGCTGCTGGCCGCCCGGGATGCGGGTGCGGTTCCGCCCTGTCGCGCAATTGCCCGACCAGCCCGGCCCCCCACGGCCCGGCCCTAATCAGGGAGACCCCGGGCCTCACGGCCCGGCGGATCCGGCCCGGCGGCTCCCGGCCCGGCGGCTCCCAGCCCGGCGGCTCCCGGCCCGGCGGCTCCCGGCCCGGCGGCTCCCGGCCCGGCGGCTCCCGGCCCGGCGGCTCCCAGCCCGGCGGCTGCCGTCCGGCCTACCGGGCCTGCCCGGTGGCTTGAGGTGATCAAGCCTGGGCCGCTGGCCACGATCCAGGATCTCGGCCGGCCGGGTCTGAGCCACCTCGGCGTGCGCACCTGCGGCGCCGCCGACCTCGGCAGCTTCCGGCTGGCTAACCAGCTCGTCGGAAACCCGGACAGCACGGCCGGCCTGGAGATCACCCTGGGCCGGGCCGCGTTCCGGTGCTCGGCGCCCTGCTGGCTGGCCGTGACCGGTGCGCCGGTAGCGGTCAGTCAGCGGCGGCGAGCCGGGCCAGCCGCGACTGCGGGCCGGGTTCGGGGCCGCGTTCTGGGTGCCGGCCGGTGGCGTGGTCCGGCTCGGCCCGGCGGCCGCCGGGTTGCGCACGTACCTGGCCGTGCGCGGCGGCATCGATGTCCCCGGTGCTGGGCAGCCGGTCCGCGGACCTGCCCTCCGGGCTGGGACCCGCCCCGCTGCGCCCGGAGACCTGCTCCCGCTCGGCGAACTCCCGCGCGACAGACTCCCGCACGGCGAACCCTCGCCCGGCCAACCCCCGCCCGGCGAACCCCCGCCCGCGGAACCGCTGCCCGGCGAACCCCCGCACGACCAACCTGGGCGCGGCGAACCCCCGCACGACCAACCTGAGCGCGGCGAACCCCCGCACGACCAACCTGAGCGCGGCGAACCCCCGCACGACCAACCTGAGCGCGGCGAACCCCCGCACGACCAACCTGGGCGCGGCGAACCCCCGCACGACCAACCTGAGCGCGGCGAACCCCCGCCCAGCGAACCCCTGGCCGGCGAGCCGGACGGCGCCAGCAACCCCGCCCGCTGGCGCCCCGGCCCGAGCCGGGCGCCCCGGCACCGGGACGGACGGCGGGCCGGTCCGGCTCGCGGTACTGGCCGGGCCGCGGGACGACTGGTTCGTCCCGGAGGCGATCGAGATCCTGTGCAGCGCTGACTATCTGGTCAGTCAGGACAGTGACCGGATCGGCCTGCGGCTGGCGGTCCGGTGCTGCGCCGGTCCAGCGCGACCAGCGGCCGTGAGCTGCCGAGCGAAGGACTGGTCAGCGGGGCGCTGCAGGTCCCGCCGGACGGCCGGCCCATCCTGCTGCTGGCTGACCATCCGGTGACCGGCGGCTATCCGGTGCTGGCCGTGGTGCGCTCGGCCGACATCGGGCTGGCCGCCCAGCTGCGGCCCGGTCACCGGATCCGTTTCACGGCCAGCCCCGAGCTGGCCAGCCGCTGAGCTGACCAGTCCCGAACCAGCCAGCCTGGAGCTAACGAGCAGCTGAGCTCACTGGTCGTCCTATGCAGCCGGCGCAGCCCCAGAAGTGAGCAGCTCAGCCGGGGGTGGTCTTAGCCGCCGCTGATTTCGCGGTAAGCGGTGAGCAGGTCGTCGGCCGCCACCGTGGTGAGATCGGCCGCGCTGGCCGCCTCGTCCAGGTGCGCGATCCGGACGTCCCTGGACGCGCAGGCCCGTTCGAACAGCGACCGGGCGAACCGGCGTTGCCCAGCTCGTCAATCCGGCCTTCGGCGACGGCCTGGCCGAAGATCTGGTCCAGGACCGGGATCGCGTCCTGATCGAAGGTGTCACCCGCCTGCCGGGCGATCGACCTGGGCGATCGCCGACAGCTCGGCCGGGGTGTAGCTCGGGAACCCGATCTTGACGCCGAACCGGGAGGCCAGCCCTGGATTGCTGCGCAGGAACCTGTCCATGTCCGCGGTGTAGCCGGCCAGCACGATCACCAGCCGATCCCGGTCGTCCTCGGCCCGCTTGAGCAGCGTCGCGGTGGCTTCAGACCCGAAGGCGTCGCCGCCGGAGTAGCCCTCGTTGTACAGCGAGTAGGCCTCGTCGATGAACAGCACGCCGCCCAGCGCGGAGTCGACCAGCTTGTTGGTCTTAATCGCGGTGTGGCCGAGATGCTCGCCGACGAGGTCGGCCCGGTGGGCCTCCACCACGCTCGGCCGGACCAGCAGGCCGAGCGCCGCGAAGATCCGGCCGAGGATGCGGGCCACCGTGGTCCTGCCGGTGCTGGCGGGCCGGTGAAGACGAAGTGCCGGGCCGGCGGCTGGCTGGACAGGCCCTGCCGGTCCCTGAGCCGGGCCACCCGCAGCTGCGCGGTGATCTCGTGGACCTGGCGCTTGACCGGCTCGAGCCCGATCAGCGCGTCCAGCTCGGCCAGCGCGCTTTCCAGCGTCGGCGTCTCGCCGTAGCCCCGGAACCTGGTGGTCAGATCGCTGAAGGCCCGGGTCAGGTCGTCGCCGCGCAAGGTGACCAGGTCCGCGGATGACGGCTCGGCGGCCGCGCCCATGACCCGGACGTCCCTGGCCTGGCCGGCCTTCTCCAGCAGGCTGCGGACGAACCGCGCGTTTCCGAGGTCGTCGGCCAGCTTGCGGCGGCCGATGTCCTCGAACATGCGCCAGAGCACCGGCCTGGCGTCCGGGTCCAGCACCTCGCCGCGCCGCTCGATCGCGAGGTCGGCCAGCGAGAGCAGTTCCGCGGGCGAGTAGCCGGGGAACTTGACCCTGGTCGCGAACCTCGAGGACAGGCCGGGGTTGCTGACCAGGAAGCCGTCCATCTGGCGCTCGTACCCGGCCAGGATGATGACCAGGTCATCGCGATCGTCCTCGGCCCGCTTGAGCAGCGCCTGGACCGCCTCGTTGCCAAACCGGTCGCCCTGCCCGTCGCCCTCGTTGACCAGGCTGTAAGCCTCGTCGATGAACAGGACGCCGCCGAGGGCGGAGTCGATCAGGTCATTGGTCTTGATCGCGGTCGCGCCGAGGTACTCGCCGACCAGGTCCGCGCGGGTCGCTTCGACCACGGCTGGGGTGTCGAGCAGCCCGAACGCGTAGAAGATCTTGGCGATGATGCGGGCCACCGCCGTCTTGCCCGTGCCCGGAGGGCCGAGGAAGACCAGGTGCTGCATCGGCTTGTCGGTCCCGTATCCGGCCAGCGCGCGCCGCCGGGCGGCCTCGATCGACGCCGCGATCGAGCGGACCTGATCCTTGACCGCGGTCAGGCCGATCATGGCGTCCAGCTCGGCCATGGCCTCGTCGACGGTGATCTCCGGCTGGCGCGGCTCCTGGTCAGACTCACCCGGCCCGGTCGCGCCGGACTGGCCTCGGCCGCTGTCGGCGGCCTGGGACACCCCGGCCCCGTCGGTCACGACGGTGACCCGGCCGCCCGGACGGCGGCTGCCCGGTCGCGGCCCGCCGGGCCGGGTATCAGACGGCCTGCCCGCTGCATCGGGAACGGCCGGGCCACGTGGTTCCTTGGCTCCCGGCCGTTGCGGTGACCGGGCGGCCGGCCAGCCGTAGGGCGCGGCGAGCGCGCCTCCCCGGGCCTGCTGCCGGGTGAATTCCCGGGTATCCTGCAGCGATTTAGCCAGCCGCCAGCCCAGCACGGTGAACGCGATCAGCCAGCCGAATCCCGTTCCGATGAATGGCTGCTGCGGCCATATCCGCATGGCCAGCGCACCCACAGGAACCGACCAGACCAGGGTCCAGGCCACCGTCCGGCAGGGCACGTACCAGCGCCCCAGCGCACCCAGGTGAGCCACGGCGACGGTGGCGAAAGGGAGCGCGGCCAGCAGGATCAGCGGCAGGCGCGGATCACCGTCCCCCTTGGCCACCAGGAAAGCCACCAGCAGGCCCCAGACCGCCACCGAAAGGGACGCGATCACATTTCGGCGGCTGGCCGCGACCGCGAACGGCGCATAGACCAGGGCCGCCGCGATCAGGGCGGGAAGCAGCACGACGCTGCAGAACAGCACCGCGGCGAAGATCAGGATCTGCAGGGACAGCGGGGAGGCCGGAGCGCGCGGCGGACAAAGGCAATACCGTCCTGAGCGAGCCGCCGGCCCGGCAGGGACAGGGGCTTGTCTTCTGTCCGCATATCGCTCCCTCGTACTCAACATGTGATAGCGCATTACCGATCGCACACGGAGGCACACAATCGGATAGCGGGCAGAAAATTGGCCGGGACCGGCCAATCCCCGTCAGGCGGGCCGGCCGGGCCGGCCGGGCCGCCTGAGCCCGGCCAGCGGCGCCCCGGCCCGGCAGGGGGCGCAAGAGGCCGCCAGCCGGGGCGCAAGAGGCCGGCCCGGTAGCGCCCGGTTTGCGGCAATGCCAAGATCAGAACCGGCGGCCTGACCCAGCGCGCATGGCCCGCGCGGAGTGGAGGAACAGTGGAGCGGATCAGCGCGGACCTGCTCATCCCCGGTAGCGGCGAGCCGGTAACGGACGGCGTCGTCATCCTGGACGGCGCGCGGATCTCCTACGCGGGCCCGGCCGCGGCGGCGCCCGAGTCCCCTGGCGCGGCCGAGCATCAGGCCGCGGCGGTCATGCCCGGTCTGTGGGACTGTCATGGCCACTTTCTCGCGCCCGGGAGTTCGACCTGGCCGCGATGCCGGTCGTGCATACCGCGATCCGGCGCCGCGGGCCACCCGCGACCTGCGCGCCGCCCTCGACGCCGGGGTCACCTCAGTCAGGAAGTCGGCGGGCTGGGCATCTACCTGGTCCACGCGGTGACCGAAGGGACACTGGACGGCCCCGCGATCTACCCGGCCGGCGCGATATCGAGCACCACCGGGGGCCATGGTGACTTGCATTCCTTCCCGCTGTCCTGGATCCATGAATTCGCCCAGTTCGATGGCATGCTCCGGCTGGCCGACGGGATCAGCGACTGCATGCGCGCGGTCAGGGAGCAGCTGCGCCGCAACGCCAAGGTGATCAAGGTCTGCGCGTCGGGCGGCGTGCTATCGGAGGTCGATGATCCGATCCACCAGCAGTTCACCAGCCCGGAGCTGCGCGCCATCGTCGAGGTCGCCGGGCTCGCCGAGCGCGCCGTCGCCGCGCACTGCCACGGCAAGCCCGGCATCATGGCGGCGCTGGAGGCCGGGGTGACCACCATCGAGCACGGCACCTACCTGGACGACGAATGCTGCGCGGCGATGCGGGAGACCGGCGCGATCCTGGTCCCGACCCGGCGGCGATCTTCGAGAGCATCCTGGGCCACCTGGACGCCGTGCCCGATTACGCGGCCGCCAAGCTGGTCGCCGCGGCCGACACCCACGCGGCCGCGGTCTCCCGCGCGATAGCCCACGGCGTCACGATCGCGATGGGCACCGATATCGCGCTGACCGGCAGCGACCTGCCGAACTCCTGGGGCACCAACGGCGAGGAGCTCGGCCACCTGGTCCGGCTCGGCATGACGCCGCTGCAGGCCATCGAGGCCGCGACCGCGACTGCGCCGCGGACACTCGGCCCGCAGGCGCCGCGCAGCGGCCGGCGAAGCCGGCTATGACGCGGACGTGATCACCCTGGATGCTGACCCGCTGGCCGACATCGGCCTGCTGGCCAGCCCGGACCGGGTGACCGGGGTGTGGACCGCGGGCCGCCAGGTCAAGGCGGCCCGCTAGGTCCCTGGTCCTAGTTCCGGGCCGGGATCTGCTGGACGGACCAGGCGTTCCCGTCGGGATCGGCGAAGAAGACAAAGGAGCCCCAGGGGAACTCCTGTACCTCGCTGACCTCGACCCCGCGGCCCGATAGTTCCGCGCGGGCCGCGTTGATGTCGGAGACGACCAGCTGCATGCCGTGCACCGATCCGGGCGGCGCATCGACGATGCCCGTCCCCAGCGCGATCGAGCAGGCCGAGCCCGGCGGGGTCAGCTGCACGAACCGGATCTGATCGCTCACCCGGTGATCGTGGTCGGCGTGGAAGCCGGCCTGGTCGGTGTAAAAGCTCTTGGCCCGGTCCACGTCCGAGACGGGAATCGCGACGAGCTCAAGCTTGAAGTCCATGAGTCCTCCTCCTGAGTGGTATTCCCAGCCTAGGAAGCTATTAGGAAGAGTTCGTTCCTAAAAAGCGGGCAGACTGGCCCGCATGCGCGAAACTTCCGCCCGGCTGCTGCGGTTGCTGTCACTGCTGCAGACTCCGCGCGAGTGGACCGGCGCTGAGCTGGCCGAGCGGCTCGCCGTGACGACCAGGACGGTGCGCGCGGACATCGAGCGGCTGCGCGGCCTGGGCTATCCGGTGCACGCGACCCGCGGCCCGGCCGGCTGCTACCGGCTCGGTGCGGGCGCGGCGCTGCCGCCGCTGCTGCTCGATGACGAAGAAGCCGTGGCGGTCGCGGTCGGGCTGCGGACCGCCGCGGGCGGCGCGGTCGCCGGAATCGAGGAGACCGCGCTGCGCGCCCTGACCAAGCTGGAACAGGTGCTGCCCTCCCCGCTGCGCCGCCAGGTCAGCGCGGTGGCCACGCAGACCGTCCGGGTGCCGGGCTCGGGCCCGGTGGTCAGCCCGGAGACGTTGCTGACCATCGCGGCCGCCTGCCGCGACCACGAGCAGCTCCGGTTCGGCTATCGCGGCCATGACGGCACGCCGAGCCTGCGGGCCGCCGAGCCCTACCGGCTGGTGAACTGGGGCAGCCGCTGGTACCTGGTGGCCTGGGATACCGTCCGAGCGGACTGGCGCACCTTCCGGGTCGACCGGATGGAGCCGCGAACGCCCAACGGCCCCCGGTTTGTCCCCCGTGAGCTGCCCGAGGACGCGGTGACCCGGGTCATGCGGGGGGTCGGGGCGGCCGCCTGGCGCTACCGGGCCCGGGTCGTCGTGCACGCGCCGGCCCAGACCGTCCGCGCGCGGATCAACCCGTCCGTGGGCACCGTAGAGCCGATCGACGAAGGTACGTGCGCGTTGCAGACGGGTTCAGATTCCGTCGAGATGCTGGCCGTCTACCTGGGCTTGCTCGGGATCGACTTCACCGTCACCGAGCCACCCGAGCTGGTCGCCGCGCTGCGCCAGCTGGCCGCCCGCTACCTGCGCGCCGTCCAGGCCCCCAGCCGGCGAGGGACTGGCTAAGGCACCGGGGCCGGCTGGGACACAGGGGCCGGCTGGGACACTGGGGGTCGATTCCGAGCCGTTCCGCAGTCATAGAACCGTTTCGATAGCTGGGGGCAGTGGGTGGCGATCCACCGCAGCCTGGGGTCGGTGGCGGAGCCTATCCAGACGAGGTGGAACAGGCCATGCCGGATGTCGGCCTGCAGCTGGGCCAGGGTGGGCGACGGAGTCGTGCCGTCGAAGCCCCCGATGGGGAGCGCCTCGAGGCCGGTGTCATAGATAATCACCGACGGCAGCGCCACGCTCTGCGCCGCCATCAGGTAGGGGGCTTTGTTCTCGGTGCCCTGCCAGAAGGGGATCGCGGGCCGGACGCTGACGATGGCCTGCTTGCCCGTGCCGATAGCGATAGCCTCCTGCGCCTGCGCCGACTCGAACGGGGTATCAAAAGCGCCTTGGCTGTGAGCTGCCAGGCTGAATGAGGCCACGGCCGGCGCCAGCGATACGGCGACCAGGCCCGCGACGAGGGCCGCGGCGAACGGGACAGAGCGGCGGCCCGCCAGCGACCAGCTGATCAAGCCGGTCGCGACGGTGCCGGTGGCGACGATGGCCGGGACCAGCCAGCCTGGCGCGCGGGCAGATGAGGACACCAGCCAGGCCGCGTAGACGGCTGTACCCGCGACGATCACCGCCAGGCCTATCGTCCAGCTGACCGGGGCTCGGTCCCGTGACCGGGCCGTGGCGACGCCGGCCCGATGATGGCGGCCGCCGACGGGGACAGCGCCGCGGTGTAATAGGGCCAGAGCGTGGTGATCATCGAGAAAACCGCGAAGAAGGTCAGCAGCCAGCCGCCCCACAATATGAAACAGGCCCGGAGCGGGTCACCGGCTGGCTGCCGGCGCCGGCTGGCGATACCCCACGCAGCCACGGCGGCGGCGGCCGGGATCAGCCAGCCGCTATCCAGGCCCAGGCCGCCGCGCAGCAGCCGGCCGGCGGTGCGCGGCGGAACGGGGACCGCGGCACCGGGATCCAGCTGTGCGGCCCGGATCTGCAAAGGAGTCTGGTCGCCGAACCTTCCGGACGCGTTATAGGCGAAGACCTGCTCGAAGACGGAGTTGTCGTGACTGCCGTCGACATAAGGCCGGTTCGCGGCGGGCACCAGCGAAACAGCAGTCATCCAGGACACTGAGACCAGCGCGAGGACCACAGCGGCGACCGCGAGCTGACCGGCACGCCGCAACACCGGGCCGGTACCGGACAGCAGGTAGGCCAGGCCCAGCGCGGGCAGCACCATCCACGCCTCGATCTCCTTAGCCTGGAAGGCCAGACCCACCCACAAGCCGGCCAGGATCAGCCGGCCTGAGGTTCGGCCGGGCCGGCGGACGCGGGCGGCGCGGTCGCCCAGGCGGCCGGAGCCAGCGCCGGCACTCCGCCGGGCGGGACCAGCTCGCTCACCGGCAACCAGGTGATCACCGCCGGCGCCGCCAGGCGACGGCCCATCCGGCTTGCTGGCAGCTAGCGTGGCGTCACGGCCCGCGCCGCCAGCGGCCAGCCCGGCGATGGCCCCCGAGACGGCGTCGGCGGCCAGGACCAGCAGCAAGATCAGCAGCGAGTCGGAAATGTTCTCGCGATTCAGAGCCACCGTGGCCGGGCTGACCGCCAGGACCAGTGCGGCGATCAGGCCCGCGGCCGGCCCGGCCAGCCGCCTCACCGCCCGGTAGAGCACTAGCACGGTGAGTATGCCCTCGATGATCTGCGGAAGGATGATCGCCCAGGTGTGCAGGCCGAACGCCCGCACCGAAAGCGCCTGGATCCACAACGCCCCCGGCAGCTTGTCCACGGTGATGGTTCCCGCTGGGTCGAACGCGCCGAAGACGAAGTCGTGCCAGCTCATGGACATGCTGCGGTCAGCCGCGGCGTAGTAGTACTCCAGCGTGTCCTGGCCCAAGGCCCAGGCGTACAACAGGCCCGCCAGGGCCGCGATCACCGTCAGGGCAAGACGGCGCAGCCGTACCTGCTCAGACATGGGGCGCCAGGTCGGCATACCGCGCCAGCTTCGGAGTTTCTGCCTTTCCCGGAGCGAATCCTGCGTGGTGGCCGGGGCGGCCTGGGTGCTGGTGACCCGCGGGGCGGGTTTAGCAGCCTCGCTCCGGTCTTCGGGCGCAGCCCGACCGCCCAGGTCAGGCCCAGGCATGATCAGACGCACCGATATGCACGCGCCGGGCGTCCGGCTGCTTTGGCGGCAAACCCCCACGGAATGGCCAGACAGTAATCATCTCGCCCCTCTGCACGACCCGCACCTGATCACTGTGAGCCTGGCCGACCTGCTCATCCTGGCGGCCGCCGTCGCGCTGGTCGCCCCGATGCTGCCCGTCCGGCGCGGGCCTCGCGGCGGCACCCGCCGCCCGGGCGGTGCGCCAGCGCCCACATTGCCACGCCCGCACCGGCATCGCATCCGCACCCGGCATAAAAGACGATGAGGGCCTACCGAGGAGAGCCCAGGACATGCCATTCCAGTCCGGCAAGCCGCGCCCGTCGGTCGTCCTGGCCAGCGTGCTGGCCGCAGGCCTCGGGGTCCCCTCGCCGTCAGCACATATTCACGAGGTCGAACGATGGGTCGTCGTCAATCTTCTGCTCGTTTCTAGCTGCAGCCGCTGGTGGAGCCGCAGCCTTCGCAGACGTAGCAGCTGCCGGCCGGGCGCATTTTGGTGCCGCAGGTCAGGCAGAGCGGGGCGTCGGCGCTGCGCCGCTGATGGGACTCGATCAGCTCGGTCGAGCTGGCCGGGGTGACGGGGCGATCAGCGCGCGCATCGCGTTCGGCATCACGGTTTTCGGGCTGCGGACGATGACTGGCCTTCTCCGCCGGGACTGGCTGCTCCACCGGGACCGACTGGGCCATCTCCACCGGGTCAGGCAGGTCCGCCACGGCCGCCGGGTCCTCCCCCGCGAGCTGGGCGGCACGCTCGCTCGCGGACAGGACGCCGATCTCGGCGCGCTGGTCATAGGGCAGGTGGTCGAGGGCGAGACGGCGGAAGATGTAGTCCATCACGGAGCTGGCGATCCTGATGTCGGGGTCGTCGGTGACCCCGGCGGGTTCGAAGCGCATGTTGGTGAACTTGGCCACGTAGGACTCCAGCGGGATGCCGTACTGCAGGCCCACCGAGATCGCGACCGAGAACGCGTCCATCACGCCGGCCAGCGTCGAGCCCTGCTTGCCGAGCTTGAGGAAGACCTCGCCGACGCCGTCGTCGGGGTAGCTGGAGGCCGTCATGTAGCCCTCCGCGCCCGACACCGCGAACCGGGTCACCGTGGCCGAACGCTGCCGGGGCAGCCGCCGCCGCACCGGGCGGACCTCGTGCGGGGCGGCCGGTGCGGCCGGCCCGACAGCAGCAGCAGCGGCGGCGGCGGCGGCGCGGCTCCGCCTGCTCCGGCGTCCGCTTGGCCACCGACAGCGGCTGGCCGACCTTGCAGTTGTCCCGGTAGATGGCCAGCGCCTTGAGGCCCAGCTTCCAGCCTTCGAAGTAGATCTTCTCGACGTCGGCGACCGTGGCGCTTTCCGGCAGGTTGACGGTCTTGGAGATGGCGCCGCTGAGCGCGGGCTGGATCGCGGCCATCATCCGGACATGGCCCATCGCGCTGATCGCGCGCTCGCCCATCGCGCAGTCGAACACCTCGTAGTGCTCGGGCCGCAGGCCCGGCGCGTCGATGACATGCCCGTGCTCGGCGATGTACTCGACGATCGCCTCCGCCTGCTCGGGCTGGTAGCCCAGGTTCTTCAGTGCCCTCGGCACCGTCTGGTTGACGATCTGCATGGAACCGCCGCCGACCAGCTTCTTGAACTTGACCAGCCCCAGGTCCGGCTCGACCCCGGTGGTGTCGCAGTCCATCATGAGGCCGATGGTGCCGGTCGGGGCCAGCAGGCTGGCCTGGGCGTTCCGGTAGCCATTGGCCTCGCCCAGCTTGATGCAGCTGGCCCAGGCCGCATTGGCCGCCGCGACGATCGCCTCGTCCATGCCGCCCAGCGCCTCGATCCGCTGGCTCGCTTCGGCGTGCTTGGTCATCACCCGCTGGTGCGCGGAGGAGTTGCGCGCGTACCCGTCATACGGGCCGACGACCGCGGCCAACTCGGCGGAACGCCGGTAGGCGGTGCCGGTCATCAGCGAGGTGATCCCGGCCGCGATGGCCCGGCCGCCGTCGGAATCATAGGCGTGGCCGGTCGCCATCAGCAGCGCGCCGAGATTGGCGTACCCGATGCCCAGCTGGCGATAGGCCCTGGTGGTGGCGGTGATCTTCTCGGTCGGGAAGTCGGCGAAGCAGATCGAGATATCCATGGCCGTGATGATCAGCTCGGTGACCTGCTGGAACCGCTCGACGTCGAAGCTGTCGTCGGCGCGCAGGAACTTGAGCAGGTTGATGCTGGCCAGGTTGCAGGAAGAGTTATCCAGATGGACGTACTCCGAGCACGGGTTACTGGCGGTGATCCGCCCTGATTCGGGGCAGGTGTGCCATTCGTTGATCGTGTCGTCGTACTGGATGCCCGGGTCGGCGCATTCCCAGGCGGCCTGGGCCATCTTGCCGAACAGGGTGCGCGCGTCGAGTTCGGCCACCCGCTCGCCGGTGCGGCGGGCCGCCAGGCCGAACGGGGTCCCTTCTTCCACCGCGCGCATGAACTCGTCGGAGACCCGGACCGAGTTGTTCGCGTTCTGGTACTGGACGCTGACGATGTCCTTGCCGCCCAGGTCCATGTCAAAGCCGGCGTCCCGCAGGACCCGGATCTTCTCCTCTTCCCTGGCCTTGGTCTCGATGAATTCCTCGACATCGGGGTGGTCGACGTCGAGAACGACCATCTTCGCGGCGCGGCGGGTGGCGCCGCCGGACTTGATGGTCCCGGCCGAGGCGTCGGCACCGCGCATGAACGACACCGGCCCGCTGGCCGTGCCGCCCGAGGAGAGCAGCTCCTTGCTGGAGCGGATCCGCGACATGTTGACGCCGGAGCCGGAGCCGCCCTTGAAGATCAGGCCTTCCTCCCGGTACCACTCCAGGATCGAGTCCATGGTGTCGTCGACGGCCAGGATGAAGCAGTTGTGCACGCGCATGCTGGCCGACAGGTACTCGCCGCTCTCGGTCTGGATGTCGTAGACCTCCATCGGGCCGAGCCGCTCGATCCTGACCACCTCGGTCAGGCTGCGGTCGCAGCCGCCGACGTCGGGCAGCACGTGCAGCAGCGAGTCGCCCGGCCGGACGAAACCGGCCACCGTGAACTCGCCCACCACCAGGTCGGTGGCCCGCCAGACCAGGTGGTCCGCCGTGACGTCGAGCGTGAGGCCGGCCTTGGTGTGCAGCCGCAGCACGTCCTTGACCCCGTTGGCCTTGGTGGCCACGATCCGGGTCAGGCCGTGCGCGTCATAGACCTTGGTGCCGACCGCGTCGCTGGCCACCAGCTCGCCGATCGGCACGTCCCCGTTCGGCGTGCTGACCGGCGCGTCGTAGGGCTGGCAGGCGGACACCTGCTGCGGGGAGGAGGTCCCGACGTTGAACCAGACCGGGGAGTTGAACGCGAAGATCTGGTGCAGCAGGGCGTGGGTCAGCTCATGGTCGAAGATCTCCGCGTCCTTGTCGGTGCGGAAGTAGCCGTGGTCGCGGCCGGAGTCCCGGTAGGTGCCGACGACCCGGTCGATCAGCTGCTTGAGGCTCCACTCCCGCTGCGTGGTCCCGACCGCACCGCGGAAGTACTTGGTGGTCACGATGTTGGCCGCGTTGACCGACCAGAAGTCGGGGAACTCCACCCCGTGCTGCTCGAAGTTGACCGAGCCGTCCCGCCAGTTGGTCATGACAACGTCCCGGCGCTCCCAGGTCACCTCGTCATAGGGGTGGACGCCCTCGCGAGTGTGAATGCGGCGCATCCGGAGGCCTTTGCGCGCGTTCCTGGCTCCCTGCGCGCCACCCTGCGCTCGCCCGCTCGCTGTCTCGGTCATGTCCTCCCCCTCCCGGATCCGGCTGGACCCGTAACGGGCCCGGCTGGGCCCTGCCCGATGGTTGGCTGCTGTCGCGTCCGGCGGTTTACCGGACTGGCACACGCTGCTCATGCTGGACGCCGCCAGATCGCTCAGCCCCGGCTGGCGGTCCCGCCGCTGATGACGGCGGCGAGGCCGGCGGGGGCGAGGCCGGCTGCGGCAGGTCCGGCGGCTGACCGGGCGGCAGGCCGTCCGGAAAGCCCGCGCGCCAGGGGCCGGCGTGCTCCGTGCGCAGCGCGGCGATCTCATCCTCGAAGTCCGCGAGGGACTCAAAGCCCCGGTACACCGATGCGAACCGCAGGTAGGCGACTTCGTCCAGATCGCGGAGCGGGCCCAGGATGGCCAGGCCGACCTCGTGAGAGGGGACCTCGGCGCAGCCGCTGCTCCTGATCGTGTCCTCGACCCGCTGGGCCAGGATCGCCAGCTGATCCTCGGTGACCGGCCGGCCCTGGCAGGCGCGCCGGACCCCGCTAACGATCTTGTCCCGGTTAAACGGCTCGGTGGCCCCGCTGCGCTTGGCCACCATCAGGATGACGGTCTCCTGGGTGGTGAACCTGCGCCCGCACTCCTGGCACGACCGGCGGCGTCGGATCGCGGCGCCGTCCTCCGCAGTCCTGCTGTCGATCACCCGGCTATCCGGATGCCTGCAATATGGGCAATACACGCGATCACCTCCCTCGCGAGCCCCCGTTGCCTTCCGGCAAGCACAACCTGTGGAAAAACTACAGCGGTGTAACTACTAGATATTGTGGTCCAGTCCGCTGCCGGACGCAAGCTCTTGCGGGTAACTTCACACTGAACCGCCCCCAGCGCCGGGCTTGTCGTCCCGGCTCGGTCAGCGGCGAGGCACCCAGAGCAGCTGGCCGGCCCGGATCGTGGCGCCGCTCAGCGCGTTGGTCTCGATGATCTGCTGAATGACCAGGCGCGGATCGGCGGTCGGCTCAGCGGCGGAGGCGATCGACCAGAGGGTCTGGCCCGGCCGCACGACCACCTGGGTCATGCCCTGGTACGCCGATCCGGACGGCTGCCCCCGGTCGGCGGCCTGCGCACCGCCCGCCACGCTCAGCCAGATCATCGCCACGGCGGCCAGCATGACCAGGATCGCGAACGCGGCCACGACCCAGCGCCCCCGCCGGGTCAGCCGCACCGCACCTGGCCGCACCGCACCCGGCCGCACCGCCTCTGACCGCACTGATCCGGGGCGCACTGATCCGGGGCGCACTGATCCGGGGCGCGCAGTTCCCGGTCGTGCCGTTCCCGGCTGGGCTATTGCCGACTGCGCTATTCCGGGCTGTGCCATTCCCGGGCGCGGCAGCGAGGCTGCTCCCGGGCGAGTCAGCGGGACATTGGCGGGCGGCCCGCTGGCCCGGACCTGCCGGACCCGCAGCTGCCTGACCTGCAGTCGCCTGACCTGCAGTTCATGGACCTGATACCGGGCGCGCGGGTTGCCGCCCGCCGCTCCCCCGGGTGCCGAACGGCTGTTCGAGTAACGGCTGTTCGAGTAACGGCTGCCTGGGTAACGACCCGGCCCGGGCTGGCCAGGCCCGGGAACTGACTGGCTTGACCCGGTGTCCGGCTGGCCTGATCCAGGGACCGGCGGGCTTGCGGGCTCCCCCGCGGCCGTGCGAGGTCGCGGCAGCTGGACCTGATGACCGGAACCGGCTCCCCGCCGCGCTAGCGCAGTGCTCATTGCGGCGCTCATCGCCGTGCTCATCACGCTCACCCGGACCTCCCTCGTTTGCGAATGCCAGTTCGATCGTCATTCTGTTCTAACGTACATCCGTTCGATCGAACGAAGATACGGTACAGTCCTATCTCAAGGCACCGACATTTTGCGTGTCGTCGAACAGATGTTTGAGATCCGTCGCCGAAACCGCTAGCGTCGGCCATGTCCAGACCACCGAAGACAGCACGAGCGAGCGCAGCCCGCAGGCCCGCAAACCACAGGGCTGCAAACCACGGGGCTGTAAACCACAAGGGCTGTAAACCACAGGGCTGCGAGCAAGCCGGAGGCCGAAGATGAGCAGCACGCACGACGACGGGGAGCCGCAGGCAGCCGCCACCGCGACCGGCGCCGCAGGCGGCCGGTCTAAGGGCAAGCCGGGCCGCAAACCCAAGGGCAGCGTGCCCGCGATCGTCGCCGAGCCACCGGACGGGCCCGACCCCGGCCACGTGCTGACCTGGCGGCAGCGCAAGGTGCTTCAGGTCATCCGCGACTCCGTGCAGCGCCGCGGCTACCCGCCCTCGATGCGCGAGATCGGCGAGGCCGTCGGCCTGACCAGCACCTCCAGCGTGTCCTACCAGCTCTCAACCTTGCAGAGCAAGGGCTACCTGCGCCGCGACGCGGGCCGCCCGCGCACCGTCGAGGTGCGGCTGCCCGGGCATCCGGCGGTCCGCCCTGAGCCGGCCATGGACGAGGACAGCGGCCCGATGAACATCACCTCGCAGGAGGCCGCCTACGTGCCGATGGTCGGCCGGATCGCGGCTGGCGGCCCGATCCTGGCCGAGGAGTCGATCGAGGACGTCTTCCCGCTGCCCAGGCAGATCGTGGGCGAGGGAACGCTGTTCCTGCTCAAGGTGGTCGGTGACTCGATGATCAACGCGGCCATCGCGGACGGCGACTGGGTCGTCGTGCGGCAGCAGCCGGTCGCCGAGAACGGCGACATCGTGGCCGCGATGATCGACGGCGAGGCGACGGTCAAGACGTTCAAGCGGTCCGACACCCACGTCTGGCTGATGCCGCACAACCCGCTGTACACCCCGATCCCCGGTGACGACGCCGCCATCCTGGGCAAGGTCGTCGCGGTGCTGCGGCGCGTCTGACCAGTTCACCGCGTCGCAGTTCACTGCGCTCAGATCACCGCGGGACTCGTGTTCACTGCGGCACGACGTTGACCAGCTTGGGCGGGCGCACGATCACGGTGCGCACGCCGCGCCCGGCCAGCGTGCGGCTCACCCCCGGGGCGGCCAGCGCCAGCTCGCGCAGTTCGTCCGCGCCGATCCCCGGCGGCACCTCCAGCCGGTCCCGCACCTTGCCCGCCACCTGAACGACGCAGGTGACGGTCTCCTCGACCAGCAGCTCCGGGTCTAGCTGGGGCCATCCGGCCAGCGCCACGGAGGGTTCGTGGCCCAGCAGCGCCCAGCATTCCTCGGCCGTGTAAGGCGCAAAAATCGAGAGCAGAACGCACAGCGCCTCGATAGCTTCCCGCACGGCAGGGTCGGCCGGACCGACGGCGGAATCAATGGCCCGGCGGGTCGCGGTCGCCAGCTCCATCAGCCGCGCCACCGCCACGTTCAGCCGCCGGGACTCGACCAGCCTGGTGACCTCGTCGATGGTGTGATGGGTTACCTTGCGCAGCTCCAGGTCGCCATCGGCCAGCGGCCGGGCGGCCGGACCGGCGCCCACGTCAGCGGCCAGCCGCCAGACCCGGCCCAGGAACTTGACCGTGGCCTCGGGCCGCACGTCCGCCCAGTCGATGTCGTCGGCGGGCGGGCTGGCGAAAATCATGGTCAGCCGGATCGCGTCGACCCCGTGCGCGGCCAGCTGCTCGCCCAGGTCGACGCCGTTGCCCAGCGATTTCGACATCGACCGGCCCTGGTTGATGACCTGGCCCTGGTTCAGCAGCCTGGTGAACGGCTCGACGAAGTCGACCATGCCCATGTCATGCAGCACCTTGACGAAGAACCGGCTGTACAGCAAGTGCAAGATGGCGTGCTCGCTGCCGCCGACGTAGATGTAGGCCGGCGCCCACTGCCGGACCGCCTCGACGTCGAACGGCCCGGGCTGGTACGACGGCGAGCAGTACCGCAGGAAATACCAGGACGAGTCGACGAACGTGTCCATCGTGTCGGTGTCGCGGGTGGCCGGGCCGCCGCACTTGGGGCATTCGGTGTTGACCCAGTCCGCCGCGGCGGCCAGCGGCGAGACCCCCTTGGGCGCCAGATCCTGCCCGCGCAGGTCCGGCAGCAGCACCGGCAGCTGGTCGTCGGGGACGGCGACCTCGCCGCACGACTCGCAGTACACGATGGGGATCGGCGTGCCCCAGAACCGCTGCCGCGAGACCAGCCAGTCACGCAGCCGGTAGCTGACCGCGGCCCGGCCCTGGCCGCGCTCGGTCAGCTCTTCGGTGATCGCGGCGATGGCCTCGGCCTTGGGCAGGCCATCCAGCGGGCCGGAGTTGACCAGCGTCCCGTCCCCCGAGGTGGCCGCCCCGGTCTGCGCGGGATCGGCCTCGCCGGTATCCACCACCATCCGGACCGGCAGCTCGAACCGCCGGGCGAAGTCCATGTCCCGCTGGTCGTGCGCGGGGACGGCCATGATCGCGCCGGTGCCGTAGTCCGGCAGCACGTAGTCGGCGGCCCAGACCGGGATGCGCTCGCCATTGACCGGGTTGATGGCGTGGCGGCCCAGGAACACGCCGGTCTTGGTGCGGTCAGTGGACTGCCGCTCGATGTCGGTCAGCTTCTGCACCTCGGCCAGGTAGGCGGCCAGCTCGGCGCGGTGGGACGGGGCGCACACTTCCTGCGCCAGCGGCGAGTCGGCGGCGATCACGAAGAACGTCGCGCCGTACAGCGTGTCTGGCCGGGTGGTGAACACGGTCACCGGCTCGTCCCGGCCCTCGATCGTGAACCTGACCTCGGCGCCTTCGCTGCGGCCGATCCAGTTGCGCTGCATCAGCAGGACCGGCTCGGGCCAGTGCCCGTCCAGCGCCGCCATGTCGGCCAGCAGCCGGTCCGCGTACTCGGTGATCTTGAAGTACCACTGAGTCAGGGCCCGCCGGACGACCTCGCTGCCGCACCTCTCGCACCGGCCGTCGATGACCTGCTCGTTGGCCAGCACGGTCTGGTCGACCGGGCACCAGTTGACGTAGCCGTCCTTGCGGTAAGCCAGGCCGCGCTCGTGCAAGCGCAGGAACAGCCACTGGTTCCAGCGGTAGTACTCGGGGTCGCAGGTGTGAAACCGGCGGGACCAGTCGAAAGAGACCCCGTAGCGGCGAAACGAGGCCGCCTGGGTCTCGATGTTGGCGTACGTCCAGTCGGCCGGGTGGGAGTTGTTCCTGATCGCCGCGTTCTCAGCGGGCAGGCCGAACGCGTCCCAGCCGATCGGGTGCAGCACGTTGTGCCCGCGCTGGAAGAAGTACCGCGCGACCGCGTCACCGATCGCGTACGCCTCGGCGTGCCCCATGTGCAGGTCACCCGAAGGGTAGGGAAACATGTCGAGCACGTAGGTGCGCGGCCGGTCATCCGCCGGATCGTCGCTGGCCCGGAACAGGTCCATCGCGGCCCAGCGCTCTTGCCACTTCTCCTGGACCGCACGCGGGTCGTAGTGCTGGGTCCGGTCCGCGTTCTCGGCGGCTGTCATGGTTTCCTCGCGATTGATTCGGTCCGGCTCGGGGGCCGGGTTCGGCTGCCAAGCAAAATGCCCCTCGCTCACGAGGGGCAGCCGCACCTACGACAAGTCAGTCGGCGCGGCTAGGTAAGAAGCAGCCGGACGGCACGCATGGGCTCAGGGTAGCGCATGAAGCAGACTGCGGGCGGCATAGCGGACGAGCCGAGGCAGCCGCCCGCTCTCGCGCAGGACCGGTCAAACGCTGAATTCATCGCCTTCTCCGTCCTAAGCCTTGGCTTACCCGAAAGATAGCACCTGATTGAAGAATTAAGCCCACCTCGGAAGCGGGCCGCTCTCGCATTCCGCCTTGACCGGCAGGCGGACCACCAATAATGTCTTGTCACTCATCCGTAGCGTTGTGCGTGGCTGCGCGCAGGACAGTCGCATGTAGCCTGACCTGCGTACGGCGTTGACGGGTGGGCGGGCCCACGGGGAATTTAGGCCACTTTCGGGGGAGCAATGGATATACGATCACGCGCGCAATTACTGCGCCCAGTTCGGCACTTTCTGGATACTCGACAGCCAGAGCGCGGCCCTATTTCCCTGGAACTGGGAAATAGGGCTGAAAATCCAGTGCCGCAGCCGGGCCGGGCCCGCGCGGAGATCAGCGGGCCGGCCACCCCGGACGGGCCCATCGCGGTGGTCGGCATGGGCTGCCGCTTCCCCGACGCCGACGACCCGGCCGGGCTGCTTGACGTGGTCCTGACCGGGCGGCGGGCCTTCCGGCGGCTCCCGCCGTGCCGGATCGACCTGCTCGACTACTACAGCGCTGATCCAGCCACCCCCGACGCGACGTACAGCACCCGGGCCGCGCTGCTCGAAGGCTGGCGATTCGACTGGCGGGCGTTCAACATTCCCGAGCCGGTGTACCGGGCGGCGGACCCGGCGCACTGGCTGGCGCTGGAGACCGCGGCCCGGGCGCTGGCCGCGGCGGGCTTCCCCGGCGGCAGCGGGCTGGCCGCGCAGCGCACCGGCGTCATCATGGGCAACACCCTGACCGGCGACTCGTCCCGGGCCGCGGCGCTGCGGCTGCGCTGGCCCTACGTGCGGAGAGTGCTGACCGAGGCGATGGCCAGGACCGGCATCCCCAGGGACCGGGCCGCGCAGGTGATCAGGCTCGCCGCGGCCCGCTATCTGGCGCCGTTCCCCGCCATCTCCGACGAGACGCTGGCCGGCGCCGCCCCGGCCACGATCGCGGCCCGGATCTGCAGCTACTTCGGGTTCCGGGGCGGCAGCTTCGCGGTGGACGGATCATCGGCGTCCTCGCTGCTCGCGGTGGCGGCCGGGTGCTCGGCGCTGGCCAGCGGCGACCTGGACGTGGCGCTGGCCGGCGGGGTGGATCTGAGCCTGGATCCGGTCGAGCTGGTCGGGCTAGCCAAGACGGGCGCGCTGGCCAGCGGCGATGTCCGCGTCTACGACGAGGATCCGACCGGATTCCTGCCCGGCGAGGGCTGCGGCGTGCTGGTCCTGATGCGAGCGGGCGACGCGCGCAAGAGCGGCGTGCCGGTCTACGCGGAGATCGCCGGCTGGGGGGTCTCCTCGGCGGGCCAGGCCGGCCCGGCTGAGGCCGATGCGGCCAGCCATCTGCTCGCGCTGCGGCGGGCCTACCAGCGGGCCGGGATCGACCCGGCCGACGTCCAGCTGATCGAGGGGCACGGTACCGGTACCCAGGCCGGCGACGCGGCGGAACTCAGCGCGCTCACCGAACTGCGGGCCGGGGCCCGCCAGCGCGCCGCGCTCGGCTCGGTCAAGGCCAACATCGGGCACACCAAGGCCGCGGCGGGCTCGGCCGGACTGATCAAGACCGTGCTGGCCCTGAGCACCGGGCTGATCCCCCCGACCACCGGCCTGCGGACCCCGCATCCGCTGCTGCGCGGCGACGAGACCGGGCTGTGGCTGCCGACCGCGCCCGTCGCCTTTCCTGACGGGATCAGGATCGCGGGGGTCAGCGCGATGGGCACCGGCGGCGGCAACGCGCATCTGGTGCTGCGCGGCCAGCCGGACCGGGGCCGCCACAAGGCCAGGCCAGCCGGCCGGACCGGGCCACGCGGCGAAGCGGCCGCGGCCGGACCGGACCAGGCAGCAGGGTCAGGCCAAGTAGCCAGGCCAGATCAGGCCGCAGGGTCAGGCCGGGAGGCCAGGTCAGGTCAGGTCGCCGAGCCGGGCCAGACAGCCGAGCCGGGCCGCAAAGCGGAGCCGGGCCGGGCCGCCGGGTCAGGCCAGGACGCCGGTGGCCGGGGCGCCGGGGGCCGGGCCGCCGGGCCGGGCCGGGCCGCCGGGGGCTGGGCCGCCAGATCTGGCCACCGGGGCCGACCGGGCCGGGCCGCGGAGTCCGGGCTCACGGACTGGGTCGAACCGGGCGCCGACCTGGCGCACGACTGGTTCCAGGCCGGCGGGCAGTCCCGAGCCGCCGCCTACCTGCTGCATGCCCCCGACCGCTCCGCCCTGATGCAGATCCTGGCCCGGGTGGCTCAGGTGGCGCCGTGGCTGGCCGACAGCGAGATGCGCGATCTGGCCTGCCAGCTGGCGCGAGAAGCCCGCGACCAGGGGCCGGTGCGGATGGCCATCGTGGCCTCGCGGCAGGAGCAGCTGGCCCGGCTGGCCCGGGACGGGATGACCTTACTTCCCCGGCTGGCCGATGGACTGCTGGCCATCCGGCCGGGAATCTACGCGGCCGACAACGCGGACGGCCGGGTCACGCTGCTGCTGTCGGGCCACCTGGGGAACCCCCAGGAGCGCGCGGCCGACACGGTGCTGGCCTGCTTGGCCGGGCTCAGCTGGCTGCAGCTGTTCAAGGTGCAGGCCACCGCGGCGGTCGGCCAGGGCCTGGGCGAGCTGGCCGGGCTGGCCTGGGCCGGGTGCATCACCGAGTCAGACGCCACCGCGCTGGCCGGTCAGCTGGCCGAGATCCTGGCCACCGCGCAGGCGCAGCACTCCGGCCCGGCCGAGCGGGCCGCCCGGCTCAGGACCGCGGCGGCCATGCTGAAGCTGGTCCCGCCGCGGCGCCGGCTGATCGCCGCCTCGACCGGACGCGAGCTGACCACCGTGCTGGACGTGACCGAGGTGCTGTGCGCTCAGCTCGACCCGCCCGATGAGCTGGGCCCGGCGTTGCGGGCGGGCGCGATCGGGGCCAGCCTGTTCCTGGAGACCGGCCCGGGCCGGGCTACGGCCGAGGCGGCCATGGCCGCGAGCCGGGTCCACGCCGTCAGCCTGGGCGCGGGCAGCGGGACGGGCAAGGATGCCGCCCGGTCGGTCGCGGCGCTGTTCGCCGTGGGCGCGCTGGGCCATCCCGAGGCGCTGTGCGCCGGGCAGCCGTCCCGGGCGATCGACATCTGGCGGGACCAGGTCTTCATCACCAATCCGTGCCAGGCGATGCCGGGCCGGCCGCCCGGCCCGGCCCGGCCATCGGGTCACACCGCCGCCCCCGCGGATGCCGCCACGCCCAGCACTACGCCCAGCCGCAACACCACGGGCCCCGCCAGCGCGCCCGCCAGCAGGACGACGCCCGGGGCCAGCACCGGGCCGCGGGCCAGTTCAGAGTCCGGCGGCCAGCGGCCAGCCGACTTGGCAGTCAGGACACCCGCCGTCCAGCCCGTCGGCGTCCAGCCCGCTGCCGTCCAGCCCGCCGGCGTCCAGCCCACTGCCGTCCAGCCCGCCGCCGTCCAGCCCGCCGCCGTCCAGCCGACGGGGCCGTCGGGGCTGACTTCTTACCTGCCCGCCGAGATCCTGGGCGGCCGGCCACGGAGCGGGCGGGCCGAGGCGAGCGAGGCCCCCGAGCCGATCCCCGGGGTCGAGCCCTGGGTGCGCTGCTTCGCTGAGCAGCTCAGTCCGCTGCCATGGCCGCAGGCCGAGCCCGGCGGCGGTCAGCGGTGGCGGGTCAGGGCCAGCACGCGTGATGCGTTAAAGGCGGCGGTTTTTGCGGTCTTCCACGAAGATCCCGGCGCCGACCGGGTGCTCGCGGTCGTCGCGGACCCGACGGATCCGGCCAGCTGCGTCAGTGCGCTGCTGGCCGCGCAGGACGCCATCAAGGTCGGTCAGCTGGTCGTGATCACGCACGGGCCGGGGTTCACCGGGTTCTTCGCGAGCCTGCACGCCGAGCACCCGGGCCTGGGCATCACGGTGCTGCGGGTGCCTGACAGCGCGGGCGGGATCCGGGCCGCGCGGCGTTTTGCGGCGACCGAGCCGGGCCGGTTCCGCGAACTGGTCATCGACGTGACCGGGCAGCCGCACGAGCCCCGCCTAGTCCCGGTGCCGGCCCCGGGCCATGGCCTGTTCCCGCTCGGGCCGGCCGACGTGGTCCTGGTGAACCGGGCGGCCGGCGGGGCCGGGCTGGCCCTGGCCCAGGTGCTGGCCTGCTGCGGCGCCGCGATCGCGGTGGTCGGGCGGGAGGACCCGGCCGGAGACGGCGAGGTGGTCGCCGGGCTGGAGCAGCTGCGCTCGGTCGGAGCGCGGGTCAGTTCCGAGATCGTCGACATGGCCAGCGGGGCTGAAGTGGCCGCGGCGGTCCAGCGGATCGAGCGCAAGCTCGGGCTGGTAACCGCGGTCGTGCACGCGGCCGAGCCAGGCGCGCTGCGCCCGCTGGTCGGCCTCACCGAGACGGGTCTGCGCGCCAACGTCGCCGCGCAGACCGCCGGCCTGAACCAGCTGCTCGGGGCGATCAGGCGGGACCGGCTCGCGCTGATCGTGACGTTCGGTTCCATCGCCAGCCGGTACGGACTGGCCCGGGCCGGCCTGCTCGCCCTGGCCAGCGGCTCACTGGCCAGCCAGGCCGAACGCGCCGCCCAGACCATTTCCGGCTGCCGGTCGCTGCACGTCGACTGGCCGTCGTGGACTGGCCCGGTTCAGTCCCGGCGCCCTGGCCTGGCCGACCGGATGGCCCGGGCGGGCGTGCAGGCCATCGAGGTCAACGAGGGCTCGCGGCTGCTGCTGAAGATGCTGACCACGCCCGGGTTCCCGGCTAGCGCGGCGGTGCACAGCCGGATCGGCTCGCTGGCCCAGGCCCAGGCCCCGGCCCCGGCCCAGGCCCCGGCCCAGGCCCAGGCCGGGCCCGCGGAAGCCGGGCAAGCTGAAGCGGTCCCGCCGGGCGGCCGGTTCATCCAGGCGGTGCGGATGCACTACCCGGGCGTGGAACTGGTCTGCGAGGCGCAGCTTTCCGCCCGGACCGACCCGTACCTGGCCGACTACCAGCTCGACGGGATGGCCGTACTCCCCGCCGCGATGGCGCTTGAGGCCATGGCCCAGGCGGCATCGGTGCTGGCTGGCCGGCCGGTGCGGCGCGCGATCGGGGTGTCGATCGACTCGCCGGTTGTCATCTCGGCGGGCCGGCGCGGGGCCAGTGCGGTGATCCGGATCTGCGCGCTGCGCGACGAGGAAACGGTCACGGTGGTCCTGCGCTGCGCTGAGACCAGTTTCGCGGTCGACCACGTGCGGGCGGTGTTCAGCTACGAGCCTGCCGCGCCCGCCGCGGGCCAGGCCCCGGTGGCCACCGCGCTGCCCGAGCTGGACGAGATGGCCGCCAGTGACGCCGCGATCGTGGACGGCACCGAGCTTTACGGGCCGATCTGCTTCCAGTCCGGCCGGTTCCGGCGGGCGGCCCTGCTGCCCGAAGTCACCACGCGGTCCTGCCGGGCGCTGGTCCGCGGGGGCGACGACCTACCATGGTTCGGCCGCGTCGGCGACGAACCCGACGAGCGGCTGGTCCTGGGCAGCCCCGGCCTGACCGACGCGACCTGGCATGTGCTGCAAGCTTGCGTGCCGCACCGCAGGCTGCAGCTGGCGGGCTGCGACAGCGTCACGTTCAGCGGCCTGGCGGTGGCCGGGGCGGTCGACGTGCGGGCGGTCCGGGCTCAGCAGGCCGCGGCCCCGGCGCAGGGCCGGATGGTGGTCCCCCGGCAGGGGCGCAGCCCCGAAGCCAGCGCGGCCGCGGCCGGCCAGGGCGAGTACGTGTGGGACGTCGAGGCGGTTGATTCCGCGGGCCAGGCGCTGATCAGCTGGCGCGGGTTGCGGCTGCGGGACACCGGCCCGTTACCGCACCGCGATCCTTGGCCGTCGACGCTGCTGGCGGCCTACCTGGAGCACGTCGCGGTGGCCCTTGGCCTGCATCCGGAACTGCGGATCGCGGTTCAGCCCAGCCAGCCCGCTGACGTGGCCGGGCCGGGGGCCACGGGCGCGGTAGTGCCCCGGCCCGCGCTGGCCGCCGACGACGGGCTCGCCCCCGCCAAGAGGCCCGCCCCCGGCGCCGCCGGAGAAAGGCCGACCCCACCGGGGAAAGGCCGACCCCGCCGGAGGAAAGGCCGACCCCGCCAGGGGAAAGGCCGACCCCGCCGGGATAGGCCGAAGGGCTGGCTCCGCCGGGCGAAAAGCTGGCTCGGGACAGGGCAAGGCGGACGCCAGGGAAACGACCGGCCCAGCCGGGCAAACGACCGGCCCAGCCGGGCAACAGGCGAGGCCGGCCGGGCAACAGGCGAGCCCGGCCGGGCAACAGGCGAGCCCGGTCGCGGCCGAGGCGGGCCCGGCGAACCAGGCCGGGCTCGCGATCTGCACCGCGCCGGGCAGTGGCGCGCTGGCCGGACTGGAACTGATCGCCTCGGCCCCGGACCAGGTGGCCTGCCGCTGGGCCGCGGCCGAGGAGCCAGCCCCGGACCAGCCAGCCCCGGACCAGCCAGCCCCGGACCAGCCGGGCCAGAATCAGCCGGGCCAGAGCCAGCCGGGCCCGGACATGCCGGGCCAGAACCAGCCGGGCCTGGCCGGAATCCGGGACGACCTGCGCGACCGGTTCGACGAGCCCGCCGCGGTGCTGGCCGCCCGGCTCACCGCGGTGGCGGGCTGCCTGGCCGCCGCCGGGGCCACCGCCACCGCGATCGAGGTGGCGGACATCGCGGCGCACGACGGCTGGACGCTGCTGCGCGCGCCGGGAGCCGTCCTGGCCTGCGCGGTGGTCCAGCTCGCTGACGTCCGGCCTCCGGTCGCGGTCGCGGTCCTGACCGGCTGCCCCGAGCCGGACCGGCCCCAGCAGCGGACTATCCCGGCCGCCCGTACCATCCCGGCCGCCCGGTCCGGCCAATCCGCCCGAGCCGACCAGCCCGCCCGAGCCGACCAGCCCGCCCGTTCGCGCCAGCCCGCCCGGCCCGGCCCGCGCCAGCCGCCCCCCCCCCCCGTCCGCCGGGGCCGGCCTGGAAGCGGCCAGCACCAGCACCGGCCGGGCCAGCCCGCCCGCCGGCAAGCCGCCCCGCAGCCGCCCGGCGAAGGACAGCCCCTGACGCCGCACCACCCCGATTTCCGCCGCACCGGCTGGCTGGCCGACAGCCGGGCCGTTCTGTCACCATGGAAACCGAATGGAGTTCTATCCGGAGGATGGCCGCCGTGAGCACACCAGAACCGGCTGGGCCGGTCGCTGACATCGACCTGTCACAGACCGAGTTCTGGGAGTTCCCGCTGGCCGACCGGCACGCCGCCTTCGCCAGGCTCCGGGCGCAGCCCCGGCCGGCCTTCTTCGCCGAGCCCGAGTCCCCGTTCGGAACCGGTCCCGGCTACTACGCCCTGGTCCGGCACGCCGACGTCGAGACCGCGAGCCGGAACCCCGAATTGTTCTCCTCGGCCAGCGGAGCCACCAGCATCCAGGATCTGCCGGCCGAGTTCAACGAGTACTTCGGCTCGATGATCAACATGGACGATCCCCGGCACGCCCGGCTGCGCCGGATCGTCTCCCGCGCCTTCACCCCGAAGATGATCAAGAAGTTCGAGCAGGACGTGCAGCTGGCCGCCGCCCGGATCGTGGCGGACCTGGTGGCCGCCGGCCCGTGCGACTTCGTCCAGCACGTCTCGGCCCGGCTGCCGTTGAAGATCATCTGCGACATGATGGGCATCGGCGACGAGCACTACGCGATGGTGCTCAAGAACACCAACATCATCCTGTCCGGCGCCGACCCTGAGTTCATCAGCGCCGACCTGGACGAGGCCGTCACCCAGATCCTGACGGCCGGCCAGGACCTGGCCGCCCTGGTGACCGATCTGGCCGCCCAGCGCCAGCAGGATCCCGCTGACGACCTGACCACGGCCCTGGCCACGGCCAACATCGACGGGGAGCAGCTCACCCCGACCGAGCTGGCCTCGTTCTTCATCCTGCTGGTGGTCGCCGGGAACGAGACCACCAGGACCGCGATATCGCATGCCCTCATGCTGCTTACCGATTTCCCTGAGCAGCGCGAGCTGCTGCTGGCCGACTTCGAGGGGCGGATCGCCGGCGCGGTGGAGGAGATCGTCAGGTACTCCTCGCCGGTTATCTGGATGCGGCGCACCGCCACCGCCGACTGCGACCTCAACGGGAACTCCTACCACAGCGGGGACAAGTTCCTGCTGCTCTACTGGGCGGCCAACCGGGATGAGGCCGTCTTCGACGACCCGGCCCGCTTCGATATCACCCGCTCGCCCAACCCGCATGTCGGCTTCGGCGCGGCCGGCCCGCATTTCTGCCTGGGCGCGCACCTGGCCCGCCGGGAGATCACCGCGATCTTGCGCGAGCTGATGACGAAGGTGCCCGACATCCACGCCGCGGGAGAGCCGGACCGGCTGCTGTCAAGCTTCATCAACGGGATCAAGCATCTGCCCTGCAGTTTCTCTGCCTAGCCCGGTTCTCTGCCTAGCCCGGTCAAACCGTCCCAGCATCCCGGTCCTCGAGCCTTTTGCAGCCGGGCCGCCACTCTGGGTAACCTCAATCTTGTAACGAGCAGTAGTCGCTACGGCACACCGTGTATAACTAGAACCCCACGCAGCGCTCCAAGGGCTCGGTCGAACCGGGCTGGGGGGAAGCGCCGCGGGGCACGGGGGACCGTTAGCCGCAGAGGGGGACTCTCGTCGGGGCAGTTTCCCGGCGGAATCGTCCTTTGCGTGCCGTCCGGGCGGATTGCCCGGATCTGGTCGCGCATCGACGAGAGTCGCGGCGAGCGGAGGGGACCTTCGTCCTGTGGACGGCGCCACCCGGGGGCGTGGCGCCGTTCACGGGCGAGGGCCCGCCCGCGAGCCGGCTAGCTACTCTCCGTTAGCGAGCGCGCTGATCCGCCCGGCCAGCGCGAAGTCGGCTGCGGTCAGGCCGCCGGCCGAGTGGGTCGACAAGGTGAATGTCACCTTGTTCCACGAGATCGCGATGTCCGGATGGTGGTTGGCCGCCTCGGCCTGGAAGGCCACCGCACCGACGAAGAGCATCGCGTCGCGGAAGTCTTCCCTGGTGATCACGGAGCTGATGCTGTTACCCTCGCGCCCCCAGCCGGGAACGGCGCTGAGCCGAGCACTGATCTCTTCCTCGCTCAGTAGGTCCATGTCCCACGCTTACCACAACTGACCCGCCCGCAACTCCCCCGGCTAGGTTGGGGCTGTGCGAATCTTGGTCACCTCGACCGCCGGGGCGGGACATTTCGGCCCGCTGGCGCCGGTCGCCCAGGCGGCAGCCCGGCGCGGAGACGACGTGCTCTTCGTCGTCCCGCCGGCTTTGGCCGACCTGGCCGCAGGCACCGGTTGCCAGGTCCAGATCGGCGCCGATCCGCCCGCGCCGGATCTGGCCGCGATCGGGCAGCGGGTGCGCAACGCCTCCCGCACCGAGGCCACGGCGCTGATGAACCGGGAGTTCTTCGGCCGGCTCTGTACCGCCGCGATGCTGCCCGCGGTCGAGTCCGCCTGCCGCAAGTGGCAGCCCGACCTGGTCCTGCATGAACCCTGCGAGTACGCCTCGGTCATCGCCGCGGGCCGCTGCGGGCTGCCGCACGCGCAGGTCGCGATCGGCCTGGCCGAAGTCGAGTCGTCGGCGCTCGGGCTGGTCACGCCCGCGCTGGAGCACTACAGCCGCCAGCTCACCGGGCTGCTGCGCACCTCGCCGTACCTGACCAGGATCCCGGTGGCACTGGATCCGTCCCCGTTTTCCGCCACCTTCAGGTACCGGGAGAACGCTGGAGTGTCCCTGGCGCCGCTGCCGGACTGGTGGGGCGGCAGCGGCGACCCGCTGGCCTACCTCTCCTTCGGCAGCGTCACCGGGCGGCTGGCCCAGGACCAGGCCCGGGCCAAGACCGCGGCGGCGTACCAGGCGGCCATCGAGGCCGTGGCCGGCCTTCCCGCTGCGGGTGCTGCTCAGCACCGGCCGGACCCCCGATCCGGCCGACCTGGGCCCGCTGCCGCCGAACGTGCACGCCGAAGCGTGGGTGGACCAGGACCAGGTGCTGGGCCAGGCCGCGCTGGTCATCTGCCACGGCGGGGCCGGGACCACGTTCGGCGCGCTCGGGTTCGGACTGCCCGTCGTGTTCGTCCCGATCATGGCCGACCAGGCCTTGAACGCGAGGCTCGTGACCAGTGCCGGCGCGGGAATCGTGATCGATCCCGGCGCGCCCAGGCTCCCGCCTGGACCCGGCCCGCAGGTCAGTCCGGACGCCCGCCCCGGCCCGGGCCCGCAGGCCAGCGAGGCGGTCAGCCTGAAGATCAGGGCCGGCATCGAGACGATCATGACCGAGCCGTCGTACCGGCGCTCGGCGCGGCGGATCGCCGAGCGCAGCCGGGCCGCGCCGGTCATCGACGAGGTGCTCGGCTGGCTGGCCAGGACCGCCGCCGGGCGGCGGTCAGTCGGCTAGGCCGGCCGGTAGGCTAGCCGCGGCAGGTTTCCGGCTCGGCTCTGGAGTGTGCCGTAGATGACAGACCCGCATTCCGCGCAGCTGCGGTCCACCCCGCTCACCGCGCTGCACCAGGAACTGGGCGCCACGCTGACCGGTTTCGCCGGCTGGCTGATGCCGTTGCGGTACTCCAGCGAGACCGCCGAGCACCAGGCGGTCAGGACCGCCGCGGGCCTGTTCGACTTGTCGCACATGGGCGAGATCAGGCTGCACGGGCTGGACGCCGCCGCGGCCCTGGATTACGCCGTGGTCGGCCAGCCGTCGGCGCTGGCGCCGGGCCGGGCCCGCTACACGATGATCTGCGCCCCGGACGGCGGGATCATCGACGACCTGATCATCTACCGGCTGGCCCCCGACGAGTTCCTGGTGGTGGCCAACGCGGCCAATACCGCCGCCGTGTACGCGGCGCTGGCCGAGCGGGCCAGCGGCCGGGACACCGACGTGACCGACGCGACCTCCGAGTACGCCCTGATCGCGATCCAGGGCCCGCGGGCCGCCGCGCTCCTGGCCCCGTTCACCTCAGCCGACCTGGTGCAGCTGCGGTATTACGCCAGCTACCCGGCCACCGTGGCCGGCCACCAGGTGCTGCTGGCCAGGACCGGCTACACCGGCGAGGACGGCTTCGAGATCTACAGCCGTCCCGAGGCGGCCGAGCCGATCTGGACCGCGCTAGCCGACAGCGGCGACCCGGCCGGGCTGGTCCCCGCCGGGCTGGCCGCCAGGGACACGCTCCGGCTGGAGGCCGGGATGCCGCTGTACGGCAACGAGCTCGGCCCGGATGTGACGCCATACGACGCGGGCCTTGGCCGGGTGGTGAAGCTGGACAAGCCCGATGACTTCGTGGGCCGGGCAGCCCTGGCCGAGCGGGCCCAGGCCGCGCCGCAGCGGGTCCTGGTCGGCCTGGCCGGGCAGACCCGCCGGGTGCCCAGGCACGGCTACGGCGTGCTCTGGAATGGCACCCGGGCGGGCACGGTGACCAGCGGGGCGCCGTCCCCGACGCTGGGCCGGCCGATCGCCATGGCCTACGTCGGGCCGCAGGTCGCCCAGGCGGCGGCCGCCAGCACCACCGGCGGCAGCCCCACCGGGACCGACGGCCCGGCCAGCCTCACCGTCGACATCCGCGGCAACGCCGAGCCCGCCGAGCTGGTTCAGCTGCCGTTCTACCGCCGTCCGGCCTGACCGGCCGGCCTGGACTGGCTCGCTCTAGAGAGGCTCACCATGACCGTTCCCGACCACCTCAGCTACACCCAGGAGCACGAATGGGTGGCCATTGACGGCACCTCAGCGACCGTGGGCATCACTGACCACGCCCAGCAGGCGCTGGGCGACGTCGTGTACGTGTCCGTGCCCGCCACCGGGACCAAGGTGATCGCGGGCGAGCCGTGCGGCGAGGTCGAGTCCACCAAGTCGGTCAGCGACCTGTACGCCCCCGTCAACGGCGAGGTGGCCGAGGTCAACGGCGACATCGATGACAACCCCGGGCTGGTCAACACCGACCCGTACGGGGCCGGCTGGCTGTTCAAGGTGACGCTGGATAGCCCCGGGCCGCCGGCCGGGCTGCTGTCCGCGGCCGAGTACGAGCAGCTGACCAAGGACGCGACCTAGGACCGCCATGCCGGAGGCTGCCAGCGACCTGTGCCGCTACGACGGCGCGACCGCGCACCTCGAACCGCCGTTCGCGGTGGTCGATCTCGGTGCCCTGCGCGCCAACGCGGCCGCCATGGCCCGGCGGGCGGCGGGCAAGCCGATCAGGCTGGCCAGCAAGTCCGTGCGCTGCCGCCCGCTGATCGAGCTGGCCCTGACGCTGGCGGGCTTCCGCGGCATCCTGGCCTTCACCCTGCCCGAGGCGCTCTGGCTGGCCCGCCTCGGCACCAGCGCTGACATCGTCGTGGCTTACCCGACCGCCGACCGGGCCGCGCTGGCCCGGCTGGCGGGCGACCCGGCGGCCGCCGCCGCCATCACCGTGATGGTCGACTGCCCCGAGCACCTGGACCTGATCGAGAAGGCCGCGTCCGCGATCGCCGACCCGCACCCGGTGCGGGTCGCCATCGATATCGATGCCGGCTATGTCGCGCTGGGCGGCGCCCTGCGCGCCGGGGCCCGCCGCTCCCCGGTCCGAACGCCCGCGGCGGCCGCCGCCCTGGCCCGGGCCATCATGGCCCGGCCCGGGTTCCGGCTGGCTGGCCTGCTGGCCTACGAGGCGCAGATCGCCGGAGTGGGCGACAACCCGGCCGGGCGGCCGCTGCGCGCCCTGGCCATCCGGTATCTGCAGCGGCGGTCCGGGGCCGAGCTGGCCCCCCGGCGGGCCGCGATCGTCGCCGCGGTCCGCGCCGTCGCCCCGCTGGAGTTCGTCAACGGCGGGGGCACGGGCTCGCTGGAGAAGACCACGGCCGAGGACGCGGTGACCGAGATCGGTGCCGGATCAGGCCTGTTCCAGTCGCATTTGTTCGACAGCTACCGGAGCTTCACCGGGCGGCCCGCCGCCTGGTTCGCGCTGCCGGTGGTGCGCAGGCCCGCCCCGGGCGTGGTGACCGCGCTCGGCGGCGGCTATCTGGCCTCGGGCCCGGCCGACCGGGCCCGGCTGCCCCGGCCGTCACTGCCCTCGGGCCTGCGGCTGGACGGCCAGGAAGGGGCCGGGGAGGTGCAGACGCCGCTGCTGGGCGCCGCCGCTGACGGCCTCAGGATCGGCGACCGGGTCTGGTTCAGGCACGCGAAAGCGGGCGAACTGTGCGAACGGTTCAACGAGCTGCACCTGATCGACGGGGACGCGGTGGTGGCCACCGCCCCGACGTACCGGGGCGAGGGCCAGGCGTTCGTGTGACTCCCGGCGGGCCGGCCGCCGGATCGCGGGCCGGCCGCGCCGGATCGCGCCGCCGGGCTACTTCCGGCGACGGCCCCAGATCCGCAGCACGACCAGCCCGCCGATGGCCAGCCCGGCGGCCAGCGCCCCCAGCCGAACCTCGGGCCGGGCGGCCTGCTCCAGCGCGCGCTCACGCAGCCGGCGGGCGGCATTCGCCGGGCTGACCCGCTCGGCGAGCATGTCGATGGCGGCGGCCAGCTCCTGCCGGGTCTGCTCGATGTCCGCGACGAGCGCGTCCGGATCGTTGGCGGTCCCGTCGGGATGGACGGTGACGGTGCCCCGCACCTCGACTGCGCGGTCCGCATCGGCCATCGGCTTGCTCCCCTTCTGCCTGGCGCCCCTGAGTTGTCTCAGTCTTCCAGGCGACCGCCGGGCGCGTGCCGCCGGCCTGGAAATCGGCCGCGGGTAACGGCAAAGCCCGGACCGGCCCGGAACGCCAGGCGGCGGGACCCGGCTGGCTGCCGGGCTCCCGCCGCCTGGTTAGCGCGCGCTGGCTAGCTGGTTGCGTCCAGCGCCCGAGCGCCCGCGATGATCAGCTGGCAGCGCACGATCTGCGGCAGCACCTGGTGGATCGGGGTGTTGCCGAACGCGGCTGCCTCCAGCTCGCCCTTGATCTGCAGGGCGAGCTTGTCCCTGGTCACTTCGAGCTGACGGAGCACGTGATCGACCGTCAGGTAAGTGGCATCACCGGGACTGGTGCTCTCGATCGCCTTGGTCGAGGCTTCGAGCGTGTCGGTCCCGAATTCGCCCACGCTGGAGTTGAGCTGCTTGTAGCAGGCTCCCAGCGCGGTCACGCCCGGCGCGGCCAGGGCCGCGTTCGGGTGGCTGAGCACCTGGGTGATCACCCGGCCGTCGTGCTCATAGTCATCCCGCAAGCCGGTCAGGTACATGACCGTCGGCCGGATGTCCGACTCGTCTACCCACGGGCCCTTGGTGTTCTCGTCCGGCACCGTGATCTGGCCGCTGTCCGGGCCGGCCGAGCTCGGCCCGTCGGCCGAGTCCGAGCCGTCCAGGCCCAGCTGCCTGACCCCCGGGCCGACCAGGCCCAGGTAGTTGGTGTCGATCTCGGCCGCGTAGTCACCGTGATCCCAGGCGAAGCCGGTGGTCTGCGTAACGCACGGGCCGCCGCCGCAAGTCGGGCTCCCGGTGCTCAGGAAATAGTCGGGCCGGGCGAACATGGCCAGCGTCGGCGTCCGGGCCGGATCGGCGTTGACGAAGTGCAAGATGGCCTCTTCGGTCGGATCAGCCAGGTAGTTGGTGATCGGCTGGGTCGTGCCGGTATACGGATTCGCCGCGGTGAGCCCGGCCACATCGTGCTCGAAGCTGCGGACCCCCGGAGTATCTGGCCCCGGATTACCCTGCAGGTAGAACTCCGGTGCCGTGTCGGCTTCCAGCCCGAACGCGGTGGTGTCGTTCTCCTGGGTGGCCAGCAGCCCGGTGATGTTGCCGGCCAGCTCGCCGAACGAGCCGGCCGGGTAGGTGCACAGCACGTCCGGGGTCACCGAGGTGCCGCTGACCGTCGCGCCGTCGCAATTGGCCGGAGTGGGCTGGATCGCGCGGCCGACGTTGGCGCCCGCCTCGTGGTCGCCCTCATCGGAACTGAGGACGAACAGGGTGTTACTCGGGGTGATTCCGGCTGCGGCCAGCCGCTGGAAGAAGGTCCCGAATGCCTGGTTGTAGTACTGCGCCTGGGCGATATAGCAGGCGCTGCCGCTGCCCAGTGCGGCCGGGGCATGGAAGCACGGCTCGCCCTGCGCGGTCAGGCCGGGGATGCTCTCGCTGCCGTGCAGGTCAGAGATATACATGTTGACCACGGGCACGCCGCTCTCCAGCATGTCCGCTCCGTAGGCCAGGGCCTGCGAGGCATTGATGCTGGAGTATCCCGGGAATCCAGCCACGTTGCTGAGGAAGGCGCCGTTGATCTGGTTGCCGTTCAGGTCGACCAGGTTGCCCGCCGCGTTGGTCACCTGGGAGCCGTCGCGGGTCAGGTTCGGGGTGCCGGCGCCCAGCTGCGGCGCGACGTACTTGTGGCCGAACAGGGCCTGGAACCCGGCGTAGCCGCCGGGCTCGTCAGGCAGCACGTCGGACACTGCGGTGGGCGAGGGCGTGGTCTGACCGAACTTGACCGCCTGTGCGTTGGCGCAGAAACTGGCGTCCTGGCCCTGGCCGCAGTGCACCGCGATGCCGACGTAGTCGGCCGTTTCCTGGTCCTTGAACGAGTCCGGATCGGCAGCTAGCTGCTGAGCCTCCGGTGAGCTGGCCCCGAACGCGTCAGCGATGTCCGGGTTGGGGTTCTCCAGCTCCTGGTTCACCGTGGCGACCTCGCCGACGTTGCAGCCGGCCCGGGTGAACGGCACCCAGGGGGCCGGAGCGGTGGTGTCCGGCGTGGCGGGCGGGTTCGATGTCGCCGGGGGCGTCGCCGAATACACCAGGTTGGGGTTGGTGTCATGGCCGGAATTCGGCCCTGTCTTCGAGGTATCGAAGATGGCGTCGGGCCAATAGGTAAAGACCGTCGCCGGGTCGGTCGTCCCGTCGGAGTTGTAGCTCTGGTAGCTGTTGGAGATCCCGTCGCCATGCCGGTCCCCGTACAGGCCAGTGGCAGTGGTCAGCAGGTCATCGCCGGTGTGGGCGATCAGCGGGGTGTGGTTGTTGGACAGGAAGGTGCCGTTGCTGGTGAAGAAGTTCAGCAGGTTCGGCATCAGCTGGAGGTCGGAAGGCACGTTGGGGTTGTCACGGAAGAAGTGCACATTGTCAAAGCCAATCTGCACGACGTGCTTGATGCCGTTGCCCAGGTGACAGCTGGCCGCGGCGGCATCGAGCCGGGCGGCGGCCGGGTGCCGGGCGGCGGCCAGCCCGGGGCTAGTGACCCCGACGACGCACAGTGCGGTGACCGCGGCCGCGCTCGCTGCCGTGGCGGTGACCCGCACTCTCATCCGGCGCCGGGCGCTGATCCGTTCAGACATCCGATCCTCCTCCTTTGCCGCCGCCGGCCGCGTTGCCGGACCTACCAGCGGGTGACCCTAAGGGCACGGACCAAACCTTCGGCGACGCAGCCATGAAAGCCAAGCCGATCTTGCGCTCGCCGCCGAGCCACTAGCCTTATCGGTGATGGTCCTCAGCGCAATGCTTATCCGGTGAATTGTGCTGGCCGAGCCGATAGCGAGCGCGACGGCGCAGGCCAGCGAGGCAGCCGCATAAGATCAGGTCCGTGACGGTAGACGCGGTCATCTTCGACTGGGGCGGGACGCTCACCCCGTGGCATTCGGTCAACCATGAGCAGCTGTGGCGTGAGGTCTGCGCACAGCACTTTCCTGACGGCCGCGCCGCCGCCGTGGCGGCCGCCATCCGCGCGGCGGAGCAGGACTTGTGGCTGGCCGCCGAGCGGGACCAGCGCAGCGCCACGATGGACGAGGTCTTCGCGCTGGCCGGGGTGAGCGCCAGCGACGGGCTGCTGGCCAGCTACACAGCCGCCTGGGAGCCGCACACCTTCACCGACCCCGAGGCCATTGACCTGATCAAGGGCCTGCATGACCGGGGCATCAAGGTCGGCGTGCTCTCGAACACCATGTGGCCCAGGGCCTGGCACGAGGAAGTTTTCCGCCGCGACGGCCTGCTGGACCTGATCGACGGCGCCGTCTACACCAGCGAGATCAAGGTCACCAAGCCGCACCCGGAGGCGTTCCGCGCGGCCATGGGCGCCATCGGGATGACCGATCCGGCTCGCTGCGTGTTCGTCGGTGACCGGCCGTTTGACGACGTGCACGGGGCCAAAGGCGCCGGCCTGCGCGCGGTGCTGATCCCGCACAGCGACGTGCCCGCCTTCGACGGCGCGCGGCCGGACGCGGTGATCAGCCGCCTGTCCGAGATCCCCGCCATCATCGAATCCTGGTGACCGAAAAGTGGGGCCGGTGGGATTCGAACCCACACTGTCAAGTTCCTAAGACTTGTGCCTCCTGCCGTTGGGCTACGACCCCTGGGCCTGTTACCGGACCTGCCCTGTTTATCAGCTAGTCAGACGCCTAGCTCGGCCCGCAGCCGCGCGACGTGCCCGGTGGCCTTGACCCCGTAGGCGGCGCGCTCGACCTTGCCGTCCGCGTCGATCACGAAGGTCGACCTGATCACGCCGATGGTGGTCTTCCCGTACAGCTTCTTCTCGCCGTACGCCCCGTAGGCCTCCAGCACGCCGCGATCGGGATCCGACAGCAGCGGGAAGGTCAGTCCTTCCTTCTCCCGGAACTTGGCCAGCTTGGCCGGGCTGTCGGGCGATATCCCGAGCACCGTGAATCCCGAGTCGGCCAGGTCGGACTTGCTGTCCCTGAAGTCGCAGGCCTGCTTGGTGCAGCCCGGCGTCATCGCGGCCGGATAGAAGTAGATGATCACCCGCTGTCCGCGCAGTGCGGACAGGCTGACCTGATGCCCGCTGTCGTCGGACAGGGTGAAATCAGGTGCGGCGTCACCTGGCGCCAGCTTGGCGGTCACGTCGGCTCCCTCCGCGGACGGCAATCGCCCCTAACCGTACCGGGCCGGCCCCGCCCGGCCTGAACCAGCCGCCCAGCCGAGCCCAGCCAGTAAGAAGGAAATGGCGGATTGGGCTAACGTTGAGCCATGATTTCCTCGTCCATGAGTACCGGCCCACATCCGGGGGGCCGGGATCGTTCCGGCCGGCGGGCCGTTTCCATCCGGCGGCGGGCCGTTCCCGCTGGCCTGTGCGCCGCCCTGGTCCTAGTCGCCGGCTGCGGCGCGGCCGGCGTCAGCCCGGCGGCCAAGCCGCTGTCCGCCCGGCAGGCCATCACTCTGGCCGCCGACGCCTCGCAGCGGATCAACTCGGAGACCGCCGAGATGGCCGTCCAGGTCGGCGGCTCGACCAGCGGCTCGATGTCCGGCACGATCCAGCTGCAGCTCAAGCCGACGCTGCTGGCCAACGCCCAGTTCAAGGTGGCGGCCAGCGGCCAGGACATCGCCATCGGCGAGATCCTCACCGGCGGCGCGATCTACGTCAAGATTCCCGGGCTCACCGGGATCCCCGGGCACGCCGGCAAACCCTGGCTGAAGGTCTCGCTCGGGCAGCTGACGGGGACGGCTGAATCCCAGGTCGGCCAGCTGATACAAGGCATCCAGAACAGCAACGCGCAGAACCTGACCCGGCTGTTCACGGCGTCCAAGAACGTGCGCGCGACCGGAACGCAGACGATCGACGGGGTCCGGACCACCCGCTACACCGGCACCTTCACGCCGTCGGCGGCGAGCGCCGCGCTGCCGGCCAGCTTGCGCAAGCTGATGGGCCCGGAGCTGAAGCTGCTGCAGGGCCCGGTGCGGTTCACCGTCTGGATCGACGGGCAGCACCATACCAGGAAGCTCATCGAGACCGAGAAGATAGCCGGGCAGTCCGTGGTGACCAACCTGACCGTCACCGCGATCAACCAGCCGGTCCACGTGACCGTGCCGCCCGCCAGCCAGGTCATGACGATGCCGAGCGACCTGTTCGGCAACGGCGCGTCCAGCAGCTCGTCCGGGTCCGGCAGTTCGGATTAGCCGCCGATCGGCTAGCTGCCCACCAGCGCGGCGATCACCGGGGCGAGCGCCCGCAGCGCCCGGCCGCGGTGGCTGATCGCGTCCTTGTCCGCCGAGTTCATCTCGCGCCGTCGTCAGTCGACGCATCCGGCACGAAGATCGGGTCGTAGCCGAACCCGTTCTCGCCCGCGCGGCTCGCGGATCAGCCGTGCCGCGACACGATGCCCTCGCTGACATGCTCGCGACCGGCCGGCAGCACCAGGGCCGCCGCGCAGGCGAAATGCGCACCGCGCCGCTCATCGGGCACGTCCGCGAGCTGCGCCAGCACCAGGGCGCAGGTTGGCCGCGTCGTCGCCGTGCCTGCCGGACCAGCGGGCCGACAGCACGCCCGGGCATCCCGTTCAGCGCGTCGACGCACAGGCCCGAGTCGTCGGCCACCGCGGGCAGCCCGGTGAACGCCGCCGAGGCCCGGGCCTTGAGCAGCGCGTTCTCGGCGAAGGTGGCGCCGGTCTCGGCGCACCTCCGGGGCGCCGGGAAACTCGCTGAGCCCGGCCAGCTGGACGTCGACATGGCCCGCGGCCAGGATCCGGGCCAGCTCGGTGAGCTTGTGCGGGTTGGCGGTGGCCAGGAGCAACCGCGGCGGGCCTGCACGTCTGGTCCCCGCTCATCCGGCCAGCGCCTCGGCCTGCAGCCTGGTCAGCTCGGCGCAGCCGGTGACGGCCAGGTCGAGCAGCTCGTCGAGCAGGCCCGGCCGAACGGCTCGCGCTCGGCGGTGCCCTGGACCTCCACGAATTGCCCGTCGCCGGTGCAGACCACGTTCATGTCGGTGTCGGCCGCCACGTCCTCGTCGTAGCAGAGGTCGAGCCGGGCTGCCCGTCGACGATGCCGACGCTGACCGCCGAGACCGAGGCGACCAGCGGGTCGCCCTTGCACCGGTCCCGGCCGCGCAGCCAGCCGATCGCGTCGGCCAGCGCGACGTAGCCGCCGGTGATCGCGGCGGTCCGGGTCCCGCCGTCGGCCTGCAGCACGTCGCAGTCGACGACGATCGTGTTGTCGCCGAGCGCCTTGGGGTCGATGCAGGCCCGCAGGGACCGGCCGACCAGCCGGGAGATCTCCTGGGTGCGGCCGCCGATCCGGCCCTTGACCGACTCGCGGTCGCCGCGCGTGTTGGTGGCCCGCGGCAGCATGGCGTACTCGGCGGTGACCCAGCCCAGGCCGCTGCCCCGGCGCCAGCGCGGCAGTTCCTCGGCCACGCTGGCCGCGCACAGCACCCGGGTGCGCGCCGAACTCGACCAGCACCGAACCCTCGGCGTGGTCCAGCCAGCCCCTGGTGATCTTTACCTCGCGCAGCTGATCGGGCTTGCGCCCGTCGGGTCGGGACATGCCCGCCAGCCTATAGCCGCGCCGCACCTAGTCGGTCAGAGCGAGACGCGGTCCGGCGCGCCGTTCTCGATCCACTGGTAGACCGTGCGGATGCCCTCGGCCAGCCCCATCCGCGCGTGCCAGCCCAGGTCGATCCCGGCCCGCTGCACGGCCAGCGCGCTGCGCTGCAGTTCACCGGGGCGGTTCGGGGCGAACGACGGCTCGATGTCCTGCCCGGCGGCCTCGCCGATGAGCCTGGCCAGGTCCAGCACGCTCACCTCGACCCCGGTCCCGATGTTCCAGGTGCCTGGCCGGCCTCGGTCCGCCGCGGCCAGGAACGCCTTGACCGCGTCGCCGACGTAGACATAGTCCCTGGTCTGCGTGCCGTCTCCGTAGATGACCGGCTGCTTGCCCGCCAGCACCCGGGAGCAGAAGATCGTCACCACGCCGGCCTCGCCCGACGGGTCCTGGCGCGGGCCGTACACGTTGGCCAGCCGCAGCACCGAGTGCCGGGTCTCGTGCAGCCGGTTGTACAGGCCGACGTACTGCTCAGCGCAGTACTTGGCGATCCCGTACGGCGACTCCGGCAGCGGCAGCACGTCCTCCAGCGACGGGATCGGCGCGTCCCGCCCGTACAGCGCCCCCCCGGTCGAGCAGAACAGCACCCGCACGTCGCCCGCCCGCGCCGCCTCCAGGACGTTGACCGTGCCGACCACGTTGGTCAGCGCGTCCTGGGCCGGCGCCACGACCGAGGCGCGCACGTCGATCTGCGCGGCCAGGTGGCAGATCAGGTCCGGCCGGGCCTGGCCGACCACCTCGGCCAGCGGGCCAGCCTCGGTGACGCTCAGCTTGTGCAGCGTGACCCGGTCGTCGAGACGGCCAGGGCGCCCGGTGGACAGATCGTCGATGACCGTCACATCGTCGCCCCGGGCCAGCAGCCCGTCAGTGAGGTGTGAACCAATGAATCCGGCGCCGCCGGTGACGAGTACCCGCATGGGGCGAGAGTCTAGGAGGCTTTGCTGCGAGCCAGCTCTGGCGGGGGTCCGGGGAGTCGCTATTTTCGCCTGTTATTGCCGGTCTGACCTCACGGCTGGCCCAGCGTGAACCGGGCTCCCGACGCGGCCAGGGCCAGCGGCCCGGTGAACGCCGATCCCGCCTCGGATGCCGTTGCGTGCTCGTCATTCCAGGGGACCAGGTGGGTGAGGACCAGCTGCCCCGCGCCCGCCCGGGCCGCGTGCTGGCCGGCCTGGCGGCCGGTCAGGTGCAGCGCCGGGGGCAGGTCCGGCCCGTCCAGGAAGGAGGCCTCGCACAGCAGCAGGTCAGCGTCGCGGGCCAGCTCGACCAGCGCGGCGCTCTCCCCGGTGTCCGCCGAGTAGGCCAGCGTCCGCCCGGCGTGCTCCAGCCGGAACCCGAACGTTTCCACCGGATGGCTCATCCGGCCCGCCGTCACCCGCAGCGGGCCGATCTCGATCCGGCCCGGCGATAGCTCGGTGAACTGGAACGACCCGGTCATCGCGGCCGCTCCCTGGGCGCCGTAGCAGGCCGCCATCCGGGCCGCGGTGCCAGCCGGCCCGTAGACCGGGATCGGCGGGACCGGCCCCTCCGGCCGGTGGTACCTGGCTACCGCGTAGGAGCACAGATCGAGACAGTGATCGGCGTGCAGGTGGCTCAGGCAGATCGCGTCAATGTCGTAAAGCCCGGCAAAACGCTGCAGGGTGCCGAGCGCGCCGTTGCCCAGATCGAGTAGCAGCCGGAACCCGTCCGCCTCAACCAGATAGCACGACGCCGGGCTGGCCGGACCGGGGAAGCTGCCTGCGCAGCCGATGATGGTGAGCAGCACGGTTCCTCAGGTTACGGGCCGGACCGCCCGCCCGCATCCAGGCCACCCGCCCGCACCCCAGGCCACCCGCCCCGGACCCCAGGCCGCCCGCCCCGCACCCCCGGCAGGTACGGCCCGGCAATGCCGGTACTGCTACCAATATGGCGCGGAACAGGGCATGATCCGTGCCAGGCTCCGAACCGGGCCTGGGCGGAGGTGGGATGGCCGACCAGACGACCGACCAGCCGCAGGTGTCCTCACCCGCGCTGGCCGAGCCGACCGTGCACGTCCGCCGCGGCTGGGTCGGCCGGCCTGAGCCTGGCCAGCCTGGCCATGTGGATGGCCTCGTACACGCCGCTGCAGGTGCTGCTGCCGATCCAGCTTCAGGACATCACCTCGCGGCACAAGATCGCCGCGCTGGGGCTGGTGTCCGCGGTCGGCGCCGTCGCCTCCGTGCTGGCCACCCCGCTCGCCGGCGCGCTGTCGGACCGGACCACCCACCGGCGCGGGTTTGGCCGCCTGCAGGGCCGGCGGCACCGGTGGACGCTGGCCATGGCCCTGCTCGGCGCGGTCAGCCTGGTCGTACTGGCCAAGCAGACCACGGTGGCGGGGGTCGCGATCGGCTGGGTCTTGTTCAGCGCGTTCCAGAACGGCGAGTACGCCAGCCTGAGCGCGGCAATTCCTGATCATGTCCCGGTCCGGCAGCGGGCTACGGTGGCCGGCTGGGTGGGGATGCCGCAGGCGCTGGGCCTGGTCGTCGGCACGGTGCTGGTCGTCGATGTTTTTACCGGGCTGTTCAGCGGCTATCTGGTGCTGGCTATCTTGCTGCTGGCGTTCGCGCTGCCGTTTGTGTTCTTTACCCCCGATCATCGGCTTGAGCTGCGGGACCGTGCTCCGCTCCCGTTCCGGGACCTGGTCCGCTCGTACTGGCTGAGCCCGCGCGAGTACCCAGATTTCGGCTGGGCCTGGCTCACCCGGTTCATGACCTCGCTGGCCATCGCGATCGGCACGCTGTACTTGCTGTACTTCCTGCGCGACCAGATTCACTACGCCCGGCTGTTCCCGGGCCAGACCGCGTCCGACGGCCTGCTGATCCTGATCGTGATCTACACCGCGGGCGTGATCGTCACCGCGATCGCCGGCGGGATGATCTCCGACCGGCTCGGCCGCCGCAAGGTGATCGTCACGATCGGCGGAGGGCTGATCTGCTCAGCGGCCCTGCTGCTGACCTTTGCTGAGACCTGGCCCGCGGCGATCGCGGCGGCGGTGCTGTACGGGATGGGCTTTGGCTCCTATCTGGCGGTCGATCAGGCCCTGATCACCCAGGTGCTGCCCGCCGCCGCCGACCGGGCCAAGGACCTGGGCATCATCAACATCGCGATCGTCGGCCCGGCCGCGGTCGGCGGCGGCCTGGCCGCGGCGCTGGTTTCGCTCGGCGGCTACCCGACCCTGTTCGCCGCGACCGCGCTGGTAGCGGCCTGCGGCGCCGCGTTCGTCTGGAAGATCAAGAGCGTCCGCTAGACCCGCCCGGAACCAGACGCCTGGACCCGCCCGGGACCAGATGAGCCGCAGACCCGCCCGGGACCAGACGCCTAGACCCGCCAGGGACCAGATGAGCCGTAGACCCGCCCGAGACCGGACGCGGCCTGATCTGGTGTCGCTGGAGCCGCTGCTAGTGCTGTTCTGCGCGGGCACAGCGGCCCGGGATCCACCCGCGGATCACGCCGGGTAATGGCCCGGCGTGGAGCTATAGCGGCGGCCGTGCGGGAGGGTCCAGATCAGGGTGCCAGGGACGGGCTGGGCGAGCTGCCAGCCGGCCGCTTGCTTGGCCCGGTGATGCTGACGGCAAAGCACGGCCAGGTTGCACTCGCACGTCCGGCCCCCGGCCTCATAAGCAACCGTGTGATCATCATCGCAGCGCACCGCCGGGCGCCGGCACACCGGAAACGAGCACACCCGGTCCCGGATCTTCACCAGATGCCGCAGCGAACCCGACGGCCGGTAACCCGCCGTCTCCCGCCCATGACCACAAACCCCAGACTCCAGCCAGCTGACCTTGATCGCCGCCAGCCACCGCACAGCACCGGCCCGCCACTCCCCCGCACCGTCCGCCAGCCACTCACCGCCATCTCCGCCCGTCCACACCCCACCCCGATCACGTCCCGCCCACTCATCCCCACCGCGGCCCGCCCGCGATTCACCCTCATCGCGGCCCGGCGGCCAGTCGCTCCCGTCGCGGCCCGGTGGCCTGGGTCCGGCCCGCTTCCCGCCGCCCGCCGCCCGGCCGGTGGCGCAGCCGTGACCGACCGCCCGCCCATCCTGGCCGATCAGCGTCACGCACCAGCGCGATCCGGGCTGAGCGGCGAGCAGCGCAGCCAGGTCCCGGCAGGTCCCGGCGTCCAATGCGCCCAGGCCCGCTGCCTCACCCGGCTGGTCAGTGAGCCCTAGCCAGGCCGCCACCGGCATCGTCAAGTTCACCGACCCCGACAACCCGCCCGGCCAGCCCGCGCCGGACCCGCCCTCGCTAGCGGACCAGCCTCCCCCGCCAATCCAACCCACCCCTCCGCCCGTCCGGCCCGCCCCTCTGCCCGCCCAGCCTGCTCCGCTGCCCGTCCAATCGCCTGGCCGATCCGCCGGCCCGGCCGCAGACGCTCCTCCTGCTGCTGGCGCCCGGCCCGCCGATGTCCCGCTGAACCCGGCCGCCGCATCAGGCACCGGGCCGCCGGGCCGGGCCGGGTTCGCCTGCGGGCCGCTGGGACCAGGTCCGGGCAGCAACGTCTCCGGGCCCCGGCCGGACAGCACCGCGGTAAACACCTTCGCCCGCAACTGAGCCAGCGTGCCCTCGACGCCGTGTTCCTTCAACCACCGCGCCAGCGCATCGATCCGCTTGTCCGCGGCGATCACTTCGGCCGGCGGCAAGTCCCGGCCGGCCAGCGCTCCTGTCCCGGCCGTCTCCGTCCACGCTTCAACCCGCGCGTCCTGCTCCGCCTTCTTCCGCCGCCTGATACCGCCCCGCGGATCAACAGCCAAGACCGCCCGCTGGCAAGCGGCGCGCAACTGCCCGGTGGTCTGCCCAGGCGCGCGAGGCAGCACCCGTTCCTCCACCGCCTGGGCGGCCGCGTCATCCAGCAGGCTCGTCTCATCGGCGATCACCGTTGCCCGCGGCGCGTCAATCAGCCCGGCACGCAGCGCCGCCGCGGTCCCCGGCAGCCGCGCGAGCCCGGCCGCCAGGTCGGTCAGCCGCGCCGCCGACCGGCCCGTCAGCGTCAGCGCCGCCGCGACTTCGGCCTCCAGATGTTCGGCCGCGCGTTCATCGCCCACCGCGCGCCGCTGGGCCAGCGCGTTCACCGCAGCGAACTCGCCCGCCGCCGCCCACGAGGCCAGCCGCCGCCAGGCGCATATCAACCCGACGAGCTCGTCGTCATCCAGCAGTTCCAGCCCGCCCGCCCAAGCACCAGCGGCGCAGCCCGCGAGCACCGGACCCGGACGCAGCAGGTTCGCGGCACCCCGAGCGGCGAACCCAGCGACGCCGCCCACTCCCACGGTCCCGCCGGAGCTCCCGGCACCGAGTGCCGCTTGGGCCTCATCAGCCGTTTCGGCTTGGCCGTCAGATCCTTGAGAGCGAGCAGAGTCCGGACCACCCGCCGGACCAGACAAGCCCGAACCACGGCCACCCGCCCGACCAGGCGAACCCGAACCACGGCCACCCGCCCGACCAGGCGAACCCGAACCACGGCCGGACTGGATGGTGGCCGTGTCATCGGGCCGACGCCACGAATGTGGGGCGGCCGAGGTCAGCTGGGCCAGCCATGTCTCCGGGCCGCCCGGCCAGCTGACGTCCGAGCTTAAGGATGCTCGGCGAGACGGCCCGGGACGCGGATCAGGGCCAGCGGAACCATCAGGAACGGGCTGGCCGGGAACGGGCTGGCCGGGAACGGGCTGGCCGGGAACGGGCTGGCCGGGAACGGGCTGGCCGGGAACGGGCTGGCCGGGAACGGGCTGGCCGGGAACGGGCTGGCCGTCAGGAGGGGGCAGGTCGGGCATCTGACCCTCCGATCGAGCTGGTTAAGTCCTATCTTTCGATAATGTTATCGACACCTACTGACATTCTGCTCGCACCGGGCGAGCCAGCGCTAACTGTTCCGGTCGGTCGGCCGCGAACCCAGACCGCCGACCGGGCAGGCACAGAGCTTTGACAGGCCCGGCTGGTACAGGTGCCGATTGCCTGAGCCGAGCTAGGCTGACGGAGCTGTAATGCGGGGGTGGCTGAGCCGGAGGCGTCATGCCGCCGTGCCGTGGCCGGGCGCTCTTGCTGAGCCGGGCGCTCTTGCTGAGCCGGGCGCTCTTGCTGAGCCGGGCGCTCTTGCTGAGCCGGGCGCTCTGCTAGGTCGGGCGCTTGATGCGGCCGCGGCCGACGCGGGCCATCTGGTGGCTCTGTGCGACCAGCCGTCCGGCTGCGTCCCACACCTCGGCCTCCTCATCGAACCAGCCGCTGCTGATATGCCGGCTCCGCGTCGCGACCTGCAGCGGCCCGGGCACCGGCACGGCCCGCATGTACCAGGTCAGCTCGACGGTCGGGGCCCAGCCGGTCGCACCGATCCCGAACACCGCGGGCGGCAGCCCGTCCACGGCCAGGGCCAGCAGGTACGCGTCGGCGTCGCGGTCCTCCCTGAGGCTGAAATAGCCGCGCATCTCGGGGAGGCCGGCCGGGTGGCCATGCCGCCAGCCGATGGTGGCCGGATCCAGCCGCAGATCGACCTGCGCGGCGTAGCCGGCCGTGCCGTCCGGGCCGACCGTTCCTGGCCACGGGCCCAGGTTGACGCACTCCTCGATCGGCGGGATCTTCGGCGGCTCCCCCGTCCAGGTCAGCTGGTCACCGGTCGCCGGGGATCCAAGAGCGGGGCCAGCAGGGGGTCCGGCAAGGGGTCCGGCGGGCTGGCCGAGGCCCGCGATCCAGCTCTCGTTCCGAGTGTCGTTCCCGGCGTCGTTCCCGGCCCTTCCCACTCTCGTTCCCAGCGTCGTTCCCGGTGTCGCCGCGGGCTGGGGCGGGCGGCCAGGGCGGGGCGGGCAGCAGGGTTCCGGCGGTCACGGTCAGGTCGAGCACCGTCCGCCCGTCCTGGATCAGCGCCGCCCGGGCGGTCGCCACGGTATTGCCCTGCCGGAGCCAGTCCACCTGCACCTGGGCGGGGGCCAGTTGCGGCACCCGCAGGAAATGCGCGCTGGTCGCGACCGGGTGCGGATGCGGCGAGGCGTCAAGGACGGCTCGCAGCATGGTCGCGATCAGCACTCCGCCGTTGACCGCGGGCGGCGCACTGCCACCCGGCGCGACGAGCGCGAACCGGACATCCGGGTAGACCTCGTACCGGCCCTCGTCCACCCGCCGGACCGCGGTGGCCTCGTCGAAGACCGTCACCGCGCCCGGCCCTTCAGCGCGCGAGCGACCGTCATCCGCTGCGCCGTCACAGTTTCCGCCGTCACCGTTTCCGCCGTCACCCGCTGCGCCGTCACAGTTTCCGCCGTCACCCGCTGCGCCGTCACAGTTTCCGCCGTCACAGTTTCCGCCGTCACCGTTGCCGCCGTCACCGTTGCTGCCGTCATGCCCATAGCTGGCCTTCCAGCCTCGCTTCTGCCTCGTCGAGCGTCCCCGAGTACGCCCCGGTGGAAAGGTAGCGCCAGCCGGCGTCGGCGACCACCACCGCGATGTCGGCCCGCTGCCCGGACGAATGGGCCTTGGCGGCCAGCGCCAGCGCGGCGTGCAGGGCACAGCCGGATGAGATGCCGGCCAGGATGCCCTCGACCTCGAGCAGCTGCCGGGCCCGGACCAAGGCGTCGGTCGACGACACCGAGAACCTGGTGGTCAGCACCGTCTCGTCATAGATCTCAGGGACGAAACCCTCGTCCATGTTGCGCAGCCCGTAGACGAGCTCGCCGTAGCGGGGTTCGGCCGCGACGATCTGCACCCCGGCGACCCGCTCCCGCAGGAACCGCCCGGTCCCCATCAGCGTGCCCGATGTCCCGAGCCCAGCGACGAAATGCGTTATCTCGGGCAGGTCGGCCAGCAGTTCCGGCCCGGTGGTCTCGTAGTGCGCGCGGGAGTTGGCCTCGTTGCCGTACTGGTACAGCATCACCCAGCCCGGGTTCTCCTGAGCCAGCTGCTTGGCCACCCTGACCGCCTCGTTGGAGCCCCCGGCGGCGGGCGAGGAGATCACGCTGGCCCCGTACAGCTCAAGTAGCTGCCTGCGTTCGAGCGAGGTGTTCTCGGGCATCACGCAGATCAGCCGGTAGCCCCGCAGCTTCGCCACCAGGGCCAGCGAGATCCCGGTATTGCCCGAGGTGGGTTCGAGCAGCGTGGCGCCTGGGCTGAGCAGCCCGTCCTTCTCGGCCTGGGCCACCATGTAGAACGCGGCCCGGTCCTTGACCGAACCCGTCGGGTTGCGGTCCTCCAGCTTGGCCCAGAGCCTGACGTCAGCGCTGGGCGACAGCCCCGGCAGCCCGATCAGCGGGGTGTGGCCCAGTGAGTCGAGGAGCGAGTCGTAGCGCATCAGGCTGCCGCCCAGCTGGCCGTCAGCGGGCCGCCGGCCACGGCAGGAAGCACGGTGACCGTGTCGCCGTCCTTGACCGGCGCGTCCAGCCCGCCCAGGAACCTGACGTCCTCGTCGTTCAGGTACACGTTGATGAACCGGCGCAGGCCGGAGGCGTCGACCAGTCGTTCGCGCAGTCCGCTGTGGCGCGTCTCCAGATCGGAGATCAGGTCGGCGAGCGTGTCGCCCGCCCCCTCCACTGACTTGGCCCCGCCGGTGTAAGTGCGGAGGATCGTCGGGATACGGACCTCAATGGCCATCGGTAGTGCTCCAGGTCTGGGGTGACGGTCTTCGGTGAACGGTCTGGGTGAGGCGCGGCTGGCCCGGCAGCTGGTTGTCTCCTGGGTTGCTGCCTCCTGCGTTGCAACGGGCTCCCGGGCGGGATCATTCCGCCGCGGCGCCCGCCCTGCCCCCGGCGTCCGCATCCGCGCTCACGTTCACTTCCTCCTCGGTGACGACTCCGTCGATGATCCGGAACGACCGGAAGTCGGCCTGCTCCGGATCGCGGGTCGATACCAGCACATAATGCGCGCCCGGCTCGCTGGCGTAAGAGATGTCGGTCCGCGACGGATAGGCCTCCGTGGCGCTGTGCGAGTGATAGATGATGACCGGTTCCTCGTCCCGGTCGTCCATCTCCCGCCAGACCCGCAGCTGCTCCAGCGAGTCGAACCGGTAGAAGGTGGGCGACCGCTCGGCGTTGAGCATGGGGATGAACCGCTCGGGCCGGTCGAGGCCGGCCGGGCCGGAGATCACCCCGCACGCCTCGTCGGGGTGGTCGGCCCGGGCGTGCGCGATGATCCGCGCCCGCAGGTCCTGGCTAATGGTCAGCATGTACGCGAGCGTAACCGCCGATTCAGGACAGCGCTTCGACCAGGCTCTCCTGAAGCTCGGCCAGCCACTGGTAGACCCACAGGAACGCGGTCCTGGCGTCATCGGCCGACAGGTCGAAGTCTTCCTCACTCAGTTCCTCGGTGATGCCCAGCCGCACGCTGAGCGCGAGCCGCACGTCGTTGAGCGCGCGCAGCCAGGCCTGGGCCTCCGGCTCGGACAGCCGGACCTTCCCGCCCTCGGGAGGCAGCGTGGCCAGCACCGTCCTGGCCGCCGCGACCTTGGCCGAACGCAGTCCCTGCTCGGTGTACTTGCGGAACTCCCTGGCGGCCTCATCATCGCCGCTATAGGCATCGGGCAGCAGCCGGGCCAGCACCGGATCGTCGGGGGGCTCCGTCGCCTCGCTGAGGCCTAGCTGCGCGGCCAGCTCGTCGGTGGCGTTCTGGGCGCTGGTAGTTTTTCCGGCGTCGGGCCCCTCGCCGCCTGGCGTACCGCTGCCGACCAGCTCGGCGACCTGGCCGACCAGGTCCCTGATGATGGTGGCCTGGGTAGCCGCGAACCGCGCGGCCGGCCCGCCTGACGCGGCGCGGAACCAGCCCATGTCCGCCTGGTCATCGGTCACGAGTCGTGACTCACCGTAGCCCAGAGCCCGTAGCCGTGCAGGGTCTCCGCGTCCCGTTCCATCGCCTCGCGGGCGCCGGATGAGACCACGGCCTTGCCCTTGTGATGCACGTCGAGCATCAGCTTGCGCGCCTTCGGCTTGGCATAGCCGAATACCGCCTGGAAGACATAAGTCACATAAGTCATGAGATTGACCGGATCGTTCCACACGATGGTGACCCAGGGCCGGTCGGGGACCGTCTCTTGCCGGGTCTCCGGCCGGTCAACCTCCGCGGGTGCCACGCTCACGGCAGTAACCTCCCATCAGCCATAGTCTTCCACTCTGCCAGCCTCGCGGGCCTGCCTCGAACCCGGCTCGGGCCGGCCTGTCCCCCGCCTAGGAGGCAAATTACCCGCAATCCCGTACCTAACCGGCTATGAGGCAGATATCAGTTACCTGGCTTGTTCGCTTACGGAAGGTATCGAAGGCTAACGGCGCGGATAGGCCACCTTGTCGTCCCGGCTCTGCCAGGCTAAACCCTGTTCAAAACGAATACGCCGGGAGCGGCGGGGGCGATAAGGGGACTCATTATGCCTGGAACACGTAGTGCCGGACGACGCGGCCGACTGCCGGTCAAGCCGCCTGCCGACCGGTTCCCGATCCAGTATTTGTCCAGTTACCTGCGCGAGCCGCTGCCCGCGCCGGCCTACCCGGTCGACGTGACCGGCGGCATCACCGACTGGGGGATGCTCGGGAACGGCCCGGACCCGGCCTGCTCCACGCACCCGGACGGCGTCGGCGACTGCACCTTCGCCGGACGGCAGCACTACAAGATGGCCAAGGCCGCCGCGGGTGGCGAGACCGAAGACTGGGAAACCTCCAACGAGCTGGTCGCCGAGTACCTCAAGTACGACCACGGCCAAGATCGCGGCGCCCAGATCGCCGAGCTGCTCCTGCACTGGTACAAGGCGGGTGTCATCCTGGCCTTCGCGCCCGTCGACCACACCGAGCCGGCCGCGGTGGACGCGGCCATGGCCGCCTTCCACGGGGCTTACGTCGGGGTCAACCTGACTGACGACGCCGACAACCTCTTCGAGGCACACCAGCCATGGACCACCGCGGCCGGCCAGCAGCCCGACCCGCAGGACGGGCACTGCATCGTGAAGGTCGCGGCGGACGGCTCGGCCTTCGACACCTGGATCACCTGGGGCGGGGCGCAGAAGTCCACCCTGGCCTGGACCGCGGCCTGCCTCGACGAGGCCTGGGTCATCATCACCCAGGAGGACGCGGCCTCGGCCAACATCGATATCGCGGCCCTGCGCGCTGACATCGACGCGCTGCACGGCACGGGCGGCACGGCTAGCGGCAGCTAGCAGTCCGGCGGGGCAGCCTGCGGGCCAGCCCGTAGGCTGCCCCCGTGACGCCTAACCCAGCCCCCGGCAACCCGGCCCCCGGCAACCCGGCGCCCGGCCCGAGCACGGGGCTGCTTACCGACCGCTACGAGCTCACCATGCTGCGCGCGGCCTTGCGCAGCGGCGCGGCGAACCGGCGCGCGGTCTTCGAGGTGTTCGCCCGGCACCTGCCCATCGGCCGGCGCTACGGCGTGGTCGCGGGCACCGGGCGGCTGCTGGACGCGCTGCAGCGGTTCCGGTTCGGGTCCGAGGAGCTGGACTTCCTGCGCGAGGCGGGCGTGGCCGACGAGGCCGCGCTGAGCTTCCTGGCCGGCTACCGGTTCAGCGGGGACGTGTGGGGCTACGCCGAAGGCGACTGCTACTTCCCCGGCTCGCCGATCCTGGTGGTCGAAGGCACCTTCGCCGAGGCCGTCATCCTGGAGACGCTGATCCTGTCCATACTCAACCACGACTGCGCGATCGCCTCGGCGGCCTCGCGCATGGTGACCGCGGCCGACGGCCGGCCGCTGATCGAGATGGGCTCGCGGCGCACCCACGAACTGGCCGCGGTGGCCAGCGCCAGGGCGGCCTACCTGACCGGCTTCGCGTCCACCTCCAACCTGCGGGCGGGCCGCCAGTACGGCGTCCCGACCAGCGGCACCAGCGCGCACGCGTTCTCGCTGGTGCACGACAGCGAGCGGCAGGCCTTCCAGGCTCAGCTCGCGGCGCTGGGCCCGGGCACCACGCTGCTGGTCGACACCTACGACGTGCCCGCCGCCGTCCGGGCCGCCGTCGAGCTGGCCGGCGACCAGCTGGGCGCGGTCCGGATCGACAGCGGTGACCTGCCGGTGCTGGCCCGCCAGGTTCGCTCCCTGCTGGATTCGCTGGGCGCGCGGCAGACCAGGATCGTGCTCACCGGCGACCTAGACGAGTACTCGATCGCCGCGCTGGCCGCCAGCCCGGTGGACGGTTACGGGGTCGGCACCTCGCTGGTCACCGGGTCCGGCGCGGCTACCGCGGCGCTGGTGTACAAGCTGGTGGCCCGGGCCGAGCACGAGTCGGCGACCGCGCCGCTGCTGCCGGTGGCCAAGCGCTCAGTCGGCAAGCCAGGCCGGGGCGGCCGCAAATGGGCGCTGCGCCGGGCGGACGCCGACGGCAGCGCGGCCGCGGAACTGGTGCTGACCGAGCCGCCCGAGCCTGGGCCGGGCGACCGGCTGCTGCTGCGGCAGCTCATCTCGGCCGGGCAGATCGTCGAGGCCGAGCCGCTGGAGCAGATCAGGGCCCGGCACCGGGCGGCGGTCGCCGAGCTGCCCGCCTACGCGCGCCAGCTGTCGCGCGGCTATCCGGCGATTCCCACCGTGTTCGGCGCGGACCTGCGCTCGGTGACCGGTTTAGACCGCTAACCGCGGCCAGCCCGGAACGGCTGACCGCAGCCGCGGCTTTACCGGCGCTTAGCAAAGCCCCCTGATTGCGCCGCCGATATCGGGATTGGTTACAACCTCGTAACCACTAGCTGGGAGAACTGTTATAAACCAATCCCTGTCTACCAGAATGGGCGTTTTATGGTGGTGCACTCGCTGACGCTTGCGCGGGTGCCGATCAAAGGGGATCGCATGAGGAAACTCGTCGCCGTCGCCGCTGCGGCCAGCATGCTGGCCGGCGGTCTCGGCGCGGCCGCAGCACCGGCTGCGGCAGCTGTCACCGCGCCCGTGAGCGCGGCCACGGCCAGCAGCATTACGTGGGGTACCTGCTCGGATCCTGACCTTCAGTCGGCTGGTGCCCAGTGCGGCATGCTCCCGGTGCCGCTGGATTACAGCCAGCCCCTGAGCCCGACCAACGAGATCCAGCTCGCCGTATCGATCATCCGGCACACGTCCACCAGGGCGCACTACAAGGGCATCATTCTCACCAACCCGGGCGGCCCCGGCGGCTCCGGGCTCGACCTCAACGTCTTCCTCATCGGCGAGTTGCAGGCCGAGCAGAGCCAGAAGAGCAAGTCGGGTGCCTCGTTCGACAAGCAGGCCGTCGCTGACTATGACTGGATCGGCTTCGACCCGCGCGGCGTCGGCTCCAGCGTGCCCGCCCTGACCTGCCAGCCGAACTACTTCTCGGGTGACCGACGCAGCTACAGGCCGAGGAACAGCTCGATCCTGAGCTACTGGCTGACGCGCACGAAGAGCTACGCGCAGGCGTGCGAGACGCACAGCGCCGCGCAGGCCGCACTGCTGGACAACATGACCACCAAAGACTCGGCCATGGACATGGACAGCATCCGCAAGGCGCTCGGCCAGAGCAAGCTCAGCTACTACGGCTTCTCCTACGGCACCTACCTGGGCCAGGTCTACGCGTCGATGTTCCCGGCGCGGGTGCGCCGCCTGATCCTGGACAGCAATGTCGACCCGCGCAACATCTGGTACCAGGCGAACCTGAACCAGGATGTCGCGTTCCAGCGCAACATCGAGATCTGGTTCGGCTGGCTGGCCAAGTACAACAAGGTCTACCACCTGGGCGCGACGCGGGCCGCGGTCCAGCGCCGGTTCAACTCGGTGCAGGCCGCGCTGGCCAAGAACCCGATCAAGGGCAAGGTGGGCCCGGACGAGTGGGTCGACATCTTCCTGGAGGCCGGCTACTTCGAGCAGACCTGGCTGCAGCTGGGCCAGGCCTTCTCTAACTGGGCCAGGTTCCACAGCAACAAGGCCGGAAGCAACATGGTCACGTTGTATGAGGAGATCGACGGCCCCGGCGACGACAACGAGTTCGCGGTCTATAACGGGGTCCAGTGCACCGACGTCCAGTGGCCGCTGAGCTGGGCCAAGTGGAGCAAGGACAACACCCGGGTCAACAAGATCGCCCCGTTCGAGACCTGGGGCAACGCCTGGTTCAACGCGCCGTGCCTGTACTGGCCGGCCCCGGCCAGCACGCCGGAGCACATCAACGGCTCGGCGATCGGCAGCACGCTGCTGATCGACGAGACGCTGGACGCGGCCACCCCGTTCGAGGGCAGCCGCGAGGTCCGCAGGCTGTTCCCGCACTCGGTGCTCCTGGCCGAGCCGGGCGGCACGACGCACGCCGATTCACTCGACGGCGACCTGTGCGTGGACAACACGATCGCCCGGTATCTCACCGACGGCCGGCTGCCCGCGCGCAACAACAAGGCGGAGTGGGACAAGACCTGCGCGCCGCTGCCGCGGCCGGTGCCGTCGGCCAGCGACGCGGTGGCTAACAGCACCGCGTCGAGCCCGTCCGTCAGCAACAACGCGAGGATCCTGACCGAGATGCACGGCCTGCACGGCTAACGCACGGTCGGCAAGCGAGCGGGGTCCTGGCCTGATCTGCGGCCGGGATCCCGTCTCGTGTCAGTACCTGTCAGTGCGTGTCAGAACGGCCGGCAGCCGGCCAGTCTCCACTTTGCGCAGACTTCGGCCACCAGTCAGTCGTCGCCGCCTTCCGGTATCGACCCGTAGATTTCCTTGCACTCCGGGCAGACAGGAAAGCGCTTGGGATCCCGGCTGGGGACCCAGACCTTGCCGCACAACGCCACGACTGGCGTGCCGGTCACGGCGCTCTCCATGATCTTGTCCTTGTTGACATAGTGGGCGAACCGCTCATGGTCGCCATCGCCAAAGGACAGATCGGGCCGGGTGCTCGTATCTTCCCGAACGCTAGTCCCGGGCTGGACTTCAGTCTCCACAGCAGCGAGTTTACGCGCCGCCAGGTCCGGCTCAGTTAAGCGCCGGATCATCCGGGTACGTGGCGACCAGGGCCAGTATGCCGCCCTGCCGCCGGAGCACCGCGGGCCACAGCCGCTCGGGCTGGGCGAAGAACGCGTCGTCCGGCTCACCGGGCAGCAGGTACCAGGCGCCCTCGTCGATTTCTTCCTGGAGCTGGCCAGGACCCCAGCCCGCGTAGCCGGCGAACACCCGGAACGAGCTGATCCCCCCGGCCAGCAGCTCAGGCGGCGCCTCCAGGTCAACCAGGCCAATCCGGGACATCAGCGGCGAACCGTCCAGGGACCGCCAGCCGACCGGCTCGTCCTCGCCCTGGGTCAGGGCCAGCGCCAGCGCGCTGTTCGGCGCGACCGGCCCGCCCTTGAACACCACGGACGGCCCGGTGACCAGCTCGGTCCATGGTTCCAGCACCTGGCCGACGGGGACTTCGGTGGGCCGGTTCAGTACGACTCCGAGTGTCCCTTCGGTCGGCTCGTCCTCCACGATCAGGATGACGGTGCGGCGGAAATTGGGATCACCGAGCAGCGGGGTGGCCACCAGGAGCCTGCCGCCCATGGACTCATCCTCCATATGACCATCATGCTGCACCGCCCGCCGCAATGCCGCACAGGCTGCCCCGGCCGGACACGTAGGCTTTCAGTTGTGTCCAGCGCCAGCGTGTCCAGCGCCAGCCCGGCCGGGGCGGACCAGCCGCCGCCGGCCGGCGCTGACCCCGGCCCGGACCCGGCTGGCCCGGACCCGGCTGGCCCGGACCCGGCTGGCCCGGACCCGGCTGGCCCGGACCCGGCTGGCCCGAACCCGGCTGGCCCGAACCCGGCTGGCCCGAAGCCGGCTGGCCCGAAGCCGGCTGGCCCGAAGCGGGCTGACCCGGACCCGGCTGGCCCGGACCCGGCTGGCCCGAAGCCGGCTGGCCTGAAGCGGGCTGACCTGAAGCCGGCTGGCCCGGGCCCGGCCCTGCCCATCGACGTGGCCCGGCTGCGGGTCGCCGTGGCCCGGCTGTCCCGGCGGCTGCGCAAGCACGACCTGGCCGGGCTGACCCCGACCAAGCTGTCCGCGCTGGCGACTGTCTGGCAGGCTGGCCCGTTGCGCCTGGGCGACCTGGCCGCCGCCGAGCGCATCGCCCCTTCGACCCTGACCCGGCTGGTCAGCTCGCTGGAAGAGTCCGGCTACGTCGAGCGGCTGCCGGTCCCTGGCGATGCCAGGGCCAGCACCCTGGCCATTACCCCGCTCGGCCGCGACATGCTGGAGCGCATCAGCCAGGAGCGGACGACCATGCTCACGGAGAGCCTGCTGACCCTGTCGGCCGATCAGCTGGCCGCCCTGGCTGCTGCCCTGCCCGCGCTGGAGCAGCTCGCTGAGGCCACCCCCGGCGAACGTGGCCCTGAGGACCCGCCAGGTCCAGCCCGCCGCTGACCCCAGCCCGGCCCGGCGACCGGGCCGGCCCGCCCGCCGGGCCGGCGTCAGGTCAGCGGGACATCAGAACAGCAGGCTGGACAGCTTGGCCCGAGCCTTGGCGACCTGCGGGTCCTTGGGCGGGAACACCTCGAACAGGCTGAGCAGGTGCACCCGGGCCCGGTCCCGCTCCTCCCCCGAGGTCCGCCGGACCGTGCCCAGCAACCGGTCAAAACCTGCTTCGGCCCGCCCGGTCGCCACCTCGATGTCAGCCACCCGGGCCTGCGCGTCCGGATCACCGGGCCGGGCCGCCGCGTCCCGCTGGGCCTGGGCCTGATCATAGGAGCCGACCCGCTTGATCAGCCCGACCTGGGCCAGCCCCATCGCGGCGACCGGGTGGCCGGGCGAGGCGGCGAGTACCTTCTCGAATGCCGCTGCCGCACTGTCCAGGTCGCCCCGCTCCATGGCCTGCTGGGCCTCGCTGAACGCCGGATCGGCCATGAACGAATCGTCCGGCCCGGCACCGGGCCCCGCACCGGGCCCCGGCCGGCCCATCCGGCCCGCTCCCGGCCGCCCCGCCGCCCCGGCCTGGCCCGGCCGCCCGCCTGAGCCGCCTGAGCCGCCCGGCCCGACACCGCCCGGGCCGGGCACCGCCCGGGCCGGCGACCGGCCGCCCGCTGGCCCGTCCGGCCTTGACCGCCCGCGTCCGCGTCGCCTGCTTCGGCGCTCGCGTCGGCCCCGTCCTCGCCTGCCGCCGCGCCCTCGGCGTAGCCAGGCAGGCCGAGCTGCGCGGCGATCTGCATGACCGCGCCGAGCCACTCGCGCACCTGGGCCTCCGGCAGCGCGCCGGGGAACCAGTCGGCGATCTGCCCGCCCACCACGGCGACCACCATCGGGATGCTCTGTACCTGGAACGCGGCACTGAGCTGCGGATTAGCGTCGACGTCGACTTTGGCCAGCACCCAGGCGCCATCCGCCTCGGCGGCCAGTTTCTCCAGGACCGGGCTGAGCTGCTTGCACGGCCCGCACCACTCCGCCCACAGGTCGACAATCACCGGAACCTGGCGCGAGCGGATGAGAACGTCAGCCTCGAACGTGTCGTCGGTTACCTCGATCACGTGTTCTGGCTGCTCAGCTGATGCATCGCCGTTGCCTGACGCCCTCGCCGCCTGCCTGCGCTGCGCGGCCTGCCGTGCGCCGAGATCAACGGCTCCTTGAAGGGAGAAATCCCGCGGCTGCTGCTGCATGACTCCATCCTGCCGCATCTCCCGCACCGCCAAGGACGAACCTCACCCCGCAGCTCGCCGCCGGTATCAGCGCTCGCCGTCACGTTGGCAGTCAGCACCCGTCGCGCGGAGTAGATTGATGGTCACGCAAATTCCAGCGCCCCGAGGAAACGGAAGGGCAAAATGCCGGAGATCCGCCTGTCCCGCGTGCCGTGGCGCAAGAGCCGCCACTCAGGCAACGACTCGGACTGCGTCGAAGTCGGCGTATGGGCCAAGAGCACCCATAGCGCGGAACGTGACTGTGTCGAGGCCATCGCCGTCACCAGCCGCGACGGGCTGACGATCCCGGCCGGCAAGGCGGACACCGAGAAGCTGATCTTGCTGCGCGACAGCAAGAACCCGGACGCGGGCACGCTGGTGTTCGACGAGAACGAGTGGAGCGCGTTCATAGCGGGCGTCAAGGACGGCGAGTTCGACCTGCCCGAGGACGCTTAACCCACCGTCCGTAACCCACCGCCGTAACCCACCGCCCGTAACCCACCGCCCGTAATCCACCGCCCGTATTCCATCGCCCGCGAGCCCACTCTGGCCCGCCCCATCTCATGGCCCGCCCCATCTCATGGCCCGCCCCATCTCATGGCCCGCCCCATCTCATGGCCCGCCCCATCTCCTGGCCCGCCCCATCTCCTGGCGCCCGGGCCTGCCGCCCGCGCGCCAGCTGACGCAGATTCCCTGTCCTGCCGGGGAACGCGCCAGCGGGCGGACGCGTCCAAGCGGCAGTTGCGTGAGCGAGGAGACGACCATGAAGCGAGTAGCGATCATCCCGGGACTGACCGCCCTGCTGTTCCTGGCCGCCTGTTCCTCGGCCAGCCAGCTGACCTCGTCGGTCACCACCGTGACCGGGACCGGCCTGGTGTCAGGCAAGTTCGTGATGGAAGGCGGCCCGATCCGCCCCGACGGGCAGCAGCCAGGTCCCCGGCCCATCTCCGGGTCGGTGACGTTCAACGGCGGTCCCGGCGACGTGATTCACATCCGGGTGGACCAGACGGGTGCGTTCTCGCTCCGGCTTCCGGCCGGCCGCTACGCCGTGACCGGCCGCTCGCCGTCGATCATCCAGGTCAGCAACGACGGCGAAGTCAACGCCAAGGGCCAGGTCATCAAGGGCCGCGGGACCGAGACCGTCTGCTCCAGCCCCGTCTCCGTCACGGTCGCCGCGCAGCGCACCGCGCACCTGACCCTGACCTGCTTCGTGCCCTGACCGCCCCGGTCCGGCCCGGCGGCCCGCCTGAGCCCGGCCGGCCAGGCTCAGGCCAGCCAGGCTCAGGGCCAGCCAGGCTCAGGCCAGCCAGGCTCAGGGCCAGCCAGGCTCAGGGCCAGCCAGGCTCAGGGCCAGCCAGGCTCAGGCCAGCCAGCGCAGCCAGGTACCGTGCGAGTCGGCGGTGGCCAGCACCGTGGACCCGTCGCGGACCTGCACGAAGCACATCTCGCCGGATGGGGGCGCTGCGACACCGGGCAGGACGGCGGGCGCCTCGTTGGACAGCCACACCGCGCCCAGTCCGCGCACCGTGTCCCCGAACCGCTGGCGCTGCCCCCGGTCCACGTAGGCCAGGACCGCCGAGTGGTAGACGACCAGCGTCGCGCCGGCCGGCGCCTGCCCGGCCAGCGTGACCAGGTCGGTGAGCAGGTCACCCCGGTGCAGCACGGGCGGATCGCGCCGCGCGACCTCGATCGCGGCCGCCAGCCGCTGCTCCCGGCCGTTCTCGCCCGGCCAGATCAGGCAGCGCAGCCAGTGCATGTCGTCGTCGTCGCGGACGTCGAGCGGATTGAGATCCAGCCCCGCCCGCCAGCTCACCTCCGGTACTCGTCCGGGCCGGGGCACCGGCCCGCGCGGCTGGCAGCGCAGCACCGGCGCCTCCGGATCGGTGCCGGCGATCCGGTGCCCGGCATAGTCGTAGGAGTAGCGGTCCGGCAGCAAGGTCAGCCCCGCGCTGGCCCCGACCTCGATCAGCGCTAGCGGTTCGGGCAGCAGCGCCAGCGCGGGCAGCAGCGTGGCGCACCTGGCCGGCTCGTTGGTCTGGGTCCGCCGGGCCAGCATCACCGCCGCCAGCTCGGCCCGCCGGCCGGTGACCAGCTCGCGCAGCGTGGTGCTGACGGCCGGCTCGCCGAGCAGGAACCGGGCCGCCGCGAACAGCAGGTTCGGCTGCCGCTTGGCCGCTGGCAGCGCCTGGAGGAAGGTCAGGATCTCCTGGTCGCCCGCGACCGCCTCAGCCAGCGCCTGGTACGGCGCCGACCGGCCCGCCGTCTCCAGCGCGAACGCCCGGTAATTCCCGGCGACGCCGAGCTCCGGGTCATGCCCCGCCATCGCCATGCCCGTCACGCTAACCCACCCCGCGCGGTGCGGGCTCCTCGATTAAAATGGCAGGTTTTCCGCGAATATCGCCGAAAACCTTCCACGCTGATGAAATTGAGTAGGGTCTCACTCCATGGCGGGACGGGCCAACGGCGGCCCGGCCGGCCGCCAGCGGGCCCGCTTCCTGAGCGCACGCTGCTTCCCGCGTGCCGACGATAGTGTCAAGGTGCGTGATGGCAGGAAATGGAGGGCGGCTTGGACGGCCAGCGATATGGCGTGATCGTCGGCGTCACCGCCGGCGGCCCAGGCCCGCACCCCTCGTCGCCGGGCTTCGCCGAGCAGGCGGCCCGGCAGTTCAGCGACCGGCTGACCGACCCGGCTACCGGCGCGTTCGACTCGGCCCGGGTCTGCCTGCTCACCGGCGCCGCCGCGACCACCCGGGCGGTCAAGGCCGCCTTGCGCGACGCGGCCCTGGCCTTGTCGCCATCGGATGTGCTCCTGGTGTACTTCGCCGGCCCGGTCTTCCTCTCGCCCTGGCTGCGTTATAACGATCCATACCTGGTCACCGCCGACCTCGACCCGGGCGCCCTGCGGGCTGACCCCGACGACGGCCTGCGGCTGAGCTTCCTGCGGCGGGACGTGCTCGAAGCCGCCCAGGGCTCGTCCTACCTCATACTCGACACCAGCCAGGACGGCGTCCGGGCCCGCCCGCCGGGCCCGGACGCGGCCTGGCCAGCGGCTGCCTTCGGGCACGCGCTGGAGGATCTCCGCGCGGCGCACTCGGGCACCAGGGACGCCCTGTTCTGCTGCGCACCCGACGGGTCAGCACCCGACGGACCAGCACCCGACGGGGCAGCACCCGACGGATCGGCAGCGGGCGGATCGGCACCCGACGGGGCAGCGCCCGACGGGTCAGCCCCGGGGGCCGGGGGGCCACGGGCCGGGACGCTGACCCGGGTCCTGCTGCGCGGCCTGGCGGGCGCGGCGGCGGGCCAGGACGGCCAGGTCAGCTTCGAGGCGCTGGCCGGCTACGCCCGGGGGGCGGCCAGGGAATGGTGGCCTGGTACCCCGGGCCGCCCAGGCCCGCCCGATCCCTGGCCGGCCTCCGCTCCCTGGTCGGCTCCCGCCGCAGGACGGCCCGGCCCGCTGGCTGCGGAACTGGTCCTGACCCGGCCCGCCGCCCCCCGCCCGGCCGCTCCGCCGCCCGCCACTGACCAGCCGCAGGCCCTGGTCACCGCCATCGAGACGCTGGCCAACCCGCTGGACATCCACCTCGATTCGCTCCAGCTGCTGCTGGACCGGACCTTCCGGCCCGGCCGTGAACTCGCCGCCAGCCTGGCCAGCCCCGATCATGACCTGCGGCTGGAGACATTACGGCAGGCCACAGACGCCGTCGCGGCCGCCGAGGTCTGCCTGACCGACGGGAAGGTGATCGCCTCCGCCGGGGCCTGCCCCGGCGGCCAGGTGCTGGACGGCGCCACCCGCGAGCGGATGGCCGGCGGGTCAGGGAACAAGTCAGTCCTCGGCTACAACTACCTCGACTCCGGCGACAGCCACCCCCACCAGCTGATCGTCTTCCTGCACCAGCTGGCCCAGCCCGAGATCGTGCTGGTCCTGACCGAGCCCGCGCCCTGCTTCGCCCGCATCGGGGAGCCGCTCGCGGTGGTGTTGCGGGCGCTGTGGGACCTGCCGCCCGGCAACGACCGGCTGGAAGCCGAAGTCCTGGTCCTGTCCGCGCTGCGGACCAGTTTCGGGCGGCTGCCCGCCCCCCTCTACCTGTCCTGCCTGAACACCTACAGCCAGCTGCTGAACTCGCTGGTCATGGTGTTCGAGCCGGTCATGATCCTGAGCGCGGTGCCGGAGCTCGTCGGCATCCAGAGCTGGGAGGCGCTGGCCCGCCGGGACATGCTGGCCCGCCGCGCGCCCGCGGCCACGCTGGCCATCCCCGACAAATGGGGCGACCGGTTCGTCATCGAGCGGGACACCGTGCTGGCCGGGAAGGCGATCGCGTCGTACGCGCGGGCGCACGCGGCCGGCCCCTGGCACCACCAGAGCCCGAAGCCGGTCTCGATCAACGTGTCGGTCCGGTCGCTGCTCAGCGAGGTCTACGAGCAGGCCCTGGCCCAGTCGATCAGCGACGCAGGCCTGGCTCCGCACACGGTGACCCTGGAGATTTCTGAACGCGATGCGATTGAGCCCCATCCCGACGAGGCCGAGCACTGGCAGCCGACTCCGATTGCCTATTTCCAGGCCAGGCTGCATGACCTGGCCCGGTCCCTGCAGGTGAATTTCGCGGTCGACGATTTCGGGGTCGGGCACGCGTCCCTGGACCGGGTCTCCAGCCTGGACCTCACACAGATCAAGGTCGACCGGTCGATCCTGCACCACAGCCTGGCCCTGGGCGAGCTGGAACTCGTGGTCCAGCTGGCCCGCGAGTCCTGGCACAGCGGAAGCTCCGCGACGCCGCGGGCGGTCGTGGTGGAGGGATTCGACGCCGAGTCGCCGGTGTCGCTGCGCGAGCTGTACGAGCGCGGCATCCGCTACGTGCAGGGCTATATCACTGAGGAACCCGCCTCCCCGCACCTGCGGCCGCTCAACGAAGACGTCTGCCGCCGGGTCGCCGCGCTGGTCAGCGGCTAGCTCGCCGGGCCTGGCCGGTCAGCCTCGGCGGCCCGGCTGCTCGGCGCCTGGCCGCTCAGCCTCGGCGCCCGGCCCGGCCCGGCTGCGGCTCGGGTGATGGCTCAGGCGAGCCTGACTCGGGCGCTCGTGGCTCTGGCGCCCGTGGTTCAGCCGGCTCTGGCTCTGGCACCCGTGGTTCAGCCGACCCTGGCTCAGCCGACCGTGGCTCAGCCGGCCTTGGCTCAGCCGACCGTGGCCTGGGCGCCCGCGGCCCGGCCTCGGGTTCTGCCTGGTATTTACGGGCCTCGGGCGGCGTCGCATCCCGGTGCGGCATGACCTGATGGCCTCCGTCGGCCTCGAAGGCGCCGCCGCTGACGCTGGTGTGCTGCGAGTTGGCCCGCCGGCCCCCGTGACCGGGGTTTCGGTCGGCGTACAGGACCGCTACGATCCAGCCGGCCAGCACGATGACCACGACGATCGGAATGACGATGCTCGCGAGGACTGACCCAGTCATCGTCCGGCATCTCCTGTGATAGCGATATTTCGGACGCGGCGTGCGGTACCACCGCTACCCCTCGTTACTGTCGCTACCCACAGTGATCAGAGCGAACCGTCTGGTGATCCTGGAGATCAGAACGCGGACGCTTCGGAGTATCCGCCCCATTCCGTGCGCAGCGCTCCGCAGATCTCGCCCAGGGTCGCCTCGGCCCGGGCCGCCTCCAGCATGGCCGGCAGCATGTTGACCCCGGACCTGGCGGCGGCCAGCATCGTGGCCAGGGCGGCGTCCACGGCGCCCTGATCGCGGGCCCGCCGCCGGTCCGCCAGCTCGCGCACCTGGGCCCGCTCCACCTCGTGACTGACCCGCAGGATCTCCACTGGCTGGCCGACCGTGTCGGGATAGCAGTTGACGCCCACTACCCGTTTGTCGCCCTTCTCCAGTTTCTGCTGGTAAGCGAAGGCCGCCTCGGCCGTCTCGGCCATGAACCAGCCGTCCTCGATGCCCTTGAGTATCCCGCCCGTCATCGAGTCGTCCGGGCTCATCGCCTTGATCCGGGCGAAGATCTGCTCCGCCTCGGCTTCCAGCCGGTCGGTGAGCGCCTCCAGGTACCAGGAGCCGCCCAGCGGGTCCGCGACGTTGACCACCCCGGTCTCTTCCATGATCACCTGCTGAGTGCGCAGCGCGATCTCCGCGGCCCGCTCGCTGGGCAGCGCCAGCACCTCGTCCAGCGCGTTGGTGTGCAGCGAGTTGGTGCCGCCCAGCACGGCGGCCAGGGCCTCGATCGCCGTCCTGACCACGTTGTTGTCCGGCTGCTGGGCGGTCAGCGAGACGCCGGCCGTCTGGGTGTGGAACCGCAGCCACTGGGCCCGCTCGGTGCGGGCCCCGTAGACATCGCGCAGCCAGCGGGCCCAGATCCGGCGGGCCGCGCGGAACTTCGCGATCTCCTCGAAGAAATCGATGTGGGCGTCGAAGAAGAAGGACAGGCCCGGCGCGAACTGCTCGATGTCCAGCCCGCGCGACAGCCCCAGTTCCACGTACCCGAACCCGTCGGCCAGGGTAAAGGCGAGTTCCTGGGCCGCGGTCGAGCCCGCCTCCCTGATGTGGTAGCCCGAGACCGACAGCGGCTTGTAGGCCGGGATCTCGCGGGCGCAGTATTCCATCAGGTCGCCGATCAGCCGCAGATGCGGCTGGGGCGGGAACAGCCACTCCTTCTGCGCGATGTACTCCTTGAAGATGTCGGTCTGCAAGGTGCCGTCGAGCTTCCCGATGTCGGCGCCCTGGCGCTCGGCGGCGGCCAGGTACATGCAGAAGACCGGGACCGCCGGGCCACTGATGGTCATCGAGGTGGTGACGTCAGCCAGCGGGATCCCGGCGAACAGGACATCCATGTCGGCGGCCGAGTCGATGGCCACCCCGCAGTGCCCCACCTCGCCGACCGCGTGCGGATCGTCAGAATCGCGGCCCATCAGGGTGGGCATGTCGAAGGCCACCGACAGCCCGCCGCCCCCGCCGCGCAGCAGCATCTTGTACCGCTCGTTGGTCTGGGTCGCGTTGCCGAATCCGGAGAACTGCCTGATCGTCCAGGTCCGGCCCCGGTAGCCGCCGGGATAAAGGCCCCGGGTGAAAGGGAACTCACCGGGCCAGCCGATCCGCTCGAAACCGGGCCCGGCGCCGCCCTCGGGCGGCCCGTACACCGGGTCCACCTGAAGGCCGGACAAAGTGGTGAAGTCCGCGTCCCTGACCCGGGACTGGTCGTAGCGCCGCTGCCAGCGCTCCCGGCCGGTGTCGCCCGCCGCGCCCTGCCCGCTCATGTTTCCTCCGGTGGCCTGGCGGCCTGCCCGCAGCCGGCCAGATAGTAGGACGTCCTACTATTCTCTCCCCAGTTTACGTCGCTCGGACGGCCGCAGGGAAAGGGCACTCCCGGCCCAACCAAGCAGCGGCCTGCGGCGTCTCAACTGATGCCTGGGCGCTACGCGGCTCGCCTCGCCGGCGCCCGGGCGCCACGGGGACCCAGCCATAACCTTGACCCGGCGAATGTGTGGTACAACCAATGCAATATCGCGCAGGCGACGTGGGCCGCACCGCGGTTCTCGGGGACGTCGTGGCCATCCAGGGTCCGTGGACTACGCCGCCCGTGCCGAAGCCGCGGCAAGGGAGCTCCGTGGGCAGGCTCCGGGTGGCCGACCGCGAGGCGGCAGAGGATCTGTTCAACGCGTGCTATCCCCGGCTCGCCGGATGGGTCCGGCGGCTGGTTGATGACGACGAGACCGCGCACGAGATCGCGTCCGAGGCCTTCACCCGGCTGCTGGCCCGCTGGAGCACGCTGGAGAACCCGCAGAGCTACCTGTACATGATCGCCACCAACCTGGTCCGCGATCACTGGCGCAAGTCCGGGCGGGAGCGCCGCGCGATCAGGAGCCTCACCACCGCGGCGCCGCTGGACCCGGCCTACCATCCGGTGCAGGATGTCGACGTCAGGGCGCTGATCGAGGCGCTGCCCGCTAAGCTGCGCAGCGCGTTCCTGCTGCACTACTACGCCGGGTTCGGCGTGCGCGAGGTCGCCGCCATGCTGGGCCGGCCGGAGGGAACGGTCAAGGCGGACCTGCATCATGCCCGCACCCGCCTGAAAGCTGCCATCGGAGACGCCAGTGACTGACCCGGGCGACAAGATCGACTCCTGGCTGCACGCCGAGGTCGACCCGCTGCCGCCGCAGCCGGGTGCCTTCGAGCGGATCTCCCGGCGGGCCCGGCGGCGCAAGTCCAGCCGGGCGCTGGCCGGCGCGGCCGGCCTGGTCATCGTGGCGGCCGGCGCGGTGACCCTCCCGCACGCCGCGGCCGTCATCTGGCCCGGCGGCTCGGGCCATGGTCCCAGCCCGGTCGCGGCGGGTCAGTCCGCGCCCAGCCGGTCACTCACGCCCGCCCCGCCGCCGCGCGGCAGCGGCGGCGGGCACGAAGCCTCCAGCTCGGCGACCACCGCCCCGCTCGGCGTCTCCTCGCTGTCACCGGGCGGCTCGGGCCAGCCCGTGCCCGCCAACTTCCAGCCCACCTCGGTGACCTTCGTCGGCACCCAGATGGGCGCGGTGATCGGCCAGGCCGGCACCCCGGGCCATTGCTTCACCAAGTACTGCACGTCGCTGGCGGGCACCTCCAGTTACGGCGGCAGCTGGTACGGGGTCAGCGCGCCGCTGGCCGGCCCGCCGAGCGGCGGCACCGGGGTGAGCCAGCTCAGGTTCCTCAACACGCGGGACGGCTGGGCCTACGGGCCCGGGCTCTGGGTCACTCATGACGGCGGCGGGAACTGGGCGCCGGAGCAGACGTTCGGGCTCCGGGTGACCGACCTGGAGACGGCCGGCGACCGGGCTTTCGCGATCTTCGGCGACTGCTCGGGCACGGGCGCCGGGTACGGTACCCAATGCGTGAAGTTGTCGCTGTACTCATCGACGGCCGGCTCGAACCAGTGGCAGCAGGTGCCGGGCCCGGTACAGGACCTCACCATCAAGCCGCTCGCCGCGCCGGTGGCCGGGAGCCTGGTGCTGGCCCAGGGGGCCGGTTACCTGCTCGGACCGTCCGGTGCCATCTACTCCGGGCCGCTGACCGGCGCGGCCTGGCGGCTGGCGGGCCCCGGGACGGGCTGCTACCTGGGCGCGCCGACGACCGCGGGCCAGCCGGCCCGGGCCATGCTCGCCGCGGTATCGGACCGCCTGTTCGAGCTGTGCGCCCAGGGCAGCGGTAATGACGGCCAGGTCGGCACCGGCGGCCCCGGCGGCACCGCCCAGGAGCCCAAGAGCCTGTCGGTGTCGACCGACGGCGGAAAATCCTGGCAGCCGGCCGGGCCCGCCCCGGCGCCCGGCATCGCGACCTCGCTGGCCGTGGCCCCGGGCCAGCTGATCGTGGTGGCCAGCACCGCGGGCCTGTACGTGTCGGCCAACGGCGGCAGCAGCTGGACCAGGCCGCAGGCCTCGCCGCCGGGCGCGGCGGCCGGGCAGTTCGGCTTCAGCTACGTCGGCCTCACCGACCAGGACCAGGGCGTCGCGGTGCCGGCCGACCCGCGGTTGCACGAGGTGTACATCACGACCAATGGCGGAGCCAGCTGGCGCCCGTCGGTGATCAGCGCGCCCTGAAGTCGCCCGCGACGATCCGCAGCTGGCGCAGCAGGCCGAACATCTCGGCCAGCTGGTCTTCGTCATAGCCGCCCAGCCCGAATTCGGCCGCCATCAGGTCAGCGGACGCCCGTTCCACTACCGCCCGGCCGACCTCGGTGATCTCGGCCAGCGTGCCGCGGCCGTCGGCCGGGTTGGGCTTACGGGTCACCAGGCCGCCTTGCTCCAGCCGGTTGACGATGTTGGTCACGCTGGTCGGGTGGACCATCAGCCGCTCGCCGATCAGGCCCAGCGGCAGCGCACCTGACCGGCTGAACCGCAACAGCACCAGCGCCTCGTACCGGGCGAAGGTCAGCCCGTGCGGGCGCAGCAGCGCGTCAAGCTCGGCGATGAGGATCTGCTGCGCGCGCATGATGGAGGTGACCGCGGCCATCGCGCGCGAATCACCGAACCGGCGCTCCCAGATGTCCGCCGCGCGCGCGATCGGATCGAACGGCAGGTCCAGCGGCTTGCGCACAGCCACAAGGTACCGGGTTCCTGGTCGCGGCGGCCCGGCGCCGGGGCGGACTGGCGACACAGCGCCGGCCCGCTGCTTACTATGCGTTATATTGCCTGCGGGGATGCACGTGGCCGAACACAATCGGGGGATGATGTGCGGTCAGGTCAGGCCGTCACGGCCATGTCCCCGGTGCTGGCGGCCGGGGTGGGCATGCGGCACGCGCGGACGTGGGCGCTGCGTTCGGCCAGCTTCCGGATGGACTCGCCGCAGCTGGGCCGGACCGGCTTCGGGATCGCCGTCAACCGCCGCCAGGCGGCCACGACCATAGCGGACCTGCTGGCCGGCGGCATGCCGCCGACCTACGGTGAGCTGCGGGTGCTGGGCGAGGACATGACCTCGCCGGAAGCCAGGGCCGCGGTCAGGGCCAGGGTCGGGGTGGCGCGCAGGTCCGGCCGGCCGCGGCTGGCCATCCGGGTCCGCGGCCTGATCGGGCACGCGGCCCGGCTGGCTCGGCTGCCCGGCTGTGACGAGCGGCTGCTGACCGCTGCCATCCTGGACCGGCTGGCCCTGACCGCGTGGGCCGACGTCCAGCTCCGGGCGGTGCCCCAGGTGATCGCGGCCCAGGCCCGGCTGGCCGCCGCGGCCGTGCATGAGCCCGAGCTGCTCATCCTGGACAGCCTGTTCGACGACCTGGGCCCGGCCGACGCGGCGGCGCTCGCGGCTACTGTCCGTGACCTGGGCCGGGACACCGCGATCGTGGCCATCGGCTGCGGCGCGCCCGCGCTGGCCCTGGCCTGCGACGAGGTGATCACGATGGCCGACGGGATCATCGTCAAGGCCTGACCCGGGCCGACGCCGGGCTGGCGGCCCGCGGCACCTAATAGGCTGCGCAGGTGGACTGGAGCTTGCTGAGCTGCGGACGGTCCGGGCATGTGACGTACGCGCCCGATGAGCCGGACCTGCGCGACCGCCTGAGCGTCACCGCGTCAGGCGGGGAGGCCTGGCGCTGCCTGCGCTGCGGCACCTTCGTGCCCGGCGAGCCCGGCCAGCACGGTCCGGCGGATGCCGCCCCCCAGGTCCGCCGCGGGCATGAGGTCCGCAGCTCGTTCATCCTGCGGATCTTCGCGGTCGAGCGGTTCCTGCGGACGATCGTGTTCGGCGTGGCGGCCTACGTGGTCTGGCGGTTCGAGTACCGGCAGGTCACGATCGAGCGGGTGTTCGACCGTGAGCTTCCGCTGGTACGCACGATGTTCCGGCAGCTGGGCTATGACATCGACCACTCCAAGCTAGTCGGGCTCATCAACCGCGCGCTGACCCTGAGCAGCACGACGATCAGGCTGCTGGCCATCGGGCTGGCCGTGTACGCGGCGATCGAGCTGGTCGAGGGCACCGGGCTGTGGCTGGGGCGGCGCTGGGGCGAGTACTTCGCCATGGTGGTCACCTCACTCGGGCTGCCGTACGAGATCTACGACATGACGACGAAGATCACCGCGACCAGGGCCATCCTGTTCGCGGTCAACCTGGCCCTGGTGCTGTACCTGGTGCTCGCGAAGCGGCTGTTCGGGGTGCGCGGGGGCAAGCGCGCTTACCAGGCCAGGCTGCGCAGTGAGTCGATCATGGATGCCGTCCTGGCTGACGCGGCCGCGGACCGCGCGCCGGCGCAGGCCGCGCCCGGACCGGCCCCGGCGGCCGAGGTACCGGCCGCCCGCCCGGACCCGGCGCAGGCTCCTTAAACCGCGACCCGAGCTGACCGCCGCGAGCCAACCGCGCGAGCCAACCGCCGCGCGAGTTGACCTTCGGCGCGAGCCAACCGCCGCGCGAGTTGACCTCGGCGCCAGACCGGATCAGCGGGCGGTGAGCTGGTCGGCGGCCGAGTACGCGTCCATTTTGCCGTGCGCCACCTCACTGGCCAGCTCCGCCAGCCGGGAGTCGCCGGGCAGGCCGCCGATCTGGGCCCGCAGCGCGGTCACCGCGATCGCGGTGATCTCCTCGCGCGCCCTGACCCGGCGCCGGACCTCCTGCTCCCCCGACTCGCCCAGCCACGCCCAGTGCTGGTCCAGCCGGGTGACGAGCTCGTCGATCCCTTCGCCGGAGGTCGCCGAGGTGGCCACGATGGGCGGCCTCCACCGCCCTTCGACGTAGTCGGCCATGGCCAGCATGGTCCGCAGATCCCTGATCGCCTCCTGCGAGCCGGGCCGGTCGATCTTGTTAACCGCGAAGATGTCGGCGATCTCCAGGATCCCGGCCTTGGCCGCCTGGATCGAGTCGCCCATCCCGGGCGCGACCACGACCAGCGTCGAGTCGGCCAGCGAGGCGATCTCCACCTCAGCCTGGCCCACCCCGACCGTCTCGATCATGATCAGCTCGAACCCGGCCGCGTCCAGGATCCGGACCGCCTGCGGCGTGACCCAGGACAGCCCGCCCAGGTGCCCCCGGCTGGCCATCGACCGGATGAACACGCCGTCATCGGTCGCATGCTGCTGCATCCGGACCCGGTCACCGAGCAGCGCGCCGCCGCTGAAGGGCGACGTCGGGTCGACGGCCAGCACCCCGATCCGCAGCCCCCGGGCCCGGTAGGCGGCGATCAGGGCGCCGGTGATCGTGGACTTGCCCGCGCCGGGCGCCCCGGTCAGGCCGACCACCCGGGCCTGGCCGGTCAGCGGCGCGATCGCCGCCATGATCGGGCGCAGCTGCGGCGAGGCGTTCTCCACCAGCGACACCAGCCGGGCCAGCGCGCGCGGGTCGCCGTGGCGGGCGGCGCCGATCAGCTCGGCCGGGTCGGCCGCCGCGCCGCGCCGCCGCCGGACCGGGCTGGGCACAGCCGGACCAGGCACAGCCGGACCAGGCACAGCCGGACCAGGCACAGCCGGACCAGGCACAGCCGGACCAGGCACAGCCGGACCAGGCTCACCCACGGGCGGGCGGCACCTGGAGCAGCAGCGCGTCGCCCTGGCCGCCGCCGCCGCACAGCGCGGCCGCGCCGAGGCCGCCGCCGCGCCGGCCCAGTTCGTAGATCAGATGCAGCGCGAGCCGGGCCCCGGAGGCGCCGATCGGATGCCCGATCGCGATCGCGCCGCCATTGACGTTGACCTTTTCCTGATCGAGGCTCAGGTCGCGGCAGGACTGAATGGCCACCGCGGCGAACGCCTCGTTGATCTCGACCAGGTCCAGATCGGCGGCCGCCCGGCCGGCCTTGCGCAGCGCGTGGCTGATCGCGGCCGACGGCTGGGACTGCAGCGAGTTGTCCGGCCCGGCCACGTTGCCGTGCGCGCCGACCTGCGCCAGCACCGTGGCCCCGGCGGCCGCGGCCGCCTCGGCGGAGGCCACTACCACCGCGCACGCGCCGTCCGAGATCGGCGACGATGAGCCGGCCGTGATCGTGCCGTCGGCGGTGAACGCGGGGCGCAGCCGGCCCAGCACGTCCGCCGTGGTATCCGGCCTGACCGCCTCGTCCGCGTTGAAGATGACCGGCTCACCGCGCCGCTGCTTGATCTGCACCCCGACGATCTCCTCGGCGAGCAGGCCGTTCTTCATGGCCAGCGCGGCCCGCTGATGGGACCGGGCCGCGAACTCGTCCTGCTCGGCCCGGCTGATGCCCAGCCGGGCGTTGTGCCGTTCGGTGGACTCGCCCATGGACAGGTGATCGAAGGCGTCGGTCAGCCCGTCGTGCGCCATGGCGTCGACCAGCTCAGCCGAGCCGTACCTGATACCCCGGCGTGACCCCGGCAGCAGGTGCGGTGCCTGCGTCATCGACTCCATGCCGCCCGCCACCACGACATCGAACTCGCCCGCCCTGATCAGCTGAGCCGCTAGCGCGATCGCGTCGAGCCCGGACAGGCAGACCTTGTTGATGGTCAGCGAGGGCACCGTCATCGGTATCCCGGCCGCCACCGCGGCCTGCCGGGACGGGATCTGGCCCGCGCCGGCCTGCAGCACATGGCCCATGATCACGTAGTCCACCTGGTCACCGGAGACGCCCGCCCGGGCTAGCGCCTCGCCGATGACGATGCCGCCGAGGCCGGCGGCGCTGAAGTCGCTGAGCGAGCCGAGCATCCGGCCGAACGCCGTCCTGGCCCCACCGATAATCACCGCATCACGCATGTCTGAAACGATACCCACGAGCAGGGATGGTGGCCGGGAGGGAGACCGCGATGCTGACCCGTATCGATCACGTGGGGATTGCCTGCCGGGATCTGGCCGGGGCCATCGCGCGATACCAATCAGTTTTCGGCCTGATCTTGGTAAACCAGGAGATAAACGCGGAGCAGGGGGTCAAAGAAGCAATGCTCCAGGTGGCGGACGGTCCGGGGGTCGCCTCTTATGTCCAGCTGCTGGAGCCGCTGCACCCCGATACGCCGGTCGGCCGGTTCCTGGACCGGCGCGGCGAGGGCCTGCATCACGTTGGCTACGGTGTGACCGACATCTCAGCGGCGCTCGCGGCCATCGGGGCGACCGGAGTCCGGCTGGTGGACTCCAGGCCGCGGCACGGGTCGATGGGCGCGTCGATCGCTTTCTTGCATCCGGCCGATCTGGGCGGCGTGCTGACCGAACTGGTTGAGCCGGCCGATAGGTCCCGAGATCGGCCGGAATGAAGCCCTCTATTTGGCTAGAAAACCGGATGTACCGCATGAGGCAGAGCGAACGTGCCGCCAACTACTCATCGGGGGGAGTACGCTGCCTAGGCACCGGGCGAGTGAACTTGCGCGTGTCGGCCGCTGGCGGCGGAATCTCGTAACGCCGGCCTGGCAGGCAAGATGCGGGACCATCACCCGGTCAGGCGTATCCCTCCCCCGGTCTACACAGGATTAGGCGACATGCAGCCCGACATCGATGCTCAGCTCAGCAACTTCTTCGAGGAAACACCTCAGCGTGACTTCGCGAGAGTCATGCGTGGATTTGACCCGCACCAGGTCAACGAGCACCTCAAGCAGATCGACAACGAGCTGCGCCAGCACCGCGACCAGGTTCAGGCGCTGCACCGGGAACTAGCCGAGGCGCACCGCCAGATTCAGGAGCAGGAGCGCCCGACCTATTCGGGACTCGGCTCCCGGATCGAGCAGCTGCTCCGGCTGGCCGAGGAGCAGGCCACCGAGATCCTGCAGGAGGCCCGCTCAGCCGCCAACGAGTTCGGCGCCACCGCGAAGGTGGAGGCGGCCGAGGTCAGGGCCGCGGCCGAGAACGAGGCCGCGGAGCTACGGGCCAACGCCAAGCGCGAGACCGACGACCAGCGGTCATCGGCGGAACGCGAGGCTGACGGGATCAAGACCGGTGCCCGGCGCGAGGCGGACGAGCTGACCTCCACCACTGAGCGCGAGGTGGCCAAGCTGCGCGCCACCGCCGATCACGAGGTGGCGGAGAAGCGGGCCGCGATCGAGCGGGACATCGCCAAGCTCCGCACCACCACCGAGCGCGAGGTCGCCCAGCTAAAGGCGTCCTCCAAGCGGGAGCGCGACGAGATCCTGACCACCTCCAAGCGGCAGGCTGACGAGATGCGCAGCCAGGCCCAGCGGATCCTGGAGGAGAGCGAGGCGCAGCGGGCTCAGGCCGAGGCCGAGTTCGACATCCAGCTCGCGTCCCGGCGCGAGGAGGCCGAGCGGCAGGAGGCTGAGCGGCTGGCCGCCGCGCAGGCCGCCACCCAGAAGATGGTCTCCGAGGCCGAGCAGCGGGCCGCGACCGCCGAGCAGCGGGCCACCAAGGCCAGCGCGCAGGCCGAGCAGACCAGGCGGGATGCCGACCAGCACTCCCGGCAGCTGGTCAGCAACGCCAAGAAGAACGCCGACCAGATCGTCGCGCAGGCCAAGTCGCAGGCTGACCAGCTGCTGAGCGACACCAAGTCCGAGGCCGAACGGCACCGCAGCTCGGCGCAGCGCCACGTCGACGAGCTGAACAAGCAGAAGGAGAGCGTCGCCGCTCACCTGACTCAGATCAGCCAGCTGCTCGGCGGGCAGATGCCGGGCCTGGCCGACGCGCTCAAGGCGCCGGGCGTGCAGGCCCCGGCGGCCAAGGCCGTCACCGCCGCGCCGCCGGCCGAGAGCCAGTCCCGCACCGGCAACGGCGCGCCCGCGCCCGCCCCGGCCGCCGCGCCGCGGTCCGCCGCGGGGGCTCCGACCGCCAGCCAGCACGCGGCGAGCCAGGAGGGCAAGCCCTCCAACGGCAGCACGGTCACGGCGGCCAAGCCGAGCGGTGCGAAGGCAGGCGACAGCGAAGAAGAGTGGTGGACGCAGTAGTAGTGGGCCCGGCAGCATCCGCGGCCTGATCGAGTAAGGCGCGTCCCGGCTCGGGACGCGCCTTACTCGTTACTGGCCGTCCAAGGACTAACGCCGCGCGGTTCTAGTGTCGTGCGCCTGAAATGCGCGCAATATATTTGGCTAGGGAATCGAGGATCTCCTCTGCCGTCTTCTTCCATATGAACGGCCGGGGGTCCTCGTTCCAGTTCTCGATCCAGGCGCGGACGTCTCGTTCCAGGGCCTGCACGCTCTTGTGCACGCCGCGGCGGAGCATCTGATCTGTCAGGAACCCGAACCAGCGTTCCACCTGGTTGATCCATGACGATCCGGTGGGGGTGAAGTGCAGGCGGAACCGGGGGTGCCGGGCGAGCCATGCCTGGATCTGGGGAGTCTTGTGCGTGGCGAGGTTGTCGCAGATCAGGTGCACGTCGAGTCCGGGGGGAACGGCCTTGTCGATGGCGATCAGGAACTTCCTGAACTCCACCGCGCGGTGCTGGCGGTGCAGCTCGGAGATCACAGTCCCGTCGGCGATATTGAACGCGGCGAACAAGCTGGTCACGCCGTGCCGGGCATAGTCGTGGGTGCGGCGCTCGGGCATGCCGGGCATCATCGGCAGCACCGGCTGGGACCGGTCCAGGGCCTGCATGCCTGATTTCTCATCCACGCACAGCACCACCGCCTTCTCCGGCGGATTATGGTAAAGCCCGACGACGTCAACGACCTTCTCGACGAAGAGCGGGTCCGCGGACAGCTTGAACCCGTCGCTGATGTGCGGCTTGAGATCAAACTTGCGCCAGATCCGCCCGATGGTGGACTCCGACAGGCCGCTGCGCTTTGCCATCGAGGCCCGCGACCAGTGCGTGGCGTCAGCCGGTTTCTCCTCCAGCGTCGCCACGAGCACGTCTTCCACCTTGTCCAGCAGGATCGACGGCGGCCGTCCGGGCCGCGGCTCGTCGGTGAGCCCGTCCAGCCGCCGGGCGGTGAACCGGCCCCGCCACCGGGCTACCGTTCCCTCCCGTACCCGCAGGTCCGCCGCCACCTGCTTGTTCTCCCTGCCCTCGGCGCATGCCAGCACGATCCTGGCCCGCAGCGCCAGGGCCTGCGCGGACTTCGCCCGCCGCGCCCACCGGGTCAGCTGGTCCCGCTCTGCGTCCGTCAGTTCCAGCGGGGCCTTCGGCCGGCCCGGCCGCGCCCCGTCGGCCAGCCCCGTGACCCCGGCCTCGGCGAACCGGCGCCGCCATGTGCCCACCGTCTCCGCGGACATGCCCAGCTCGGCCGCGACCTGCTCGTTCACCGCCCCCGGCTCCGCGCACGCCATCACGATCCGCGCCCGGGCCGCGACTCTCGACGAGCCCCCCGCCAGGCGCGCCAGCTCCTCACGGTCACCATCACCCAGCACGATCCCGGCAGCAGAAGGACCACGATGCACCATAACAACATCGTATCAACTTACAACGCTGATTTCAGGTGGAGGACACTAGCGCCTCCACTCTTGCCTGAGCAGCCCGTACAGCACGATGTCGGAGAAGCCGTCGCCGTCGTAGGCCTGCTCGCGCTGGATGCCTTCGAGCACGAAGCCGCAGCTTTCGGCTAGCTTCCGCATCGCGGCGTTGGTTGCGAGCGTCTCCAGCTCAATCCGGTGCAGGTTGCGGAAGCGGAAGCCGTAGTGGCAGAGCAGCTCCATCATTTCCCGGCCGTACCCCTGGGTGCGTGCGGCCGGGAGCAGTGAGATAGCGATGTGGCCGAACTGGTTGAAAGCGTCGAGGCCCCACAGGCCGCACGTCCCGATCACGGTGCCGTCGGCGATTGTCTCGGCGGTGAACCGGGCACTGCGGACGTCCGGTTCGGCCTGCGACTTCTCCAGTCTGGCCCGGCGTGCCGCGAGCGATTCAATCAGCATCGGGCTGTCGTCGGTGATCATATGGTGTTCGGGGTCGGACCACATTTCGTACAGCACGGTGGCGTCGTCCGGGACCATGGGCCGCAGGCGCACGCGCTCGGAGGCAAACATCCCGCGAATCTAGCTCACGCGCCGCGCACACGCCTTCCAATAAAATACGCCGCGAACCCTCATGCCAGCTGTGCCGGATAGCCCGCCGGGCCCTGGTCGGGCTGGCCCGGCGGCCGGCCCTACGGGTGGACCGTCTGGCCGCCGTCGATCAGCAGGACCTGCCCGGTCATGTAGGACGAGGCCGGGCTGGCCAGGAACACCGCGGGCCCGGCCATCTCCTCGGCCCGGCCCCAGCGGCGCATCGGCACCGACGCCACCGTGGCCGGCCCGGCGTTGGCGTCCTCCCACAGATTCCGGTTCAGGTCGGTGGCGGTCCACCCCGGGCACAGCGCGTTGACCCGGACGCCTGCCCCGCCCCATTCCACGGCCAGGGTCTTGGTCAGCGAGATCAGCCCGGCCTTGGACGCGCCGTAGGGGGCCAGGAACGGCGCGGCCATGATCCCCGCCACCGAGGCCACATTGATGACTGAGCCTTGCTGCCGGTCCAGCAGGTGGCCGGCGAACGCATGGCAGACGTAGAGCGCGGAGTCCAGGTTGAGCCGCATGACCTTGTCCCAGCCCGACAGCCGCAGGTCGCGGAAGCCCACCATGAAGTTGGAGCCGCCGGCGTTGTTGACCACGATGTCGACCCAGCCGAGCGCGTCGATCGCGGCCGCCGCCGCGTCGGCCACCGCCTCCTGGCTGGTCACGTCGGCCCGGATCACGAACGCCTGGCGGCCGAGCTCGGTGATGGCCGACGCGGTGTGCGCCAGGCCGTCCGCGCTGCGCGCCACCAGGGCCACGTCGGCGCCGGCCTCGGCCAGCGCCACCGCGATCTGCTGGCCGATCCCGCGCGAGGCCCCGGTGACGAACGCGTTCTTGCCGGTCAGGTCGAAGGGGTTCACGAACCGTCACTCCATTCGGTCGGCAGCGGCAGCGCGGCCGGGTTAACTTGGCGCACGATCTCATCGAGCACGATACGGACGTAGGGCTCCCCGACCCACAGGTGCCGGGCCCGCTCTCCCACCACGAGATGCGCCTGCGGCACCCGGGCGAACCGGGCCCGTGCCTCGTCCGGCCGCAGGTAGTCGTCGAGCTCAGGGACCAGCACCAGCAGCGGGCGGCCGGATGCGGCCCAGCGGTCCAGGTCGCCGTCGCCGGCCCGGTGCAGCGCCGGTGAGATCAGCACCGCGCCTTCCACCGCCGGGACGTTGCCCCACTTCAAGGCCAGCTCGGCGCCGAACGACCAGCCGACCAGCCACAGCCGGGGCAGCCCGGCCGCCTGGCAGAACTCGATGGCGGCGGCCACGTCGTTGCGCTCGGACTCGCCCTCGCCGAACTCGCCTTCGCTGGTCCCGGCGTCCGAGCCGGTGCCCCGGCTATTGAACCGGAGCACGGCCAGCCCGGCCAGGGCCGGCAGCCGGTACGACGCCTTGCGCAGCAGGTGGCTGTCCATCATCCCGCCCGCGGTCGGCAGCGGGTGCAGGCCGATCAGCGTGGCGGCCGGCGGCCGGCCCTCGGGCAGCGCCAGCTCCCCGATCAGGTTCAGCCCGTCGGCCGTCCGCAGCATGACCGGCTGGCGCACGGCCGGCAGCACCGTGCTCGCCATAATCTTCATGCCTGCCTCACCGGTGCGCTGGCCGGGCCGTCCCGCCGCTGCGGACAAGGCTATTCAGCCTGGCCGGGCCGGGCCGACCCGGGGGGCCGGGCCTGCGCGACGGCCTGCCGGTCGGCCTGATGATCATCGGCCGCCATTTCGCCGATGGCCTGCGCCTGCGGGTCGCCCGGGCCTGCGAGAACGCCGTCGGCGGGTCCCCCGCCCCCCCGGTTATTGGCCGCGTCCCTGTCACGCGCCTGCGGCCTGCCCGCCCGGGCCCCGGCCTGCCGATGCGGCCTGCTGCGGGCCCCCACGGCGGGCTTACCGGTGGGTCGCGGGCCCTGGCCCGCCGCGGCGGGGCCGGCGCTGCCAGCACGCGCCGTGCCAGTGCCGCCGCTCAGCCGGGCCGGGGGCCAGCTCGGGCCAGACCACCACGTGCGCCACGCCGGGCCTGATCTCCTGGTCACAGCCCGGGCAGCGGTAGGTCTTGGTGGCCGCGGCGCCGGGCACCTGCCGGATCACCCAGGCTCCGTCCGGCCAGTCCTGGACCTGCGGCGGGCCGAGCCGGGCCGAGTCGGCCTCGTCGCCGGCCCGGGCCGCGCCGGGCCCGGCACCCGCCCGCCCCGGCGCGGCTTGCGGGGCTGCTCATCGGGCAGGCGGCGGGCTCGGCGCGGCATGGCTGGCGATCTGGCGGCAGGGCGATCTGGCCGCTACCGGGGCGGCGGCGCGAAGGCCAGGCCCGCCGCCGCGTACTCGGCCAGCAGCGGTACCGGCGCGAAGGCCGGATCGCCGTACCGCTCGTGCATCCGGGTCAGCACGGCCAGCGCCCGGCCCGGGCCGGCCTGGTCGAGCATGAGCAGCGGGCCGCGCGGGTAACCGCACCCGAGCGTCATCGCCGCGTCGATGTCGGCGGCCGACGCGTAGCCGTCCTGCAGCATCCGGACGGCATCGTTCAGATGCGGGTACAGCAGCGTCCCGGCCAGGAACCCGGGCCGGTCGGGGCACCGCACCACGGTCCGGCCGAGCGAGGCGGCTACGATCGCGGCCGCCTCGGCCGAGCCGGGCCCGGACAGCGGCGTGCTGATGACCTCGGCCAGCTGGTCACCGGCCAGGTGCAGGCCGACCGCGTCCGCGGCCCGGCCGCTGGCCAGCGCGGCGGACAGGATGCTGGCGCTCTCGTCCGCGGCCTCGATGAGCACCAGCTCGCCCCCGGCGCCTGGCTCGACGGGCCAGCCCGCCTGCTCGAGCAGCCGGGCCAGGCCGGCCTCGGAACGGCCCGCGGCCTGCCCGCCTTCGGCGCCGCGGGCCCCGATCAGCGTCAGGCGGCCGGGACCATCCCGGGTGGAGTCAGCGACGACTTCGGGACTGGCCGGCCGGGCCGGCCGCGGCTGGTCATACCCGAAGAACCCGCGTCCGGCCTTGCGCCCGGTCAGGCCCGCCTCGGCCAGCCGGCGCAGCAGCGGCGCCGCCGCCTGCCGGGAGCCGCCGAACTCGCCGTGCAGCACGTCGAGTACGGACAGCGAGGTATCCAGGCCGATCAGGTCCAGCAGCGCGAGCGGTCCCATCGGCAGCCGCAGGCCCGCGGTGACGGCGGCGTCGATGTCCGCGGCGGTGGCGAACCCGGTTTCCAGCAGCCGGACCGCGTGATTGAGGTAGGGCAGCAGCAGCGCGTTGGCCACGAACCCGGCCCGGTCGGTGACCTGGACCGGGTTCTTGCCCAGCCGCCGGGCCAGCTCGGTCACCGCCTGCGCGGTGGCCGGGGCGGTGCGCACTGTGGTGACCACCTCGACCAGCCGCATCACCGGGGCCGGGTTGAAGAAGTGCAGGCCTGCCGACCCGGTCCGGGTGCCGCGTGGTGGCCGCGATCGCGGTCACCGACAGCGAGGATGTGTTGCTGACCAGGATCGCGTCCGGGCGGCAGGCCTGCTCCAGGGCGGCGAACACCTGGCGCTTGATGTCCATCCGTTCCGGGACGACCTCCACGGCCAGGTCCGCCCCGGCCGCGTCGGCGATCGAGCTGGCCGGGCGGACCCGGGCCAGGATCTCGGCTTGCTCCGGCTCGGTCAGCTTGCCCCTGGTCACGGCCTTGGCCAGGGACTGCCGCAAGGTGGCCAGGCCCCGCTCCAGCGCCCCGGCATCGGCCTCGACGGCCACGACCGGCAGGCCGCCCCTGGCGAAGACCTCGGCGATGCCCGCGCCCATCGTGCCGAGCCCGATCACGGCCACCTCACGCACGTCCATGGCGGCGAGATTACAGAACGACCCGGGCGGCGCTGAGCGCCGGGCCCCGGGTCAGGGCACGGTGACGCCCTGGATGACGACCGGGCCCAGGATCGGGTCCAGCTCAGCCGCCTGGGATACCCCGGGCGGGGTGATGACGTCCATCGCCTTGGGGCACCGTGGCCGGGGGGCCGCGCAGACCAGGCTGGTCCCGCCGGGCGCGCAGACGCCGAACGTGAACGCCTCCGGCGTCGCGGTGAAGGCGCGGGCCTGGTCCGGGCTGAACCCGTCCTGCCCGGTCAGGACCACCGCGAACGACCAGCCCGGGCGGGCGTGCCGAACGCGGACTGCGGCAGCCCGACCGTGATGGTCTTGCTGGCCTGGGACGCCGAGACGAACGCGGCGCCGAGCGAGTCGCCCGCCGGGTCCTGCCAGGCCGGCGACGCGAACCCCTGTACCTCGACCAGCTGGGACCAGGCGTCGGCCGCCGCGATCGTGTAGTTGCGGGTGGCGAACGCGGCGGCGGTGGAGACCGTGCTCGCGCGGTCGGGTACTGGTAGGTGCCCGGGCCGTTGTCGTCGCCGGCCGGGTCGCTGGCCACCGCGGACGGCGCGCCGGTCGTGGTGTCGTCGGACTCGGCGGCGACCTGCGCGCCCGGCGCCGTGGTGCCGGTCACCGCGGTCGTGGCGGTGCTGACGCGTATCCGGAAACTCAGGCGGTAAGAACGCTCCTGCCGAAGCGTCCCGCCGGGCGGATGACCTGTCAATGGCCACCGCTCCCCGCGGCCCTGCGGCCGCCGTCCCGCGTGCCCGGTGCCCCGCCCCGCTACAGTTGGCTGCCGTGCGCGTCATCATCGCCACGTGCAGCGTGGACTACGACGGTCGGCTGTCGGCCCATCTGCCGCTGGCCACCCGACTCCTGATGGTCAAGGCCGACGGCTCGGTGCTCGATCCACGCCGACGACCGCGCCTACAAGCCGCTCAACTGGATGAGCCCGCCGTGCCGCTCGAAGAGGCCCCGGGTCGTCTGGGTGGTCAACAACCCGGCGAGGAACTCCGATCACGCTGGAGGAGATCTTCCAGGACGCGTCGTACGAGCTCGGGGTCGACCCGGGCCTGCGAAAGATGGCGTCGAGGCGCACCTGCAGGAGCTGCTGGCGGCGCGCCGACCGGTGCTCGGCGAGGGGATGTCGCTGGTCCGGCGCGAGTACCCGACCGCGATCGGCCCGGTCGACCTGATGTGCCGCGACGCCGCGGGGCGCAGCGTCGCGGTCGAGATCAAGCGGCGCGGGGACATCGACGGCGTCGAGCAGCTGACCCGCTACCTGGAGCTGCTCAACCGCGATCCGCTGCTGGCCCCGGTCCGGGGTCTTCGCCGCCCAGGAGATCAAGCCCCAGGCCCGGGTGCTGGCCGCAGGACCGGGGCATCCGCTGCGTGGTCGTCGACTACGAGCCATGCGCGGCACCGACGACGGCACCCTGCGCCTGTTCTGATCCGCCCGGTTGGCCTGGCGGTCCGCCGGACGAACGGAAAGCCGGGCACCCCCGGTCATCACGTCAGCTGCCCGCCGCCTCGCTGTCCGGGCCGCCCCGGCGCCCGGTAGGTCCAGCCCGCGGCCCGCCACGCGGCCTGGTCCAGCACGCCGCGCCCGTCGCCGATGTTGCGCCGGGCTACGGTCTTGCCGAGTAGCTGCGGGTCCGCCTGCCGAACTCGGGCCACTCAGTGAGCAGCAGCAGCAGGTCGGCGTCGGCCGCGACCTCGATCAGCGAGGTCGCGTAACCCAGCTCAGGGTGCGCCCGCCGCGCGTTGCCCATCGCCGCCGGATCGTAGGCGGTCACCCGGGCGCCCAGCTCGTGCAGGCTGATAGCCACGTCGAGGGCGGGTGAGTCCCTGATGTCATCGGAGTCGGGCTTGAACGCCAGCCCGAGCACCCCGACCGCCACGCCGCGCAGCGACCCGCCGACCACCGGCCAGCTCGACCATCCGCCCCCGGCGGCGCAGGTCGATGGAGTCAACCTCGCGCAGGAACCGGACCGCGTCACCCACCCCCTGATCGGCGGCCCAGCTGGTGAAGGCCCTGATGTCCTTGGGCAGGCAGCCGCCGCCGAAACCCAGTCCTGGCCGCAGTCCGGCCCCGCCGATCCGGTGGTCGTAGGCCAGCGCGTCCGCCAGCTGGACCACGTCGGCCCCGGTCACGTCGCAGACATCGGCCATCGCGTTGATAAACGAGATCTTGGTGGCCAGGAACGCGTTCGCAGCCACCTTGACCAGCTCGGCGGTGGCCAGGTCGGTCTGCACGAACGGGACCCCGGCGGCCAGCGGCTCGGCGTACAGCTCGCGCAAGATCGCGGCCGCCCGGGCCGAGCGCACGCCG
>CAWBJA010000025.1:0-147221 GCA_963788895.1 uncultured Actinomycetota bacterium | reverse complement strand
GACCCTCACCATCACGCCGCTGCGCACGTTCCCGGTGATCAGGGACCTGGTCACCGACGTGTCGTTCAACTACGCCAAGGCCAGGCAGATCCCGTCGTTCACCCCGGACCCTTCGGTCGGCCTGGGCGAGTTCCGGATGCAGCAGGTCGATGTCGAGCGGTCGCAGGAGTTCCGCAAGTGCATCGAGTGCTACCTGTGCCAGGACACCTGCCACGTGATCCGGGATCACCCGGAGAACGAGCGGCCGTTCGCCGGGCCCCGGTTCCTGATGCGGATCGCCGAGCTGGAGATGCACCCGGCGGACACCGCCGACCGCAGGCAGATCGCGCAGGACGACTTCGGCCTGGGCTACTGCAACATCACCAAGTGCTGCACCGAGGTCTGCCCCGAGCACATCAAGATCACCGACAACGCGCTAATCCCGATGAAGGAGCGGGTCGCGGGCCGCAAGTACGACCCGCTGGTCTGGCTGGGCAGCAAGATCTCCCGGCGCCCGCATCACGACACGCCCAAGGTTCCTGGCCCGAGCTAATCACGGCGTCGCTACCCTGTCTGGAGCGGGGCGGGACTTTAACCGGCGAAGCGAAAGGCTGTCATGTCGCATCTGACTTATGCCGAGGCGGCGGTCGTCGGGCTGATCCAGGGCGTGACCGAGCTCTTCCCCATCTCCAGCCTCGGCCATAACGTCCTCATCCCGGCGCTGATCGGCGGCAGCTGGGCCGCCGACCTGAACGTGGCGGCGCCCGATTCCCCGTATCTGGCCTTTATCGTCGGCATGCACGTCGCGACCGCGCTGGCGCTGATGATCTATTTCTGGCGGGACTGGATCCGGATCATCACCGGCTTCTTCAGCTCGATCGCCCAGCGCCAGATCCGGACGGTGGACCAGAAACTGGCCTGGATGATCATCATCGCCACGATCCCTGTCGGGCTGGCCGGAGTGGTATTCGAGCACGAGTTCCGGGTGCTGTTCGGCAAGCCCGTCCGGGCCGCCATTTTCCTGATCATCAACGGCGTCATCCTGTTCGCCGGGGAGAAGCTGCGCACCAAGCGGTCGCTGAGCGCTGATCGCGAGGTCGTGCAGGAACGCCACGCCGAGCTGGCTCTGCAGGGCGCGGGCCAGGCCCCGCGCGGCCCGGCGGCGCACGCCTCAGGTCAGCGCGCCGCCCGCCAGCAGGAAGCCTCGCAGGCGGTGCAGGCCGACCAGCGGCTGACCCAGCTCGGCCTGGCCGAAGCGCTGATCATCGGCTCCGCGCAGATCCTGGCCCTGCTGGCCGGGATCAGCCGGGACGGGGTCGCCATGGTGGGCGGGATGTTCCGCGGGCTGTCCAGGGAGGACGCGGCCAGGTTCGCCTTCCTGCTGGCTACTCCGGTCATCCTGGCCGCCGGCCTGTTCAAGGCCGGTGACCTGCTCGGGCCCGAGGGGAAGGGGATCGGCGGCCAGGTCCTGCTGGGCAGCGTCTTGTCCGGGATCGGCGCCTACGTGTCAGTGCGTTTCCTGATCCGCTACTTCCAGACCCGCACGCTGACCCCGTTCGCCATCTACTGTGTGCTGGCCGGCCTGGGCAGCGTGATCTACCTCTCGGTCAAGTGACCTGACCCTGGCCGGCGGCCAGCTAGCGAACCGCCGGGTCGCGAACGGCCGGGTCGCGAACGGCCGGGTCGCGAACGGCCGGGTCGCGAACGGCCGGGCGCCCAGCAGCCCCGCGTCCAGCGGGCCGAAGTCGAACGACAGGGGCCGGGCCCACCGCCGGGTGCCGCACAGGTACAGCAGCGCGGCCGCGGCCAGGACCAGCCCGACCGGCGCGATCCAGCGGGAAGTGATCTCCGCGCAGGCCGACAGCCAGCGCGGGCTCAGCAGCGCCAGGTAGGTGATCCCGGGTAGTTCCGCCGCGGTCGCGACCACGACGCGCAGGATCGCGACCCAGTCCAGCCGGGTCACCGGCATCACCGCGAGCAGCGGGAACGCCATCGCGTCGAACCAGGGCCGCTGCTGCGGTGAGCAGATCAGCCAGGCCAGGGTCAGGGCCAGGGCCGGTGGAGGGCCGGCAGCCCGGGCAGGCCGGCCGGGAGCCGGCGCATCAGGTAGACCGCGAGCGCCACGGTGGCCACCAGCGCGATGGTGTTGACCGTCCCGCTGTGCTTGGGCCAGCCGAACAGCCAGGTCAGCAGCTGCCACGGCTGATACAGGTCGGTGCTGCCGTGCGAGGTGTCCACCAGCGCCGCCACCGACGGCTCACCGGCCAGCAGGTAGGCCGGGACGATCACGACAGCCGCGCCCAGGCTGAGCGCGGCCAGCACCCGCGGCGAGCGGCGGGACGCCCAGGCCAGCCCGGCGCCGAACAACGCGAACGGGGCCTTGACCGCGACCGCCAGCCCGGTCAGGACGCCGCTGGCCAGCCCGCGGCGCACGCCGGGGCGATTGAACCACAGCAGCGCGGCCACGCCCGCCGCCGCGCCCAGCCCGTCCACGTGCCCGCCGCAGATCACCGCGAAGAGCATCAGCGGGTTGACCGACCACAGCAGGTGCGCCCGGGCCCGCAGCGCGCCGTCGGAGCGCAGGAACCGGTCCAGGGCCAGCGCGACGGCCAGGAAAGCCAGCGCGTTCCACACCTTGATCCAGAACACGGTGCGGGTCGGCGACTTCCCGGCCAGCTCGGACGCGCCCCGCTGGGACGCGGTGGCCAGCGGGCCGTACACCGACACCTGGTTCTGCCAGGGAATGGGCGCGATCCGGCCAACCGCGTCGCCGGTTTCCTGCAGTTCCAGCGGGGTGAGGAGGTAGGGGCTGACGCCGATCGCGGCGGTCCGCCCGTACACGACATAGTCCAGGATGTCCGTCGAGCCGATCGGCGGCGTCACCATGAACGCGATCACGGCCACCGCCGAGGCCGCGATCAGCCGCCGGGGCCGCGGCCGCCAGCCGTGCCGGACCGCCAGCAGGCCCAGCGTCGTGCCCGCCCCGCCGGTCAGCACCGACAGCCAGATGAACAGGGTGACCTCGACCTCGGGCGGCCTGGTGTGGCCGAACCAGGACGGCCAGCCCCCCGCGGCCGGGAGCCAGGGCACCGCCGCGGACGGGCCCTGGACCGCCACCGCCAGCATCAGCGCCACGGTGAGCCCGACGAGCGCGGTGGCGGCCCGGGTCATCCGCCGGGTGGACCGGTCCAGCCCGGTGTCCCTGCCGCCCGGGATCAGGCCCGCCAGCCGGGACGAGACAGGCCGGGATGGCGGCATGCCGACGAGGGTCGCGCTCACTTGGTCACTGGATTATCAGGCCCGGGGCTATGAGCGCGCGAATGTCGGCAAACATAGCCCGAATTGTAGGCAAACAACGGTGGGGCCGCGCCGATTTGGCCAGCCTTTGGGTCCGAGGTGGCGCGCTTATGCACCCCGGCGCCGGGGCGGCTGTATTCGGCCCCGGCTGCTTACTCCCCTTGCCGGGACTGGCGGGCCCGCTTCCGGCCTCGTTCCTTGGCGTCCAGGATGGTCTTTCGCAGCCGGACCGTGGCCGGCGTCACTTCCGCGCATTCGTCGTCGGCGCAGAATTCCAGCGCCTGCTCGAGGCTCAGCAGCCGCGGCGGGACCAGCCGTTCCAGTTCCTCACCGGTGGACTGGCGGACATTAGTGAGCTTGCGTTCCTTGGCAATGTTCACGTCCATATCGTCGGATCTGGTGTTCTCGCCGACGATCATGCCCTCGTATACCTCGGTGCCCGGCGTGACGAATAGCGTGCCCCGTTCCTGCAGCGAGAACATCGCGTACGGCGTGGCCGTCCCGGTCCTGTCGGCCACCAGGGACCCGGTCGGCCGCATCCGCATCGGGCCTGACCAGGGCTCATAGCCCTCGAATACGTGGTGGGCCAGGCCGGTCCCCCTGGTCTCGGTCAGGAACTGGGTGCGGAACCCGATCAGCCCGCGGGCCGGTACCGTGAAGTCGATCCTGACCCAGCCGGTGCCATGGTTGGTCATGTTCTCCATCCGCCCCTTGCGCTGGGCCAGCAGCGCGGTGACCGGGCCCAGGTAGTCCTCGGGCGCGTCCACGGTGAGCCGTTCCATCGGCTCGTGCAGCGCGCCGTCCACCTCCTTGGTCACGACGGTCGGCCGGCCCACGGTCAGCTCGTAGCCTTCCCGGCGCATGGTCTCGACCAGTACGGCCAGGGCCAGCTCACCCCGGCCCTGCACTTCCCAGGTGTCGGGCCTGGTGGTCGGCAGGACCTGCACCGAGACGTTGCCGACCAGCTCCCGGTCCAGCCGGTCGCGCACCATCCGGGCGGTGACCTTGGACCCCTTCTCCCGGCCGACCAGCGGCGAGGTGTTGACCCCGATCGTCATCGAGATGGCGGGCTCGTCCACGGTGATCAGCGGCAGCGGGCGCGGGTCATCGGGATCGGCCAGTGTCTCGCCGATCATGATCTGGCTGATGCCGGCCACCGCGATGATGTCCCCGGCCGACGCGCTGGCCGCCGGGACCCGCTCCAGGGCCTCGGTCCGGAACAGCTCGGTAATCTTCACCCGCTCGATCGAGCCGTCGCGGCGGCACCAGGCGGCCTGCTGGCCCCGGGTGATCTCCCCGCTGAACACCCGGCACAGCGCGATCCGGCCCAGGTAGGAGGAGGCATCCAGGTTGGTCACGTGCGCCCGCAGCGGCGCGGCCGGGTCGTAGGACGGCGCGGGCACCGTGTCGCGCAGCGCGGCGAACAGCGGCTCCAGGTCCGGCGAATCGGGCAGCGTCCCGTCGGCGGGCGCGGTCAGCGCGGCCCGGCCGGCCCGCGCGCTGGCGTAGACGATCGGGAAGTCGATCTGCTCCTCGGAGGCGTCCAGGTCCATGAACAGCTCGTAGCAGGCGTCCACCACCTCGGCGATCCTGGCGTCCGGCCGGTCCACCTTGTTGATGACCAGGATGACCGGCAGGCCCGCCTGCAGCGTCTTGCGCAGCACGAACCTGGTCTGCGGCAGCGGCCCCTCGCTGGCGTCCACCAGCAGCAGCACGCCGTCGACCATGGACAGGCCGCGCTCCACCTCGCCGCCGAAATCCGCGTGCCCGGGGGTGTCGACGATGTTGATGGTCATCCCGCCATGCTGGACGGCGGTGTTCTTGGCCAGGATCGTGATGCCCTTTTCCCGCTCCAGGTCACCGGAGTCCAGCACCCGGTCGGCGACGTGCGCGCCGGCCCGGAAGGCTCCGGACTGCCAGAGCATGGCATCGACCAGCGTCGTCTTGCCGTGGTCGACATGCGCGACGATCGCGACGTTACGCAGGTCGTCACGGGTGGCGAGCTGAGCGGTGCGGGCAGGCATACAGCAAGACTCCAGGGTGGCCAGGGAAAGTGCCGAAACTTACGGCTCGTTCAGCTTATTGCTTCCGGGCGCATAACGAGGACGCTCCCCCGACCCGCCCGCACGAGCTGGCCGCCCGCCGCGCCCGGCCCGGGCCGGTGGGTGACCATTGGGTCAACACGCTCAGGCGCACGGTTAATCCCAGTTCGGGGCCCAGCTAAGGCCCTGGCAGGCGGTCCCGGGCCGGATCCGGCCGGCCTTAGGCGGCGCGCCGGGCACAGATAAGGCATGTGCCCGATGTGGCGGGGTGGGCCTTACGGCGAACCTGAATGGTGTCGGATCACGACCGTGGTCCGGTTACCAAGGAGGACGTCATGCATCCAGTACACCCGGCGATGATGGCCGCCATCGCGGCGGACCACATCAGGGACATGCGCGAAGACGCCGCGCGTGACAAGCGGGCCAAGGTCTCGCGGCGCGCCCGGCGGCACCGGACCGCCAGCCACCACCAGGCGGGCTGCGAGCTGATCGAGCAGCACGCATGAAGGCCGTGCCACCGGACCGGTCCCGCCGCCCGGCGGTCCGCGTCAGTCCCGGTGGCGAGCAGTTCGCTATGAGCCGCGGCGCCCGCGGGGCAGCTGGCCGGGACGTCAATCCCGGCCGCCCCGCGGCCGCAGCGGTCGAGCGTGACCAGACTGGCCGGTCCGGCCTGACCAGGCCGGACCGGCCCCGGCCGCCGCTTTGGCCCAGTCGTTAACCAGGTCAACCTCAGCTAGATATACTAGAACTCATATTCGAATCAGGCTATCCTGAGACGATGGCCGCGAAACTTCCCGCTGGCTGGCCCGATGGCGTTCATCCGCCCGGCAGCGAGCGGTTCGAGCAGACCGCCGTGGCCTGGCTGCTCGACGTGGTCCCGCCCGACTACCGGGTGCACGGGGTCCTGCAGCGCCATCCGGTCGCCCTCGCGGCGCTGGCTCGCCGTCACCTGGCCGCCTGCGTGACCGGGGCCCGCGACGGCTACCGGTGCGCCCGGGCCGAACTGGGCCGCGATCTGCCGCCGGCCGGGCTCGACGCGGTGCTGGCCGCTTACCGGAGCGAAGGCAGCAGGCTGGTGGCCGCCGCCCGGGCCGCCGAGCTCATCGAGCGCGCGTTCCGCCGGGCGGCTCCTGATCCTGGGCGGTCTGCGCCGGGACCGGCTCACCCAGCGCGCTGACCTGGCGCCGGGCTTGCCGGGCCGCGTTGTCCATGGCCACCCCGATCCGGCGGGCCAGCCCGGCGGCCAGTTTCCTGGCGTCCCTGACCGGCCACTGCTCGCCGGGACCGCCGATGGCCAGCAGGCCCAGTGTCCGGCCGGGAACGCTCAGCGGGAAGCACCAGGCCTGGTCCGCGACCAGTTCGGCCACCCCGGGCGGAACCTGCCCCGGCCGGCCGGCCGGGAACTCCAGGCTCCACCGCCAGCCGGTCGTGCGGCGGGCCCGCCAGTCCGCCTCGGAGCCGGCCGGCGGGTCCAGCTGCCGCAGCAGCCAGTCGAGGGCCTCGGCTTGGGCCGGGTCGGTGTGCTCGGCCTTGAGCAGCCGCAGCCGCCCGTCCTCGGCCCCGGCCAGGACCGCGCACCAGCTCGCTAACGAGCCCGCCCCGAGCCGGGCGCCGATCGCGGCGATCCGGTCCAGGCTGAGCGTGGCTGACAGGTCCCCGCTCGCCGCCGCCAGGAACTCCGCCCGGTCCTCGCGGCCATGCTCCAGTTCGGCCAGCCGGGCTCGTTCCAGCGCCGGGGCGGCCTGGTCAGCTAGCTCCTGCAGCCGCGCCGCGTCGTGCTCGCCGAACCGGCCCGGCTCGGCGGCGGCCACGGCGAGCACCCCGGTGACCCGGCCCTCGACGATCAGCGGCACGGTCATCAGGGACAGCGCGGCGCCGGCCAGCGCCCGGGCCGCGCTCCAGGTGACCGAGCCCGGCGCCAGCCAGGGCGGCCTGGCCCCGGCCACGCCGCGGACCCGCAGCTCACCGTCCTCACCCGCGTCGAGCAGGTAGGCCAGGTCCGCGGCCACCGCCACCCGGCTCGACTCGGCGGTGTCGCTCAGCAGCTCCTCATAGCCGACCCGGCTCAGGCTCCGCCGGGCCCAGGCCGGCACCTCCGGGCTGGCCGCAGGCCCGGAACTGGCCCGGTCGTCCAGGCCGGGCCCCGGCAGGCCCGTCCGGCCGGCCGTGTCATCGGCCCGGGCCTCGCCGCCGAATCCGGGCAGAACGAGCCGGAACCAGACGGCCTTGGCCGTCCGGGCGTACGTCACCCCCCAGGCCGACGCCAGCTCGGACGGCAGCTGCAGCCCCCGGCCGCTGGTCCGCTCGGCCGGATCGGCGGGCGGCTCCGGGCGGTCCGGGATGACCTGGGCCGGCCGCTCATCCAGGACCACGATCTCCAGCGCGCCGCCCGACAGCTTGCAGGTGACATGCACCGAGGTGCCGGCGTGCACCACGGCGTTGGTCACCAGTTCGCTGGTCAGCAGGACCGCGTCGTCAATCAGCGTCTCGCACCGGGCGGGCCCGCCAGCGGCCAGGATCGCAGCGTGTCGCGCACGAACCGGCGGGCGGCCGCGGCCGCCAGCGGCTCCGGCTGGTACGCCGCCGTCGCTACTAAATCTTCGCGTGCTTGTAACTGCACTTGGATTACCTATCGTCGAGCTCCAGCCGACAGCGATCAAGCCTCGCCCCGACCGTGCCGCCCGCCTGCAGCCCGCCGTCAGGCGTTGCCGTCAGAGATCCCCTGACCCATCGTGACAGACTCGTAACTGTGACGTAGGAAAAGCGCTGAGTCCGGTGGTGCGCGGCGGGGACCAACCATCCCCGGGCACGTATTGCCGGACAATTCTCGCGGGCACGCCGGCCACCACGCAGCGATCGGGCACCGGGCCGCGCACCACCGATCCGGCGGCCACCACAACGTTCACGCCGATCCGCGCGCCGGGCAGGATGACCGCGCCAGCCCCCAGCCAGCTGCCCGAGCCGATCGACACCGCCGAGTTCACCGGCCACTGCCGCCCGATGGGGGTTTCAGGATCGGCGTAGCTGTGATTCTGGTCGGTGATGTAGACGTACGGGCCGGTGAACACGTCGTCCCCGATCGTGATCGAGTGGTGCGCGATGAGGTGGCTGCCCCGGCCGATCACGCATCCGTCGCCCACCCGCAGCACCGGGCCCGGCCCCAGGTCGTGCCCGGGCAGCAGGCCCGCGCTGAGGGTCACGTAGGCGCCGATCATGGTCCGGTCGCCGATCTCGATCCAGCTCTGCCCGTACATGTCGCCGGTCGGGAACGCGATCAGCGAGTGCGGCCCGAACGCGGCGAACCGGCGCCCGGCCGCCGTATCCGCCGTGATCATCCCGGCGCGCTGCACGGCCTGCCAGGCCCCGTGGACCAGCGCGGCGGCCGCGGCCCGGTAGCGCTGACCCGCGGCGGCGGCCCAAGGCAGGTTAGCCATGGCTGACCGCGGTCGCCGCCAGCTGGCCGCAGGCGCCGTCGATCTGCCGGCCCCGGGTGTCCCGGACGGTCACCGGGATGCCCCGGCCGGCCAGGATCGCCTCGAACTCGGCCTGCACGCCCGGCTCGGACGCCGTCCACTTCGAGCCGGGCGTGGGGTTGAGCGGGATGAGGTTCACGTGCACCGGCCGCCCGGCCAGCAGGCGGGCCAGGGCCTCAGCCCGCCAGGCGTGGTCGTTGATGTCGCGGATCAGCGCGTACTCGATGGACACCCGCCGGCCCGACGCCGCCGCGTAGCCCCACGCGGCGGCCAGCACCTCGCTGACCGGCCAGCGCCGGTTCACCGGGACCAGCTCGTCGCGCAGCCCGTCGTCCGGCGCGTGCAGCGATACGGCCAGCCGGACCGGCATGCCCTCGGCCGCGAGCCGCTCGATGGCCGGGACCAGGCCGACCGTGGAGACCGTGACCGCCCGCCGGGAAATACCCAGGCCGTCAGGGACCGGGTCGGTCATCCGCCGGATCGCGCCGGTCACCGCGCCGTAGTTGGCCAGCGGCTCGCCCATGCCCATGAACACCACGTTAGAGACCCGCCCGGGCCCGCCCGCGATCTCGCCCCTGGCCAGCGCGCGGGCCCCGGCCCGCACCTGGGTCACGATCTCGGCCGCGGACAGGTTCCTGGTCAGCCCGGCCTGGCCGGTCGCGCAGAACGGGCAGGCCATCCCGCAGCCGGCCTGTGAGGACACGCACATCGTGACCCGGCCCGGGTAGCGCATCAGCACCGACTCGATGAACACCCCGTCGAACGCCCGCCACAGCGTCTTGACCGTCTGGCCCTGATCGCAGCTGAGCTCGCGCTCGGCGGTGAGCAGCGCGGGCAGCAGGGCCGCCGCCAGCGGCGCCCGGGCGCTGGCGGGCAGGTCCGTCATCTCATCCGGGTCATCGGTCAGCCGCCCGAAGTAATGCCGCGACAGCTGGTCGGCCCGGAATGGCGGCTGCCCCAGGTCCGCGACCGCGGTCCGCCGCTGCGCGGCATCAAGGTCAGCGAGGTGCACCGGCGGGCGGGGTCGGCCGCCCCTGACGGCTGACGGCTGCGGGCGCGGGCTCGGCACCAATGCTCCGTTCTGGCGGGACTTCAGGCCACTTCACGGTGATTACGTTTTGCGAAGCGGCAACGATAACCGGGTACCAGGGCTACTTACTCCCACTACGTCGGTAGATTTCCGTACTATGCCGACGTTGCGCAGAGGGACCAGTCACTCCAGGATAGCCGCAGGTCCCGGCCGCCCCGCGATCTTGCTGGACAGCGAGAGCCCGTATGCCAGCCGGCGTGTCGTGGTGGAGTACGACGCCGTGACCACGGCCGCTTATCTGCACGACAAGACCGGCCCGATCGCCGCCACCTGGATAGCCAACCATCAGCGCGCGCCGCAGGCCGCCGACATGGCCAAGATCAGCTCCGGGCTGCCGCCGGAAATGCCCGCGGCGCACACCAAGTACCCGGAGGGGACGCCGCCGCTGGATCCGCGGACGCTGCGCGCGCTGTGGCTGGAGGAGGGCGACGGCGTCGCGATCCTGGCCGACGGCGAGGTGATCGCGGTCCTGCCCGGCTGGTCGAACATGGCCAAGGGCATGCCCGGCTACAGCAGGGACGTGATCGGGCAGACCCCGTTCGGGTGGTCGCTGGATGACGCGACGGAGGGCCTGCAGCCGCGCACCACCAAGGCCGCGCGGTTCTGGCGCTGGCGCTCGGACGAGAGCGCCTGGGCGGCCACCTTCCAGCAGGGCGTCCTGGGCCACCTGCTGACCAGGCTCGGCCCCGGCGGCCGGTACTGGGACGTCGGCAGCGGGCGGCAGCCGATGATCGGCGTCTCGGAGCGGCCGCCGACCTCCCGCCGCCCCTATACGGTCCTGTCCACCGTCGGGATGAGCTGCCAGCGGATGCCGGTGGTCGAGCAGATGGGCGACGACCCGAATGCCGTGCCCCGGATCGAGCTGGCCATCGCCACCACGATGTCCAGCACCGACGCGGCCCGGATCTTCCTGTGGCTCGGCCAGTTCCCGTGGCGCGAGATCGCCTGGCTGGGCTCGGGCCACACGATCCCCTGGTATCACGAGCCCGCCACGTTCCCGCTGCGCGGCGGCAACGAGGCCGTGCTGCTGCTGGACAAGCCGGGCGAGCTGATCGGCCCCGAAGTGCCGGACCTGAGCGGGTTCACGGTCAGCACCGAGCCGGTCCGCTGGCTGTGGCTCATCCCGGTCAGCGAGCGGGAGCGGGCGCTAGCCGCCGAGCGGGGGCCCGCGAGCCTGGTCACCCACCTGGCCGCGCAGCGCCGCAGCTGGGTTGCCGACTAACGCCAGGCGGCCGGGCGGCCCGGCGCTGCGGCCGCCCGCGCCCGGGCGGGCCTGCCCGGCTAGCGGCCGGGAAAGAACACGCCCAGCAGCAGCCAGGCGACCGGCGCCACGATCAGCAGCGAGTCGATCCGGTCCAGCACGCCGCCGTGCCCGGGGAGCAGGTTGCCCATGTCCTTGATCTGCAGGTCCCGCTTGATCATCGACTCGGCCAGGTCGCCCAGCACGGCCAGGGCCACGGCCGCCAGGCCCAGCAGCAGGCCCTGCCAGTACCGCCCATGCAGCAGCAACGTCACCAGCAGCGCGCCGGCCAGCAGGCAGGCGGCCACCGACCCGGCCAGGCCCTCCCAGGTCTTCTTGGGGCTGATCACCGGGGCCATCGGGTGCTGCCCGAACAGCACCCCCGCCAGGTAGCCGCCGATGTCGCTGCAGATCGTCACCACGATGAACGCCAGCGTCTGGCGCGCCCCGCCGGTCCGGGCCAGCATCAGCGCGACGAAGACCGCCATCAGCGGCACGTAGGCCAGGGCCATGAGCGCGCCCGTCAGGTCCCGCAGGTATCCCTCGGCCCCGCCGCGCAGCCGCCAGGCCAGCACCGCGATCACCGACAGGGCCAGCGCGACCAGGGCCGCCTTGGGCCCCTCCCAGTAGCCGAGCGTGATCGCGGCCGCCGCGCCCGCCATCACCGGCACCAGGGCCAGCCGGATGCCGCGCGGCTGCACGGCCCGGCCCAGTTCCCACAGTGCGACCGCGACCGCCGCCCCGATGAGGACCAGGAACGTGGACTTGACCGTCAGCAGCGTGACCAGCACGAGCGCGCCGAGGACGGCGCTTACCGCGAGCGCGGCCGGCAGATCGCGGCCGGCCTTGATCGGCCGGCGCTCAGTCATCAGGCACGCCGGTCAGACCTCAAGCAACTCGGTTTCCTTGTGCTTGAGCAGCTCGTCAACCTGGCCGACGTAGGTGTGGGTGAGGTCGTCGAGTTCCCGCTCGGCCCGCCGCCCGTCATCCTCGCCCGCGTCGCCGTTCTTGACCAGCTTGTCGAGCGAGTCCTTGGCGTGGCGGCGGATGTTCCTGATCGAGACCCGGCTGTCCTCGGCCTTGTGCCGCGCGATCTTGATGAACTCGCGCCTGCGCTCCTCGGACAGCTCAGGGAAGACCACCCTGATGATCACGCCGTCGTTCGACGGGTTCACCCCGAGATCGGAGTTGCGCACTGCCTTCTCGATGGCCTGCAGCGACGACTTGTCGAACGGCTGGATGATCACCATCCGGGGCTCCGGCATGTGGAACGAGGCCAGCTGGTTCACCGGCGTCTGGGTGCCGTAGTACTCGGCGGTGATCTTGTTGAACATCGCAGGATGCGCCCGGCCGGTGCGGATGCCGCCAAACTCTTCCTTGGCGACCGCGACCGCCTTCTCCATCTTCTCCTCGGCTTCGAGGATGGTCTCGTCAATCACTGCGGCTCCCGTGGTTAGGTAGGCGTCCCCGGGCGCGCCCTCGGGCCCGCCCGCGTGCTTCCATGGTGCTCCTAGCCCGCACGGTCGTGCCACGCCCGGCCATTAGCGGCCGAACCGGCCCACAAGGGTACCAATCCGCTCGCCGCGGATGACCCGGGCGACATTGCCCTTTCCTTTCAGGTCGAAGACAACGATCGGCAGGTTGTTGTCCATGCACAGGCTGACCGCGGTCGCGTCCATCACCCGCAGCTCGCGACGCAGTACCTCGGCGTAGTCCAGCTGGGTGAAGCGGACCGCGTCGGGCATCTGGTGCGGGTCGGCGTCGTAGACCCCGTCCACCTTCGTGCCCTTGAGCACCGCCTGGGCGCCGATTTCCAGCGCCCGCTGGGCCGCGCAGGTGTCGGTGGAGAAGAACGGCGCGCCCAGGCCCGCTCCGAAGATGACCACCCGGCCCTTCTCCAGGTGCCTGATGGCGCGGCGGGGGATGTAGGGCTCGGCCACCTGGCCCATCGTGATGGCGGTCTGCACCCGGGTCTCCACGCCGTTCTTTTCCAGCACGTCCTGCAGGGCCAGGCAGTTGATCACCGTGCTGAGCATGCCCATGTAGTCGGCGCGGGCCCGGTCGATGCCCCGCTCGGCCAGCACCCGGCCGCGGAACATGTTGCCCCCGCCGACCACGGCGGCGATCTGGACGCCTTCCAGGACGGCGCCGGAGATCTCCGCGGCGATCCGCACCACCGCGTCAGGGGAGATCCCCAGCGCCTCGTCGCCTGCGAAGGCCTCACCGGAGAGCTTGACCACGACTCGGTGCCAGCCTGGATGGGCGCCGTTGACGGCCTGCCCATCCATCGGCTCCTGCACTAGCGTTTCCTCTCCTCTGGTTGGCACCACGCTCAGCCGGCCTGGCCGATCTGGAACCGGGCAAATCCTTGCACCGAAACGCCATGCTCGGCGAGCATCTGCTTGATGGCCCTCTTCGGGTCGCGCACCGAAGCCTGCTCGACCAGGACTATGTCCTTGAGGAACGCGTTCACCCGGCCTTCCACGATCTTGGGTATCGCCTGCTCCGGCTTGCCCTCGTCGCGGGTGATCTGCTCGGCCAGCCCGCGCTCGTGCGCCAGCACATCCTCGGGCACCTGCTCGCGGGTGACGTAACGCGGCCGCATCGCCGCGACCTGGTGCGCGAGATCCAGCCCGACCTGCGGCGCCTCGGAGTCCAGCTGGACCAGGACGCCCAGGGTGGGCGGCAGCGCGGGGTCCGACTTGTGCAGGTAGCTGGTCACGTAGCCGCCATCGAACCGGGCGAACCGGCCCAGTTCCAGCTTCTCCTTCAGCGACGCGCTGGCTTCCTCGATGAGCGCCGACGCGCTCTGCCCGGGCCGGACTTCCAGGCCGAGCACGGCCAGCCGGTCCGTCGCGCCCGCGGCCAGCGCGGCCCGCGCGATGTCGGCGGCTACCTGCTGGAACTTGTCGGTCTTGGCCACAAAGTCGGTCTCGCAGTTCAGCTCGACCAGCACGCCGACGCGGTTACCTTCCAGCTCGCTGATGACCAGGCCGTTGGCCGCCGTCCGACCGGCCCGCTTGCCGACGTCCTTGGCGCCCTTGCGGCGCAGTATCTCGACGGCGGAGTCGAAGTCATCGGCCTCGACCAAGGCATTCTTGCAGTCCAGCATGCCCGCGCCGGTCAGCTCCCGAAGCCGCTTCACATCCGCAGCGCTGTAATTCATGTCCTCTTCTCTCGCTATCTCGTCATCGAGCTACGTACGGGCCGGTGGTACATGCCGGTAGTACGGCCCGGACGGGGTCAGGCCGACTCCGGCGCGGAGTCCCCTTCGGCGGCGCTTGCGGCCGCCCCGTTCGCGGCGGCCGTGCTGCTCGTGGCCGTGGCGCCGACGGTCTCGGCAGCCGGTTCCGGCACCGCGGCGGTATCGGCGGCAGCGGTGTCCGCAGCGGCGGTGTCGGCGGCAGCGGCGTCCGCAGCGGCGGCGTCCGCAGCGGCGGTGTCGGCGGCAGCGGCGTCCGCAGCGGCGGCGTCCGCGGCAGCGGTGTCGGCGGCAGCGGCGTCCGCAGCGGCAGTGTCGGCGGCAGCGGCGTCCGGTGCAGCGGCGTCCGGTGCGCTGGCGGCGGCGGCTCCACGGTCGGCAGCGGCCCCACTGTCGGCGGTCCGGCCCTCCAGCAGCGCCCGCTCCCACTCAGCCAGCGGCTCCTCGGCCCCGAGAACCCCGTCGGCCGCCGCGGATGGCTTCTCCTCGCCGGTGGCGGCGCCCGCCCTGGCGATCAGGCCGTCCGCGACCGCGTCCGCCACCACCCTGGTCAGCAGGGCGACACTGCGGATGGCGTCGTCGTTGCCCGGGACCGGGTAGGTGACCTCGTCCGGGTCGCAGTTGGTGTCCAGGATGGCGATCACCGGGATGCCGAGCTTGCGGGCCTCACTGACGGCGATGTGCTCCTTCTTGGTGTCCACCACCCACAGCGCGCTGGGCACCCGGGCCATGTCCCTGATCCCGCCGAGCGACCGCTCCAGCTTGTCCTTCTCCCGCCGCAGGTGCAGGAGTTCCTTCTTGGTCAGGCTGGAACTGCTCACATCGTCGAAATCGATCTCTTCCAGTTCCTTGAGCCGCTGCAGCCGCTTGTACACGGTGGCGAAGTTGGTCAGCATCCCGCCCAGCCAGCGCTGGTTCACGAACGGCATGCCAACCCGGCGGGCCTGCTCGGCGATGGCCTCCTGGGCCTGCTTCTTGGTCCCGACGTACAGCACGGAGCCGCCGTGCGCGACGGTCTCCTTGATGAACTCGTACGCCCGGTCAATGAAGTCCAGCGACTGCTGGAGGTCGATGATGTAGATCCCGTTGCGCTCAGTCAGGATGAAGCGCTTCATCTTGGGATTCCAGCGCCTGGTCTGATGACCGAAGTGAACGCCGCTTTCCAGCAGCTGACGCATGGTGACAACCGGTGCCATGTCCGGTGTCCCCTTCCTGTCGTGCGCCCGTCGCCTTGCGCGGGCGCGTCCGGTTCCTTCCTGGCGCCCGAACGAACTCACCGCGGGCCGAACCCGCGGACCGGTGAGCTGCGTTCCGCCGGGAGCCAGTACCGGCCTCCCGCGCGGTGACGGACGCGCGAATTTGACCGCCAGGTCGATGCGGGGTTACCGCGTGCCTGGGCAGCCGTGCGTAGTCTACATGCCCGCGCCTGTCAGGCGCCTGGCCATAACCGCCTCCGCCTGGCCAGCCGGTCCCGGGACGCGCTCCGCCCGGCCCCGAGCACGAGCCGCCCAGGCGAGCCTGGCGCGGGCCACCCCGGCCCAGCTGGCCTGCCGGCCAGGCGCCCTCGCCGCCCACCCCGGGCCAGGCTAGCCCGGTCCCGCCCCAATCCACCAAGCCCGCTCCACTGCTCGCTGGCCCGCGCGAGCATTTCGTGATCGTGGTTATTAGCTGGGGCTGGCGGCCCACCTAAGAACCGCGATCAAGGAAGCAAGGCCGGGACGACTCCGGCACGACTGATCAAACACGCCCTAAACCCGATCCGGTCGACCCTGGGGCGCGACCAGTAAGGCCCATGGGCCGAGCCAGTAAGGCCCAGGGGGCGAACCAGTCAGGCCCAGGGGGCCAGCCGGTCAGGCCCAGGGGCCAGCCGGTCCGGCCCAGGGGCGAGCCGGTCAGGCCCTGGGGTGGGCCTGGCGGTAGGCGGCGAGCAGTCGCTCGGCGGATACGTGCGTGTAGATCTGGGTCGTGGCCAGCGACGCGTGGCCCAGGATCTCCTGCACGCTGCGCAGGTCCGCGCCGCCCTCCAGCAGGTGCGTGGCGGCGGTATGGCGCAGCCCGTGCGGGCCGGTGTCGGGCACCGTCCCGGTAGCCGCGATCAGCTCATGCACCACCCGGCGCGCGGTGCGCGGGTCGAGCCGCCCGCCGCGCCGACCCAGGAACAGGGCGGCTGGCGACCGCGCGGTCACCAGCCGGGGCCGGCCCGCCTGGTGCCACTGCCGCAGTGCCCGGGCCGCCGGGACGCCCATCGGCACGACCCGTTCCCTGTTGCCCTTGCCCAGGACCCGCACGCTGCGCCGTTCCTCATCGACGTCGCCGATGTCCAAGCCGCACAGCTCGCTGACCCTGATCCCTGACGCGTAGAAAAGCTCCATGATCGCCACATCGCGCCACGCGACAGCCTGAGCGAACTCGTCCGCCCCGCCCGCATCGGCGCGGGACTCCCCCACCGGGATCCGGTCGCCCCGGGACTCCCTGGCGGCCCGGGATCGCCCGGCCTCAGACTCTCCGGCGCGGAACCCGCCGATCCCGGACTCCCCAGCGGCCCCGGATCCCCCGGTCTCGGGCTCCCCGGTGCGGAACCCGCCGACCCGGGACTCCCCGGCGGCCCCGGAATTCCCGGCGGCCCGGGATTCTCCTGCCTCGGGCTCTCCGGTACGGAACTTGTCGGCCCGGGACTCCCCGGCGGCAGCGGCCAGGCCGCTGGCCGTGGCTAGCACGGCGTTAATCTGCTCCCGGCCCAGGACCTGCGGCAAGGTGCGCGTCGCCTTGAGCGTCCCCAGCAGCCCGCCCGGATCACCGCCGGGCAGCCAGCCGCGCGAACTGGCGAACGCGGTGAACGTCCGGACCGCAGCCGCCCGCCGGGCCAGGGTCGCCCGCGCCCGGCCGCCGGAGTGCTGACCGGCCAGCCAGGCCCTGATCACTCGTGATGTCCAGCTCCGCGATCTCGGTCAGGCCGACCTGGCTGGCGTGCTCCAACAGGGACCGCGTATCGCCGAGGTAAGCGCGGACGGTATGCGGCGACCGGCCCAGTTCGTCCCCCAGATGCCAGCCGAACTCCGCCAGCAGCTGCTCAGCCCACGGCGGCAGGCCATCGGCGGGCCCGGCTGCCTCCGTAGCCCCGGCTGGCTCCGTAGACCTGGCTGGCTCCGTAGACCCGGCAAGCTCTGCCGACCCGGCAAGCTCGACGCGCCCGGCGGGCTGGGCCCCCCGGCCCAGTCCCCCGCCTCCCGCAGCAGCCGGTACATCCATGCCCTCATCCTGCGCCACCGGCGTACTCAACTCCGCCACCGCAACGCCCACCGGCGGGTGATTCGCCCGAATTCACCAAGCTTTGCGTGCCGGGCCCGAGCGCCCGGCGCGCTGGCGAGGTGCCCGACATGCCGGGCCGCACCGACCGCGTCGAGCTGCGCGGGCCATTCCGGATCGGCGTCAGCAACGCATCACGGCCGAGGAGATCACGGTCCCGTCATACCGATGGCGAGCGGCATTCGGGGCAATTAGATTGCTGCACAGGTAAATGCAACCTTCGAGGAAGTGGGGTGCCCGCGCAACCAAGCACGCGCTGACGCAGTAGGTCACCGACCTGTCATCGCGTGCTGCCCCGACGTGGACCTATCCCGGCGCACTTCTGGCACCGGGAGTCCGGCGGGCATCGTCTTCAGCGACTCAGAGGATGTCCTCGCCGTGTCTGTCCTTCTTCTTGCCTGCTTCTTGCCTGCCTGGCGTACCTGACCATTGCTCTGCCTGCCTCCACGCTGGGCCTGGTCTGGCCTTCGATGCAGCTCAGCTTCCATCAGCCAGTCGGAGCCCTCGGGATCTTGCTGGTGTTCGGGACCACCGCGTCAGCGATTTCCAGCGCCGTCACCGGGCGGATCCTATCCCGCGTTCCCGTCGGCCCGCTCCTGCCGCTCGGCACCCTGCTGGTGGCGCTGGCGCTGGGGGCCGAAGCCCTCGCCCGAGCGCTGTGGGTGGTCACCGGCGGCACCGTGGTCTTCGGGCTCGGCTTCGGGGCCATCGACTCCGCCCTCAACGCGCATGCCGCCAGCCACTTCGCCCACGGGACGTCAACTGGATGCACGCCAGCTACGGCCTCGGCGCCACTATCGGCCCGCTGCTGGTGACACCGCTCCTGGGCGACGGGCTGAGCTGGCGGCAGGCGTACGGGGCCATCGCGGCGGGCGTAGCCGCCCTGGCCTTCGGGTTCCTCCTGGCCCGCCGGAACTGGGCGCCGCCCGGCGTCCGTTGGCACTAGTCCCGCCCGGCCCGGCGGCGCGCTCATCTGGGCCCGGCGCGGGAGCCGGACACCGGAAGCCGCCCGCCGCGGTCGTCCGCACCGCCCTCATCTTCGCCGCCGTCGAGACTGGCATCGAGTCCGGGGCTGGCATCTGGGGCTATGTCTTCCTGACCTCCGGACGTGGCTTGTCACCCGAGGCTGCGGGCGTGGCGGTGTCGGCGTACTGGGCGATGATGTTCGTCGGGCGCGCCGTCCTCGGCCCGGTTGCCGAGCATGCTGGCCCGTCCCGTGTGCTGGCCGGCCCGGTTGCGGGCGTGCCCCTGGGCGCTGCGCCATGGCGATGTGCGGCGTCTACGGTCTCCTGTTACGTCTGACCGAGCAGCACCGAGCTGGGCGGCCCGGCTAGAAGAATGGCGAGTAGTGACCCTCAGCGCTTCAGGCTGACCGGTGGCTTGGCTGGAATCGGTGCCGCAAACTCCGACAGGCGATTTCTGCCAAGCCACCCGTCCTTCGCTCTCCTGGATGGTGCTAACTCACCTGCCAGACGTCCCCTGTCACGCCTGCCTTGTTCTGGCACGCCATGCTGACCAGCTGGTTGTTGAGACCGTCCTGGTAAAGGCAGTTTTTGGTCACCTCGTTCTCCAGGAGGAAGTCGTCAAAACCAGAGTTGTCATAGACAGATGGAGTAAGCTGCCACCCAGCGATGGCGTTGAAGCAGGGGCCGACGACGGATTCGCCACCGGAAACCTGCAGGCACTCAACGCCCTCATATTCTTCGAAGGTGGCACCTGTTGAGTTGGAGTTCTTGCACCACAACTGTTCCTGGCCGCTCTTAGTGGCGATAACGGTGTTCGAGCTTGTCACCTGCAGCCATGCGCCCTCAATGTTCACAATCGGGTGGCGAGCCGAGCACTCGTCCCCGCCGAACGTGGCGGCGCTGGCGGGTGCTGAGACCGTGAGGGCCGGTGTTAGCAGCGAGGCGACGGCGACGGCTGCGATGATGATTCGTTTCACTAAGATCACCTTTCTGTGACCGCTAACATCTGTCTAATGCGGGTTAGCGGTACGAGCGCAAAGAAACTGCCCGTTTCCGCTGCCGTGAGAATTCTCGAACCACAGGCCACCGCAGCTGTAGTTCGCAGTGGCGGTGAGGTGAGCCTCCGATCCCGCGGGTATGCAGGGTGATATGGCCGCGTCGGCCACCGTCGCGCTCCCGGCTGTCAGGTCGCTAGGCGTAAGCAGAGCTGGCGTGATCGCGGCAATTCGCCTTATCAAATTTCCTCCGGTCCTGTCGCTTTGCCGGGATGTGTTACGGTCGCAGGCGGCGGTAACGCGGCGCGTAACACGGCCGTAACACTCCAGGGATGGCGCGATGTCGGCTGGCGTTGAGATCGGCCTGCTCGGCCCGCTGCAGGTGCGCTGCCAAGGCGTGCCGGTTGCGGTCCCGGGCGGCCAGCAGCGGTCCTTGCTGGCGGCGCTGCTGCTGCAGGCTGGCCGCCCGGTGCCGCCCGGCCAGCTCGCTGAACTGCTGTGGGCGCCGGACCCGCCGCCACCATCCGCCCCGGCCGCGCTGCGCAACAACGTGCTGCGGCTACGGCGCCTGCTGGGGCCCGCCGGCCGGCATCTGATCCAGACCCGGCCCGGCGGCTACCTGATCGCGCCCGGCGCCTGCGAGCTGGACCTCACCGCGATGGAGCAGGAACTGGCCGCCGCGCGGGCCGCCGCCCGCGACGGCGACTGGCAGCGGGCGGCCGCGCACGCCGATGCGTCCCTGAGTTGGTGGCGCGGGGAGCCGCTGTCGGATGTGGACCTCCCGGCGCTCACCGCGCAGCACGTCCCGCGGCTGAACGAGATGCGGCTGCAAGCGCACGAGCTGCGGATCGAGGCTGACCTGGCCCTGGCCCGGCAGGCCGAGGCCGTAACCGAGCTGCCGCAGCTCATCGCGGCTAACCCGGTCCGCGAGCGGCTTTACGCGCTGCTGATGCTGGCGCTGTACCGGTGCGGGCGCCGCGCCGAGGCCCTGGACGCCTACCGGGCGGCCCGTGACGTCCTGGCCGGCGAGATCGGCGCCGATCCCGGGCCCGAGCTGCAGGCACTGCACCAGCAGATCCTGCACGACGACCCGGCCCTCGCCCCGCCGCCGGCCCCGTCCGGGCCAGCGGGCCCGTCCGGGCAGCGAGCCCGCGCCGCGCAGGCTGGCGAGGTGCCACGGCAGCTGCCGGCCGCGGTCGCCTGCTTCACCGGCCGCCACGCCGAGCTGGCCGCGCTGACCAGCCTGCTCGGACCGGGGACGGGCGGGGCCGCACCGGCGCTGGTGATCTCGGCGATCGGCGGCACGGCGGGAGTCGGGAAAACCGCCCTGGCCGTCCACTGGGCGCACCAGGTCGCCGGGCGGTTCCCCGACGGGCAGCTATATGCGAACCTGCGCGGCTACGACCCCAGCGAGCCGGTTGCCCCGGCGGATGTCCTGGCTGGCTTTCTCCGCACCCTGGGCGTGGCCGGGCAGGAGATCCCCGACGAGACGGACGAGCGGGCCCGGCTGTACCGGACCAGGCTGGCCGGGCGGCGGATGCTGGTACTGCTGGACAATGCCCGCGACGGCGAGCAGGTCCGGCCGCTGCTGCCCGGCGATCCGGGCTGCGTGGCGGTGGTCACCAGCCGGGACGCGCTGGCCGGGCTGGTCGCCGCCGACGGCGCCCGGCGGCTGGACCTGGATGTGCTCCCGCTGGCCGACGCAGTCGCCCTGCTGCGGTCACTTACCGGCGGCCGGGTGGACGAGGACCCAGAGGCGGCGGCGAAGCTGGCCGGGCTGTGCGCCCGGCTGCCGCTGGCGCTGCGGATCGCCGCCGAGCTGGCGGCCGCCCGCCAAGAGGCGCCACTGCGGGAGCTGGTAGCCGAGCTGGCGGCGAGCCGGCTGGACCGCCTGGACGCCGGGGAAGACCGCGCCGATATCCGGGCGGTGTTCTCCTGGTCCTGCCGGCAGCTGCCCGACGACATGGCCGAGGCGTTCGCGCTGACCGGCCTGCACCCTGGCGCAGACCTGGACGCGCACGCTGCGGCCGCGCTGACCGGGACTACCACCGAGCAGGCCCGCCGGGTACTCGGCCGGCTGCACCGGGCCAGCCTGATCCAGGCCCCCGCTCCCGGCCGGTACAGCATGCATGATCTGCTTCGGGTCTACGCCGCTGAGCAGGCCGCGGCCCGTAACGGCGCGGATGAGCGGGCGGCGGCCGTTGGCCGCCTGCTGGACTACTACCTACACGCCGCCGCTGCGGCAACGGCCATACTGTTCCCCGCGGAGAGTCACCGCCTGCCTAGCATCCCGCCACCAGCCATCGCTGTCCCCACCGTGATCAGCCACTCGGCTGGCTCGCGGGCCTGGCTCGATACCGAGCGGGCAAACCTCATCGAGCTCGTGAGCTATGCGGCTCACAGCGGCTGGCCCAGCCACGCCACCCGGCTGGCCGCCACCTTGTCCCGCTACCTCGACGTTGCCGGCCACTACACCGACGCCGTTGCCATCCACACCCAGGCGCGAAGCGCGGCCACCCAGACAGGGGATCGCACCGCCGAAGCTACCGCCCTTACCGACCTCGGTGCCGTCGACTGGCGGCAGGGCCGGTACGAGCAGGCAGCCAGGCACTTCCAGAACGCCATGGCCTTGTCCCGCCAGACCGCAGATCGCTCCTGCGAAGCCCGCGCGCTTACCTACCTGGGCCTAGTCGACCTGCGGCAGGGTCGCTATCTTCAATCCGGCTACCATTTCCGGCGATCCGCAGCCCTGGGTCGGCAGACCGGCGACAAGCCGGGCCAGGCCCGTGCACTGGGCAATCTCGGCGTCGTCGAACTGCGGCAGGGCCGGTACCAACAGGCCACCCGCCACATCCAGCAGGCCTTGGCACTGCACCGGATAACGGGTAACCGGACGGGGGAGGCGCATGCTCTGGGCAACCTCGGCGACATCGACCTGCGGCTGGGCCGGTACCAGCAGGCCGACGATCACTTCCATCAGGCTTTGGCCTTGCACCGTCAAATCGGCGACCCGACAATCGGCGCTTACGCGCTGACCAACCTTGGCATCGTTGCCCAGCGGCAGGGCCGATACCAGGAAGCCACCTGCTACCACGAGCAAGCGCTGGCCCTATTCCGCGAGACTGGCGACCGCTCCGGCGAAGCTGGCGCACTCAACGGCCTTGGTGAAGTGCTCCTGGCCGCCGGTCAGGCTGACGACGCCGGTACCCAGCACGCGACCGCGCTCGGCCTGGCAACCAATATTGGCGAGAAGGAGAAGCAAGCCCGTGCTCACCTGGGCCTTGCCCGCGCTTACAACGCCACCAGTGATCCCGGCCAGGCACGTCACCACTGGCAGCAAGCCCTCGCCCTCTACACCAGCCTTGGATCGCCCGAGGCTGAGCAGATCCGCGACCAGCTCGACGCGCTCTCGCCAGGGCTGACTCAAGCCGAGCGTGAACAGCCCCCTCAACCGGACGATGAGATCTGAAGCCGCGGCGGCCTGCTCGGCGAGGATCGCGGGATGCTGATGGCCGCACGCGGGGATGACGCGATCGGATTCGTCTCCTGGTTCGAGATAAAAAGTGGCTTCCAGTCCTCGTGCTGGATGATCGGCATCGCCTTCGCGCCAGAAGCCCGCGGTCACGGTTACGGACCGAAGCGCAGCGGCAGCTGGCACGTTACCTGTTCCTGCATATGCGGATGAATCGCGTTGAAGCCCAGACCGAGATCACCAACATTGCGGAGCAACGCGCACTTGAGAAGGCAGGATTTACCCGAGAGGGAGTCCGCCGGGGTGCCACCTTCCGGCAGGGACAGTGGCACGATGACGTGCTCTATAGCCTGCTCCGCCACGAGGTCGACCTTTGAGAGCCGGACTGAGTAATCAAAGCGAGTTGCGAATCGAGCTAAGCGGCCTGGCTAGGCGGATGCTTTGAGATCAGGCAGCGTTCGGGCGGAACGCGATGTCCAGCTCGGCGTCCAGGGCCGTGGCGAGCCGGGCCAGCAGCGGGACGGTGGGGGTGGCCCCGCCTGACTCCAGCCTGGACAGCTGCGGCTGGGTCATCCCGGCGCGGGCGGCCAGCTCTGCCTGGGTCAGGCCGAGGGCGGTGCGCCGGTCGTAGACCATCTGGCCCAGCAGCAGCGCGGCCCGGGCCGCGGCGTAGGCGGCGGCGTGCCGCTGCTCACCAGTGCGCTCCCACAAGGCATGACCGCTGCCAGTCGTGCCGCTCATCACTCCCACTTCCGCTCGTAGCCTGCGTGGCGGGTCCGTGATCAGGGTGCCCGGATGCGTGCCCCTGCTCGCAGCCCAGTGCCCGCGCCACCTCGCGGTGGTCATGCTGGCGGGTCTTGACGAACACCGTTAACAGCACGATCCGGTGGCCGGGCGCCAGCCAGTAGCTGACCCGAACGGCGCCACGGTGCATGTGGAAACGCAGCTCCCGGGTCTTGCCAGCGAGATGGCGGGCATAAGGCTCGCCCAATGTCTCGGCGTGCTCGGCCAGCAGGTCGGCCATCGCTTCGACTTTTGCGTAATGTTCAGGCGCGGGGAATCCAGCCAGGCCCGCACCTCCGGTTCCAGCTCTATGACGTATCGCCCTGATATACCGTCAGCTATATATACCATGGCCGGGATGCTGCGGGGAGGGGCGGGCGGGTCTGCGCCGACTGCCTGCTCGATTTTCAGGTGACGGCATGTGCGGCTACCTGTGTTTCCTGAGGCGCCAGCCGGCTGGGGTGCGTTCGATGAAGCCGGCTGCGGCGAGCAGGCCCAGGCTGCGCAGGACGCTGTCCAGGCCGACCCCGGCGGTGACGGCGATCCGCGCGGTCGTGCTGGCGCCCCGGGCGGGCAGGGCCTCCAGCACGGCGGCGGACTCCGGGTCGAGCGCGTCGCGGGCGGTGGCGCTGTCCTGACGCGGCCCGGGCAGCCCGGAGCCAGCCGGGGAGATGATCTCCAGGACGTCCTGGGCCTCGGTGACGAGTACCGCGTCCCATTCCCTGATGATCTGGTGGCAGCCGGCCGACAGCGGCGAGGTCACCGGGCCCGGGACCGCCATCAGCGGGCGGCACAGGTCCCGGGCGTGCCGGGCGGTGCTCAGGGCACCGCTGCGACGTGCGGCCTCGATGACCACGGTGCCGCGGCTGAGCGCCGCGATCAGCCGGTTGCGGATCAGGAACCCGGGCCGGTTCGGCGCCCGGTCCGGCGGCCACTCGCTGACCAGCGCGCCGTTACGGGCGATCGCGGTGAACAGCTCCTGGTTCCCCCGGGGGTAGCCGTAGCTGAGCCCGCTGGCCAGCACGGCGACCGTGCGGCCGCCAGCGGCCAGGGCGGCCCGGTGGGCACAGGCGTCAACGCCGTACGCGCCGCCGGACACGATCGTCCAGCCCCGCTCGGCCAGCGCCGCCGCCAGCTCGGTGCCGACGTGCGACCCGTAGCCGGTGGCCGCCCTGGCTCCGACCAGCGCCACCGAGCTGAGGCACGCGAAGCGCAGGTCCGCGTCGCCCCGGACCCACAGCAGGACCGGCCGGGCGTCGCCGAGCGCGTCGAGTTGCGTGGGCCATTCCGGATCGCCCGGGCAGATGACCCGCAGGCCCGCCTGCCACCACCCGTCCAGCTTCGAGTCGGTCGGCACCGCGTCCAGCCGGGCCGCCCACCGATCCAGCGCCCGTGGCAGGCCGGGGATACGCACGGGCCTGGCGCCCGGCCCGGCGCTGGTCTCGGCGCCGGTTTCGGCACCGGCCGCGGAGCCAGGCGCAGCGCCGGGCGCGGAGCCGGTAACCGGGCCGGTCGTCTCGTGGGACCACCGGACGGAGCCGGGCGCGGAGCCAGGCGAAGCGCCGGGCACGGATCCGGTCACGGAGCCAGACTCGGAGTCGGTCGCGGGTCTGGGCGCGGAGCCGGGCGCGGGTCTAGGTGCGGCGCCGGATTCGGGCGGGCGGCCCGCGCAGATCGCCGCCAGGGCCTGAGCCGGGCTGCAGCGCCCCAGCAGGGCGCCCAGGACCGGGTCGCCTGGCTCGGCCACGCAGCCCAGCGCGATCCGCGCGAACCGCTCTTCCCGGCTGACCGCGGCCATCAGGCCACCCCCAGCCACAGTCCGAGCGCGTAACCCACCTCGGCGGCTGTCGGCCGGGCGACCCCGGCCAGATCAGCCACGGTCCAGGCCAGCCTGATGACCCGGTCGACACCCCGGGCGCTGATCTCGCCGAGGTCCATGGCGCGCTCCAGCGGCGCCAGGCCGCCGGGGGCGGGCCGGTAGCTGCGCCGCAGCTCGCTGCCGGGTATCTGGCCGTTGAGCCGCCAGCCAGTGCCCTGCAGCCGGAATGCGGCCCGCTGCCGGGCCAGCGCGACCCGCTCGGCCACGACCGCGCTCGGCTCGGTGAACTGCCGGTCGCTGAGCAGCTCCGCCCGGCCGACCGGCAGGAACTCGACTTTCACGTCGACCCGGTCCAGCAGCGGCCCCGACAGCCGGGCCAGGTACTTGCGGCGCACCCACGGCGTGCACTGGCAGACCGAGCGGGCCGCCGCGCCCTTGGCGCACGGGCACGGGTTGGCCGCGAGCACCAGCGTGAAAGCGGCCGGAAACCGCGCCGTCAGGCCCGACCTGGCCACCACCACCTCACCGGACTCCAGCGGCTGGCGCAGCGCGTCCAGCACGTCCCTGGAGAACTCCGGGGCTTCATCGAGGAACAAACAGCCGTGATGGGCCAGCGACGCGGCACCGGGCCGGATGATCCCGCTGCCGCCGCCCACGATCGCGGCCTTGGTGGCGGTGTGGTGCGGGGCGCAGAACGGCGGCGCGGTGACCAGCGGGCCGCCGGGCGGCAGGATCCCGGCGACCGAGTGAATGGAGGTGACCTCCAGCGCGGCCGGGGGCTCCAGCCGGGGCAGCACCGTGGGCAGCCGCTCGGCCAGCATCGTCTTGCCCGCCCCGGGCGGCCCGAGCAGCATCAGATGATGACCGCCGGCCGCGCAGATTTCCGCGGCCCGCCGCGCCGTCGGCTGCCCGACCACATCAGCCAGGTCCCGGCCGCGCGCGGCGGCCGGTCCGGCGGCAGGCGCCGGAACCGGGCCTGGCTCGGCGCCGGTCCCGCCCTCGATCACCCGCACCGGCTCGGCGCCCTCCGGTGGCGGTGCGCCGCGCAGCCAGGACAGCAGCGCGCCGAGGCAGCTCACCGCCAGGACCCGCAGACCAGGGACGAGTGATGCCTCCTGGGCGTTCTGCGCGGGGACGGCCACGACGGCGAACCCCGCCGCGGCGGCGGCCGCGGCGGCCGGCAAGACCCCCGGCACCGGGCGGGACCGGCCATCAAGTCCCAGCTCGCCGATGAACACCACATCCCGCAGGGCCGCCGCCGGGGCGGCGCCTGCCGCGGCCATGATCGCGGCAGCGATGCCCAGGTCGAACCCGCTGCCCCGCTTGGGCAAGCTGGCGGGAGACAGGCCGACCGTAATGCGGCGCTGGGGCCAGCGCTCGCCGCTGTTGACGACCGCCGACCTGATCCGGTCCCTGGCCTCGCGCAACGCGGTGTCCGGCAAGCCGACCAGCATGAGCCCGACCAGCCCGTTCTCGATGTCCGCTTCGATCTCGACCGGATGGCCCTGCACGCCGGTCAGTGCGATCGAATGGGTGCGGGCCAGCGTCATCTAGCCCGAAGTTTCGTGGCCTCGGGTAAGTGAATCCTGCGTTGTGCTGGTGTTTTGCTGCGCGGGTGGCGGGGGGTTCTGTCTACTTCGGTGTCAGGGTCAGCGGGATGGGTGCCCCGATGAGGTCGAAGGCGCGCCGCTGGGCGGGGGTGGGGTCGCTGATCTTCTCGAAGGTGGTCCCGCTGATGTGGATGGTGTTGCGGGTGAGGGTGGCGAGGTGGTCGAGCAGGCCGCGGAAGCTGCGGATGGGCTGGCCGTCCGGGCTGGCGTGGGTGGCGGCCTTGGCGCTGGCGAGGGCGGACCGGCGGGCGGGGGCGACGGGGTTTCCGCGGGCGGGGGGCTGCTCGTCGGTGTAGGTGAGGGGGGCGAGGGCTTTGCGCAGGTGCCAGGTGAGGTACGCGGCGAGCATGCAGATCAGGACGTGGCCGCGGACCCGGTCTTCGAGCCAGTGATGGATGGGGCGCAGGTCCAGGTCGTCAGCTTTGAGGGAGCGGAAGTCGCGTTCGACCCGGGAGAGGTTCTTGTAAGCGGTGATGGCGGCGGCGGCGTCCAGCCGGTCAGCGGGCAGCGGGGTGCGGATGATGTAGATGCCGTCCAGAGCGGCCTCGGCGTCGATGGCGGCCTGGTCCCGCCGCCAGTCCAGGTGCCCGTCGCCGATATCGAGGATGAAGTGCTTGGCGACCTTGTACCGGCCGATGACCTTCCCGGCGCGGACGCCGATCTTGTCCTTGCCTTTGAGGCGCCCGGCGGCTGCCTGGTCGCTGGCCTTGGCCAGGAGGGCCTCGGTGGCGGTGAGCAGGGCTTCGCGCTTGCGGGCCCGCTCGGCAGCCAGCAGCGGGTTGCGGCAGGCGATGAGGCGCTCGCCGGGGTAGTCCGGGTGAGTGATCTCGGCCAGGTCCTGCTGATCGAAGAGGGACAGCTGCAGCGGGCCGCCGCCTTCGGCGAGCTTGCGGATCGCCGGGCGCGCAGGCAGGTGATCCACGACAGGCCGCCCAGTTCCTTCAGCGCCCGGATCCGGGCTGAGGTGATCATCCCGCGGTCGCCGACCATGACCAGCTCGCGGAGGGCGAACTTCCCGCGGACCACCTCGACGGCCTGGATGAACGCGGCCGGGTCGGCGGTGTTACCGGCGAAGACCCGGATCGCGACGGGGCGGCCTTCGGGGTCGGTGAGCAGCCCGTACTCGATCTGCTCCCGGCCTTTCTTGCCGTCCCGGGAGTAGCCGCGGGCGGCCAGCTCGCAGTGGCTGCCTTCCACCCAGGACGAGGACAGGTCGAACATCGCGATACCGCCCTCGCGCAGGTGCCGGCCCGCCAGCGCGGCCTCGATCCGGTCCTGGCGGCCCAGCAGCCAGTCCATCGCCGCGTACACCTCGTCGCGGGGCGCGTCCGCGATGCCGAGGTCTGGGCCGAGGGTGACGTCATCCCACCAGGCCAGGGTCGCCAGCTTCGGCTTCGGCGCCACCACCCGGGAGATGATCAGCCCGTAGGCCAGGTCCCGCTCCCGGCACGCCGGGCCGAGCAGGGCTGGCAGCCCCAGCTGCCGGGCGGCGGCGTGCACCAGGGCGACGTGGCCGTGTGCCCGGGAGCGGGTGATGCTCAGCGCAGCGCTGGCGTCCACCAGGGCCGCGCCCTTGAGCACCGCCTCGACCGCATCGACCGCCGCGGCCGGCAGCATCGACAAGTTCGCGAGGGTTTCCTTGCCGACCTTCCCGTCAGGCTTGCGGAACGAGCGGCGCAGCAGCCGCGACTCGTATTCGCGGGTTTCCCCGGACTTCGAGGTGTGCCGGCTCCGTACCCTGTCTACGTGCATCCCGCCCGTGGCCTGGCGTCCCATGAGCTGATTGTCCCACTCCAGCCGGGGGGCGTACGCCAAACCGAAGATTATTCTGTCTACAATTATGGACCTGAGGAGCCTGACCATGCAGGTCACGAGTGAATCAGCCCACAAAGACGACGAAACTTCGGTCTAGCCCACCCCGCGGACGTGCTCGATGGTGAAACCGCCCGCGGAGTCCTTCAGGACGCCGATCACGTCGATCCGGATCTCGTCGAAGATCACGCCGTGCGCGATGACCCAGCGGACCGCCAGGCGCCGCAGGCGGCTTCGCTTCGGCCTGCTGATGACTTCGAGCGGGACACCGAACCGGTCATCAGAGCGGGTCTTGACCTCGCACACGACCAGGACCCTGCGCTCGGCCGCGACGATGTCCAATTCACCGTCGGCGCAGCGCCAGTTGCGGTCCAGGATCCGCAGTCCCGCGTCCCGTAAGTGATCGGCCGCGAGCTGCTCACCCTGCCGGCCCAGCTCATCCTTGGCATTCAACCTCACCACCTCCGCCTTCGAGGCTGGCGGAGAGGGGCCGGGCCAGGCTGGGCCAGTTGCCCCGATGTGGAGCAAGGCGCGCGTTACGACACGTTTGTGGAGCAGATGGCCAGATTGTCAGTACCGGATGCTTAGCGCCGCCACTAGATGCCTAGCGCCGCTGCTACTTGTCCTCGGGCAGCTGGAGGTCGCTCTTGGCCAGTTCCTCCACGTTGACGTCCTTGAAGGTGACGACCCGCACGTTCTTCACGAACCGGGCGGGCCGGTACATGTCCCAGACCCAGGCGTCCTGCATGGTGACCTCGAAGTACACCTCGCCGTCGTCCGCTGTGCGCACGTTGAGCTCGACGTGAGTTGGTCAGGTAGAACCTGCGCTCGGTCTCGACCACATGGCTGAACAGGCCGACCACATCGCGGTACTCGCGATAGAGCTGCAGCTCCATCTCGGTCTCGTACTTCTCGAGATCCTCGGCGCTCATGTGCTCCCCTCCGCTCCGGCGTCGCGTTCTCGCGGCGGCGGCCGGCCGCCGCCTCCGGCGCTCGCCACGCGCCGCCGGGGTCTGGTGGTGTCGCGGCACCCGACCCGGATGAGGTCAACCATAAGTCCATTCTCCGGTTCAGCTACCCGGTCCGGCGTTCAGCAGCACCTCGGCCCGCTCATCCTGCCCCATCTCGATGTCAGGCCGGGCCGGCCGGGAATCCAGGTCAGCGGGCAGCTGCGCGGCCAGGCCGGGCGCCAGCTCGGCGGCCAGGGCGGGATCCAGGCCCGGCTCCAAGCCTGGATCCAGGCCGTCGTCGACGCCGGGCGGCAGCTCATACTCGGCCGCCGGGGGCAGCCCGGCCAGCCCGCCGCGCCCGCCCGGCACGTTGGCGAAAGACATCCGGTGCTCCGGGCAGGGACCGTGCTCGGACAGCGCCCGCATGTGACCCCGGGTCGAATATCCCTTATGCCGGGCAAATCCGTACTCCGGATAGTCACCGTGCAGGCTTTTCATGATCCGGTCCCTGGTCACCTTGGCGATGATGGACGCCGCCGCGACGCACGCCGCCACCTGGTCGCCCTTCCACATGGCCAGGGTCGGGACCGCCAGGCCGCGCACCGGGAACCCGTCGGTCAGCACATAGGCGGGCCGGAGGTTCAGCCCGGCCAGTGCCCGGCGCATGCCCGCCACATTGCAGACGTGCAACCCGATCCTGTCGATATCGGCGGCCGGGATCACGACCGCGTGCCAGGCCAGGGCGGCCGCCAGGACCTGCTGGTAGACGGCCTCCCTGACCGGGGCCGTCAGCAGCTTCGAGTCGGCCAGGTCGGCGCAGCGCGCGGCCCGGCGCGGGTCGAGCGCGACCGCGGCCACCACCAGCGGGCCGGCGCAAGCCCCCCGGCCGGCCTCATCAATGCCGGCCACCGGCGCGAGCCCGGCCCTGGCCAGCACTCGCTCGTATCCCATCAGTCCGGCAGAACGCCGCGGGGTAAATCCCGGAGGCCGCCAGTCAGGCTCCGGCATGGCGTCACCGGCGCCTGCGCCGCCGAAGCGCCCGGCGCGGGCGTACCCAGCGCTGGCGCACCCGGCGCTGCAGCCAGGTGAGCGGCACGGCGGCGGCGAAGCCACCGCCGATCGGCAGGTAGGGGGCGGCAGTCCCGGCGAGCCGCAGGACGACGGGGGCGGCCAGGTTCAGCGCGGCGGCGGCAGGCCGGTTAATGCCGGGCTGCCCGAAGGTGGCGGGAATGGGCAGGATGCGCCACCGGCTCGGCGGCCAGACGATCATGAACGCCCGCCCGACCACCTGGTTGACCGGGATGGTCCCGTTGCCGGGGCTGCCGGGATGGCACCGTGAATCGCAGGAGATGGCCCGGTGATCGCCCATGACCCACAGCCGGCCCGGCGGCACGGTTATGTTGAACGGCTGCGATGAGGGCACGTTGCCAGGGAACAGGTAAGAGCTTTCCTGCAGCGCAACACCGTTCACGGTGACCTGGCCTTGGGCGTTGCAGCACGCGACGTGATCCCCGGCTACCCCGATCACGCGCTTGATGTAGTCGTGCTGGCCTGGCGCGGTGCCGAACAACTCCACGATCGACCTGAACAGCTTGCCCAGCGTCGCGTCATAGGCCCGGGCGACCGGGTTAGACGCCGGGGCGGACGTCGTGGCCGGGTCCCAGGAACCACTCCCGTTGAACACGATGACGTCGCCGGGCTCGATGCTGCGGAAGTGATAGACGATCTTGTTCACCAGCACCTTGTCGCCGATGTCGAGGGTGTTCTCCATCGAAGACGAGGGGATGAAGAACGCTTGCACCACGAAGGACTTGATGACCAGGGCGATCACCAGCGCGACGACGATGAGGACCGGCAGCTCACGCCAGAACGACCGGGACTTCGGCTTACGCCTGTCCGCATCAGGGACCTGGTCCTGCGCTTGATCCTGGTCATCGGGCGCGGACGTCCCGGTCATGGGCGAGCCTTTCAGTCCCAGCCCTGGCTCACCATCGCCTGACCCCGCGCCGGACTGGCCGGGCTCGTCCGCGTCGGTCAGGGCATGCTCGTTGGCACTGCGGTCGTCACTCATCGACATCGAGCCTAGCGCCGCAGGCCGACCGGCTAAGCGTCCGCGCGGGCGTACCGCGCCGGATCCTGGCCGGCCAGTTCCAGGCGCCATTACCAGCCGGATTCGCTCCGGCCACAGCGGTACCCTCCCGCCTATCGCGCCGACTGCTCGCGCCGTTCCTTGATCCGGGCGGCCCGGCCGCGCAGCGAGCGCAGGTAGTACAGCTTGGCCCGGCGCACCCGGCCGCGGGTCACGATCTCGATGCGGTCCAGCGACGGGCTGTGCACCGGGAAGGTCCGCTCGACGCCGACCCCGTAACTGACCTTGCGGACGGTGAACGTCTCGCGCGCGCCGCCGCCTTGCCTGCGGATGGCCACGCCCTGGAAGACCTGGATCCGGGACCGGCTGCCTTCCACCACCCGCACGTGCACTTTCAGCGTGTCGCCCGGCCGGAAATCCGGGATGTCGGATCGGATCTGCGCCTGCTCCAGCTCGGCAATCGCGGTGTGCATCGCTGTTTCCTCGGTCATCTTTACGCGCACGCCTGCGAACGCGCTGATTCGGTCACTTGGGCGCCGGGAGCAGCCCGGCCTCGCCCCCCGGACTAGGTCCGGCGTCGGGGCGGCGGCTTTCAGTGTGCCATACCTTAGCCGCTGACCGGAAAACCAGCCTCAGACAGCACCTGCCGGTCGCGTGCGTCCAGCCCCGCGCCAGCAGGCGGGCCGGGCGTCTGCGCCGGTCCTGGGCCAGTGTTTCCTGCCGCCAGCCGGGCCGCCAGATCGGGCCGGTTAGCAGCGGTCTTGCGCAGCGCGGCATCACGTCGCCAGCGCGCGATGGCCGCGTGATCGCCGGACAGCAGGATCTCGGGCACCTCCTGGCCGCGCCAGTTCCTTGGCCGGGTGTAGGACGGGCCCTCCAGCAGGCCGGGGCCGGTGCCGTCGCCAAAGGAATCGTCGAGCGCGGACTGCTCGTTGCCCATGACGCCGGGCAGCAGCCGGCCCGCCGCCTCGACCATGACCAGCACGGCGGCCTCCGCCCCGGCTAGCACGTAGTCGCCGATGCTCACCTCGTCCACGGCGATCTTGGCCTGGGCGTCCCGCGCCACCCGGGCGTCGATCCCCTCATACCGGCCGCAGGCGAAGATGAGGTGGTCCTGCCGCGCGTACTCGACCGCGGTGGCCTGGGTGAACGGCACCCCGGCTGGGCTCGGGATGACCAGCCGGCCGCGGCCGTCGGGGGGCAGTACCGCGTCGAGCGCCGCCCCCCAAGGCTCTGGTTTCATGATCATCCCGGGGCCGCCGCCGAACGGCGCGTCGTCCACTGAGTGATGCACGTCACGGGTCCAGGCCCGCAGGTCATGGACCTCGAACGAGATCTCGCCGCGTTCGGCCGCCTTGCCGATCAGCGACAGCGACAGCGGCGCGAAGTACTCAGGAAAGATGGTGATGATGTCAATGCGCAAGGCGGGGCCTCCGGCCTAGCGAGACGGGTCGAGCAGGCCATCCGGCGGGTCGATCACCAGGCGCCCGGCCGCCACGTCGACCTCGGGCACGATCGCCGCGACGAACGGGACGAGTATCTCCTGCTGGTCCCGGCCTGGCCGGATGACCAGCAGGTCCTGGCCGTGGTGGAGGACATCAGCGACCACCCCGACCTGCTCGCCCGCGACCGTCCAGGCGGCCAGCCCGATCAGCTGGTAGTCATGGAATTCGTCCGGGTCAGCCGGGTCTTCCAGCTGCGCAGAGTCCACGACCAGGAAAGTATCGCGCAGTTCCTCGGCCGCGGTGCGGTCATCGCACCCCGCGAAGACGACCAGCAGCCGGCCCGAATGCCAGCGGGTGGACCTGATGGTCAGCGGCCCGCGCGCGGCGGGCTCCGTCGCGAGGACGGCGCCCGCCGCGAACCTGGCCTGCGGTTCGTCAGTACGCACTTCCACGGTCAGCTCGCCCTTGAGCCCGTGCGGGCGGCCCACCCGGCCGACGACCAGCTGCATGCCTGCCTAGCGGATCTCGTCGGTGTCCAGCAGATCGACCCGGACGTAAGCGTTGCCGGCCAAGGATCCGATGACGGTCCGCAGCGCTTTCGCGGTCCGGCCGCCCCGGCCGATCACCTTGCCGAGATCCTCGGGATGCACCCGGACCTCAAGTACCCGGCCCCGGCGCAGCCCGCGACTTTCCACCCGGACGTCGTCCGGGTACTCAACGATTCCCCTGACGAGATGCTCAAGGGCCTCTTCGAGCACGTCAGGCTCCGCTGCCCGGCTCTGTCACCGCGTCACCCGCGCTGTCGTCGGCGGCTGCCTCGGCCGGTGCGTCATCGGCGCCCGCCTTGGCCTTGGCGCCGTCGGCCGACTTGCCCTTGGCCCCGCCTGCCTTGGCCTCCGCCTTGGCTCCGTCGGCTGCCTTGGCTCCGTCAGCTTTGGCCCCAGCGGCTTCCGAGTCAGCGGCCTTCGAGTCAGCGGGTTTGGCGTCGGCCTTGGAGTCAGCCGGCTTCGGCTCAGCCGCCTTCGGCTCAGCCGCCTTGGCCTCGGTAGCGGCAGCGCCGGACTCGGCGGTCGCGGCGGCTTTCGACCTGGCCGGCTTGTCGGCCTTGGCCGCGCCCGACGACCCGCCGGCCTTGCCGCCCTTGGCCGCCGCCCCGTCGGCGTCCTTAGCGTCCGCGGCCTTGGCCTCCCCGGACCTGGCCCGGGCCCGCCCGGCCTTGGGGGTGGTCGCCCCGCTGTCGGCCAGCGTCTGCGAGACCGCCGCCGCGAACGCTTCTTTCTTGTCCGGCCGGGGCGCGGCCGTGCGCAGCGTCCCCTCGGTCCCCGGCAGGCCCTTGAACTTCTGCCAGTCGCCGGTGATCTCCAGGATCTTCCTGACCGGGTCGGTGGGCTGCGCGCCCACTGACAGCCAGTGCAGGGCGCGCTCGGAGTTGACCTCGATGAACGAGGGCTCGGCCTTCGGATGGTACTTGCCGATCTCCTCGATCGCGCGCCCGTCACGCTTGGTGCGGGCGTCGGCGACGACGATCCGGTAGTACGGCGCCCGGATCTTGCCCAGGCGCTTCAGCTTGATCTTGACAGCCACGGCTGTGGTCTTCTCCCAGCGGATTAGGGCGCAGGCGGCCACGGTGCCGGGTGGGGAACCGGCGGTGCTGCCCGCATGGATCCGGCTTAGCGACGGTTAGAGGGCCTCGCGTAGCCGAGGTAGCTGTCACATTCTGCCAGACGTCGGCCGTGAGGATGTAATCAGCGGCATTCCGCGGCCGGCCCTGCCGGCCCGGGACGCGAACCTGGCAGTGCCCGAACGCGACGCTGGCCGGGCCCGAGCGCCGTGCTGGCAGTGCCAGGGCGCGGCGCTTACCGGCCCTTCTTGCCCGGGCGGCCGCGCCGGTTCGGCGAGCTGCCGCCGCGCAGGCCCGGCGGCAGGCCCGGCTGCGGGGTGGGCCAGCCCTGGCCGCGGCCAGCCGGGATGGGCAGCGAGCCATCCTTCCCGCCCAGCCCGCCTGGCAGCCCGGGAATCGCTCCCCCGCCCGGCCGCGAGCCGAAGCCCGGCGGCAGTGCACCAGGCCCGCGCCCCGCGCCCACCGGGCTGTCCTCGCCGGGAGCCCCGGCTCCGTCCTGGGTGCCCGCCGTCCGGTCGCGGCCGGCCCGGTCGCTGGCCGCGCGGCCGCCCGCGCTGCCGGACCGGCCCCCGCCCTTGCCCTTCTTCTTGGCCTTGCCCCGGGCCGCCTTCGCCCCGGGCCGCCGCATCCCCGGCAGGCCGCCCATCATCTGGCGCATCATCTTCTGGCCTTCGAGGAACCGCACGATCAGCTGGGACACCTCGCCCACGGTGACCCCCGACCCGGCCGCGATCCTGGCCCGCCGCGAGCCGTTGATCAGCTTGGGGGTACGGCGCTCCTCCGGCGTCATCGAGTTGACGATCGCCGCCGCCCGGTCCAGGTCCTTGTCGTTGACCTGGCTGAGCAGTTCGCGGTTCTGCGCGGCGCCGGGCAGCATGCCGAGCAAATTGCCGATCGGACCGAGCTTGCGGACCATGGCCAGCTGCTCGACGAAGTCCTCCAGCGTGAAGCCCTCGCCCGAGGCCAGCTTGCCGGCCATCGAGGCGGTCTGCTCGGCGTCGAAGGTCCGCTCAGCCTGCTCGATGAGCGTAAGCACGTCACCGAGGTCCAGGATGCGCGAGGCCATCCGGTCCGGGTGGAACACGTCGAAGTCCTCAAGCTTCTCGCCCGAGGAGGCGAACATCACCGGCCGGCCGGTGAGCTGGGCCACCGACAGCGCCGCGCCGCCCCGGGCGTCGCCGTCCAGCTTGGCCAGCGCGACCCCGTCGAACCCGACCCCGTCCAGGAAAGCCTGCGCGGTCGTCACCGCGTCCTGCCCGATCATCGCGTCGACCACGAACAGGATCTCGTCCGGGTCGACGGCGTCCCTGATCGCCGCGGCCTGGGCCATCATCTCCTGGTCGATGCCCAGCCGGCCCGCGGTGTCGATGATGACGATGTTGTGCAGGTGGTGGCGAGCCTCTTCGATGGACTGCCGGGCCACGCTCACCGGGTCGCCGACGCCGTCCCCCCGCTCGGGGGCGTAGACCGGCACGCCCGCCCGCTCGCCGAGTATCTGCAACTGCTGCACGGCCCCGGGCCGCTGCAGGTCGGCGGCGACCAGCAGCGGGGTGTTGCCCTGGGTGCGCAGCCACAGGCCCAGCTTGGCCGCCAGGCTGGTCTTGCCCGAGCCCTGCAGGCCCGCCAGCATGATCACGGTGGGCGGCACCTTCGCGAAACGCAGCCGACGCGCCTCGCCGCCCAGGATCGCGATGAGCTCCTCATTGACGATCTTGATGACCTGCTGCGCCGGGTTGAGCGCGCCGGACACCTCCTCACCGGAGGCCCGTTCCTTGACCCGGGCGATGAACTGCCTGACCACCGGCAGCGCGACATCGGCTTCCAGCAGGGCGATCCTGATCTCGCGGCAGGTCGCGTCGATGTCCGCCGCGGACAGCCGTCCATGGCCGCGCAGCATGGAGAAGACCTGAGTCAGTCGGTCAGAAAGTGTCTCGAACACGTGTAGCTGCCGTCCTCGCAGATGGGGCTGTACCGGCTCCAGGCTATCCGGTTTGGACCACGGCAGACCGGGCGCACGCAGAGCGGACCGCCGCGGGCCGCGCCCGACACGGGCGCGCAAAAGTAGCAATACCTCAGCACGAACAGCAAAGGTATTAACTTGGTCAAGCCATCATAACCTGCTCAACTCATAATCAGCCGGTATTCGGGACACGTTTCCTATCATCTCCCGCCGGGCCAGCGAAGTTTGTCTTGTGCGGAACCGCACGGACCCGATATAGCGGATCATGACCGCACAAACCAGCCTCGGCGATCGCATTCGCGAGCCGACCGCGGTCTCCGCCGCCACTTGAGCTGTTCTATCGCGAGGTACTCGCCGGCCGCTGTCAGCCGATTACTTCGATGACGCCGATATGGATCATCAAATCGCCAAGCAGGCCGCATCGAACGCCGACACGCCTGATCAGGGCGGCGGCCGGAACGGCAGGACGCCAGCCTTGGCCACCGGGGATGACCGCTCCGCCCGCTCCTCGACGTCGCGCAGCAGCGCGTCCAGCTAAGCCCGCAGGTGGGTTCGCTAGACGTCGCAGAACGTCCGCAGGTATAACTCGGCTTCCGTCTCCCTGCGCTCGGCGGTGGTCGCGGGCTGGATCCCCGACTCGGACCTGGCCGCAGCCGCCGCCTGGGTGCCATGGCTGTGCGCCTCCGAGAGCACCAGCGCCGCGCTCGACTTGGCCTCGGCCAGGATCTCGTCCCGCCGCCGCCGCGCGTCCTGGGCCAGCTTCCTGCTGTAATCCTGGGCTCCGGCGACGTAGTTGTCCGCGGTCTGCTGCGCCTTGGACAGGATGCGGACCGCCTGGAGGTGGGCGTCTTCCCGGCCGTGGCCGGTCTCCGGCTCACCGCCGCTGGAGCCCAGCAGCCGCTGCCGGAGCCGCTGGACCTCATCCGCCAGCGTGGTCTTCTCCTTCAGCAGCCGGACCAGTTCGGCCTGGACCTGGCCGCAGAACGCCCGGACGTGTTCCTCGTCGTAGCCGCGCCGGCCCAGCCGCACGGAGGGGAAGCTGACCGCCTGGACCTCGTCCGGGGTCAGCCGGTGGCTCGCGCTTGACATCACGATCATGGCTCACTCCAACCGAAATCTTCAAACGTGGATGTGGTCTTGCGGGACGCCCAGCGCTTCCAGCCGCGCGACCGTAGCGGTGATCACGCTGCCATCGAAACCGGAAACAACTCCCTAGTCTCTGGATTCCGCGGAAATAGGTCACAAAGGCTTCCTTGATTCGAACAACATCCAATGAGTTCCCTCCGATGCGAGGTGAGAAGAGGGAATGACGATTAGTGGCAGCAGCATATATGAGCGGCCGGTGGTGTTCAGCTGACTTCCGGGCGAACGGAATGCCGAAAAGCACCCTATCCGGAAATAGCTGTGCACAAATGATCCGGATAGCGGACCGGTCCGCGGGACTGGCCGCCCGCCGGGGCGGCCCAGCGCCGCGGGCTAGCCGCCGATGATGGCGTCGACGAACGCCTCGGGCTCGAACGGGGCCAGATCGTCAGGCCCCTCGCCCAGCCCGACCAGCTTCACCGGCACGCCGAGCTCGCGCTGGACCGCGATCACGATGCCGCCCTTGGCGGTCCCGTCGAGCTTGGTCAAGATGATCCCGGTGACGTTCACGACCTCGGCGAACACCCGGGCCTGGCGCAGCCCGTTCTGGCCGGTGGTGGCGTCCAGGACCAGCAGGATCTCGTCCACCTCGCCGTGCCGGGATATCACCCGCTTGATCTTGCCCAGCTCGTCCATCAGGCCGGCCTTGGTGTGCAGCCGCCCGGCGGTGTCCACGATCACGGTGTCCACCCCGCGCTCGATGCCCTTGCTGACCGCCTCGAACGCCACGCTGGCCGGGTCCGCGCCCTCGCGGTCGGACCGGACGGTCTCGGCGCCGACCCGTTCCCCCCAGGTCTGGAGCTGGTCAGCGGCGGCAGCCCGGAAGGTGTCGGCCGCGCCGAGCAGCACGGTCTGCCCGTCCCCGACGAGCACCCGGGCCAGCTTGCCCACCGAGGTCGTCTTGCCGGTCCCGTTGACCCCGACCACCAGCACCAGCGCGGGCCGGTCGCCGTGCCGGCTGGTGTGCAGGGACCGGTCCAGGTCGGTGCCCACCAGGGTGAGCAGCTCGGCCTTCAGCAGCGCGGTGATCTCCCGCGGATCGGCCGTGCCCGTCACCTTGACCTGGGTGCGCAACTCGGTGACCAGCTCCCGGGCCGGGGTGACGCCCATGTCCGCGGTGATCAGCGTGTCCTCGATCTCCTCCCAGGTCTGCTCGTCCAGGCGCTCCCTGGACAGCAGGCCGAGCAGGACCGAGCCCAGCGCGCCGTGCGAGCGGGCCAGCCGGGAGCGCAGCCGGACCAGCCGGCCCGCCGACGGCGGCGGGCGCTCAATCGCCGGCGGAGCAGCGGCCTCAGCGGCCAGCCCCGGGCCCGCTTGCCCCGGTTCAGCCAGCCCGGTGCCTGCGGCCGCACCGCTGGCCGGGGCCGCGGTCCCGGTGCCGGACGCCGATGAGTCCGGGGGCGGCGAAGCGGGATGTGAGCGGCGGGCTCGCTGGCGGAGCGCGACCGCCGCGGCGCCGCCTCCGCCCACGACGACAACGGCAGCGATGGTGATGATCAGCTCTTCCATGACCGCCCCAGTCTGGCAGACCGGGCCGCCAGCCAGCGGATCAGGCGGGCCTCATGCGCTTTCCCGCTCCCGCAGCCGCTGGCTGATCACCGCCGAGACCCCGTCGCCGCGCATGCTGACCCCGTACAGCGAGTCGGCGACTTCCATGGTCCGCTTCTGGTGGGTGACGATGATCAGCTGCGAGCTCTCCCTGAGTTCCTCGAAGATCTCCAGGAGCCGCTGCAGGTTCACGTCGTCCAGCGCCGCCTCGACCTCGTCGAGAACGTAGAACGGCGACGGCCGGGCCTTGAAGATCGCCACCAGGAACGCGATCGCGGTGAGTGCCCGCTCGCCGCCCGACAGCAGCGACAGCCGCTTGACTTTCTTGCCCGGTGGCCTGGCCTCGATATCGATGCCGGTGGCCAGCAGGTCGTCCGGCTCGGTCAGCAGCAGCCGGCCGTCACCGCCCGGGAACAGCCGGCCGATGATCCGCTCGAACTCCCGCGCGGTGTCCTCGTACGCGGCGGCGAACACCTGCTGGACCCGGTCATCGACCTCCTTGATGACGGTCAGCAGGTCCCGGCGCGTCTTCTTGAGGTCCTCGAGCTGGGTGACCAGGAATGCGTGCCGTTCCTCCAGCGCGGCGAACTCTTCCAGCGCCAGCGGGTTGACCTTGCCCAGCTGGTCCAGCTGCCGCTGGGCCTGCTGGGCCCGCCGCTCCTGGACCGCCCGGTCGTAGGGGACCGCGACGCTGTCCTGCTCGGGCCCGGGCACCGGCTGGTCCGGGCCGTACTCGGCGACCAGGGCCTCGCCGTCCACGCTGAACTCCTCGGCCGCGCGCCCGGCGATCTGGTCCAGCCGCAGCTGCTGGCTGGCCCGGGCGATCTCGGCCCCGTGAGCGCTGCTGACCACGCTGTCCAGCTCGTCGGTGAACTCCCTGATCCGGGTCCGGACCGCCTTCAGCTCGCCGTCGCGCTCCTTGCTGGCGGCCTCGGCCGCGTGCCGCTGCTCGTCGGCCACCGACCGGGACTGCTCGATCCTGGCCAGCGTGATCACGGCCGCCTCGGCGACCGCGCCGGCCACCGCGGCCTCGGCGGCGGCGCGCTCGGCGCGGGTGGCGGCCCGGGCGATGGCCTGCCGCTCGGCCACGGCGCTGGCGGCCAGCGCGTCGCCCCGGCCGGCGATGGCCCGCAGCCGCTCCTCGACCGTCCTGACCTCCAGCCGCGCGTCCATCTCGGTATTCCGGGCCGCGACGGCGGCCTCGGCCAGCGCGCCTTTGTCGCTGTCGGGCTCGGCGCTGGCCTCGGTCTGCGGTTCGGCCTCCTGCTTGGCCAGCCTGGCTTGCACGTCGGCCAGCTTGGCGAGGTCTTTCTCGCGGGCCTGCTCGCCGGTCTTGATCGCCGCCGCCAGCCGGTCGGCCTCGTCCCTGGCCGCCTTGGCCGCGCCAGCCAGCGTGCCGAGCTTGCCGGAGATCTCGGCGGCCGCGGCGTCGGCTTCCTGCTGGGCGGCGGCGGCCTGGGCCAGCACCCGCCGGGCCGCTTCTTCCTCCTCAGCCGCGTCCGCCAGCTCCCGCTCGGCCCGCTGGCACCGGCTGTCGGCCTCGCCCAGCCGGCTCTCAGACTCCTGCGCCGCCGCGCTGAGCCCCAGCAGGCTCGGCGCGCCCGCTGACCCGCCCCGGGCCCAGTGCGCGCCGATCAGGTCGCCGTCCCTGGTCACGATGCGCAGCTGGGGGTCAGACCGGATCGCGTCCAGCCCGTCGGCCAGGTCCTCGGCCACGAAGATGCCGCTCAGCAGGTGCTCGACCGCCTCAGCCAGCTCGCCAGGGGCCTTCACGAAATTAATAGCCGGCCTAACGCGATGCCCGGAGCTGACCAGCCGCTCGCCGCCGGTCCCGCCCGCTGCGGACGGCTGCGCCGCTCCGGGCCGGTCGGCCGCGATGATCAGGTCGGCCCGGCCGGCCTCGGCCCGCTTGAGCGCGGTCAGGATGTCCACGGCCGCGTCCAGGCCGGCCACCGCCACCGCGCTGGCCGCGCCGCCGAGTGCGGCCGCGATCGCGTCGGCCGCGTCCTCGTCCACGGTCAGCAGGGCGGCCAGCGACCCGAGTACCCCGCCGAACCTGCCCGGCTCAGCCAGCAGCGCGCCCGAGGCGTCGGCGCCGCGCCTGACCGCCTCGTTCAGCGCTTCGCTGCGCGCCCGCAGGGCGGCCCGGGCGCCGCTGGCCTCATGCTCAGCCGCCCGCCGCGCGACCACCCGCTCCGAGGCTTGCTTCAGCGCGGCCGTGGCCCGGTCGCGGGCGGCGGACAGGTCGGCCCGCCCCTCGTCCCGGCCGCTGACCTGATCCTGCAGCTCGCCGTACTCGTGCTGGGCCCGCTCGGACCGCTCCCTGGCCTGCGCGAACGCGGCGGCGAGCCGTCCGGCTTCCTCCTGCGCGGCGGCCAGCCTGCTCTGCGCGGCGCCGACCTGGCTGCGCAGCTGGGCCAGCCGTTCGGCGCGCTGGGCGGCGGCCCGACGATCGGCGGCCTGCTGGCGCTCGATCTCGGCCAGCGCCGTCTCGGCGGCGGTCCTGGCCGCCACCGCAGCGGTCAGCCGCTCGCGTACGGCGGCCAGCCGCCCGCGCAGCGCGGCCTCGTCGGCGCGCAGCCGGGCCGCCTCCTGATCGAGCTGGTCGGGATCCCGGCCGGGGCGCTGCGGCTCGGGCGGGGCGCTCAGGTGCTTGTGCCGCTCCCGGGCCACGCTGGCCACCCCGCGCAGCCGCTCAGCCAGCCCGGACAGCGCGAAGAAGGCCTCTTGCGCCGCGGCCAGCCGCGGCGCGTGCTGCTGCTCGGCCGCGTCCAGTTCCGCCTCGACCAGGCGGGCCTGGGCCAGCCCGGCCTCGACCAGCGCCCGCCGGGCCGCGGTCGCGGCCTCGTCGCTGCGGCTTTGGCTCAGCTCGGCGGCCAGCGTCGTGTAGTCGTCCGCCAGCAGCCGGAGCCGGGCGTCGCGCAGGTCAGCCTGGATGACGGCGGCCTTGCGGGCGATCTGGGCCTGGCGGCCGAGCGGCTTGAGGTGGCGGCCAAGCTCGGCGGTGAGATCGACCAGCCGGGTCAGGTTGGCCTGCATCGCCTCCAGCTTGCGGACGGCTTTCTCTTTGCGCTTGCGGTGCTTGAGCACCCCGGCGGCTTCCTCGACCAGTGCCCGCCGGGCCTCGGGCCCGGCGTTGAGCACCTGATCCAGCTGGCCCTGGCCCACGATGACGTGCATCTCCCGGCCCAGGCCGGTGTCAGACAGCAGTTCCTGCACGTCCAGCAGGCGGCAGGCGTCACCGTTGATCGCGTACTCGCTCCCGCCCGACCTGAACAGCAGCCGGCTGATCGTGACCTCGGCGTACTCGATCGGCAGCGCGCCGTCGCTGTTGTCGATGGTGAGGCTGACCTCGGCCCGGCCCAGCAGCAGCAGGCCCGCCGTCCCGGCGAACACGACATCCTCCATCTTGCCGCCGCGCAGCGGCTTGACGCCCTGCTCGCCCATCACCCAGGAGAAGGCGTCGACCACGTTGGACTTGCCCGACCCGTTCGGGCCGACGACGCAGGTAATGCCCGGCTCGAACCGCAACGATGTCGCTGAGGCGAATGACTTGAACCCGCGCAGGGTGAGCGTCTTGAGGTACACCCGCCGGCTCTCCTCCTCAGCTCCTGCCCTGGTGGCACTGTTTAGCTGCTGGCCCCGTCGTTAGCTGCCCTGCCGTTAGCTGGCCCTGTCCTAGCTGGCACTGTCCTGGCCGGCACTGTCCTGGCTGGCCCTGTCGTTTGCTGGCCCTGTCGTTGCTGGCCCTGTCCTGAGCACCGGCCGCACTCCCGCTACCCAGTACTGGCGCCCGGAATCAGCCGCCCGTTCCATTTCTGGCTCGCAGTCCCCGCCTTCGCCGCCCAGCCTTCGCAGTAAGGGCCGTCGCAGTCCCCGCCCTAAGGTCCAGGCCCCTCGCCGGCCAACCTCCCGCACTTTACCGCGCGGTTGCGACACTCCCGCGAAACTGCGTGAGGAGCAAGGACCAGTCCGACCCGATCGTTACGAGTTGTCCGGATTAAGGCGCTGCGGCCCGGGCCCGCTGCCTGGCGCCGGCCCGAGCCGCAGCGCCGAGATGCGGCCCGAATTGTACGGGGCAGTTAATTCCGGACATACCAGAACGGCCAGCGTCCGGGACGCTGGCTAAGCCGAGCGGCGGCAGATGTAGAGGGACGCCTGGTAAAGCGACGCCCCTCTACTTCGTCGTGGCCATCAAGCGCTACTAGGTGAGCGCAGGCACGCGAACCGGGATCAGCAGATCATGGCCTACTTCCGCAGCGAGAACGTCGTTCTCTTCCTGTAGCCTGGCTAGCTCGGCTTCCAGGTCACGCACACGCTGCTGAAGGCGACGCATCTCAGCGACCATGCGGGGATCCGGCCCGCCGACGTGGCCATACAGAGCCTTCGCCATTGTTTAAGGTCCTCCACACTGAGTGACCAGAGTGGGCGCGCACGCATATACGCGAGAAGCAGCGCAGCCCTGCGCGCAAGTAACCACTTCATGGTCCCACCGCGCGGGTATCCGGTCAAGTTGAGCGATCACGCAGGTCACATGGGTCACTACCCAACCGCGAGGGGACGGAAAACCCGCCTATCCAGCTGCGATGCCTGGTCGCTCATATATCAACGCTCGGTAAACCCCGCAAAGCTGCCCTGCGGCCGATCCCAGCGGTGCGTCACGCGCCGCACCCACCCGGGCGTCCGGCCTGCGGCCAGCACCGCGAGCAGGTCACGGCAGCGTCCGGCCGGTCCTTCCGCGACAACTTTTACCCGGCCGTCGACAAGATTTTCCGCGCAGCCGACCAGGCCGCGCTCCAGCGCCCGGGCCCGGACCCACCACCGGAACCCGACCCCCTGGACCCGGCCTTCCACCCAGGCGATCAGCCGGGCCGGATCATCGCCGGGCGGGCCGCCGGGCGCCCCGGCCTGCGACCGGCCCTTCCCTGGCCGCCCCCGGCCGGTCCCGGCACCGACCAGGGCCGGTTCGGTGGGCTGGTCACCAGCGGCCCCGCCGGGGCCGCGGCTGGCAGACCGGGCAGCTGTAGGAGGAGCGGTTCATGAACGGGTCGCGGCGGACCGGGGTGCCGCACCGCCGGCACGGCCGGTCCTGCCGGCCGTCGACGGCCAGGGACCGGTCGAAGAACCCGCCTTCCCCGTTCACGTTGACAAACAGGCTGTCGAAGGAGGTGCCGCCGACTGTCAGCGCCTCATGGAAGATGTCCTGCACCGAGCTGATGACCAGGGCCACATCGGTTCGTTTCAGCCCGTCGGCAGGCCGCGCCCAGTGCAGCCGCGCCCGCCAGAGCGCCTCGTCGGCGTAGATGTTGCCGATGCCGCTGACCAGCGACTGGTCGAGCAGGGCCCGCTTGATGCCGGTGCGCCTGGCGCGCAGCCGGGCGGTCAGCCCGGCCAGGTCGAACTCGGGCTCCAGCGGGTCGGGAGCGATGTGCCCGATGATGTCGGGCAGCTTGGCCCCGCCCGGGCTGAAGTACAGGTGACCGAACGTCCGCTGGTCGGTGAAGCGCAGGTCAGGACCGGAGTCGGTGAAGGTGAACCGGGCCCGCACATGCGCGGAAAGCTCCCGGTCGGCCGGGCCGATGAGCAGCTGGCCGCTCATGCCCAGGTGCGCGAGCAGCGCGTCGTCGCCTAGCTCCAGCCACAGGTACTTACCCCGGCGCCGGGTTCCGGTGACGGTACGGCCCGCCAGCGCGGCGGCGAAGTCCCGCGGGCCGGCCGGGTAGCGCCGGGCCACCCGGGGGTGCAGGAACTCGGCCTGGCCGATAGTCCGGCCCAGGACGTGGTGCTCCAGGCCCCGGCGGACAACCTCCACCTCCGGCAGTTCGGGCACGAGCTAGTCCCGGTCCTCACCGCTCGCGGAGCGTGCGCTGCCGTCGCCGAGGGCTCCGGGCTGGCTTTCGCCCGGGTCCGGCCCGCCGCTGTCCCCGTTGGGCGTCGAGGCGGCTTCGGCCAGTGCGCCGTGCGCGCCGCCTGCGCTGATCGAGGTCCAGGCGGCCTCGGCGGCCTGCTGCTCGGCCTCTTTCTTGGAGTGACCCTCGCCTTCGCCGTAGGTACGGCCGCCGATCCGGACCGAGGCGCGGAACGACTTCTGGTGATCCGGCCCGCTCTCGTCGACGTGGTATTCGGGCACGCCGAGTATCTCGGCCGCCGTGAGCTCCTGCAGCGAGGTCTTCCAGTCCAGCCCGGCGCCGAGCCGGGCCGAGCGCGCGATGACCGGGTCGAACAGCCGGTGCACCAGCGCGTCCGCCTCGGCCAGGCCCCGGTCCAGGTAGACCGCCCCGAGCACCGCTTCCAGCGTGTCGGCCAGGATGGAGGACTTGTCTCGGCCGCCGGTGCCTTCCTCGCCCTTGCCGAGCCGGACGTATCCGCCCAGCCGCAGGCCACGGGCCACCTCGGCCAGCGCCCGCATGTTGACCACGGCCGCCCGGAGCTTGGCCAGCTGCCCCTCGGGCAGGTCCGGGTACTCGCGGAAGAGCGTGTCGGTCACGATGAGGCCGAGCACCGAATCGCCGAGGAACTCCAGCCGCTCGTTGGTCGGCAGGCCGCCGTTCTCGTAGGCGAAGGACCGATGCGTCAGGGCGCGCTCGAGGAGTTCCGCCCCGAGCGGCACCTCAAGGGCGCGCAGCAGGCCGGAGGGGTCAGACTCGGCGGCTCCGCCGCTTGATGCGCTGGGCATGGCCTCCTCCTTTCCGCTGCGCGCAACCTGCGACGCGGGTGCACGCCCCGCATCGGCCGCGCACCCGCTTTGCGGTCAGGAAGGGTTGATCACCTGGCGCCGGTTGTAGGTGCCGCAGGTCGGGCACGCCGTGTGCGGCAGCTTCGGGTCTCGGCACTGCGGGCAGGTCACGAGCTGGGGCGCCGTGGCCTTCCACTGGGACCGGCGCGACCTGGTATTGCTGCGCGACATTCTCCGCTTAGGGACCGCCACCTCAGCGCTCCTTCCTTCTCCCCGGCCCGGGCGACCCGGCCGGCGTGTCATCCGGCGGGCGTTCGCCGCCGGTGTCCGGCTTGCTGCCAGTATCGGCTGCTTCCGGCCCGGGATGACCGTGACCGGGGCCCGCGTCCGCGAGCCGCACGCCGCACTCGACACAAAGCCCTGCACAGTCCTCGGCGCAGAGCGGCGCGAGCGGCAGCTCCAGCACCAGCGCATCGCGCAGAGCGGGCTCCAGGTCGAGCAGGTCTCCGTCGAGAAGATACCCGCCCTCCTCGCTGGCCTCGTAGCCGAACAGCTCACGGAACCAGACCCGGGTCGTCGATGACACCGGCTCCAGGCAACGTGCGCATTCCCCGGCCAACGGCGCCTGTACGGTCACGGTGACGAGCACGCCTTCGGCCACGCCCTCCAGCTGCACATCGAGGGCCAGCTCAGACCCTTCGGGAATGCCAGCCAGCTCGACCGCCAAGTCGGCGGGCGCGGGCGCCGTCCGGGTATGCCTGAGCACAGCGCCAGGGCCGAGCCCGCGGGTATCGAAGACCAGCGGGTGACCAAGGCGTTTGGCGTGCTTTGACTTCACATGTGACATGGGCAAGCTAAGTAGTGACGGGGTACTGGGCCGCCCAGCTTACCCGGCAGGCCGACTGAATCCCAAGTTGACCCCGGCCGCCGGTCAGGCCCGCGCCGCGCGCTCGGCGAGCCGGTCGAGCACCGGCTTGGGCACCAGGCTGCCCACGTTGCCGCCGAACTTGGCGAATTCCTTGACCAGGCTGGACGACAGGAACGCCCAGAGCGGATTGGTGGTCATGAATAGCGTCTCAACGCCACCCTGGCTGTAATTCATCTGCGCCATCTGCAGCTCGTAGTCGAAGTCACTGACCGAGCGCAGGCTCTTCACGATCGCCGAGATGTCGTTGGCCTGGCAGAAGTCGACGAGCAGCCCCTCGAAGCTGGTCACCCGGACGTTGCTCAGCTCCGCGGTGACCTCGCGCAGCATGCTCACCCGCTCGTCCACGGTGAACAGGGCCGACTTGGACAGGTTGTGCAGCACCGCGACGACTACCTCGTCGTACAGGCGGGCACCGCGGCTGATGATGTCGATGTGCCCGTTGGTCACCGGGTCGAAGGAGCCTGGATAGACGACACGACGCACGCGAGCTCACTCTCCTGTCGATGCTCGGGCAGCTGACTGCGTGCCTGCGGCGAGACCGTACCAGAGCGTGCCTTCGCCGTATTTGCGCGCCCGTTCCTGCTCAAAGCCAGGTGGCCAGGCCACAGCGCCCGATCTGGTGGCCCGCTCGATCACCACCAGCGCCCCGGCGGCCAGCCAGCCGTGCCGGGCGAGCAGCTCAAGCACCCGGGTGACCTCGGCCGCGCTGGTCGCGTAGGGCGGGTCGGCGAAGACGAAGTCGCGCGGCGGCAGGGGCCCGAGGCCCCGGGCCAGGACCCGCTCGACCAGCCCGGCCCGCAACTCGGCGCCGGGCAGCCCCAGCGTCTGGATGTTGGCCTGGATGACCCGGACGGCGGCCCGGCCAGATTCGACCAGGATCGCCCCGGCGGCGCCGCGCGAAAGCGCCTCCAGCCCGACCGCGCCCGAGCCGGCGTACAGGTCGGCGACGTGCGCGCCCGCCAGCGCCCCCCGGCTGGCCGCCACGCTGGCGAACAGGCCCTCCCGGGCCCGGTCGCTGGTCGGGCGGGCGCCTGCGGGCACCGCGAGCCGCCTGCCCCCGGCCGAGCCGGCGATGATACGCGTCATCGCCGGTCAGGCCTTCTCCAGGAACTCAGCCTGCTGATGGTCGAGGATGGCGCGGACCGCGGCGGCCAGGGCGGGCTGGCCCGCCAGCGCTGGATCAGCGTCGACCACGCTGATCGCTTCCTGCCGGGCCCGGCCGATGAGATCCTCGTCGCGCAGCAGGGTGAGCAGCTTGAGGCTGGATTTGCGGCCCGCCTGGGCCGCCCCGAGCACGTCGCCTTCCCTGCGCTGTTCCAGGTCCAGCCGGGACAGGGCGAATCCGTCCAGCGTGCCAGCGACCGCGTCAAGCCGCTCCCTGGCCTTGGCCTCTTCCGGCGCCTCGGTCACCAGCAGGCACAGCCCCTCGTGGCGGCCGCGGCCGACCCGGCCCCTGAGCTGGTGCAGCTGGGACACCCCGAACCGGTCCGCGTCCATGATCACCATGGCGGTGGCGTTCGGCACGTCCACGCCGACCTCGACCACGGTGGTCGTGACCAGCACGTCAACCGACCCGGCCGCGAATTCCCGCATCACCCGGTCCTTCTCATCGGCAGGCAGCCGGCCGTGCAGGACCGCCACCCGCAGCCCGGCCAGCGGCCCCTGGCTCAGCACCGGGGCCAGGTCCAGTACCGCGATCGGCGGCCGGGCCTCCGGAGGCTCGCCATCCGCCCCGAACTCGCCCGCCCCGAACTCGCCCGCCCCGAACAGCGCGCCGTCCTCGGCCAGCCCGCCGGCCCCGCCCGCGCTAGCCCCGCCCGCGCTGGCCCCGCCTGGGTTTGTCCCGCCCGCGCTGGCCCCGCCTGGGTTTGTCCCGCCTGGGTTTGTCCCGCCTGGGTTTGTCCCGCCTGGGTTTGTCCCGCCTCGCCGGCACCGCCTGAGCTGGCCCCGCCCGCGCTGGCCCCGCCTGGGTTTGCCCCGCCTCAGCCGGCCCCGGCCGCGCTGGCCCCGCCTGGGTTTGCCCCGCCTGGCCTGCTCCCGCCTGGGCTGGCCCCGCCTGAGCTGGCCAGCCCGGCCCGGTCCGGCCCGGCCGGGCCCGCGGCGCCGGGCTGGTCACCGATCCGCGGGCAGACCACGTACGCCTGCCGGCCCGCCGCGACCTCCTCGGCGACCCGCTCCCAGGTCCGGGCCATGAACCGGGGCTTTTGCGCGGCCGGGACCACGTGCGTGGCGATCGGCGAGCGCCCGGCGGGCAGCTCGGTCAGCGTGCTGATGTCCAGGTCGCCGAAGACCGTCATGGCCACCGTGCGCGGGATCGGCGTGGCCGTCATGACCAGCACATGCGGCCGCCCCTCGCCGGCCTTTTCCCGCAGCGTGTCCCGCTGCTCCACGCCGAACCGGTGCTGCTCGTCGATCACCACCAGGCCGAGCTCGGCGAACCGCACGTTCTCTTGCAGCAGCGCGTGGGTGCCGACCAGGATGCCAGCGCCGCCGGACGCCGCGTCAAGCAGGGCCCGGCGCCGCTCGGCGGTGGACTGCGAGCCGGTCAGCAGCGCGACTGAGGTGCCGCGCGGGTCACCGTCCAGCTGGCCGGCCCGGGCCAGCGGGCCGAGCATCTCGCTGATCCCGCGCAGGTGCTGCTGGGCCAGCACCTCGGTGGGGGCCAGCAGCGCGGCCTGCCCGCCCGCGTCGATCACCTGCAGCATGGCCCGGATCGCGATGACGGTCTTGCCCGAGCCGACCTCGCCCTGCAGCAGCCGGTTCATCGGGTGGCCGAGTTCCAGCTCGTCGGCGATGGTCGCGCCCGCGAGCTGCTGGCCGACAGTCAGCTCGAACGGCAGCGCCGCGTCGAACGCGGCCAGCAGGCCGCCGCCGCGGCGCGGGCGCGGGGTGGCCGAGTACGCGGTGGCGGCCAGCCGCCGCTGGGCCAGGATCACCTGCAGCGCGAACGCCTCGTCCCACTTCAGCCGGAACTCGGCCCGGCGCTGGTCGGGCCGGTCGACCGGCCGGTGGATGCCGCGCAGGGCGTCGGCCAGGCCGCACAGGCCGTAGCGGGCCCTGATCTCCGCGGGCAGCGGGTCATCGTCGATGTCCAGGGTGTCCAGCGCGATCTGGACCGAGTCCGCGATCTGCCAGGAGGTGATCTGGCTGCTCGCCCGGTAGACCGGGATCAGCTCGGCCGCGTACTCCGCGGCCCTGATCCGCGGCTCGCCCGCGCCGAGCAGCTCGCACTCGGGGTGAGACAGCTGGCGCTTGCCGCGGAAGGTCGAGACCTGGCCGGAGAACAAGCCGCGCACCCCCGGCGTCAGTACCTTCTCCCGCCAGTCCTGCCGGCCCCGGCCGAAGAATGTCAGCGTGAGCTTGCCGTGGCCGTCGGTCACGATCGCCTCCAGGATCGTGCCCGGCCGGTTGCGCATCCGGCGGACCGAAACCGCGGCTATCTCGGCCTGCACGGTGACGTGCTCGCCATCCCGCAGCGAGGCCAGGTCGGTCAGCTCGCCCCTGGTGTCGTACCGGCGCGGGTAGTAGCCGAGCAGGTCAGCCACGGTCTCCAGGCCGAGCGCGGCCTTCAGCCGCTTGGCCGCCTTGTCGCCCACCACCGGGCGGAGCTGATCCGCGAGCATCACCATCGGCCGCTACTCCACGCCCACCAGCAGCGGCACCGGGCCGCCGCCGTAACACACGACCTCGGCGTCGGGCCAGCGCCGGGCCACGTGCTCGGCGACGGCCCGCGCCAGCAGCCCGTCCGCCGGGCCTTCGGTCAGCAATGTCACCAGTTCCCCGCCGCCGGCCATGAGCGCCTCAGTGACGCCGATCGCCACCTGGGCCGCGTTCGCCCCGGTGGCCGTCACCTCGCGGGCGACCAGCCCGGCCAGGCTACCGTCCCGCCGGATCACGCTGCCGTAGCGCACCGCGGCCGCGGCGCGCTCCATCGCCGCGACGTCGTCGCTGAACGGCCGGCCCGGCAGGTGCACGGCCATGGCCGCGAGCGCCTGCAGCGGCGATGCGGATCCGATCACGGCCACGGTGCGCCCTTCTTCCGCGAGCGCGGCCGCCGCGCTCTGGGCGGCAGCGGCCACGGAATGTGCGTTGGGCAGGATAATCACTTCCCGGCCCGCCTGCCTGGCCGTTGCGACCAGGTCGGGCCCGGCCAGCCGCCGGCCCCGCCATCGCGGCGCAGGACCCGGGCTCCGGCCCGGCGCAGCAGCGCCGCGGGACCCGCGCCGTCGGCCACCGCTACGACCCCCCGCTCCGGCCCGCCGTCGGGCCGCGCGTCGGAACCCGCGCCGGGCGACCCCGCGGGCCCGTGGTCAGGCGGCCCGGGCGTCTTCGGCCCGGGCGTCGGCAGGCCGGGCGTCGGCAGGCCGGGCGACACAGCGGGCTCGCCGCCGGGCCGCGCGGCGGGACCCGCGCCAGCCGGGCCGAGGTAGGTCACCGCGATCCGGCTCGGGCGGCCGGCCAGGATCCCGGCCTCGATCGCCGCGCCCGCGTCAGCCAGGTGAACGTGCACGTTCCACAGCCGCTCGCCGCCCCCGATGACGACGCTGTCGCCGAGTGAGTCGAGCCGCTCCCGCAGCTGCGAAACCGCCGCGGCGTCGGCCTCCAGCAGGTAGATGACCTCGTAACCAGGCGGGCCGCCAGCGTCAGGGCCGGCAGCGGCATCCGGGCCCGCAGCGGCATCCTGGCCCGCAGCGGCATCCTGGCCGAGACCCGCCGCCGGGCCGGGATCGACGGCCAGCGCCAGGCCCAGGCAACAGGACCCGATCGGTGCCGGTGACGGTCGCAGCCAGCGCGTCCAGCAGCACGCACAGCCCGGCCCCGCCCGCGTCGACCACCCCGCTCGCCGCCAGCACCGCCAGCTGCTCGCGGGTCCGGGCCAGCGCGGCCCGGGCGCCCAGCGCGGCCGCGGTGGCCACGGCCGGCAGGTCCCGGCAGTCCGGGTGCTCGGCGGCGGCGCGGGCGGCCGCGTCGGCGACGGTCAGCACCGTTCCCTCGACCAGGCTGACCGCGGCCCGGGCCAGCACCGCCGCGTGCGCCAGCGCCGCCGCGAGCACCGGGCCGTCACACCGGCTGGCGGGCGCGCACACGTCGCTGAGCCCGCGCAGCAGCTGGCTCAAGATCGTGCCGGAATTCCCGCAGGCGCCGAGCAGGGCCCCGCGCGCCGCGGCCCGCCACAGCTGATCCGGCCCGGCCGCCGCGGGCACCGCCTCCACCGCCTGGGCCGCCGAGGCCATGGTCAGCTGCAGGTTGGTGCCGGTGTCGGCGTCGGGCACCGGGAAGACGTTCAGCGCGTTAATCGCCGGCCCGGCCTGCGCGAGCGCGTCGGCGGCCCGGCGGCACCAGCGCCTGACCGCGCCGCTGTCGATGACCTGAAGCGCCGTCACACCCGCAGGGTACGGCCGCGGGCTGACTACCGGGCCAACGAACCACAAGGCCCGCGAACTAAGGGGCCTGTGAACCACAGGGGCCCGCGAACCACGGGCCCGCGAACCACAGGGCCCGCCGACTCGCGCTATCCGCCGGGCGTCAGATATCCTTCGACGACTGCCCGGGCCGCGCCCGGGCTGACCCATCTGGCTACACCCCAATGGAGCATCCCGTGGCTTCCGTCTGCGACGTCTGCGGCAAGCGGCCGGGTTTCGGCAATAACGTGTCGCACTCGCACCGCCGCACCCCGCGCCGCTGGAATCCGAACATTCAGCGCGTGCGCGCCACCGTCGACGGCGCGCCCAAGCGGCTGAACGTGTGCACCTCCTGCATCAAGGCAGGGAAAGTCACTCGCTGAGCCGTCAGCCGCTGCGCCGGATCTGCCAGGCGTGATCCACCGGCCCGATCCCCGCACCCAGGGGGAACCCGCCGGCGATAGCGCCTGCCACGAATTGGCGGGCTGACTCCACCGCCCCGGGCACGTCGGACCCGCGGGCCAGGAACGAGGCGATCGCCGAGGCCAGCGTGCAGCCGGTGCCGTGGGTGTCCCGGCTGGCGATCCGCGGCCCGGGGAACCGGATCGCGCGGTCCCCGTCGTACAGCAAGTCGACCGGCTGGCCGGGCAGGTGACCGCCCTTGACCAGCACCCAGCGCGGGCCCTTGGCCGCGATCACCTCGGCCGCCTTGAGCATGCCCGCCTCGTCGGCGATCTGGATGCCGGTCAGCAGCTCGGCCTCCAGCAGGTTGGGCGTCACCACGGTGGCCAGCGGCAGCAGCCGCTCCTTCACCGCCTCCAGGGCGCCGGGGACAGCAGGCTGTCGCCGTGCTTGGACACCGCGACCGGGTCGACCACGATCGGCTCCCTGACGCCGGCCAGGACCCCCGCGACGGTCTCGACGATCGGCACCGAGGCCAGCATGCCGGTCTTGATGGCCTGCACCGGGATGTCGCCCAGCACCGAGTCCAGCTGCGCGGCCACCGCGTCGGCGGGCAGTTCCCAGTAGCCCTGGACCCCCACGGAGTTCTGCGCGGTCACGGCGCAGACCACGGTCATCCCGTGCACGCCGAGGGCCAGCATCGTCTTCAGGTCAGCCTGGATGCCGGCCCCGCCCGCGGAGTCCGAGCCCGCGATGGCCAGCACGCATGCAGGTGTGGATGGCATGCCGCCAGCCTAATGTCGCCGCCTGATGACACCCGCCGGGCCGGGTCCCCGGCCGGCCGCCGCCACGACCCCCGCCGAGCCGCCGGCGCCGCGCTCAGCCGAACGAGCAGGCCGCCCCGTTGAACGTGCAGGTGTCCGGGGCCGCGGCGGTCCCTGCGGCGAAGACCACGATCCTGGAGGTGACCGTCTTCTGCCCGGGCCACGGCCAGGGCTGTCCGGACACCACCACGGTCCGGCCCTGCGACCGCCAGTTCACGTCGCCCCACACGTGCTGAACCTTCGCCGCGGGGAAGGCGAAACCCAGGCGCCAGGACCCGACCTTGGGGCTGGCCGTCACCGTGATCATCGCGACGAAGCCCGAGCCGACGTGCCGGATCGTCCGGTAGCCCAGCCGGGCCGCCGGCGTCCCGGCCGCACCGGTCCCGCCGGGCGCGGCCGGCTCAGCCGCCTGGACTGCGGCCGGGCCCGCCTTGTGGTGCCGGGGCGGCTTGATCTTGATGCCGGGGTCGGAGGTGGTCAGCCCGCCGGTGCCCGACGGCTTGGTGCTCGTGCACTGGCCTGAGGAGCACGTGCTGACCTCCGGGTTGGGCCCGTAGCTGAGCGCCGCGTGCGGTACGTCGACGGCCAGCACGGCCGCGATCACGATGCCCGCGCCCGCGGCGAACTGCGGGGTCACCACCAGCATCCGCACCACCAGGACCCGGCTGGGCCACCAGGTGACCAGGGCGGTCGCCTGAGCGCTCCACCGCTGGCGTCTGGGCGCCCGCGGCGCGCGGTGCCTCGGCTCGGGGAGGGGCTCCTTGCGGTGACTTGGCATCAGGGGGTTTATACCAAGCAATGTCTCTACCCGGCTAGTAACTGTGCGCTTTCAAAAGTGACAGGTCGTCATTCATGTCTGCTCAGGCGAAATGATTCCAGCCCGCAGGTCCCTGGTACCGGGTTCCGTCCACGAGCACGCCCTGGCCGGCGGCGACCCGCCCGATCACAGTCCAGGGCCGGGGCAGCTCGGTGCCGGCCGGGAACGTGGCGGCCAGGGCGTGATCCTCCCCGCCGGTCAGCGCCCAGCGCAGCCAGTCCGCGCCGCCCAGCGCGGCCGCCGCACCTTGCAGCCGGGCATCGGCCAGCCGGACGGAGTCCACCTCGATGGCCGCCCCGCTGGCCCGGGCCACGTGCCCGAGATCAGCCAGCAGCCCGTCGCTGGTGTCGATCATCGCCGTGGCCCCGAGCGCGGCCGCCTGCGGGCCAGCCGGGTAAGGCGGGCGCGGGCGCCGGTGGCTGGTCACCAGGGCGGCAGGCTCGGTCAGCCCGGCGCTCAGCAGTGCCAGCCCGGCGGCCGAGTGGCCCAGCCGCCCGGCCACCGCTAGCTGGTCCCCGGGCCGGGCGCCCGCCCTGGTCACCGGCGGCCGGCCGGCCAGGTCGCCCAGCGCGGTGATGGCCAGGGTGATCTGGTCGGCGCTGCTGACGTCGCCGCCGGCGACGAACGCCCCGGCCCGCGAGCACTCCGCGACCAGGCCGCGGACAAGGTCCTCGGCCCAGGACACCGCCACGTCGCCAGGCCCGGCGAAGCCGATCAGCAGGCCGGTCGGGCGCGCGCCCATGGCCGCGATGTCGGCCAGGTTCTGCGCCGCGGCCTTGGCGCCGATATCGAAAGCGCTCGACCAGTCCAGCCGGAAATGGCGATCCTGCACCAGCAGGTCCATTGTCGCGACCACCCGGCCGTCCGGCGCCCGCAGCACCGCCGCGTCGTCGCCGATGCCGACCAGCTGCGCCTCGCCCGGCGGGGCGAGCGCCGCAATCGCCCCGATAAGGCCGAATTCGCCCAGGTCAGCGACGGTAATGAGGCCCTCCCCCTGCTCTTTGGCATTATCGGCCCGCGTTCGGGGCCGAATGCTGCGTACCTACGGTAGCGTGGGGCCTTCCAGTCGTGCCCGGGAGGACTGAGTGGTTCAGGCATACATCCTCGTCCAGACAGAAGTCGGCAAGGCCGCCGACGTCGCCGTGCACATCGGGAAAATATCCGGTGTCACACAGGCTGACGACGTGACCGGGCCTTACGACGTCATCGTCCGCGCCCAGGCGGACAACGTCGACGATCTTGGCAAGCTCGTCGTGGCCCAGATCCAGGCGGTGGACGGCATCACCCGCACCCTGACCTGCCCGATCGTCCACATTTGAGGTCCTGACCCGGACGGCGGCCCCGGCAGCCGGCGATTCAGCGGACGTCCAGCTCGGCGGCCAGGGCGGCGGTGCGCGGGCCGAGCCCGATGCGCGCGGCCTGCCGCAGGTCCGCTGCCGTGTCCACGTCCCGGCGCAGCCCGCTGTCGGCGGGCAGATCCAGCTCGACCGCGCCGCTGCTGCGGTGCCGGCCGGACGAGCCCGGGCCGAATTGCGGGCCGAACGCGGCTCCCGGCCCGGCCAGGTACAGCGTCGTCCCCGTCCCCGCCGCGTCGGCCACGAACGCCGCGGCCAGGCCGGCCGCCGCGGTCAGCGCCCCGGCCGAGGTCAGCCGGTCCGAGCGCGGGCAGGTCGGCCGCGAGCCCGGCCAGGCCCCGGCCCGGCCAGCGGCCGGCCGCCTGCGCGGCGCCGAACTCCAGCGCCGGGTTGAGCCCGGCCCCCGGCTCATCCGGCAGCGACCAGCGCGCCGAGCCCGGCCAGTTCGGCCCCGGCCGCGGCGTCGTCGGTGACCACGACGACGGCCGCGACCGCGGCGCAGGCCAGCGCCGCCTCCACCGTGTCGGCGGCCATGGCCAGCGCCAGTTCCGCCCGGCGCGGCCCGGCCAGCGCCGCTAGCCGCGACTTGGCCTGGGCCAGTACCTTGACGGGGATCACTATTGACCAGCACAGCGGGGTAGCCATGCCTCTGATCTTGCCTCGACACGGCCCCGCGCGAACCGGGAGACTGATCACATGACGTTGGCCGGAGACTGTCCAGATGACCAAGCGCACCGACGGCAGCTACTCGCGGGTATGGCGGCGGATCTCGAAGATCATCCTGGTCCCGCTGCTCAACGGGGTGATGAAGCACGACTGGCGCGGCCAGGAGCACTTCCCCCGCGAAGGCGGCATGATCCTGGCCGCCAATCACTTGTCCTACGCCGACGTGCTGGCCATCTCGCTGTTCAGCTACAAGGCCGGCCGGTACCCGGTGTTCCTGGCCAAGTCGACGCTGTTCGACCTCCCGGTCCTGGGCTCGATCATCGCCAAGCTCGGCCAGCTGCCGGTCTACCGCAACGCCACCGACGCCGCCCTGGTCCTGAAGGACGCCGAGCAGGGCATCAAGAACGGGGCCTGCGTGATCTTCTACCCGGAGGCCACGGTGACCAGGGACCCGGCCCAGTGGCCCATGGTGGCCAAGACCGGCGTGGCCCGGCTGGCCCTGACCACGGGCGCCCCGGTGATCCCGGTCGCGCACTGGGGCGCGCAGGATGTCCTGCCCTACGGCAGCTTCAAGCCCCGGCTGCTGCCCCGCCGGACCGTGCACATACTCGCGGGCCCGCCGGTCGACCTGTCCGCGTTCGACGGGCAGCCGCTCAGCTCCCAGGTGCTGCGGGCCGCCACCGAGACGATCATGAAGGACATCACCGCGCTACTCGGCCAGTTGCGCGGCGAGGACCCGCCGCCGCAGCCCTACCACCCGGCCATCGCGCGCCGCCAGGCCCGCCAGGAGCTGCGCGCCCGGCAGGAGCAGGAAAATCAAGACCCGGCCAGAACGGATAATCCGGCCGACTCCAGCCCCTCGCAGGCGACGCCATCGTGAGGGCTGCCGTCATGGGCGCCGGCTCGTGGGGCACTACCTTCGCCCAGGTGCTCTGCGACGCGGGCACCCCGGCGGTGCTCTGCTGCCGCCGGCCCGAGCTGGCGGCCGGCATCAACTCCGGTCACGTCAACCCGGAGTACCTGCCGGGCATCACCCTGAGCGAGGCGATCCGCGCCACCGCCGACCCGGCGCGAGGCCCTGGACGGCGCCGACCTGGTCATCCTGGCCGTGCCCGCGCAGATCGCTGCGGGCGAACCTGGCCGCCTGGGATGGCCTGCTGCCGCCGGCCGCGCTGCTGGTCAGCCTCATGAAGGGCGATCGAGCTGGGCAGCTGCAAGCGGATGAGCGAGGTGATCGACGAGGTGGCGGCGGTGCCGCCGGAACGGATCGCCGTCGTCTCCGGGCCGAACCTGGCCGCGCGAGATCGCCCAGCGCCAGCCCTCGGCCACGGTGGTGGCCTGCACCGACGACGCGGCCGCCGAGCGGCTCCAGCAGGCCTGCCACACCGGCTACTTCCGGGCCTACACCAACCCGGACGTGATCGGCTGCGAACTCGGCGGCGCGGTCAAGAACGTCATCGCGCTCGCGGTCGGCATCGCGGCCGGCATGGGCCTCGGCGACAACACCCGGGCCATGCTGATCACCCGCGGCCTGGCCGAGATCACCCGGCTCGGCGCGGCGCTCGGCGCCGACCAGCACACCTTCGCCGGGCTGGCCGGCCTGGGCGACCTGGTGGCCACGTGCAGCTCGCCGCTGTCGCGCAACCGCACGTTCGGCGAGAACCTGGGCCGGGGCATGGCGCTGGCGGACGTCATCGCGGCGACCACGCAGACGGTCGAGGGGGTGAAGTCCTCGGCCTCGGTGCTTGAGCTGGCCCGGCGGCACGGCGTCGAGATGCCGATCACCGAGGTCACGGCCGCGGTGCTGAACGACGGCCTCGAAGTCGGGAAGGCGGCCCTGCTGCTGCTCAGCAGGTCGGCGAAACCGGAGCGCTATGGCGTCTGAGCGGTCAACCGCGGGTACCACGTTCGTGCCGGGACGAAAAGGAGGATGAGTGAGCGAGCGGCGCAAGATCAGGGTGGCGGTGGTGTTCGGCGGCCGGGGCCCCGAGCACGCGGTGTCCTGCATGGGGGGCGGCAACATGCTCGCGTCCATCGACAGGAACAGGTACGAGGTGGTGCCGGTCGGCATCACCCGGGCCGGCCACTGGGTGCTGGCCGCCGATGAGCCCGCTCGGCTCACGGCCGCCGGCGGCGAGCTTCCGTCGGTGGAGTCGGTGGCCCGGCCTGGCACTCAGGTGGTGCCGTGGGCCAGCCCGGCCGCGCTGGAGGCCACCGCGCCCGGGCACATCCCGCACCTGCTCAGCGAGGTCGACGTGGTGCTGCCGGTGCTGCACGGCCCGTTCGGCGAGGACGGCACGCTGCAGGGCCTGCTGGAGATGGCGGGCATCAAGTACGTCGGCTCCGGCGTCCTGGCCAGCGCGCTCAGCATGGACAAGGCCTACATGAAGATAGTTTTCCAGGCCAGCGGGCTCCCGGTCGGGCCGTACGTCGTGGTGCGCGAGCGCGACTGGCCGGCCACCGACCCGGAGGGCAAGCGGATCGGTGAGGCGATCGCGGAGCTGGGCTGGCCGCTGTTCGTCAAGCCGGCCCGGGGCGGGTCCAGCATCGGCACGTCCAAGGCGGCCGACCCCGACGGTCTGGCCCGGGCCATCGCCCTGGCCCGGCAGTACGACCCGAAGGTGCTCATCGAGGCGGCGGTCGCGGGGCGCGAGATCGAGTGCTCGGTCCTGGAAGGCGTGGACGGCGGCCCGCCTGACACCAGCCTGCCCGGCCAGCTGCTGATCGACGGCGGCGAGGAATTCTGGGACTTCGAGGCCAAGTACCTGGACGCGGCCAGCGGGATGGCGATACCGGCCCCGATTCCGCAGGCGGACACCGACGAGATCCGGCGGCTGGCCGCGGAGGCGTTCACGGTGGTGTCGGCCGAGGGATTCGCCCGGGTCGATTTCTTCTACACCCCGGACCGCCAGATCCTGGTCAACGAGATAAACACGATCCCGGGCCTGTCACCCGCGTCTTACTTCCAGAAGATGTGGGAAGCCAGCGGGCTGCCGTTCAGCGCGGTTATCGACCGGCTGCTGACGAGCGCGCTCAACAAGCCGCCCGGCCTGCACTGAGGCAGCCGCCGCCGCGCGGGCGCCCGCCGCGGACCGGCCGCCACGGAATCCCGACCGCGGCGATGGCGGGCGGCGCGTGCCCGCGCCGCCCGCCATGGACTCATCGCTCGTTATCGCTTGGCCGCGGCGACCTTCTTGTCGCCGTTGACGAACGCCTTGAAGTCCGACCCGGGCCGGAACTTGGGCACCGATGACTTCGGCACCTTGATGGCGGCCCCGGTGGCCGGGTTGCGCGCGGTGCGGGCTGGCCGGACCGCCTTCTCGAATACCCCGAATCCGGTTATGGAGACTTTGTCGCCCTTGGCGACGGCGGCCTGGATGGTGTCGAGCACTGCGTTGACAGCTTCGGTCGCGGTTTTCTTATCCCCCAACCGGCCTGAAATCGCATCGATCAGGTCACGCTTGTTCATTTCCTCACTCCTGCGGTTCCCCCAACGGGAGGTCGCGCGGACAGGACTACTAACTATTCGCGACCTCTGACTTGCTTGAAATTAGGCGATCCAGCGCTGATGCACAAACACTTTCGCGTAAAACCACGGCGTGTCGATACCCGAACCTCGCATAACACCGCAGGAATCGCTGATTCCGAGCACGTGAGCGGCCGGAAGTGGCCTGCCTGCCCACGCAGCTGAATGTTGTTCAGCCCGAATGCAGGTCTACCCGCGGGGCGAGACTTTAAGCCAAAAATCAATCTCTCACCGGTGCAAAAAAGTATTAATCCGACTTACTCAGTTACGCGATGCATGTTGCTTTAGTCGGTGCTCAGCTGTGCTGGCGCAGGTCAGCCAGGAGCAGGTCGAGCCGGCGGGCGCAGCGGCCCGGGTCGGCCCCCGGTGCCTTGATCGCGTCGCAGATCGCGGTCAGCCGCCGCTGCAGCCTGGCCCGCTCCGCATCGGCCACCGCCGCGCTGGCCAGCGCCCGGTGCGCGGCCGCGAGCCGCTCCGCCAGGCTGTCGCGCGCCGAGGTCACGGTGCAACCGTAGCCCGGAACCGGGAGATGCCCGGCCGGGCCGTAGGCTGCCTCGTCGCAGCGGCCAGTAGAGTCCTACTTGTGTGTCAGGCTCAGCAGCCGGGCCCGGGCGGATCGGCCTGCCGGGCCCTGGTTGCCGCACCCATGGCAAGAGAGCTTTGGTACAGCAGCCTGCGGTCAACCTCGTAGACTGCCCCGGAACTGACTCGTGAGGTCGCGTTTATGAAGGTTGCCGTCGTCAAGGAGACAGCACCGGGCGAGCGCCGGGTCGCGCTGGTGCCAGAGACCGTCGCGAAGCTGCGCACGGCCGGGCTGGATGTACTGGTGGAGACGGGCGCGGGAGACGGCGCCTGGTTCGCGGACGGAAGCTACGCCGAGGCCGGGGCGTCGATCGTGACCCGCGAGGAAGCCTGGGCCGCCGACGTCGTGCTGATGATCGGCCCGCCGGATCCGGCCACGGCCGGCCGCCTGCGGTCCGGCCAGGCCGTGTTCGGCCTGCTGACCCCGCTGACCAACACCGGCCTGGCCCGCCAGCTGGCGCAGGCCGGCGTCACCGCGGTCAGCCTGGACCTGATCCCGCGCACGCTGCCCCGGGCCCAGGCCATGGACGCGCTGACCTCGCAGGCGAACATCGCGGGTTACAAGGCGGTGCTGCTGGCCGCGGAATCCTATGGCCGGTTCTTCCCGCTGCTGATCACCGCGGCGGGCACGGCCCGGCCCGCGAAGGTGCTGATCCTGGGTACCGGGGTAGCCGGGCTGCAGGCCATCGGGACCGCGCGCCGGCTCGGCGCCGTGGTTTCCGCCTACGACGTGCGGCCCGAGACCAAGACCGAGGTGGCCTCGCTGGGCGCGACGTTCATCGAGCTGACCTCGGTCGGCCCGGCCAGCGGCGAAGGCGGTTACGCCCGCGCGCTGACCGAGCAGGAGCGGCAGGCCCAGCAGGACGAACTGGCCGGCCACATCGCCCGCCAGGATGTCGTGATCACCACCGCGCAGGTTCCGGGCCGGCGCCCGCCCCTGCTGGTGACCGACGACGCGCTCAAGTCGATGACGGCCGGATCGGTGGTCGTCGACCTGGGCGCCAGCGACCTGGGCGGCAACGTGGCGGGCTCAGTGCCGGACCAGCGCGTGCTCACCGAGAACGGCGTCACCATCATCGGGGCCAGCGGCCTGCCCTCGACGATGGCCCCGGCCGCGTCCGCCGCCTACGCCCGCAACATCAGCTCGCTGCTGCTCTACCTGGTCACCGACGGCGCGCTGGCCGTCGACCTGTCCGACGAGCTTCAGGCCGCCGTGGTGATCAGCCATGACGGCCGCACCGTCCACCCCGCCCTGGCCGAGCCCGCCAGCGCTCCTGCCGGCCTGCCCGCTGAAGGGACCGCCCATGTCGACGGCGCTTCTGACTGACCTGGTCATCTTCGTCCTCAGCCTGTGGGTCGGCTTCGAGGTGATCAGCAAGGTGCCCGCCACCCTGCACACGCCGCTGATGTCGGCCGCGAACTCCATCCACGGCATCGTGCTGGTCGGGGCCATGCTCATCGCGGTCACCGCCAATAACGCCATCGGCTACCTCATCGCGTTCGTCGCCGCCGCGTTCGCGGCCATGAACGTGGTGGGCGGGTACGTGGTGACCGGCCGGATGCTGAAGATGTTCCAGCGCCGCCCGGCCGCGCCCGCGCCCGCCCCCGCCGACGCCGCCGTCACCGCCGGCCAGGACGGGCCGCGGTCATGAGCACGTTCAACACGATCATCCAGCTCGTCTACGTCGCCGCCGCGTCCTGCTTCGTGCTCGGCTTGCACCTGATGAACAGCCCGGCCACCGCACGCCGCGGCAACCAGGTCTCGACCGCCGGGATGATCGCCGCGATCGCGGCCACCCTGGCCCTGGTCGTGCACGCCGGCTTGATCAGCACCACCGGCTGGATCGTGATGATCACCGGTGCCCTGCTCGGCGGCGGGGTCGGCCTGTACTTCGCCAGGGCCGTGCCGATGACCGCGATGCCGCAGCTGGTCAGCGTGTTCAACGCGGTCGGCGGCGGAGCGGCGGCGCTGGTGGCGATCCACGACTACATGCGGCTCACCGACGCGGCGGCCGGCGTGCCCACCTCGACCACCGTCACGACGGTGCTGGATGTCATCATCGGCGCGGTCACCTTCTCCGGCTCGATCATCGCCGCGGGCAAGCTGCAGGGCGTGATCAACTCGGCCCCGGTCACGTTCCGCGGCCAGCGGGCCGTCAACCTGGCGCTGGCCGCCGTCGCCCTGGGTGCGGCCGGCTACCTGATCGCCACCCCGAGCCTGCCCGGCCTGGTGCTGATCATCATCGCCGCGCTGGCGTTCGGCGTCTCCATGGTCATGCCGATTGGCGGGGCTGACATGCCGGTGGTGATCTCGCTGCTGAACGCCTTCACCGGCACCGCCGTGGCCATGGCCGGCTTCGTGATCGGGAACTGGGCGCTGATCATCGCCGGGGCCCTGGTCGGCGCGTCCGGCGGCATCTTGACCAAGCTGATGGCCGACGCGATGAACCGGTCCATCGCCAACATCATCCTGGGCGGGTTCGGCACGGGCGACGCCGCGGTGGCCGCGCTGGCCGGTCCCGGCGCGGGGGTCAGGGCCATCGCGGCCGACGATGCCGCGATCCAGCTGGCCTACGCGTCCAAGGTGATCATCGTGCCCGGCTACGGGCTGGCCGCCGCGCAGGCCCAGCACGAGGTGGCCGAGCTGGCTGACCTGCTGGAATCACGCGGGATCGACGTGAGCTACGCGATCCACCCGGTGGCCGGCCGGATGCCCGGGCACATGAACGTGCTGCTGGCCGAGGCCAACGTGCCCTACCCGCAGCTCAAGGAGATGGAGGAGATCAACCCGGAGTTCGGCCGGACCGACGTGGCCCTGGTCATCGGGGCCAACGACGTCACCAACCCGGCCGCCCGCCGCCCCGGCACGGCGATCTCCGGGATGCCGATCCTGGACGTCGACCAGTCCAAGAGCGTCATCGTGATCAAGCGTTCCATGGGCCACGGCTACGCCGGCATCGACAACGAGCTCTACGTCAGCCCCAAGACCAGCATGTACTTCGGCGACGCCAAGGCCGCCCTGGCCGCCCTCACCGGAGCCGTCAAGACCCTCGTCGGCTAACCCCCGCACACCCCTCGCCGGCCAGCCCAGCAGACCCCATCCTCGGCCACCCCGGCCAGACCCGCGCACCGGATAACCCCCAGCAGGCCCCTCGCCGCCAACCCGCAAAAATTCTCCCGGCCGGCCCTAACCGGAGCGTCAAGACCCTCGTCGGCTAACCCCCGCACCCCTCGCCCGCCAGCCCAGCAGACCCCATCCTCGGCCACCCCGGCCAGACCCGCGCACCGGATAACCCCCAGCAGGCCCCTCGCCGCCACCCGCAACATCTCCCGGCCGGCCTCACCGAAGCCGTCAAGACCCTCGTCGGCTAACCCCCGCACACCCCTGCCGGCCAGCCCAGCAGAACCCATCCTCGGCCACCCCCGGCAGGACCCGCGCACCGGATAACCCCCAGCAGGCCCCTCGCCGCCACCCGCAAACATCTTCGGCTGACCCGCCAGCCTCTGCAGTCCCGCCCGCCTCGCTCGCCTCAGAGTGGGTCCTGGGCTAGAGGCTGAGAAAGTTGCGGAGGTAACTTATACCGGATTTGGTCCGGGCATAAAGGGCATATCGCCCAGTTGACCGCACCAAATCCGGTATAAGTGGCCGGAAGTCCCGGGGACGCCGGGGTGGCGGGCTGTTCTATCGTCAGATCGGGTCCATTTGAGTGCGGCCTTCACGTCTGACCGGCCAGCCGGCTGGCCAAAAGGGGTTGGTTAGGTGAGCACAGTGGATGCGGAGGTCGAGATAGCGGAAGCTCCCGTGGTCCGGCCCGGTCTGGAACTGACCGCGGCCCGGGAGGCCCGGGTCGGAGCCATGACCGTGCGCAGGCTCTTGCCGTTGCGGCTGCGGCGCAGCGTGGGCGCCTGGTGCTTCGTCGATCACTACGGGCCGCTGTCGGTGGACGGCGTGGCCGGGATGCGGGTGCCGCCGCATCCGCACATCGGCCTGCAGACCGTGACCTGGCTGGTGTCCGGGGATGTCCTGCACACCGACAGCCTGGGCAGCGAGCAGCTGATCCGGCCCGGCCAGCTGAACCTGATGACCGCCGGGCGCGGCATCGCGCACGCCGAGGTCTCGCCGACGGGGCCTGCTGCGGCGCGGCGCGATCCGATGCGGCCCGATCCGGCACTGCCCGATCCGGCACGGCCCGATCCCACGCGGTCCGATCCGGCGCGGGCCTGATCCAGCGCTGCACGGGGTCCAGCTGTGGGTGGCGCTGCCCGAGCAGTGGCGGCGGACCGAGCCCGCGTTCGCCCACTACGCCGAGCTTCCGGCTGTCGGCATCGGCGGGTTCGAGGCCACCGTGTTCATCGGGTCGCTGGGCGGCGCGGCCTCGCCCGCCCGGGTGTTCTCCGAGATCGTCGGGGCCGAGCTGGTCGCGGGCCGGGACGCCCGGGGCTTGCTGCCGCTGACGCCCGGGCACGAGCACGTGCTCTTCGTGCTCCTGGGCTCGGCCACGGCGGCCGGGACCGTGCTGCGGCCCGGTCAGCTGCTGTACCTGGAGCCCGGGCTTGAGCAGGCCGAGATCGCCGCGCCGCAAGGGCGCCGGCTGATCCTGCTGGGCGGTGAGCCGCTCGGCGAGCAGTTGCTGATGTGGTGGAACTTCGTGGCCAGGACCCCGGAGGAGATCGCCGCGGCGGCCGCGGACTGGCGGGCGGGCCGGTTCGGCGCGGTGGCCGATTACGACGGCGACCCGATGCCCGCGCCACCGCTGGGCCGGCTCCGCCGGTGAAGACACAGCCGGTGAGACAGCCGGTGAAGACAGCCGGTGAAGACACAGCCGCGCGGGCCGCACCCGTACCGCGCGGCCGCGGGCCCGGCGGGCTCGCGACTGGGCTTCCTGCTGGTCCTGGCGGGTATCCGGCCAGGTTAATGAGTTGAGCTTCGCCCGGGCTGGCGCGAGGATGGCTGGCTGTGAAGATCGAACGGCTGCACCCCGATGACTGGCGGGAATACCGGGACATCCGGCTGGCTGGGCTGGCCGATGCGCCGCAGGCGTTCAGCTCGACGCTGGAGGGGGAATCGGAGTTCAGCGAGGCGGACTGGCGTGAGCGGCTGGCCGGCCGGACGCAGTTCATAGCGCGAGCGGACGGCCGCGCGGTCGGCACGGTCGGCGGTTACCTGACTGAGGACGGCCTGGCCCACCTAGTGGCGATGTGGGTGGCTCCGGGCTGGCGCGGCCGCGGCGCCGGGGACGCGCTGATCACGGCGGTGGCCGGGTGGGCCAGGCAGACCGGGTACCCGGCGATGACGCTCTGGGTCACGATCGGCAACCAGGCCGCGCAGCGGCTGTATGAACGGCATGGCTTCCGCGCCACCGGGGTGATCCAGCCCGTTCGGCCCGGCGAACCGGATCACCTCGAGCAGGAAATGCGCAAAGCGCTCGATACCGCGCCCGCCGGCCAGCCCGCCGGAGCCGACAGCGCGATCGCCGCCTCCTGATCCGGCCCCTGCCCGCCCAGCCCGACCCAGCCCTCCGCCCAGCCCACCCACCGGCCAGCCGGACCCAGCCCAGCCGCCCAGCCGCCCGGCGCAGCCCGCCCAGCCCGGCCGCCCGCTCGACAACCTCGCCTGGTGGCGGGTGATCCGCATGCTGATGGAACGGCACCGCTGGGGGTGGAAAGACGTCCGCCGCCGCCCAGCCCAGCCGCCCAGCCCGGCCGCCCGGCGCAGCCGGTGCGGCCGGGGTGAGAACGGGGCCTTTCCGGGTACACCAGGCAGTCACGCACCAGATCCCACAACCTAGTGATCCGATAGGTTGAGCAGGCTAGGTATCGAGGAGCTACTGCGATGGCCCTGCCGGACTTCTTCGTGGCGGGTGCGCCCAAAGCGGGCACCACGGCCCTGCACGCGGCCCTGGCCCGGCACCCGTCCCTTTACCTGTCCCCGGTCAAGGAACCCAAATTCTTCCTCACCGACGGTCCACCGCCCGCGCGCGGCGGTCCCGGCGACATCCGGACCTACCGCGAGCACGTCTGGCGGCGCGAGGACTACGAAGCCCTGTTCGACGAGGCGTCGGCCGGCCGGCTGCGCGGCGAGTCGACGCCGTTCTACCTGTACCGCCACGATGCCCATCTCCGCATCAAGGCCCTCATCCCGGACGCGAAGCTGATCATCATCCTGCGCGATCCGGTGGAGCGGGCGCACTCGAACTGGACCCATATGTGGTCGGCCGGGCTCGACCCGGTCGGTGACTTCGTCCAGGCCTGCGCCGAGGAGGACCGCAGGACCCGGGCCGGCTGGGCCGACTTCTGGCACTACCTGGCGCTGGGCCGGTACGGGGAGCAACTCCAGCGGCTGTACACGGTGTTCGGACGCGAGCAGGTCCTGGTCTTCAGGTACCGGGCGCTGATCGACCAGCCGGCCCAGGTGCTGGACCGGATCTGCGCGTTCTTGCGGGTGCCGCCGGGCGTCCTGACCGAGATGCCGAAACAGAACGTCACCGCGCACCCGGACCTGACGCTCCGCCATCGCGCGTTGTCGGCCGCGCACCGGGCCGCGCACGCGATCCCGGGCCTGCCGACCGAGCCCCTGGAGCAGATCCTGCAGCGCGACAGCCCGCCCCGCCGCCCGCTGACCTGGGCGCAGCGCCAGGCGCTGCTGCCCAGGTTCGAGGCGGACATCCGGCTGCTCGAGCGCGTCACCGGCGAGAGTTTCGGCGACTGGCGGCGGCCCCGGGGCGAATCGGGCGGCCTGGTCGGCGCCCGGCCGGCCGGCCAGGGCCAGGCCAAGAACGGACGCCGCCGCGACTTCTAACCGGGCCCGGGTAACCGGCCCGTTACCAGCTCAGCCCCGTTGCGAGTCCGGCCCCGTCGCGAGCCCGGCCCCGTTACCAGCCCGGCCCCGTCGCGAACCCGGCCCCATCGCGAACCCGGCCCCATCGCGAACCCGGCCCCATCGCGAACCCGGCCCCATCGCGAACCCGGCCCCATCGCGAACCCGGCCCCGTCGCGAACCCGGCCCCATCGCGAACCCGGCCCCGTTACCAGCCCGGCCCCGTTACGAACCCGGCCCCGTTACGAACCCGGCCCCGTCGCGAACCCGGCCTCGTCAACCGCCCGCCCCGGCGGTCGGCCCGCTACGCCGTCCTGCAGCTCGGTCCGCAGGTCGTGCGAACCGTCCGCCTGGGCCATCTCGTAGTACAGCCGCTCCTGCCCGTCGCCGAGGTCCAAGACGGTGACGTAGCGCAGCCCGCCCCCAGACGGGGACCCGGTCACCGAGCCGGTCGCGGTGAGTGCGGCCGGATCGGTACCGACGGCCACTCCGGTGCGCTCCTCGAAGTTCTGCCCGGCGCTGGCCCGCCCGTCGTAGTAGGCCACCACGCCGCCGGGGGTCAGCCGGATCGCGCTGACCCGCACGCCGCGCGCGTCCCATTCCCCCGGCCGCGGGATCAGCGCGGTGCCCTGCCAGGTCCAGTGCAGGCCGTCCGGGCTAACCGCGTAGTCGGTGACCATCTGGTCGGCCTGGTCCGGGTCGGCCAGCGGGTGCACCGACGCCCACAAATGCCAGCGCTCGCCATCGTGCACGATCACCGGGTCCTTGACGGCGGTCTTGGCGTCGCCGGGCAGCACGACCTGACGGTGCCGGGCGTCGAACGCGCCCGGATCAGCGGCCTCCAGCACCTCGACCCGCCAGTGCTTGGTCCCCGGCGTCGCGCAGCTCAGATACAGCCGCCAGGTCCCGGCCGGGGTCAGGACCAGAGTTGGCCGCTCCAGCGATTCCGCGCCGAACTGCTGGCTGGCCAAGGTGGCGACGGTCTGGAAGTGCACGCCATCGGCGGACCGGGCCACCACGACCGCGTAGCCGCGGCCCTGTCCGACCGGCCGCCGCAGCCGGTAGGCCAGGTAAATCTCGGCGCCGCTGCGGACCGCGCTGGGCGCGCCCGCCCAGTGGCCTGGCCCCGGCCCTGGCGCGGGCACGGCCACGACGGAATTGGCCGGCTGCGGGAGCCTGGCGTCCAGGGTGATCACATCGGAACAATAGGACAAAAGCCAACATCGCCGCAGGTAGAAGCGAGATATACGGTCCGGCCTAAACGGCCGGCGACCCGGAAACGGCGGCCGGCGGAAGCCCGCAGATGGGCCCGCCACAGCAGCCGACGGGCTAGCCCAGTTGGCGCAGCCGGGGCCAGAGCGCGGTCCAGGGGGCGCGCAGCCGCGCGCAGAACCAGACTGGCGCCCCCTGCTCGTCGTCGCGGACCTCGACGTGATTGTTCAGGTAACCGGCCAGCCGCAGCGTCCCGCACCAGCTGCTCAGCTGCCCGCGGTCGAATCCCACCGCCACCGCGGCGGTCGCTGAGGCCGGCGGCGGCCCCCAGTACCAGAACGCGTTGTGCCCGCTGTAGGCGGCCGGGAGCCCGTCCGCCCTGCCATACCTGTCGACCGCGCCCGCCTCACCGTAGTTGCTGGCCAGCACGATGGTCGCCGACCGCTGGGCCGCGGGCAGGGCCGCGTAGGCGGCCGCGATCTCGTGCACGAAGGCCGGCCAGCCGACCGTCTCGCCGGCGTCGTAATTGAGCGCCACGATCTGCGTGTCGTGCAGGTCACCGACCGGGACGACCGGCAGCGTGACCGGGACCGCGGTGAGGCTGACCAGCACCGCCGCGGCCAGCAGCCCGGCCCGCAGCCGGGCCCGGCCCCGCCGCGCCCAGGCCACGGCCGGCTCGGCGCCCGCGGCCAGCAGCAGCGGGAACATCCCGCCCAGGTAGTAGGGCTTGCCCCCGGCCACCAGGAACAGGGCCGCCAGCACCAGCCAGGCCACGCCGAGCGCGCGGCACCAGCGCAGCGCCGGGTCGCGCCACAGCCGCCACAGGCCCGCGATCCACACCGGGGCCAGGTACGGCCCGGCCAGTACCAGCTGCTCGGGCAGCAGCAGCCAACGCGGCGCTGACGTGCCGGAGCCCCGCCGGCGATCGACCGCGCCACTGCCAGCTCCGGCCAGCCGTGGGCCGCCTGCCAGGCCAGGTACGGGATCCAGAGCAGCACGGCCAGGGCCGCGCCGGCGTAAAAGACCTTGGTTCGCAGCGGCCTGCGGGGCCCGGTCAGCGCCAGCCCGGCCGCCGCGGCCACGGCCAGGAACGCGACCAGGTCGTTGTCGAACAGCCCGAGGCCGGTCACCAGCCCGGCGGCCAGCCAGAGCCGCTGGCGGCCGGTCCGCAGGATGCGCAGCACCAGCCAGCACAGCAGCGCCCAGGCCAGCAGGTCGAACGGGGTCGTGCTGAGCAGGTGTCCGCTGGCCAGGACCAGCGGCGTGACCGCGATCGAGACGGCCGCGAGCAGCTGGGCGCCGCGGGCTGCGCCCAGCTCGCGCGCGAGCAGGCCGGTGACCACGACCAGCCCGGCGCAGGCCAGCGCGGCGGGCAGCCGCAGCAGCACCAGTGACCCGGGCGCGAGCTCGGACATGGCCCGGGCCAGCACCGGCACCAGCGGGGGCTGGTCCGGATAACCCCAGGCCAGGTGCTGGCCGCAGGCCAGGAAGTACAGCTCGTCGCGGTGATACCCGTACCGGGCCGCGAACGCGATCAGCAGGCCGGCCAGCAGCGCCCCGATCCCGAGCACCGGGCCGGCCGCGAACGGGGGCAGCTCTGGCGGGACCGGCGGGGCGGGCGCGGCTGGCTGCCCCGGCGGGGCCAGCCGGGTCACGGCGCTAACCGGGTCATGAGACGGGCCGGGTCATGATCGGGCCAGGACGTGATCCGGCCAGGACGTGATCCGGCCAGGACGTGATCCGGCCAGGACGTGATCCGGCCAGGACGTGATCCGGCCAGGACGTGATCCGGCCAGGACGTGATCCGGCCAGGACGTGATCCGGCCAGGACGTGATCCGGCCAGGACGTGATCCGGCCAGGACGTGATCCGGCCAGGACGTGATCCGGCCAGGACGTGATCCGGCCAGGACGTGATCCGGCCAGGGCACCGGACGCGCCCGGCCTGGCGGCTCACCCGGGTCATCCGCCCGGCGTGCCTGACGTGGTCGGCGACGGCGTTGGCGTGGGGGGCGGCGGGCTGCTGCCCGACAGCGACGGCGACGGGGTGGGCGTGGCCGTCGGGGTGGCCTGCCGCGTCGCCGAGGCGGACGGCGTCGGCGTCCGGGTCGGGGTCGGGTCGGCGACGTGCTCGGCCTCAGCGTGCGGCTGGGCGCCGGCGGGATCACCTGGTGCGTCGACGAGGACTTCGGGTTCGAGGTCTTGTCGGACGGGTCAGAGGCGGGCCGGACGTAGAAGTAGAGCACCAGCACCGCGATGAAGAACAGCGTGAGCACCGCCGTCGAGGTCCGGACGCGCAGGATTCTGCGCAGGCTGGGCGGCATCAGCTCGTGCTCGTCGAGTCGGCGACGTCCAGGCTGGCATGCAAGGTGATCCCCTCCCGCAAGAACACCACCGTGATGCGGGCGCGCAGCTCCCGGCCGACCTCGAACTGCTTGCCGGGCAGCGTCCGCGCGACCACGCGGAGGTTGAAGTGATCCACTTCCAGGCTTTCCACGCCCATCACGTTCGGCGGGTCCAGCAGCAGCGGACGCATCTGCTCGTCCTGGTAGATCTCCGCGCAGGTCTGCCGCAGGATGTCGGTGACGTGGCTCAGGTCGACGGTGACCGGCACGGGGACGTCGACGACCACCCGGGCCCAGTCCCTGGACAAGTTGGTCACCTGGATGATCTGGCCGTTCGGGGTGGTGATCACCTCGCCGTTCATGGACCGGATCCGGGTGATGCGCAACGTCACCTCCTCGACCGTACCGGTCGCGGTCGCGGTGCTGGTGCCGGTGGCCAGCCGGACGATGTCGCCGTAGCCGTACTGCCGCTCGGTCACGATGAGGAATCCGGACAGGACGTCCTGCACGACGCGCTGAGCACCGAAGCCCAGGGCCACCGCGGCCACCGACGCGGGCGCGACGAAGCCCGACAACGGGAAACCCAGCCGCTCGAACGTCAGCACGCCGACCACGCAGTAGATCACGACCAGCACGACCCAGGTAATGACCTGCGTGACCGAATGCCGGTACTTCAGCGCCTCGGACCGGACCAGCGCGTCGCTCTCGTCGGCCTTGGCGTCGATCTGAGCGGTGATCCGGTCCCTGAGCCAGATCGCGAAGCGGGTCAGCAAGATCATGCCGGTCACCAGCAGCACGGCCTGCAGCAGGTTGCTGCTGGCCCACACGCCGACATCGTTCAGCGGCTTCACTGCCTGGCTCATGCTGAGCCCTCCTCACCGTCCCTGTCACCGGCCCAGCCGGGCGGCCGGCTGAGCACTCCATCGGTGCTTCCTCAGCAGTGCCTTTCAGCAGTGCTATCTGACCGGGTGGCTGTCTGGCTGGTGGCCTCTCCTCGGTCAGTGCCTCCCCAGGGTAGACGGCCCGGTGCCAGGCGCTGACATTTGCGCAGATATCACCAGCCGGCCCGGGGTGGCCCGCGGCCAGGGACGTACGCTGCCCCGGTGAGCATCGATGTAACCCAGGCCCGGCGCGATACGCCCGGCTGCGCGCACGTCGCGCACCTGAACAACGCCGGGGCCGCGCTGCCGCCCCGCCCGGTGACCGCCGCGGTCATCAGGCACCTGGAACGCGAAGCGGACATGGGCGGCTACGAGGCCGCCAGCGCGGCGCAGGACCAGATCGAGCACACCTACGCGGCGGTGGCCCGGCTGCTGAACTGCGAGCCCGCCGAGATCGCCCTGATGGAGAACGCGACCCGGGCCTGGGACATGGCGTTTTACTCCCTCGCCTTCGCGCCGGGCGACCGCATCCTCACCTCGCGGGCCGAGTACGCCTCCAACGTGATCGCTTTCCTGCAGATCGCCCGGCGGACCGGCGCGGTCATCGAGGTCATCGACGACGACTGCGACGGTCAGCTGGACGTGGCCGACCTGGCCCGAAGGCTGGCCTGCGGGCCAGGGCCGGCCCGGCTGGTGGCAGTGACCCACGTCCCGACTCAGGGCGGCCTGGTCAACCCGGCGGCCCAAATCGGCCAGGCGGCCCGGGCCGCGGGCGTGCCGTTCCTGCTGGATGCGTGCCAGTCCGCCGGCCAGCTGCCGCTGGACGTCACCGAGCTGGGCTGCGACCTGCTGTCCGCGACCGGCCGCAAGTATCTGCGCGGGCCGCGCGGCACCGGGTTCCTGTACGTGTCGGGCCAGCTGGCGCCACGGCTTGAGCCGCCGTTCCTGGACCTGTGGTCGGCCACCTGGACCAGCCAGGACCGCTACGAGATCGAGCCGGGGGCGCGGCGCTTTGAGTCCTGGGAAGCGAACGTGGCCGGCCGGATCGGCCTGGGCGTGGCGGTTGACTACGCGCTGGCCATCGGGCTGGCCGACATCGAGGCCCGGGTGACCGAGCTGGCCGCGCGGCTGCGCGCCGAGCTGGCCGGCCTGGCCGGGGTGACCGTCACGGACCTGGGCCGCCGCCAGTGCGGGATCGTCACGTTCACGGTGCACGGCGTGGCCGCCGCCGAGGTGCAGCGCCAGCTGTCGGCGGCCGGCGTCAACGTGAGCACCACGTCGGCCGCCTCGGCGCAGTTCGATCTGCCCGCCCGCGGGCTGGCCGAGGTGGTGCGCGCCTCGGTGCACTACTACAACATCGATGCCGAGCTGGACCAGCTCTGCCGCACGGTCGGCTCGCTCAGCTAGCCGGCCCTACAGGACGCCATCCAGGATGCGCTGGGCTTCTTCCTGGATGTGGGCCAGGTGCTCGGGGCCGCGGAACGACTCGGCGTAGAGCTTGTAGACCGCCTCGGTGCCGGACGGGCGGGCGGCGAACCAGCCCGACTCGGTGCTCACCTTCAGGCCGCCCAGCGGCTCCCCGTTACCTGGCGCGGTGGTGAGCCGGCTCAGCACCGGCTCGCCGGCCAGTTCGGAGATGCCGACCTGATCCGGGTCGAGCCGGCCCAGCGCCGCCTTCTGCGCCGGGCTGGCCGGCGCGTCGATCCGGGCGTAGGCGGGATCGCCGAGCCGGTCCGCCAGCTCCCGGTAGTGCGCGGCGGGCGTTCGCCCGGTGACCGCGGTGATCTCGGCGGCCAGCAGGGCCAGGATGATGCCGTCCTTGTCGGTCGTCCAGACCGACCCGTCCCGGCACAGGAACGATGCCCCGGCGCTTTCCTCACCGCCGAAGGCCACGCTGCCGTCCAGCAGGCCCGGCACGAACCACTTGAACCCGACCGGCACTTCCAGCAGGCGGCGCCCGGCCGCCTGCGCCACCCGGTCGATGATCGCCGAGCTGACCATGGTCTTGCCGACCGCCGCGCCGGCCGGCCAGCGCTCGCGGTGCCGGTACAGGTAGTCGATCGCGGCGGCCAGGTAGTGATTGGGGTTGAGCAGGCCCGCGTCCGGGGTCACGATGCCGTGCCGGTCGGCGTCGGTGTCGTTGCCGGTCGCGATGGTGAACTCGGACCGGCGGCCGATCAGGGAGGCCATCGCGTAGGGCGAGGAGCAGTCCATCCGGATCCGGCCGTCCCAGTCCAGGGTCATGAACCGGAAGGTGGGATCCACCTCCGGGTTGACCACGGTCAGGTCCAGCCCGTACCGCTCGGCGATCTCGCCCCAGTAGGCCACGCTCGCGCCGCCGAGCGGGTCCGCGCCGATCCGCACTCCGGCCGCCCTGACCGGGTCGAGATCCAGCACGGCGGGCAGGTCGGCCACGTATTCGCCGAGGAAGTCATAGCGGCCAGCCGAGTCCTCGGCGAGCGGGTACCTAATCCGGCGGACTTCGATCAGCCCGTCTTGGAGCAGCTCGTTGGCGCGATCCTGGATGGCCGCGGTGATCTGCGTGCCCGCTGGCCCGCCGTCAGGCGGGTTGTACTTGAAGCCGCCATCCTCGGGCGGGTTGTGCGAGGGAGTGACCACGATTCCATCGGCCCGGCCCGGCCCGGGATTAGCGTTATGGACCAAAATGGCGCGCGATAGCGCGGGGGTGGGGGTGAATCCGCTCCGGCTGTCGATCACCACCTGGACGTCATTGGCGCCCAGGACTTCCAGCGCGGTGGCGAAGGCCGGCTCGGACAGCGCGTGGGTGTCCCGGCCCACGAACAGCGGTCCCGTGATGTCGTGCCTAGCCCGGTATTCGCAGATCGCCTGAGTCGTCGCCGCGATGTGGTCATCGTTGAACGAGCAGGTCAGGGCCGAGCCGCGGTGACCAGAGGTGCCGAAGCTCACCCGCTGCCCCGGCTCAGCCGGGTCAGGGTGCAGCTCGTAGTAGGCGGTGACCAGTTTCGCCACGTCAACGAGGTCGGCGGGGGCCGCGGGCTGTCCGGCTCGATCGTTCACCTGCACGGGTTACTCCTTTGGCCAGGCTAAGCTCAGCACTCGGCCGGGCGGACACGGCGACCGCCCGGGGCCGGCCGACCGGGCCAGGTCACGCGGGCCGCGTGAGCTGGCCGCGGTGACACCGGCCGGGCACCACGGCGGGCCGCGGTGCCGCTTTACGTGCCACCCTAGAATGCCCGGCGCCGTCGCCCGGGAACGTCGGCCGCCAAATGATCGGAGCCCTGACCACGTTCATCGGATGGCGACCGCGCGGTTTCGCGCCTTCGATACGGGGAGGTGGACGGAAATGACCCAAGAACCCGCCGGGGGCCCCGCGCTGACGTTGCTCGCGGGCCGGTACCGGCTGGAGGAACTGCTAGCCGAGCGGGACGGCTCGTCGCTCTGGAAGGCCACTGATCAGGCGCTGGCCCGGGCGGTCACGGTGTGCACGTTCGACCCGGGATCTCACCGCGCCGAGGCGGCGATCACGGCCGCGCGGGCCTCGGGTCGGCTCAGCGACCCGAGGCTGGTTCAGATCTTCGATGCCGACGACCGCGACGGCGTCTGGTACCTGGTCAGCGAGTGGCCCGGTGGCGAAAGGCTCGACCAGATCATCGCGGCCGGGCCGGTCGAGTACCGCCAGGCCGCGGAGATCATCGCGGCGGTGGCCGGCGCGGTGGCCGCTGGCCACGCGGCCGGGCTGGCCCACCTGTGCCTCACGCCGGACCTGGTGTGGCGCGACAGCTGGGGCGAGGTGAAGCTGGGCGGGCTCGGCACGGCGGCCGCGCTGGCCGGCGCGCAGGCCGACGACCCCGCGCTGGCTGACACGCGCGGGCTGGCCCGGCTGCTGTACGCGACGCTGACCGGTTACTGGCCCGGCCCGGAGCCGACCGGCCTGCCCGCGGCCCCGCACGCGGGCGCCCGGCCCGTTCGCCCGGGCCAGGTGCGGTCCGGGATCCCCTCCGACATCGACGCGGTGACCTGCCGGGCGCTGTTCGGGGACGACAGCGATTACGGGCCGCCGATCCTGAACCCGGCCGGGCTCGAGGTCGCGCTGAGCGCCATCGCGCATCCGAGCCCGGACACCGCGCCGCTGAGTTCGCTGGCCGGGCAGACCCAGCCGTTCGCCCCGGTCCAGGCCGCGACCCGTCCCCTGCCCGCGATCCCGGATTCTCCCTGGCCCCCAGCCGGGCCCCCGGTCAGCGCGGCCGCCCCGTCCGACGCCCGGCCGCCCGCCCTGACCCCGCCCGCTCCAGCACCGCCTGCTCAAGCACCGCCCGCTCAAGCACCGCCCGCTCAAGCACCGCCCGCTCAAGCACCGCCTGCTCCAGCCTCGGCCGCTCAGGCCCCTCCCCCGCCAGAGCTATCCCGCGACCCAGCCGCGCCGTCCGGCGAGCTGGCCGGGCCGTCCAGCGAGCTGCCCGGCCTGGTCGGCGTCGACCAGCCCGCCCCCGGCGCCCCCGGGCCGACCCGCCAGCCACCCGCGGCGCCGGCCGGCCCGTCGGTACTCACCAGGTCGGCGAGCCGGGCCCGGGCCAGTCTGAACGACGGCCAGGAGCGAGCCCGGGCACTGCTCGGCGCCGGCTCGGCCCGCGCGAAGGTCACCGCCGTACGGGCAGGCAGGCGACTGACGGCCGGGCGGCCCGGCTGGCCGGCCGCGCTGACCGGGCGGGCCCGCACCGGACTGGCCGTCCTGGCGCTGGCCGGGTGCGTGGTCACCGGCTGGGCGGTCGGCCACGAGGCGAGTCAGCCGGGCCGCCCGGCGGCTCAGGGCGCGGGCTCGCCCGCCGGCCGCCACGGCCTGGCGGCCGCGACCCTCCGGCCGGTGAGCGCCACGACCTTCGACCCTTACGGCGACGGCCAGGGCAGCCAGCTAGCCGGGCTGGCCATCGACGCCAGCCCGGCGACGGCGTGGCACACGGCCTGGTACACGACCGCCGGGTTCGGCAACCTGAAGCCCGGCACCGGCCTGCTCATCAACATGGGCCATCGGGTGCGGATCTCCGCGGCCCGGATCTCGCTCGGCCACACCACGGGCGCCGACTTCCAGCTCCGCGTCGGATCGGCCGCGACCTCGCTGTCCCGGCTGCGCGCGGTGGCGGACGCGACCGGCGCGGGCGGCCAGGTCCACCTGCGAGTCACCGCGCCGGTGCTCGCCCGCTATGTGCTGATCTGGTTCACCAAGCTGCCGCCCGATGCCTCCGGCACCTACGAGGCGAACATCTACAACATCCGCTTCCAGGGCACCAGCTAACGGCCGCCGGCAGGCCGCAAGCAGGCCGGCATCGATCGCGGTCTCAGGGTATGGCCCGATCGCGGCGGTCAGCCCGGCCGGCCCGCACCGTCCCCGGTCAGGCCTGGGCTAGGCCGAGGATCGCCGCCTGTGACATGGCCCGATCGCGGCGGTCAGCCCGGCCGGCCCGGGCCGGCCCGAGTCAGGCCTGGGCTAGGCCGAGGGCGGCCTCCAGGAAGGTCAGGCGGTCGGTGGCTTCGGCGATGGCCTTGACGGTGGGCTTGCCCGCGCCATGACCGGCGGCGGTCCCCACCCGCAGCAGGACCGGGGCCGCTGACCGCTGCGCGGCCTGGACGGCGGCGGCGAACTTGTAGGAGTGCGCCGGGACCACCCGGTCGTCGTGGTCACCGGTGGTGAGCAGCGTCGCGGGGTAGCTTCGGGGCGTCACGTGATGCAGCGGCGAGTACCCGCGCACCCAGGGGTACTCGGCCGGGTCGTCGGGGTCGCCGTACTCGCTCTTCCAGGCCCAGCCGACGGTGAAGTGGTGGAAGCGGAGCATGTCGAGCACTCCGACGTCCGAGATGGCCGCGCCGAACAGCTCCGGGTGCTGGGTCAGGCAGGCGCCGACCAGCAATCCGCCGTTGGAACCGCCGTTGATCGCGATCCGGCCGGCCCGGGACCAGCCCGAGTCCGCTAGCCAGCGGGCGCAGGCGCAGAAGTCGTCGAAGACGTTCTGCTTCTTGGCCCGCCGGCCGGCCTCATACCAGTCACTCCCGAACTCACCACCGCCGCGCAGGCTCGCGACCGCGAGTATCCCGCCACGTTCGACCCAGACCGCCCACTCCGCGGCGAACTTGGGCGTCGTGCAGATGCCCACGCCCCCGTACCCGTACAGCAGCACCGGGGCGTCGCCCTGGCGGGGCAGGTCGCGGCGGCGAGTCAGGAACAGGGGCAGCGCCGTCCCGTCCGCGGACGTGACCCAGGCTCGCTCGGTGACATAGCGGTCCGGGTCCAGCCCGGCGGCGGCCGGACTGACCAGCTCGGTCGCGCCCGTGCCCAGGTCATGCGACCACAGGCTCTCGGACTGGGTAAAGGAAATCACCTCGAACAGGACGACATCGCTTTCGGCGGTGCCGCTGATCGCATCGTGCGTCACCTGGCTGCCCGCGAGCGTGGACAGCTCGGGCAGCGGGATGTCGCGCACGAACGTGCCGTCGAGTTCGAACACCCGCAGCAGGGAGCACGCATCCCGCAAGTAATGACAGACCAGGCGGCCGCCGAAGAAGTGGGCCTGGAGCAGGGTCTCGGCGGCAGCCGGGACTACCTCGCGCCAGCTGGGGCGGCCGGGGTCGGCCAGGTCTATGCCGATGATGCGGCGCCTGCCGGCGTCGATGTCGGTGAGCACATAGAACGTGTCGCCGACGGTAGTGACCAGCTCAGCCAGCGCGCCGTGGTCGGGCATCAGGACCTGGAAGCCGGCCTCGGCGTCGCGGCGGTCGAGTACCCGCAGCTCCTGGCCGGGGCCCAGGCCGCGCTGCAAGGACACCGCCAGGTACCGGCCGTCCGGGCTCAGGGTCATCTGCGGGTAGAGGTCAGGATCGTCCGGCTCCAGGATTAGCGTGTCGTCCTGCTGGGCGGAGCCGAGCCGGTGATAGAAGATCCGGTCGGTGTGGCTCAGGTCCTGGTACTCGCGGCCAGGCCGGGGCGCGGTCATCGCCTGGTAGTAAAAGCCCGTGCTGGTGGTGTCCCATTCGACTTTCTCCGACTTCGACCATTCCAGCACGTCGTCCAGATCAGCGCCCGAGGCCACGTCGCGCACGTGCCAGGTCACCCAGTCGGACCCGGATCGCGCGGTGGCGTAGGCCAGCTGGCCGCCGTCCGGGCTGACGAAGGTCGCGACGGCCGCGACGGTGCCGTCGTCGGACAGCCCGTTCGGGTCCAGCAGCGGCTGGCCTTCGTCGTCCGGGGCGGCCATGACGTAGAGCACCGGCTGGTTCTGCAGGCCGGCGTTGCGGGTCTGGAACCAGCGGCCGCCCCGCTCGATCGGGACAGTGCGTTTCGGGTAGTCCCACCTGGCGGTCAGCTGGGACCGGATCGCTTCCCTGGACGAGACCTTGGCCAGCAGCGATTCGGTCAGCTCGTTCTGCGCCTGGACCCAGGTCCTGGTCGGCGGGCTGTCGAGATCTTCCAGCCAGCGGTAGGGGTCGGCCACGGTCTCACCGTGGTAGTCGTCGACATCGTCGCCGCAGCGGGCGGGCGGGTAGGACGGGACGGCGAAGCCAGCGGTTCCGGTCGACGCCGGTTCGGGGATATCCGGGGTTTGCGGGGTCTGGAGTTGAGTTCTGGCCATGGAATCTAGTCTGCCAACGGCCCACTTTCCCGGGCAAATTCTTGAGCCCGTTTGACTCAAGAATGATGACTGAAGATCGTCCGAGGCTGGACCCGGCCGGGAATGGCCCGGGCTGGGGCAGAATGCCCTTTGGTAGCAGTTGCCGAGAACGGAGTACGTGTCGCCGACATGCCAGCGGAACCTGACGCCCCCCGCCCGCCGCGCGAACCGCAGACGATCAAGCTCAGCACGGTGCCCGGGTTCGTCGTGTTCGACTTGCCTGATGCGGCCAGTTCCGCCGGGGGAACGCGGCTGGCTCCCGGCGTCACCGTAGCCGAGGTCGCGATGCTGGCCCGGGCCATGACCTACAAGTTCGCCGCGATCGGCCGCCAGCTCGGCGGCGCGAAGGCCGGACTGGCCGCGGACCCGGCCGACCGCGCGCAGCGGGCCGAGCTGATGGCCCGCTACTGCGCCGAGATAGCGCCGCTGGCTGACCAGGGCCGGTTTCTCACCGGGCCGGACATGGGCACGTTCGAGGAGGACTTCGCCCCGCTGCGCGAGCGTCACGCCGTACCCGGGGCCATTCACGCCGTCATCGACGGGGTGCCGTTCGAGGATGTCGTCACCGGATACGGCGTCGCGATCGCCGCGCGGACCGCGCTGCCCGGCGGGCCGGCCGGCGGCTGGGCGGGCCGGTCCGCCGCCATCGAGGGGTTCGGCAAGGTGGGCGGGGGCGTGGCGCGCGAGGTGGTCAGCCAGGGCGGCCGGGTGATCGCGGTGTCGACCATCGCCGGGTGCATCACCGATCCGGCCGGGCTGGACATCGAGCGGCTGCTGGAACTGCGGCACGAGCATGGGGACGGCTGCGTCACCCACTACGGCACGCCGGTGGGCCCGACCGGCCAGCTGTTCACCGCCGTAGCCGCCGACGTCCTGGTCCCGGGGACCCGGCCCGGCGTGATCACCGGCCGGGTCGCGGCGGCGCTGCCGCGCAGCGTTCAGGTGATCGCGCCCGCCGCCAACGTGCCATACACCAGGGCCGGCGCCGACGTGCTGCGCCAGCGCGGCGTGCTGGCGCTGCCTGACTACGTCTGCAACGCGGGCGCGGTTATCGGCTACGGAGCCCCGCACGACGCCGCGCCCGAGCAGGTGCTCGCAGACGTCGCCACCCGGATCGGCGAGCTCATCCAGCAGACGCTGGCCCATCCAGGCGGCCCGCTGGCCGGCGCCAGCGAGCAAGCCGCCCGCTTCCTGCGCACCTGGTGGGGCGACCCCCCGCCCCCGCCCTACGCCCCCGCGGCCTAATCCCCCGGCAGCCCCCCGGCCGAGGCTCGCTCGCCATCAAGGTGTCAAGTTCTCAGCGCATGACGCTGAGAAATTGACAAGATCATGGAGGTATCACGATGAGCGTGCGGCCGGCTGGGCGGGCAGCGGCCGTGGCGGTGTCCAGTTCTGCCTGCTGGAGAAGGCCTCGGCGGTAGGCCCGCTGGTACCGGGCCAGATGATCCCCGCTGTTGGTGCAGGGCCGATTCGGCGGGGTCCAGCAGTACGGGCAGTTCGCCATCCGCACCCGCTGGGTGAGGCCGGGTAACGCAAGCTCCCGGTCAGTCACGGGGACGGGGAGCGGTCACGATCGGGACGCCGCCATCGGGCGCGGCGTCAGGCCGGGCGCTGGCAAGTTCTTCAGCGGTGATCAGCCCAGCGTGCCGGGCGCAGCCGTAGCGTATCAGGTGGTCGGCGTCCTGCTGCTGGTCGCAGGCCTGCCCGGCCGGTGCCCGGCACCAGGTGCAGGCCAGGCTACGGAGCCGGCCGACGGCGGATTCCTCGTTTCGGGCCTGGCGGCGGATCCAGCCCAGGACCTGGTCACGGATATCTAAGAGATCCTCCCCGGACAGGATCGGGGAGTCCTGCGGCCGCCGGGCGTAATACCGGCCGGACAGGCCCCGATCGATGATCCAGTCCGGAAAGCCAGCCCCGAGCTCAGCCAGACTGCGCGGCTCGGCTGCTACGCAGGCGGCCTGGGCCGCCACCGTGGTCGTGGGTGCTGTTTCGGGCGTGGTCATCTGCGCCTCCGCAGGACGGTTCCCCGGGCGGGATATCGGCTCATCTGAGCCAGGGGGGGAGGGACATAGCTTTAGTCTAGTCCTAGCTAATGCTAGCTATAGCTAGCTAGTATTTGTGCAGGTCAGGCTAGGACTAGGTAGCGTGATCTTGTGCCACGCGAAGCCCAGCCGCCCTACTTGCGCATCTCCGACGACCTGCGCCGCAAGATCGAAGCCGGCGAGCTGCTGAGTGGTGAGCAACTGCCCAGCCTGGACGGGCTATCAGCCCAGTACGGGGTATCGCGGGCCACCGCCCAGCGGGCCATCCGTGTCCTGGCGGATGCTGGACTGGTCGAGACGCGCCGCCGCTGGGGCGTCTTCGTCGCCTGAGCGGAGGCGCGACTAGGCTCGTTTCGCGGGCGACGGCACAAGGGGGATGGCAGTTGAACGACAACTTGGGACAGATCAGCAGCCTGCTGCACGAGGCGAGCGAGACACACCACGGGGTGTTCCGGATCGTGGACGGCGCTGACGACGACTGGGCCAGCTGGTACGCGGACTGGCTGATCAACCTGTCCGAGCTGCCGGCCCTGCTCGGCGTCAAGCCCGTCCGCAGCGAGCTGGTCTACCTGCTGGTCAGCCTGGACAAGCAGTACACCGCCGACCAGCCCGGCGAGTCCTGGGAGCCCTACTACGCCGACCGGCTGGCCAGGTACTTCCGCCCGGCCGGCAGCTGAGCCTGCCAGGCCAGCGCGGCCGGAGCTGGCGCCGGGGCTGGCTAGGCCGGGGCGGCGGTGATGATCTCGGCGACCTGGCTCAGGTTGATGTTGCCGCCGGAGACGATGCAGACCACCTTGCCGCCGCCGGCCCGGCCGGCCAGCGCGGCGGCTGGCGCGAGCGCCCCGGCGCCCTCGGCGATCACCCGTACTCGCTCGGCCAGGATGCGTACCGCCCCGGCGGCCTCGCTGATCGGGATGCTCAGCGCCCCGTCCACCAGCGGCGCGACCCGAGGCCACATGCTGTCGAGCACCCGGCGGCTGCCCGAACCATCCACGAACGAGGTCTGGTACTCAACGTCAACCGGGCGACCGGCGGCCACGGCGGCGGCCAGCGCCGCCCCGGTCTCCGGCTCGGCGGTGAAGATCTTTGTCTGCGGCCGCAGCGCCTTGACCGCGCTGGCGATGCCCACGGTCAGCCCGCCGCCGCCGTACGGGATGACGATCGCGTCCGGGTCGGGCAGGTCTTCGAGTATCTCCAGGCCGATCGTCCCGTTGCCGGCCATCACCCCCGGGTCCTGTACCGGGTGCACGAACAGGCCGTCGATGCCGTCGGCCTCGCTGGTGACGATCACGTTCCACCAGTCGTCGTAGGGCAGCTTCACGACCCGGCCGCCGAGCCGCTCGATCGCCGCCAGCTTCGCCTGCGGCGCGTGCTCGGGCACCACGATCGTGGCGGGCAGGCCCAGCGCCCGCGCCGCCCAGGCCACCCCCTGGGCCATGTTGCCCGCGCTGGCGGTGACCAGGCCCCGGGCCCGGTCGCTCTCGGCCGCCTGCAAGATCGCGTTGGTCGCGCCGCGGATCTTGAACGAGTTGATGGGCTGCAGGTTCTCCAGCTTGAGGTAGATCTGCGCCGGGGCATCCTCGACGTGCAGCCGCACCAGCGGCGTCCGCACCGCCGCGCCGGCGATCCGGTCCCTAGCCGCCTCGATCGCCGCTAGCTCGATCACAGTTCCACCTCGGTGCCCAGGCCCGCCGCAGTGGCCGCCGCGACCGCCTGCTGGGCCGCGGCGATGTCCTCGACGGCCAGGCCCAGCGACCGGAACATGGTCAGCTCGCGGTCATCACGCCGCCCTGGCGCCGTCCCGGCGAGCACCTCGCCCAGCTCCGCCCGCACGTGTTCCTCCCCAGGGATCAGGCCCTCGGTGATCGCGAGCCGGAATTCGCCGGCCTCGTTCCGCAGCGACTCCCGGCTGTCGCAAAACAGCGCGCTCGCGGCCACGGTGGCGGTATCGATCTCGCGCGCCTGCGGGCTGCTCGCGCCGACCGCGTTCAGGTGCGCGCCGGGCTTGAGCCAGTCCCGGCGCAGCACCGGCTCGCGCGCGCTGGTCGCGGTGACGACCACGTCGGCGTCGCGCACCGCGGCCTCGGCAGTCGCGGCGATGATCACCTCCAGCCCGCCGCCGGCCTCGTCGTCCAGGTCGGCCAGGGCCTGGGCGTGCGCCTGCGTCGGCGCGTACACCCGGACCTGCTCGAACGGGCGGACCCGGGCCAGCGCCCGCAGGTGCGCCCGCCCCTGCGGGCCGGCCCGAGGATGGCCAGCGTCCGGGCGTCCCGGCGGGCCAGCACGCTGGTCGCCACCGCCGTGACCGCCGCCGTGCGGATCCCGGTGACGGCCGCCGCGTCCATGATCGCGGTGGGCACGCCGGTCTCGCCGTCGAACAACGTGACCAGGCCCTGATGCGCGTCCATCCCGCGGGCCGGGTTGCCCGCCATGATGCAGACCACCTTGAGCCCGAACGCCATGTCCTGGTCATCGGTCCCGCCCCGCCAGCCGGGCATCAGCCCCATGAAACCGTCCGCGCCGGGCGGCTTCATCACTGACCGCAATGGCATGAAGGTCCGGCCGTTGGCCCGCTCGGTGAGCACGGCGGCCATAGTCTGGGCGCACTGCTCAGGCGGGAGCGCGGCCAGTACCTCACGGTGGCTCAGGACCAGCACGCGCATCAGGCGAACATCCTTTCCAGGTCGTCTCGCTCAGCCGCGGTGAGCGGATGGCCGAGCGCTTCGCGGACCGGATCCAGGTGCTCGGGCCGCCCGGGGCCGACCACGACCTGGGTGACCCGGTCGTCGGCGAGCAGCCAGGCCAGCGCCAGGCCCGCCATCGAGGTGCCCCGCGACCTGGCTAGCTGCTCCAGCCCGTCCAGCGCGTCGAAGGTAGCACCGGACACGAACTCCTGATAGGGCTCGGGCCGCTGGGTCATCCGCGAGCCCGGCCGGGAACGGCTCGTCCCGCCGGTACTTGCCGGTCAGCCAGCCGCCGGCCAGCGGGCCGAAGGCGAGGTAGGCGACGCCGCGCGCGGCGCACAGGGGCAGCACGCCCGCCTCGTCCTGCCGGTCAAGGAGGGAGTGGCTGTTCTGCACCGCCGTCAGCAGGCCGGCCGCGAGCGCGTCAGCCAGCTGCCCGGCGCTGAAATTGCTCACCCCGTAGGCCCCGATGCGGCCCGCCGCCTGGGCCGCGGCGAAGGCGCCGAACGTCTCGGCCAGCGGGACGTCCGGGTCGAAGTCGTGCGCCAGGTACAGCTCGACCTGGCCGACCCCGAGCCGGTCCAGGCTGGCCTGGAGCTGGCGGGCGATCCGCTCCGGTTTCAGGCCCGAGTCGGCCCCGGGCCGCATCGGGTTGTAGGTCTTGGTGGTCAGTTCCGGGCGGACCCCCCGGGTCCGGATCCAGTGCCCGATGGCCTGCTCGCTCTGCCCGCCGCCGTAGGCGTCCGCGGTGTCGAAGTGCCGGATGCCGAACTCCCAGGCGGCGTCCATCAGCTCCAGCGCCTGGTCCCGCGTCAGCCCGCGGCCGAAGAACTCGGGGGCCGAGCCGACCCCGCCGAAATTTCCGCAGCCCAGCGCCACGCGGGCGATCGGGCGGCCGGGCGGCGGGTTCGTCTCAGGCGGCGCGCTCACCAGCTTGACCTGCCCGTAATAGTCATTTGCGGTATTAAACCAAGATCCCGACGAGCCGGGCAACCAGCGCCGGTGGCCAGCTGAGCGCGGCTGCCGTAAGGTGCGGTGCCAGCCATGAACGCTCCGCTCGCAGCTCTCGGGCTGACCATCCCGGTCCTCGCGGCCCCGATGGCCGGCGGCCCGAGCACGCCCGCGCTGGTGATCGCGGCGGCCCGGGCCGGCGGCCTGGGCTTCATCCCGGCCGGCTACCAGACGCCGCAGGCCCTGGCGGCCAGCATCGCTGCGGTGCGATCCGCGGACATGCCGTTCGGCGTCAACCTGTTCGCGCCGAACCCGGCCCGCGTCGACCCCGCCGCCTTCCGCCGCTATGCCGCCGCGATCCAGCCCGAGGCGGACCATTACGGCCTGGATTTCAGCCGCGCCGAGCCAGTCGAAGATGACGATTACTGGAACGAGAAGATCGAACTGCTCAGCGCCGACCCTGTTCCCGTGGTCAGCTTCACCTTCGGCCTGCCCGGCGCCGCCGCCCTCGCCGCGCTGCGCCGGGCCGGGTCGCTGCTCATCCAGAGCGTGACCTCAGCGGCGGAAGCGCAGCTGGCCGCCGAGGCCGGCCTGGACCTGCTCGCGGTCCAGGCCGCGGCCGCGGGCGCGCACTCAGCCATCTTCACCCCGCAGCACCTGCCGCCCGATGTTCCCCTCACCGAACTGATCGCCGCGGTGGCCGGCGCGGTGCCGCTCCCGCTCATCGCGGCCGGCGGGATCGGCACGCCCGCCGAGGTCGCCGCGGCGCTGCGGGCCGGGGCCCAGGCCGCGATGGTGGGCACCGTGCTGCTGCGCACCGACGAAAGCGGCGCCTCGCCCCTGCACCAGGCCGCGCTGCAGCGGGCCGCCAAGGACCAATCCGCCTCGGCGGATCCGGCCGGCCAGACGATCCTGACCCGAGCCTTCACCGGCCGCCCGGCGCGGGCGCTGCGCAACGATTTCACCGACCGCTACACCGCAGTCGCACCGGTCGGCTACCCGGCCCTGCACCATCTCACCAGCCCGCTGCGCAAGCAGGCAGCCGCCGCGGGTGACGCCGGCCGGGTCAACCTCTGGGCCGGGACCGGCTACCGGCACGCCGTCGCCGGGCCGGCCGCCCAGGTGCTGGCCCGCCTGGCTCAGTCGCTCTAGCCAGCCCGTCCGAGCCCAAGCCGCCCGGGGCTACGTCCGGCGCGAGCCGACGCAGGCGGCCCAGTACCTGCGCAGCGTCGGCCTGTCCGGCTCCTTCTGGGGCCTGTGACCGCGCGCGGGCCAGCGGGCCATGAAAGCCCGGGCGCCCCGAACCACACCGTGATGAGATAAGGCACATGCCCGTCCCGGCCGACATAGCCTTGCTGCTGGACCGCCTGCGGGATGGGCTCATCGCGCGCGGGGACCTGGTCGGCCTGTACCTCTATGGTTCCCTGGTCACCGATGACTTCAGCCCGGCCTGCAGTGACATCGACGTGGTCGTCATCTTGGAGCGTGATCCGGATCAGGCCGCGATCGGGGAGCTTAAACAGCTGCATACCGCCCTGGCCTGCCGGGGGGGCGTCGCCAGCCGGCTGCATCGCCTGTATGTCCCGGTCGAAACGGCCGCTGACGCGCAGGCCTTGCGCACATACTGGTTCGGGGACCAGATGACGCAATGGCAGCTGAAGGTGATGACCCAGGCGGAGCTGGCCGCGGCCAGCGTGCCGCTCTACGGCCCCTGGCCGCCGCCGGGCATCCAGCCCGTCCCCATCGCCGACGTCCAGGCGGCCGTGCACGAGGAGATCAGCGGCTACTGGCGCCGCATCGCCCGTCGGCGCAAGCTCTGGCTGCAGGACACCTGGGTCGATCACAGCCTGGTCGTGCTGCCGCGCGCCGAAGCCGTCCTGACTACCGGCGATCTCATCACGAAGTCCGAGGCCATCAGCCGCCTGTCCAGCTTCGGGGTTCCGGCGCCACTGGCCCAGGAGATCCGCGGTCGCCGAGAGGGCGAGGCCGTCACGCTCAGCGCGGCACAGAAACTGCGCCGCGCCCGCCTGGCCCGCCTGATCATGAAGCGCGGAGTCCAGCGGCTAAGCCGCCTCGACCCGGCCACCTCGTGAATCTGGCCGCCGCCGGCGATCACCACTGCCGAGCTGGCCGGCGCTGGTCAGCCAGCTACGGACTGCGAGGTGTTCCCAGTGGCTTGTCCGCACGCGCCGACGAGAATGCCATGCGTTCGCCTAACGCACGGATCCGGACGGCCTGGACGAAGTTGCGGATGATCGTCTCGCCGCAGCTGGTGAGGATTGCCTCGGGGTGAAACTGGACGCCTTCGGTCGGTTGGGTGGCGTGCCGCACTGCCATCGGGATTCGCCCCGTAGTGGTCGCGGTGACCGCCAGGAAAGGCGGCAGCGAGCTCTCATCCACCATCAGTGAGTGGTAGCGCGTCGCCTCGAATTGCTGCGGTAGCCCGGTGAAGAGGCCCCGGCCGTCATGCGCGATCACCGACGTCTGGCCGTGCACGGGGCGGGGCGCGGCAATGATCCTGGCGCCGAACGCGACTGCGATCGCCTGGTGTCCAAGACAGACGCCCAGCATCGGCGCTTGGCCCCCGCAGGCTCGCACCACGTCGACACTGATCCCGGCGTCAGCTGGGGTGCAGGGTCCCGGCGAGATCACCACGCCGGCCGGATCGAACGCCGCCACTTGCTCAGCTGACACCTCGTCGTTACGGACCACCTCGACCCGGCATCCGCAGGCAGCCAGCATGTGCGCGAGGTTGTAGGTGAAGGAGTCGTAGTTGTCGATGAGGACTGTCACCGGCCTGGCCCGAATCTCCAGCTTTCGCGGCGCTGGAGCAAGCCGCGGGCTACCGGCGTGGCTCACGGCAACAGTCTCACGGCGGCTGAGCGGCTGCCCGGCGAGGGACGCCGCCATCCGGTCGGCGACCGGGCCTGCCCGCCAGGTCACGGGAGTGCCAGCGAGCGACAGGACGGGCCGGACCCCGTGGACGGCGTTGGTGACGAACACCTCACTGGCCGCCTGCAGCCGGGCCCTGCTCACCGGGGTCACGCTGACGCCCAGGCCCGCCAGGCACGCCGCGCGCAGCACGGCGTCCCTGGTGACACCGGGCAGCAGCCGTCCGTCCGCAGGCGGGGTGTGCAGCACTCCATCGATCACCACGAATACGTTCGCCCGGTCGGTTTCCAGCACATCGCCATCAGCGTCCTCGATCAGCAGTTGCTCGCCTGGCGGCAAGGCCATCGAGCGGGCCAGGTGGGCCAGCAGCCGCCGGTCGAGCCACTTGTGGGCACCGAGGCCGCCCCGGATGACCGCCGGCCGCAACTTCAGGCCCGCAGGCGGTGGCTGGTCGAGGGGCGCGACCTCGACCAGGACCCGCAGCGGCCCGCCGATGGGCTGAACGGTGATCCGCAGCCGCCCGGAAGGCTGCTCGGCGAGCTGACCCGCCAGATCGTCCTGGACAGTCGCTGGCAGGCTCTTGCCGAACAACTGCCGGGCGCTGGCGTCCAGCCGAGCCACATGGTCCGGCAGGCCACGCGTGTTGCCCTGAGCGACCAGCAGCGACGTCAAACACCCCGGCTGCGGGCCGCGGCCCAGGGATGGCCTGGCCACGGCCTCGCCGATCGCGCGTCGCGCTGCTGCGGACGAGCCAGGCTCGGGGGCGAGACGGCCGCCAATGGCACGGATCAGGCGCCGGCCTTGATCAGGCATTCGGTGTACTCATCGTCGGGGGCCGAGTCCGCGACGATGCCGCCCCCGCTGCCCAGCCACACCCGGCCCGCGTGGAACTCGAACGTGCGGATGGCGACGTTCAGCTCCAGGCCAGCGACGGGGCTGCGATACCCCACGGCGCCGGTATAGACCTCCCGGGGCGTCGCCTCCAGGGCATGAATGATCTCCACCGCTCGCACCTTCGGAGCGCCGGTCACCGACCCGGCCGGGAAAGCCGCGCGGATGAGGTCTCCGTCGCCCATCCGCGCGGCGAGCGTTCCGCGCACTTCGGAGACCAGATGCCAGACTCCCGGGTGAGGCTCGACGCCCAGCAGGCGCGGTACCGCCACGCTGCCCGCGGCACAGACCCGGCTGAGGTCATTGCGGATGAGGTCGACGATCATCACGTTCTCGGCTCGGTTCTTGGCCGAACGCCCCAGGCCGGCCCGCTGCCGCCGAGCCAGCCGCGGGTACGGCGATCGTCGCTGCGTGCCCTTGATTGGGCGGACACGACCGTCCTGCCCCTTCTGCGCAAGAACAGCTCGGGCGACAGGCTGGCCACGACGCCCTGGGAGGTGCGAAGGAAAGCAGCGTAGGGCGGGTGCAGGACCGTTACCGCCTGGCAGAACGCATCCAGCGGATCCCCTTCGAAGCCAGCCTCCAGCCGCAGGCAGATGTTCGCCTGGAAGATGTCGCCCTGCCAGATATATTCGACCGCCCTGCTGATCGCCGCTTTGTGCTCTGCGGCCGACGGCACCAGCATGAAATCGCCGCAGGAGTACTCGCGCGCCTGCGGCGCTGCGCAGGCCCGGCGGGACAAATCCTCGAACCGGCGCTCTAGGGCCTCAGCCCGGTCAGCGGTCCACAGCGCCTCGAAGAACCACTCCCCGGTGGACTGGTCGCGGCGCAGGACGTGGTCGTAGTAGCCAAACCACCAGGCCGGCAGCTGCCGGGGGCCGCCAGGCGCGGGCGGCACCGGCAGGACCTCGCTGCCGTATCCGAAGCCCAGGTAGCCGATCCAGCCGCCGCCGAAAACGGGAAAGGCGGGATCCACCAGCCCGGTTCCGAGCGGCCCGGCGTCCTCGCCAGCGCCGTGGCTGGCCGCCGGGGCCCGGCCCGCAGGGCGAGTCAAGGACGTCTGCGAGCGACTGCCCCGGGCCGCGCACGACAGTCGGCTCAGAGCCGATCACGTCGGCGCCTTCGGCCCAGGCCCCGATCAGCGCGACCGGGTGCGCATCTGACCGCACCAGCCGCAAGACCTCGACCGGAGCGAGATCCCAGCCCAGGGGGCGACGCACCACATGAGGAGCCAAGCCGAGCCCCCACCTAGCCTTCGGAGCAGCCAAAACGGCCTCCCGCCCAGATGAACAGCTCACACTAGCCGACGCGGAACGTCACCCACATCCTGGTCAGCGAGGGCGCGGACCGGATTGCCCAGACAGCTGACGTCACCAACACCCCGATGGCAGTCACCTCCGCGAAGGCCTGCAGCTCACCCCGTTAGCGGCCAGCTGCTCAGTGCCCCGCGATCTGGCGTCTCCTCGGCTTTCGACGTATCTGAGGCAGTCGGCCCGGCGGGCCAAGAGCAGCAACCCTGGCCTTCATTGTCAGCGCAACTCACATCGACTACCATGTAGTCATGAGTAAGCGTACCGCCACGCCAGTCCGATTCGATAGCCCTGTCGCGGACAGGCTGGCCTCGTTCGTCGCAGCGAACCCCGGCATGTCCTTGTCATCCGCCGCGAACAGGCTGGTCGACGAGGCCCTCCGGACTAACGAACATCCCGGGGTCACGTTCCGGCCCGGCCCAACCGGGCGGCGGGCGGCCTGGCGGGCGGGCCCGACGTATGGGAGGTCGTCCGCGCAGTCAGATCCGCCCGCAACGCTGAGCCCGATCTGGCCGAGGATGATCTGCTCGCTCTGATCGCCAGCAACACCGGCACCCCCCTTCGCCTTATCCTCATCGCAGTCGGGTACTGGGCTTCCTATCCCGAGGAGATCGACGCCGAGATCGCCGCGGCTGACACGGCCGAAGACACCGCCGAGCGAGCGTGGCGACGCGAACGCCAGCTGCTCGCCGGGTAGCTTGATGAGCAGCCCGCTATTGCTCGACGAGATGTTCTCAGGCACGATCGCTGAGCAGCTACGCGCCAAGGGCCACGATGTGCTGGCAACAGTCGCCGACCCGGCGCTCATCTCGCTGCCCGACGATCAGATCCTCGCCTACGCGGCGGCCACCGGACGCGCCCTGGTCACCGCGAACATAAAGGACTTCATACCCCTCGATGCTCAGTACCGGGCAGCCGGGCAAGCGCACGCCGGCCTCATCCTCGTCTCTACTAAGACCTTCCCCCAAGACCGCGGCTACTCAATCGCCATCACAAGCGCCCTCGCCGCACTGCTCGACAAGCCAGGCCAGATCAAGGACAGCCACGTCCTCTTCCTGACCCGCCACTGACCACCCCCTTACCTTCTTGGGTGTGCCCGGCAAGTAGGGCCCGGGAAGTCCGGCCCGCCGCGGCGCGGATGCCGCAGTGACCGCCGGTCACCGGGCCGGCCCGTTGGACACAGTCGGTTACTTGTTGCGACAATCTGTGACACGAACAGCTGCGCACTAGATCCGCCTGGGCGGTTTTTTGGTAGTTGCCGCAACCGGGTTGGCGGTCGCCCATATGGGTATTCGGCCGGGGTTCAGGATCCGCATCTGGTTCTGGCGCCGAGCCGGCGCTCCTGGTTCATGCTGATCGCAATGTGAATCGCGGAGGAGGAGGAGGGGAGTGCCTTGGAGGTCCAGCGAGGCCGTTACACGGCAGACATCGATGGCGACTTCGTCGTCAGGGTCCGGGCCGGCGAATACGAGGCGCTCTACGGCAACATGCCGGTCTTCGGCCTCGCGGCCGCCGCCCGGCATATGCCCACCGCCCGGAAGGCCAACACGGCAGCCGCGCGTATCGGTGCCAGCCCGACCGATGAGACGGCTGTCGAGCCATACTGAAGCTGCCTCGCCGCTGCTGTACGCCAGACTGGCCGACTACCCCGCGATGACGCCGGAGCATCTCCGCGGCCGACCCGCTAGCAACCCGTGCGGAGGCTCGCGCCGACCGGCGCACCCGATGTCGAGAACGTTCTCCCCGTCCTGGATCTGCGCGCCGGCGAGCAACCGCGCCGTCAGCCGGCCCCGCATCCGCTCCCAGCGCTCACGCTGATCGGATTTCTCCCGGTTGCGCGCGTACTCGCATGCGGGCGTATGTACCTGGACAGTTACGTAACAATATTGGTACACTCGTCTCATGGAAGCCGCCTTGCGGGCGCTGGCGGACGAGAGCCGGCGCACGATGCTGGAGACGCTCCACCGCGGCCCGGCCACAGCCGGCGAGCTGGCGGCGCTGCTGCCGATTGCCCGCCCCGGGGTATCGCGGCACCTGCGGGTGCTGCGCGAAGCCGGGCTGGTCGAGGTCCGCCAGGATGCGCAGCGGCGTGTCTACAGCCTCCGCCCCCAGCCTCTCGCTGAGATCGATAAGTACCTGACCCGGTACCGGGCCTTGTGGGAGCAGCGGCTGGACGCACTGCACACCGAGATCGCCCGGGGAAAACGCGAACGAAGGAGCACCACGTGACCAGTAGCACAAGCCCGCCTGCCCGCCTCCTGGGCAGCTTGCGATCGGCTGACGGCAAGGGCGTTGTCCGGATCGAAGACCGCTACGACACCAAGATCGACGACCTGTGGTCGGCAATCACCGATCCCGGCCGCGTCGCGCGCTGGTACGGGCGGGTCGACGGCGACCTGCAGCCCGGCGGGCAGTTCCGCCTGTACGTCGGCGACGCTGACTCGGACCACACCGGGCGGGTGGAGGAGTGCGAGCCACCTCGGCGGTTGCGGGTGACCACCAGGGAGACCGACGAGTCCTACCAGCGCGGCAACGGCGTGCCGCCGTACGACTCGGTCCTTGAGGCCACGCTGACCGCCGACGGCGACCACACCGTCCTGGTCATCGAGGTGCGGGGCATGCCACTGGACGCGGTCGCCTACTACGGGGCCGGCTGGCAGATCCACGCCGAGAATCTCGCCGCCTGCCTCGCGGGGCGCGAGCGGGGCGACACCGAGGCGCGATGGGCCGTACTTGTCCCCCCGTATCAGGACCTGGCGGCCAGCATCGGCTAGCCGGGGGAAGGTGAAGCGCCCCTAATTCGCCACGCCGACACGCTGGGCGCGACCCGCACTGCCGGACGCCTGCACAAGTCAGCGGCCAATCCTGGCCACGTCGTGATGTACCCGGGCGGCGGCCAGATCATCCAGGCGCCGCAGGCCGGCCACCTTGACTGGCGATCCTGAAGTCTGCCACGTCTGGCCGATCCCGAGGCGTCCGTGACCGGCGCCTCAGGCCGCCCATGCGGTGAGTGTTCGTGGACAGTGCCCTAGCGCGACGAGGTTCGTTGTGGGCGGCAGGCGCCTGCTGGTGAGCATCTTGCCCAGTTGGGACCTGCGGCGTAGCGACCAGCCGCACGGTACGTGGATCCCCGCCGGTTTCGGCGCGGCGCCGCGCGTCCACAAACCTGGAGAACGTCACCTTCTCTTGTTGACTCCAGTCACCTGGTGCGGGCTGTAACCCCATCACGGGCTTTGAGCGTCATAATAATGGGAATCCGCGACGAGGAACGGCCAATTTCTGACTACTGCCCCGGTGGGGACGAATGCTGTCTTCACCGATTCCGCGCCGAGAATCCGAATCGGTGGGTGATCGCCATATACACCTGAGAGCTGCTCGCCGAGCTCAACTCAAAGAAAGGGGCGGGGAAATGGCTCGAAGCCCGGCGGGAGCGCTGAGCGCAGTGCTCGCCCTGGTCCTCGGAGCGGTTACGCTGACCGGTTGCAGTGGAGGCTCTAAGGCGCCCGCGACGGAGATCGGCGCCGGCGGCGGCGTGGTTCCCGGGCTCGGCGGGAGCGTTAAGGTGACGGTTCCGAAAGGTGCGGTACGAGGCGAGGCTCGCCTCGGCTTTTCTGCCGTGAAGCCTATCGCCCTTCCGGCTTCGGCTTACCGGCTGGACCCGTTCGCGAACGCGCTTGCGATCGCCAACATCAACGTGGTCGGCGGCAGCATTGCCGGCAACCGGGCACAGGTGACGATGAAGTTGCCCGAGCCCTTAGCCGAATCGGTGGCACGGGATGTCTACATCGCTGTCTACGAGCCGAAGCTCAAAGCCTTCGTACACCTGCCAAGCACTGTGAACGTGACGCGAGGCGAAGTGACGGCGGTGGCGCCGCACTTCTCAAAGTACGGGGAATTCCTCGACACCGTGAAGCGGGCGGCCCATCAGGGCGTTAGCGTCGGCCAGATTCTGGCGCTGGGACCGCTGGGATTCATCCCCGCAGTCCGCAAATTCGTGGACGGTGTTCAGCAGACGGCGTTTGACGCCGTGTTCGCGAAAGCACCGAAGCTCAAGTGCGACCCGGCGAGCACGATTTCGACGGCGTTTGAGCGGGACGGTACCGACGGGCGGCTCTTTAAAGTCTGTGCGGAGGGCATTTCGTTGCGGCCCGGATACACTCGCCTGGAGATGAGCAACGGTTTCGCGTTCCCGATCCTGCTGCTGCCGAATCATGACGTCGGCGTGGGTCTCGATGACCTGCCCGATAATCCTACCTTGTTGGACCTGCTCCGTCATATTTTCTGGATGCAGTTCAACAAGGAGGAGGTCGTGGGTGACGAACTCGCGCGTCTCACGGTTTCGTCCAACGCGAGATTGCCCATTCAGTTCCACGGTTATATCGACTGGGGAGCGGTAGGGGCAGACATCGCGTTTGTCCTCGCGACAGATGTGTTCCTTCCCGAAGCCAAGGCCACCGATCGTGTGCTCAAGCCAGTGCTTGCGGACGTGGTGAAAGCAGTGGGCGAGAAGATCGGACAGGACGCCTATGAGGCGGCAGTGCCGGCACTCAAAGCCGCGGGCCAGATGGGGGCCGACATCGACCCGGTGCTCGGAGTGGCCACCTGCGTGACCGACGCCGTGGCCGGTTCGGTCGCGCTGCAGCGCAGCGACACGCTCATGGATCTCCCGGCCGATCTCAAGCTGGTCATGAGCCTGGAAGGTAAGTGCCTGATCGACGAGCTGGCTGGCATGGGCGATGACGTCACGAAAATGGCCAACGGAATCGCGAGCGACCTCAAAATAATTCCGGAAGCCGAAGAGGCACAGGCGGCATCCGCGCTAAGGGCCCTTGGCATCGACGTTACGCAAGTCACGGTGGGGCTCAATCCGGTCGCGCCACCGCTGGCCGACGGAACGTACTACGGCTATGCCAGGTCGTTCGACACATCCTCCCGGAAGCTGCAATTCGCACGGGTTGAGTTCGCTGACAGCCCCGGCAATGCACAGCAACTCTGCGAGCAGAATGGCGTGCCAGTTCCACCGGAGGGCGAACTGTGTCACATTTATTATCTGAAGGACGATAAAATGGTGGCCGCCGGCACGGCATCGAAGTCGGTGCGCATCACTGACTGGCACAAGCTCAATGACTATACTTCGCGGCCTGAGCAGGGTGACCCGTTCCGGTTCAGTCTCAAGGAGTTCGCGCAAATGGTGGGGAGTATCCCCGGTAAAGATGAGTTGCTCCAATTCACCGTCCATGGCGGTCAAATCGTGGCCATCAGTGGCATATATCTGCCGTAGACCTGAAGTGCGGGGACGGTAAGGGGCAGCTTCAGCTCCGTAAGTGTCCCGCAGCCCCGCTGCCGATCCAGAAAGGAAGCATCATGGCAAAGCGGCTTAACCTTCCTCCCGGCTGGCCGCCTGTCCCGCAAGACTGGGTACCGCCCGCCGGATGGCAGCCCGACCCTACCTGGCCCGACCCGCCGCCCGGCTGGCAGCTTTGGGTCGAGGACCCTGCCGCGAGGGTCAGGCAACTCCGCGCTGCCACGTGGGCGATCGCAGGCGGCGGTGCGGTCTTCCTCGGCTCGCTGCTTCCTTTCCTGTCTTCTTCACAACCGTCCATATATGCGGTTAATTCTTCACCGAAAGATACCGCAGCGGTGTTCGGCCTGATACTTGCCGGCCTCGGCATCATCATGCGGGCGCGATCAGTCCGGGCGAGACTGATCTCAGGCATCCTGACCCTTATCACAGCCGCTCTGACACTACTTACTTTCCTTGGCATCATCGCCGCAGGAGCCGTGGGAACAGATGAGACGGGCCCGTTCGGATCATCCCACGTCAACCTCACACCCGGCATCGGGATCATCCTGTCAGTCCTCGGCGCGGCCGCTGCCGGAATGGGGGCTATAATGTCCTTTCGGCGACATTGACTCCAAGCGAACACAACCGTCCGTGTCAACCCTGTGCTGTGACGTGGCGATCACGATGTACTCGGGCGGGCTGTCGCGCTCGGCCAGCATGAACCGGCGCTATCGCCGGTTCGAGGATTTGTCCCGCCGGGCCTGGGCAGTTCCTCAGGCTATCCGGGCCGGAACCACCGTCCAGCGGGTCAGCACAGCCGGATCCCAGCGCGCCCAGCGGCTACGAAAGTGCAGTTCGCCTCAGGCGCGGCCTGGCTTCGAACCTCAGCTACTCAGAGACCGTTCCAGGTCGAGTAGTGACCTGAGGATGTCTTCCATCTCGTCGAAGCTGTCTTGCTGGCCGTCGAACCGCGGTCATGTGGTCACGGCCAGCCTTGTCGCGGAACGCCAGCCTCATCGTTAGCGTCGTCACTCCGTCAGTCTCGTGCAGCTGCATGGTCTCGACCGCCTCCGCATCCGGCCAACCTTCAAACAGCCACGTCTCCACGGTCCGGATCGGCGGCTCGACCTCCAAGTAGGTCCCGCGAAACGAGCACACGGTTCCGTCCTCGGTCACGAAGGAGGAGTGGTAATTCCCTCCGACGCGCAGGTCGATCGAGCACTCCGTCATCTGGTCCGGGGGTGTAGCGCCCCATTTGCTCACATGCTCGGGCTTCGTCAACACGTCGAAGACGAGAGCGATCGGGGCATCGAACTCTCGAGTGATGACAATCTCGAGTTCACTCGGGAATTCGATGACTGCCGACCCATGCCGATTAGGTATCACTGCCGTCTCCTTGTCGTTGTAGCTCTTGGAGGTAGTCGTCCATCCGATCCAGTCGGTCGTTCATCGCCTGCTCATACTTGGCCACCCAGTCGTGCACGGGCCGAAGATGCTCCGGTGCCAGGCGGTACATCCGGCGGCGACCCTCCGCCCGGCACCTGACGAGTCCCACCTCACTGAGCACCCGTAGGTGCTTAGAGACCTGGGGCTGAGACATCGAGAGGTCGTTCACGATCGCCCCGACCGCCTTCTCGCCGTGTGATCAGCACGTCCAGGATTTCGCGACGGTGGACGTCGGCAACCGCGTTGAAGACATCCGACGTTGTCGAAGCGCGGGCCACCGATCCAATGTATTCCGATATCGACATGTGTCAAGACGTGCGGACCGAGCCACCACCGGTTGCCTGCCCATGATCACTCTCCAGGGGTGCCATCCTCGCGACCGCGAAACCGCGGGGCTGCGCTCGGCAACGTCGGTGCAGGCGGGGCGGAGCCGGCGTCACCCGGCGGCTGGGACCTGCCGACGGCGATCGAGCCGCGCGTCCTGCTGGTGGAGGACCTAGCGCAGTGGCCGGACGAGAAGGGCGTCGAGGAAATGGCGCTGCTCGATGACGAATCGATGACACATGATCAAGGCCTGACCGCCGTATCCGGCGATCAGGCCTGCGACCTGCTACTCAACGAGTAGCCCCGACCGGATTTGAACCGGCGCTACCGCCTTGAGGGATCTCCCATCACAGTTCACTCCAGGTCAGCACTTGCCCGCCTGCCCAACATCTGCCCGGCAACTCCTGGCCGCCTGCGGTGAGATCGACCGACATGACGTGTGTTAGCATCGGTACATGTCGCTCAAGCGAACGAACATCTATGCCGACGCCGACGATCTTGCGCTGATCAAGGAGATCGCCGCCCGCCGGGGCGTCTCAGAGGCAGAGATCATCCGTGAAGGCATTCACCTGGCCGCTATGAGTAACCGGGTGTGGGAGGGTTCCCTCGACTGGCCCACCTTCGACGGGACCGGCGAGATCGCCACCACCAATGAGGTCACCGAGACTGTCGCCCGGGCTGCTGCCCGCTCGTGATTGTAGTCGCCGACACCTCCGGGATCATCGCGGCATCCGACCGCAGTGCCCGCGAGTCAGCAGCATGCCGGGAAATCCTGGATCAAGCAGGAACGGTGATCATCTCGCCGCTCGTGCTCACCGAGGTTGATCACCTGGCTAAGGCCCGCTTCGGATCACGGGCCCGGACGGCGATCATCGAGTTCGTCATCGCCCAGGTCCGGCAACTGCGCTTCCAGATCCCCGAAGCCGGCCTGGAAATCCTGGAGACCGCACGCCAGGTCCAGCGCCAGTACGCCAGTCTCGACCTGGACCTGGCCGACGCGGTCAATGTAGGGCTGGCGGCCCAGTACCGGACCGATGCGGTGCTCACGCTCGACCGGCGGGACTTCCGCGCGATACGCCCTCTCACTCCGCACAAGTGGTTCCGGCTCCTGCCCGACGATCTGTAGCGGCCCGACCTGGATTTGACCAGGCGCTGAAACCTTGGCAGGGGCGCACAGCACCACGAAGCCATCCGAGGACAGAGTGGTGATGATCGATTGCGACCACGCCCGACTACCAGCCCCACCGTCAAGACGGCCTGGTGGTCATGAGGGACCCAGCGGGCCACCTGTTCTGCATCTGCAAGTTCTGCATCTGCAAGCGAAAATAGGCTTCTGAGCCAGCGGCCCGCAGGACCATCAGCCCGAGAAAACGGGGCAGTAGCAGCCAGCTGCGTACCTGTCCTGAGCCGAGCGGCGCCTGCAGAGCCTCGTAGGTGCTTTCATCGCGCGGGCCCGCCCCGATTTCCGTAAGTGCCGAGCAGCCAGCGCACGAGTGCGCCTTGGTCTACGCGCCATGAGCGAGGCAGCCGCCCGCGTGCTGTGCCAGCGGGACGGGCCCGGTCACGACGGCTGTCTCCAGCAGCTGGGCCGACCGGCCCGACGCGGAACGCTTCCTGCCTCCGAAGCGTTCGTAACGCTCAGCGCCCACTGACGGCCTTGCCAGAGGCCGCAGAATGGCTGGCTTACCAAAGGTGCTCCTCGGGCGAGCGGAGCCTCCGCAACGACACCTCGAACGCATCCAGCCTGGTGCGAACGATCTCCGCCTGGCCTGCGTCGGCACCGCCCGAAACCTTCTGCTCGTCTATTGCGGAACGCAGTGACTGTAGAAGCCCGAGCGCATCGGCGACCCGGGCCCGGTCTTCCGATTCCGGGGCTGCCTCGCGCAGCGCGTGCAGCGCCTGGGCGAGGTCATCGGCGCGGCGCTGGATATCGGACCAGCGGGTGCCGCTGTCCTCGGCCAGCGCATCTGGTCGCTGAGCCGCGCTGATCGACTGATGGAGGGCCGATCCCTTCTCGTACGCCTCGATGGCGCCGGAAAGCCAGCCGCCGACGACCACGGAGTCGCGCCCGATATAGCGCCCGACACGGCGTCCGACCAGTACCAAAACGATCACGCTGATGAGTACAACGACACCGATAAGGATCCAGAGCCAGGTGAGCGACGACCCGGATCCGCCGCTTGACGCCACGGAAGTGCTCGCGAAAGACATTAGGAACCACGCTCTCCGTCAGGCGACGCATGCCCAGTTCTCCCGCTCATTGAAACAAAGATCGTGTCGGCAAAGAACCCGCCGGCGGCTCGCCCGACGCCCGGCCGATGACTCTGGCCGGCCGGGCCGGTCGAACCCGGTAGTACGGAATCAGAATCCCTCGTGATGCCCTTCTGTGCTAGGTAGCGCCGCTGCCACCCGCTCGGTAAGGCCAACGGCGGCAACGGTCATGTTCACGCCGACCCGGATTCCGCCTCCGCAGACGTGCCGATGACCTTCATCGTGTGCCGCCAACGGTCTCGCCGTGACGCCAGAACTCACGGACAAACGACGGACAAATGATCAAGGCCTGACCGCCATGACCGGCGATCAGGCCTGCGACCTGCTACTCAACGAGTAGCCCCGACCGGATTTGAACCGGCGCTACCGCCTTGAGAGGGCGGCGTCCTGGGCCACTAGACGACGGGGCCTCATCCGCGGGCCACACTACGGCCCGGCTGGACTGGCTGGAGCACAACGGAACTGGCGATACAGGCTTCGGACAGATCCTGCGACTCCGACCGGGCACCAAGGCTAGCGTACCCGGCGGGTCCCGCCAAACGGCCTGCCCAGCCGCCGGATGGCCGGCGGTGATGCCGGTTCGCCGCCGGACCGCGCTGGATCCTGCGGACCCGCAGCCCGCCCCGCTGGTCCGGCCCCGCGGCCGGGTCAGCCGGGCGCCGCAGCGGCCGGGCCCGGGGCCGGATCTCAGGAAAAACCGGGGCGAAACGCCAAACGCGGCTACTCGACAGAGTAACCGCGCTGCTCAGCGACGTGGCTGGGGTACCAGGACTCGAACCTAGACTAACGGGGCCAGAACCCGTCGGGCTGCCAATTACCCCATACCCCATGGGTGGCGCCGCCCAAGCGGGCGGCGGCGCGTTGTGCAGTTTAGCCGAAGCCGGACCCGGCGGCTAACCGGAACCGGGCTAGATCGCCAGCGGCACCGGCCGACCGGTCCGCCGCCCGGCCTAACCTGGATCTGACGAGCGCCAGTCAGCCCGAGGAGGAACCCGCAGTGCCTGATCTACCCGACCCGCCGGACTGGCCCGGGCCAGCTGAGCCACCCGGCCCCGCCAGGCTGGCCGCCTTGCTGTACCGGGCGGACTGGACCCGGCTGAGCCTGCGCGGCGAGCTGGCCGGGCGGCTCGATCCGGCTGCGGTCGCGCTGCTGAGCAGGCGGTCAGAGCCGAGGGTAGCCCAGCGCGATCCGGACCCGCCGCAGTGGCGGGAGAGCATGAAAACCGTGCTGGTGGCGCCGGGCGGCCGGCTCAGGATCGAGGAAGCCAGCCAGCCGGATGAGAACACCCTGACCGTCTGCGACGGCGAGTCGTGCTGGCACCTGGCCAGGGAGTGGGCGCACCGGCAGGACGCCGGCCTGGGTGACCCGGAGCTGGCCCAGTTGCTCGACCCGGCCTGGCTGCTGGCCTGGTACCTGCTGGAGGCCTCCGGTGCCGCGCAGAGCTGCGGCCGGGCCGGCTATCTGGTGACCGCTACCGCGCGGCCGGCCCGGCTGCAGCGCCGGATCCCCGGCCGGGTCGAGGTGCTGGTCGATGCCGAGCTGGGTTTCTTGCTCGGGCTGAAGGCCTCGCACCAGGGCCGGCTGGTCCAGACATCCGCGTTCGCGGCCCTGACCGTCGGCGGGGATCCGGCCGTCGACCCGGCCTTGTTCTCCCCGCCACCGGGCACGACCTGGACCGATCCCGGTCCGCCGGCCGCCGAGCCCGGCCCGCTGAAGGGCCCGCTCGGGCAGGTCGTCGACGCCGCGGCGGACCTGACCGCGGCCGGGCTGGGCTTCGCGGTCCGGCACAGTCCGCGACGCGCGGCCGAACCTGGGCCGCCGATGCCGCGGCCGCTGCCGCCCGACGACCTGGCCGGGGCCGAGCCGCTCACCGACCAGGAGATCAGCCTGCTGCAGCGGGCCAGGCCGGCCCAGCCAGAACTTCGCCGCGCAGGTGCGGCAGTGGACCGACCGGGAGGTGATGCTGGACTGGTTCAAGCAGCTGCGCGCCCAGATACCTCAGCCGTTCACCGGCGTGTTCGGCCCCGACGCGGTCTGGGACGCGGTCGGCGAGGCGGATCAGCGCATCAGTTACCGGGCTGGCCGGCTGCGCGTCGCGATGCCAGACCGCTACCGGCTGGACGAGCTGACCGGCTCGTGGCGGTCGGTGCTGGCCATCGCGGGTGACGGCGAGCGGCGGCAGACCCGGTACCGCAACCGGGTCGTGACCGGCCCGGCCCAGCCGCTGGACGACGACTGGGCCCGGCTGGCCGACCCGGCCTGGCTGCTGCAGTCGGACTGGGAGGTATCGGCCGCGGGCGAGGCGGACGTGGCGGGCCGCCCGGGCTTGCTGCTGTGGGCCCGGCACCGGAGCGGCGACCGGATGGCCCTGGCCGCGGACCGCTGGGCCGCGCCCAGCGGCGCGATCACCTTCGACCGGGTCGCGGTGATCGCGGACCCGGAGCTGGGCGTGCTGCTGCGCTGCGTGGGTTACATCGGCGGGCGGGCGGCCAGCTGCACCGAGCTGGCGGACCTGCAGCCCCGCTCGGACGCCGGCCCGGCCGAGTTCAGTATCGACGTGCCGGCCGGAGTCCGGACCGTCACCAGCTCGTCCCCGCTGGCCCAGCTGGACCTGCGGCTCCCGGCTGAGGCGGCTAAGGCCGCCTCGGCGATCGGCGTGGCCGGCGCGGCGATCGTCTCCGGCTGGCTGCAGAACCGCCCTGGCCGGCGGCCGCCGCCCGGCGGCGGCCAGTCCGGCGGCGACCGGCGTGACGGCGATCACCGTGACGGCGAGGGCTAGCTAAGCTAGCGCACCGCGTCAGCTGACCGCCGGCCGCCGGTCTCAGCCCGCGATGGTCAGGGCCTGGGCCAGGCGGCCCAGAGCGCGGTCCCGGCCGAGCAGCTCGATGGACTCGAACAGCGGCGGCGAGACGCGCCGCCCGGTCACCGCGACCCGCACCGGGGCGAACGCGGTGCGCGGCTTGAGCCCGAGCTGGTCGACCAGCGCGGCCCGCAGCGCGCCCTGGATGGCCTCCGCCGTCCAGGACCCGACTTCGCCCAGCGCGGCGCTGGCGGCCTGCAGGACCGGCGCCGCGCTGGCGTTCAGCGACTGCTCGGCGTCCTGCGCGTCGACCGCGAACGCGGCCTCGTCGTCGAACAGGAACGCGAGCATGCCCGCCGCCTCGACCAGGTCGGCGCTGCGTTCTTGCACCAGCGGGGCCGCCGCGCCGAGCAGGCTGGCCTGCGCGGGCGTCGGCGGGTCGGCCAGCTTGCCCAGGCGCTGCAGGAACGGCGTGAGCCGGGCCGCGAAGTCGGCCGGGGCCAGCGCCCTGATCTTGTCGCCGTTGATGGCCCGGAGCTTGCCCACATCGAACTGGGCCGGGTTCTTGTTGACCTTGGCCAGGTCGAACTCCGCCGCCATCTCAGCCAGCGTGAACGACTCCCTGTCCTCCCCCGGCGACCAGCCCAGCAAGGCCAGGTAGTTGCACAGCGCCTCGGGCAGATAGCCCTGGTCGCGGTACCAGTTGACGGAGACCACGCCGTTGCGCTTGGACAGCCGCTGGCCGTTCGGGCCCAGCACGTGCGGCAGGTGCGCGAAGACAGGAAAGTCAGCCTCAGCCACCCCCATCGCGGCGTACACGGCCAGCTGCCGTGGCGTGGACGACAGCAGGTCCTCGCCCCGCACCACGTGGGTGATCTTCATCAGCACGTCGTCCACCGCCACCGCCAGCGTGTACAGCGGGCTGCCGTCGGCCCGGGCCAGCACGAAGTCCGGCACGTGCTGGTGATCGAAGGTGACCTCGCCCCGGACCAGATCGGTGAACGTGGTCGAGCCATCCGGCATCCGCAGCCGCACCACCGGCGGCCGGCCCTCAGCCTGGTAGGCGGCGACCTGAGCGCCGGTCAGCTGCCGGCAGTGCCCGTCGTAGCCGCTCGGGCCGCCGCCGGCCCTGGCCGCCTCGCGCCGCTGCGCGAGTTCCTCCGTCGTGCAGTAGCAGTGGTAGGCGGCCCCGGAGTTCAGCAAGGTGGTCACCCAGTCGGCGTAGATCTCCATCCGCTGGCTCTGCAGGTACGGGCCGTAAGGCCCGCCGGCCTGCGGCCCCTCGTCCCAGTCCAGGCCGAGCCAGCGCAGCGTGGCCAGGGCCGAGTCGATGTAGGCCGGGGTGACCCGGGCGGAATCGGTGTCCTCGATCCGCAGCACGAACGTCCCGCCGGTGTGCCGGGCGAACGCCCAGTCATACAGCGCCGTCCTGATGTTGCCGACGTGCAAGTCGCCGCTGGGGGAAGGCGCGAAGCGCACCCGGACGGCTGAGCCCTCAATCACTATTGATCACCCTGTTGGTTAGCGTTCCGATGCCTTGTATCCGGACCGATACCTCGTCGCCTTCTTCGAGCGGGCCGACGCCGGACGGGGTTCCGGTCAGCAGCACGTCGCCGGGCAGCAGCGTCATCACCGCGCTGACGTAACTGACCAGCGCGGTGACGTCGTGCAGCAGCTGGGCGGTCCGCGCGTGCTGCCGCACCTCGCCGTTGACCAGCGTGCTGAGCTCCAGGTTGGCCGGGTCCAGGTCGGTCTCGATCCACGGCCCGAGCGGGCAGAACGTGTCGAAGCCCTTGGCCCTGGCCCATTGCCCGTCCCTGGCCTGCAGGTCCCGCGCGGTGACGTCGTTCGCGCAGGTGTAGCCGAAGATGACCTCGGGCACCCGGGCCGGGGGCACCTCACGGCACAGCCGGCCGATCACCACCGCGAGCTCGCCCTCGAAGTCGACCTGCTTGGCCAGCCGCACTGGGCGGACGATGGCATCGACCGGGCCGGCCACCGAGGTGGACGGCTTGAGGAAGATCACTGGTTCGTCCGGCGGCTCGCCGCCCATCTCCCTGGCGTGGTCGGCGTAGTTCTTGCCGATCGCGACGACCTTGCTGGGCAGCACCGGCGCGAGCAGCCGGACGTCGGCCAGCGGGTAACGGGCGCCGGTGAACTGCACGCTGGTCTGGCCCACCCCGAACGGGTGCCCGGACAGCTCGGCGATCTGCAGCTCATCGGCCGCGTGGCTGGTCGCGGTCCCGTCCGGCGGGGCCTCCTGCACGACGCCGTAGGCGACCTCGCTGCCCACGGTAAACCTCGCGATGCGCACGTCCGCCCTCCGCGGTCTCGGCTCAGGACCGGTCTGGATCCACGACAGAGCCTACTGAGCCGCGGCCGCCGCTCAGCACGCCGGCGCGGACCGCGGCCTGGCCAGCCCGCAACGGCCGCAGGGGCCCGCTATTGCACGTAGCCTTCGACCTCGGGTACCGGCCGGGCCGCGGCCTGGTCAGGATCCTCGCCGTACTCGCGCCGGGCGCGGCGCTGCCGCAGCAGGTCCCAGCACTGGTCGAGTGCCTCCTCGGCGACCTTCAGCCGGGCCTGCTCGTCAGGACCGGACAGCTCGCCGGCGGCGAGCTTGCTGCGCAGCTCGTGCTCGGTCTTGATCAGGTCGTCGATGTTCCGCATGATCTGCTTGTCATCCATCCGAACACGGTATGAGGCCGGCCCGCGCCCTGCCAACGCGCCCCGCCCGCAGCGCCGGCCCGGCCGGGCCGGGCCGCCCGCGGCGCCGCCCTGGTGTCCGGGCCGGCCGGTCAGGAAATATCGTGGACCGAGATCGCGCCGGACGCGGAGCGGCTCGCGGCCGGGGGCCGCCGCCGGGTCCGCGCGGCTGATCAGGTCATCGCCGAAGGTAGGAGGAGATTGAGCTTGCCGGTGTCGTATTCTGCGCTGAGCCATCTGGATTGCTCGCGCTGCGCGGCCAGTTACGACGCCGCCCAGCTGCAGGGCACCTGCAAATGCGGGGCGCCGCTGCTGGCCCGCTATGACCTGGCCGCTGTCGCGGCCAGGACCCAGCCGGACCAGATCGCCGCGCGCGCCCCTGACCTGTGGCGTTACCACGAGCTGCTGCCGGTGAGCTCGGCCGGGGCGGTGGTCAGCCTGGGCGAGGGGATGACGCCGCTGCTGGCGCTGAGCCGACTCGGCGCCGAGGTGGGCGTCCCCGGGCTGCTGATGAAGGACGAGGGGCTGCTGCCCACCGGCTCGTTCAAGGCCAGGGGCGCGGCAGTGGGCGTGTCCCGGGCCGCTGAGCTCGGCGCGGCCGGGGTGGCCATGCCCACCAACGGCAACGCGGGAGCGGCCTGGGCGGCCTACGCGGCCCGGGCCGGGCTGCCCAGCCTGATCGTGATGCCGCAGGACGCCCCGCAGATCACCCGGTCCGAGTGCGTCGCGGCCGGGGCGCAGACCTACCTGGTCGACGGGCTGATCGGGGACGCCGGCCGCCTGGTCGCGGCCGCGCTCAGGGAGCGGCCCGGCTATCAGGACGTCTCTACCCTGAAGGAGCCTTACCGGCTGGAAGGCAAGAAGACGATCGGCCTGGAGATCGCCGAGCAGCTCGGCTGGCGGGTCCCGGACGTCATCGTCTGCCCGGTGGGCGGCGGGGTGGCCCTGATCGGCATCGCCAAGGCGCTGCGCGAACTGCGCGAGCTGGGCTGGATCGGGCCGGCGCAGCCGCGCCTGGTCGCGGTCCAGGCGGCCGGCTGCGCGCCGGTGGTGCGCGCGTTCGAGCGCGGCGCGCCGGAGACCGAGCCGTGGCCGGAGCCCAGGACCGCGGCGTTCGGCCTGACCGTGCCGGCCCCGCTCGGCGGGTTCCTGGTGCTGCGCGAGGTGCGCGCGTCGGCGGGGACCGCGGTCGCGGTGGCCGATGACGAGCTGCTGGCCAGCCAGCGGCAGGCCGCCCGGGCCGAGGGCAGCTGGATCTGCCCCGAGGGCGCGGCCTGTTTCGCGGCGGTGCGGCGGCTGCGGGCCGAGGGCTGGCTGCGCGCGAGCGACCAGGTCGTGACGGTCAACACCGGGGCCGGCCTGAAGTATCCGCAGACCATGCCGGCCAGCCTGGCGCTGATCACGCCGGACGGCCGGGTGCCCGCACCGCAGGCGGGCGCCTAGGCCCGCCCGCCGCCCGCCGCCCGGCCTGTCCGCCCGGCCAGTCCGCCCGGCCAGTCCGCCCGGCTCGTCGCGCCTGGCCAGCTAGAGGATCTTGTGGATCCAGCCGTACGGGTCGGGGACCTGGCCGAACTGGATGCCGACCAGGTGATCGCGCAGCCGTATGGTCACCGGCCCCGGGGTGACCCCGTCGCCCACCGTCCAGCTGCCGGTTGGTCCCTTGACCAGCCCGACCGGGGTGACCACGGCCGCCGTGCCGCACGCGAACACCTCGGTGATGTCCCCTGCCGCGCAGCCGGCCTGCCAGTCCTCGACCGAGATTCGCCCTTCCGACGCGCCGATGCCCAGGTCAGGGGCGATCCGCAGGAGCGAGTCCCGGGTGATGCCGGGCAGCAGCGACCCGGTCAGCGCGGGCGTGATGATCCGCGCGGTGGGCCCGGAGCCGTAGACGAAGAACAGGTTCATCCCGCCCATTTCCTCGACCCAGCGGCGCTCGGTGGGGTCGAGCCACACCACCTGGTCGCAGCCCATCTCGGTGGCCTGGTCCTGGGCGGCGAAGCTGCCGCCGTAGTTGCCGCCGGCCTTGACCGCCCCGGTACCGCCCAGCGCGGCGCGGGTGTAGTCCTGCGCCAGCCAGACCGACACCGGGTGCAGGCCGCTGCTGAAGTACGCGCCGGCCGGGGAGGCGATGACCAGGAATAGGAAGGTTTGCGAGGAGTGATTCACCCCCAGGCACGGATCGGTCGCGATCATGAACGGGCGCAGATAGAGGCTCTGGTCCTGGCCGGCCGGCACCCACTCGTGATCCTGGCCGACCAGCAGGTCAACGGCCCGCACGAACGCGGTCTCGGGCAGCACCGGCATGGCCATCCGCAGCGCCGAGGTCTTGAACCGGGCCGCGTTCGCTTCCGGGCGAAATGCCACGATCTGCCCGCTGGCCTGCCGGTAAGCCTTCAGCCCCTCAAAAATCTCCTGGGCATAGTGCAGCGCGGAAGTGGCCGGGTCCAAGGTCACCGGGCCATAAGGCTCCAGGCGGCCGTCGTGCCAGCCCGCCTGCTTCGACCACCGGATGGTCACCATGTGATCGGTGAAAATCGTGCCGAATCCGGGCTCGGCCAGCAACCGGTCCCGCTCCGCGGCAGGAACGGGGCGCTGGGCCGGGTGCAACGTGAAGACGATGTCGTTGATCGGGCTGAAGGTCATATCGGATGTGCCTCCTTAGCGGGCGCAGCGCCGTTGCCACGTCCGCGGCGCTCACCAAGTTCGCCGCACTTCCATCTTGCCGATTTGCACCCGCCAGAGAAACCAGCAGCGGCCCAGGTTGGCCGCGAGTTCTAGCCGGCCCGCACCGGCCCGCCGGCCTGGCGGTCACCCGCGGGTCAGCCCGCGACCCGTTCCACGATGTCGTCGCCGACCTCCAGGGTGGACCGCGCCATCCAGGCCCCCTGCCGTTCCACCAGGTCATCGGCGACCGCTTGCTCGATCCTGGCCGCCTCGGCGGTCAGCCCCACGTGCTCGCACAGCATGGCCGCCGTCAAGATCGCAGCGGTCGGATCCGCCTTCTGCTTGCCCGCGATGTCCGGGGCGCTGCCGTGCACCGGCTCGAACATGCTCGGGGCGGTCCGCTCGGGGTTGATGCTCGCGCTGGCGGCCAGCCCGATGCCGCCGGTGACCGCGGCCGCGAGGTCGGTCAGGATGTCGCCGAACAGGTTGTCGGTGACGATCACGTCGAACCGCTGCGGCTGGGTCACCAGGTACATCGCCGCCGCGTCCACGTGCGGTAGTCGGCGGTCACCTCGCGGAATTCGGCCGCGACCTCGTCCACCGTCCGCGCCCACAGGTCGCCGGCGTGGGTCAGCACGTTGGTCTTGTGCACCAGGGTCAGCTTCTGGCGCGGCCGCGTCGGCCGCCCGGCGCGAACGCGTACCGGATGACCCGCTCGACCCCGGACGCGGTGTTGATGCTCTCCTCGGTCGCGACCTCGCCGGGCGTGCCCTTGTGCATGATGCCGCCGGCCTCGATGTAGGGACCCTCGGTCGCCCTCCCGGACGACCACGATGTCGATCGCTGCCGAGCTGCGCCCGGACAGCGGCGAGCCGACGCCCGGGCTACAGCCGGACGGCCGCAGGTTGACGTACTGGTCGAATTCGAACCGCAGCCGCAGCAGCAGGCCGCGCTCCAGTACCCCGCTGCGGGACGGCTCGGGTCGCCGACCGCGCCGAGCAGGATCGCGTCGTGCCCGGCGAGCTCGGCCAGCACGGAGTCCGGGCAGCACCTCCCCGGTGCGCAGCTAGCGCTGCGCGCCGAGGTCGTAGCTGGTGGTCTCGCATGCCGGGCAGGACACCGCGTCCCGAGGACCTTGAGCGCCTCCGCGACCACCTCGGGGCCGATGCCGTCGCCGGCCACCACCGCGATCCGCGCCACGCGTCGCGAGCCGACCATGCGCGTACCGCTACTGGGTCAGGCGACCGCGCAGCGGCCGCAGTCCTGGCGTCCGGCCAGCCCGAGCTCAGCGCCCGTCAGGTCGGCGGTCCACTGTGGACGCGGCCGTGGCGCCGATCGCGTCGGCGATCTCGGCCAGCAGCGGCGGCGGCACCGCGGTGTCGACGGTCAGCATCATCAGCGCGTCGCCGCCCGCTGTCCGCCGGGCACACCTGCATCGCCGGCGATGTTGACGCCCGGCCTCGCCGAGGAGGGTCCCGACGATGCCGACCACGCCCGGGCGGTCGGTGTAGCGGAAGAACACCAGTGCTCGGCCGGCGTCGAGTCTCCAGGGCGAACCCGTCGACCTCGATCAGCTTCTCGACCTGCCGCCGGCCCGGTCAGCGTGCCCGCGACCGAGACCACCTGGCCGTCGGGCAGCGTGCCGCGCACGGGACACCAGATTGGGGTGGTCCGGGCTCTCCTCGATGGTCGCCAGGTCGACCTCGACGCCGCGGTCGGCGGCCAGCTGCGGCGCGTTCACGTAGGTGACCTGCTCCTCGACAACGTCGGCGAACACGCCCTTGGTGGCGGCCAGCTTCAGCACGCTGACGTCGTTGGCCACGATCTCGCCGCGGACCTCGCACGGTCGATCCGGACCGGCGACGCCGCCGGCCACCGCGGTGAACACCCGGCCCAGCTTCTCGGCCAGCGGCAGCAGCGGCCGGACTCCTCGGCCACCACGCCACCGGCCTGCACGTTGACCGCGTCCGGCACGAACTCGCCCTGCAGCGCCAGCCTGACGCGCGGGCCACCGCGAGTGCCGGCCTTGTCCTGCGCCTCGTGCGTGCGACGCGCCCAGGTGCGGGGTGACCACCACGTTCGGCAGCCGCGAACAGCGGGGTGTCGGTGCACGGCTCCTTGACGTACACGTCGATGCCGGCCCCGGCCACCCGGCCGCTCGGCCAGCGCGTCGGCTAGCGCCTCCTCGTCACGATCCCGCCCCGCGCGGCGTTGATGATGCGCACGCCCGGCTTGACCTTGGCCAGCTCGCTTGGCCCGATCAGCCCGGTCGTCTCGGCGTTCTTGGGCAGGTGGACGGAGATGAAGTCGGACTCGCGCCAGCAACTCGCCCAGGCTGACCAGGCGGACGCCGAGCTGCGGCGGCCCGCGGCGCGGCGCACGTACGGGTCGTAGGCGATCACCTCCATGCCGAACGCGGCGAGCCGCTCGGCGCACGAGCATCCCGATCCGGCCCAGGCCCGAGCAGCCCGAGCATCTTGTCCTGCAGCTCGATCCCGGTGTACGGCGGCCCGCTTCCACTCCCCGGCCTTGCAGCGAGGCCATGGCCGCGGCGACGTTGCGGGCCACGGCCAGCAGCAGCGCGACCGCGTGCTCGGCGGCGCTCACGATGTTGGAGGTCGGCGCGTTCACCACCATCACGCCCGCCTTGGTCGCGGCCTCGACGTCGACGTTGTCCAGGCCGACGCCGGCCCGGGCCACGACGCGCAGCTTGGGCGCGCGCGCGATCGCCTCGACGTCGATCTTGGTCGCGCTCCGGACGATCACCGCGTCGGCTTCGGCCAGGGCGGGCAGCAGCGCGGCCCGGTCGGTGCCATCGACGAATCGGACATCAAAGCCCGATTCAAGCTGCGCCAGCCCGGCGGGCGATAGCTCTTCGGCGACCAGGACGATCGGTTCGGACACAAGCCCTCCTGCGGGGCGACGGTCGGACGACATGTTGGTGGCGGACGGGAGCGTGCTGGCGGACGACTGTGCTGGCGGACGACTTGGCGGCAGATAACTTGGCGGCTGACGACATTGCGGCGGCAGCCGGGCGACCTAGTCTAGCCCAGCTTGTGAATACATTCACAAAAGCCACACCTGACGCTAGCTGCGGCTTTCAGCTGGCTGCAGCGGTCTCTGGCGCGGCCAGCGGTCCCGGCGCCGCGTCCGGGTCCGGCTCAGGTCCGGCTTCCGGCCCCGGCCCGGCCGCCGCTCCGGCCACCGGAGCCAGCATAACCTCCGGCTCGGCCGGGCCGCCCGGCCCGTCCGCCGGAGCAAGGGCGGCCGCTGACTCCGGGCCCGGTCCGGCCGGCCCGGCCAGCACCAGGCCAGGCCCGGCCGGGGCGACCGGTTCCGGGGCCATGCCAGGCGGCGGCATCAGGGGCCGGGAGGCCGCCGCGGCACCCGGGCCTGGCCGGCCCGCCGAAGGCCTCGATGCCGCGCGCCGCCATCGGCCGGGCCACCAGGAAACCCTGGCCCAGGCCGCAGCCCATGCCGCGCAGCATCTCCAGCTGCTCGGGCCGCTCGATGCCCTCGGCCACCACCTCGATGCCCAGGTCGCGGCCGACCCGGACGATGGTGGAGGTGAGCATGGCCAAGGTCTCGTCGGCGCCCAGGCCCGCGACGAAGGACGGGTCGATCTTGATGATGTCGACCGGCAACTGCCGCAGGTAAGCCAGCGACGCGTACCCCGTGCCGAAGTCGTCGATGGCCAGCTTGACTCCCTGGCGGCGCAACTCGGCCAGCGCGTCCACCATGTTCCCCGCGCCCTCGACCAGCACGCGCTCGGTGACCTCCAGGGTCAGCGCGCTGGGCTGCAGCCCGCTGCTGGCCAGCACGCCGAGCACGAGGTCGGCGAAGCCAGCCATGCTGACCTGGCGCAGGGAGAAGTTCACCGAGATTCCGACCGGCCAGCCCGAGGCGTGCCAGGCGGCGGCCTGCGCGCACGCGGCCCGTAGCACCTGCTCGCCCAGCGCCATGATCAGGCCGGACTCCTCGGCCACGCCCAGGAACTCCACCGGCGGCACCGCGGTTTGCTCCCTGGTCCACCGGACCAGCGCCTCCACGCCGACTACCCGCGAGGTGGTCAGCTCCACCACGGGCTGGTACTCGAGGTCGAGCTCTTCGTCGGTGATGGCCCGGCGCAGGTCGCTGGACAGTTCCAGGCGGCGCACCACATCGGCGTGCATGTGCGCGGCGAACACCTCGACCCGCCCGCCGGACTCCTTGGCCCGGGCCATGGCCACGTCCGCGTTGCGCATCAGGTGCTCGGGCGGATCGGTGTCGGCCAGGGCCACGCCGATGCTGGCCGTCAGCGAGACATCGCGGCCAGCGACCCGGAACGGCTCGGCCGCGATGGCCCCGGCCAGCCGCTCGGCGATGTCGACGCTCTCCTGCGCGCTCGCGGCGCCCTCGACGAGCACCGCGAACTCGTCGCCGCCCCAGCGCGCGACGGTGTGCTGGGCCGGCACCGTGTTGCGCAGCCGCCGTGCGGCCTGGGCCAGCAGGAGGTCGCCCGCGCCGTGCCCGACCGAGTCGTTCACCCCGGTGAACCCGTCCAGGTCGATAAAGATCGCGGCGGCTTCGGCCGCGGGCACCGGCAACGCGGCCGCCCGCGCGGCGGCGGTCTTGGCCCGCTCCTCGATGTAGGCCCGGTTCGGCAGGCCGGTCAGGCCGTCATGGAAGGTCAGGTGGGTGACCTGACGGCGCAGCGCGACCTGGTCGCTGACGTCCCGCGCGGTGATCAGCAGCCGGTCGGGCTGGCCCGGCTCCTGGTGCCGGGCCAGGTTCGACTCCACGTGATGCCAGGTGCCGTCCGCCGACCTGACCCGGCAGGAGAACTGGAGGGTCTGATCCGGCGCGCCTTCGGTCGTGGCCCGGACCACCCTGGTCCCGCGCAGCCGGTCCTCGGGATGGATCAGCATCGACAGCGGGGTCCCCTCGACCATCTCGGGCTGGTAGCCGAACCGGGCCACGGCCGGGCTCGCGTACCTGACGATCCCCTCGCCGTCGCAGAGCACGACCACGTCGCTGGTCCGCTCGGCCAGCTCCACGAACGCCCGGCCGGAGTCCTGCCTGACCTCGGACGCCGTGCGCTCGCGCCAGGCCACCACCGCGATCCGGGCCACCAGCAGGAGCACCGCGAATCCACCGGTGATCACCACCGCGGGCTCGGTCGCCGAGCCGCCGGCCAGCGCCCAGATGATGATCGTCAGGGCGGCCGCCGCGGCCGCCCCGGCCGCCGTGCCGGTCGAGGCCCCGGGCCAGATCCTGACCGCCCGCGGCCGCCACCGCCAGCCGGGCCGGGACCGGGCCAGCGGTACCGCGCCCAGCAGGACCAGGCCAGCCAGCTGAGCGAGCAGCGCCCAGGTCCCCGGGTGCAGCCCGGCGATCCGGGCCGAGACCGTCAGCGCATCGCCCACGGTCACAGCCAGCAGCGCCAGCCAGGGCAGCAGCGTGCTGCGCCATTCCCGGCCGACATAGGCCAAGATCGCGCCCAGCACGAGCATGTCGGCGACCGGGTGGATCAGGTCAACGGTGAACCCGCCCGCGCTCACGCCCAGCTGGTGATAGGCCCCCCCGAAGAAGGCGGCCCAGCAGATCACGAAGAGCGCCACCGTCAGCAGGCCGCCGTCGGCGAGCTGGGTCGCGGTCACCCGGGCGGGCGGCCCGGGCGAGGCGGCGTCGGGGAGCCCGGCGCGCGCGATGCAGAACACCCCCGCGCCGAAGGCGATAAGCCCGCCGAACGCCAGCAGCCCCGAGATCGTCAGCGAAGCCGCCAGTCCCTGGCCGGGCAGGGCCTCGCCGAGCGCGAAGCCGCCGCCCCAGAGCGCGGCCACGGCGGCCAGCCACTGATAGGCGTTCTTAGCGAATGGCTCAGCGACGACCGACGCACGCCATAGGCATGCGGTCGCCGCACAAGCGACTAGAGCCTCAGCCGTTATCCAGGCGAATACGGCCAGGCTCATTTCGCGCCGCCGGATGAGTCCGACCGCACAGAGCCTCCTCCCGCCGCGTCCAAATGCCAGACGAGCCCGGCTGGCCCCTCAGGCCCGCCGGGCTCGTGTCCGGCAGTGTTGGAGCGCACGACTCTGTGCCTCAGCTCACAAACCCGGGACGTGGATCCCGGACCGCCAGGCGTCGCGGGGTTCGCCTGCATATTGAACGCGGTCTCGCGATGAGCGATGTACGGTTTACTCTACGTGCCCGAGGTCACGCTTTGATTGAGGATGGGCGTACAGCCGGCGACAAACTCAGTAGGCACCAGTAATCACATTGGCCAGCGGTGCCCCAGTTATAAAGCGCTGCACCTGCTGACGCAGAAAGTCCAGCATGGCGGCCCCGGAAGCGGGCGTGGACGCGGCCACATGCGGGGTAATAAAGACGTTCGGAAGCGCCCACATCGGGTGGCCCGCCGGCAGTGGTTCAGGCTCGGTCACGTCCAGGGCCGCGGTCAGCCGTGGCCGCCAGTTCCGCGTAGAGATCCTCGGTCCGCACCAGCGAACCGCGGGCCGCGTTCACTAGCAGCGCGCCGTCCTTCATGCGGGCCAGGAAGGCCGCGTCGACCATCCCGATGGTCTGGCTCGTCACCGGGGCCAGCAGTACCACCACGTCCGCCTCGGGCAGCAGCGACCCGACCTCACCGATGCTGGCGACGCCCGCGCGGGCCTGCCGCGCGACCCGGGTGATCTGCACCCCGAAGCCGTCCAGCCGACGCTCGACCGCCGCGCCGATCGAGCCGTAGCCGACGATGAGCACCCGCCGGCCCGCCAGGCAGGCGGTGCCCTGATAGCTCCACCGGCCCGCCGCCTGCTCCCCGGCGAAATAGGGGAACTGGCGGATGCTGGCCAGGATGGCGGCTACGGCCCACTCGGCCGTGCTGGCGTCGTGCACGCCGCGCGCGTTGGACAAGATGACTCCCGGCGGCAGCAGCGGCAGCAGCGTATCCACCCCGGCGGTCAGGGCCTGGATCACCTTGAGCCTGGGTAGCCTGCTGACCTGCGCCAGGCTGTCCGCGAGCCGGTCCGGGGTGAACGGCGGGACGTAAAACTCAAGATCGGCCGCGCTGGCCGGCAGGTCGCCGGCGGCCGGCCCGACCACGTCCACCGCGATGCCGTCCAGGCCGTCCAGCGCCCGAGCGAGCGGCTCGGTCGGCACCCAGATCTGTATCACCGCACCTCACCACCGTTAGCTGTTTGCCGAACTGTAGTTTGCCGGACCGCAGTTTGCCGGACGTAGCTCGTTAGCCGAGCCGGGGGAACAGCGGCTGGGCCGGGCTCAGCTGACCACCATGATCATCGCAGGCCGCCGTGATCGCGGCGGCCAGGTCAGGGACGAAAGGCGACAGTTCCCGGCCCAGCGCCCGGCAAGCCTCGATCAGTATCCCAAGGACCGCGTCCAGTTGCTGGCCCGCGCCGGGCTGGCCGGCCCGCTCGGCCCGGGCCAGTTCCCAGGGCCTGGCCTGCTCCACGTAGCGGTTCGCCTGCTCGACGATGGCCCAGACCGCGGCCGCGGCGGTCCGAAAATCCAGCTCGGCCAGCGCGGCGGCCCGGCCATACGCGGCCCGCCGGATGGCCGCCACCAGCGCCTCGGCGCCCTCCGGCTCCGGGCTCGTCGCCTCTGGGTTCCCGGCCCCCGGCCCGGCCGCCAGACCAGAGCCAGGCCCAGCCGCCAAGCCGCCGCCAGACCCCGCCAGCCCAGAGCCAGATCCAGCCGCCAAGCCGCCGCCAGACCCCGCCAGCCCAGAGCCAGATCCAGCCGCGCCGCCGCCAGACCCCGCCAGCCCAGAGCCAGATCCAGCCGCCAAGCCGCCGCCAGACCCCGCACCCAGGCCAACGCCAGCCGCGACCGGCGGGGCCGGCCGCAGCTGGCCGTCCCGGTAGCGGTGCACCAGCGAGATCACCCGGTTCACCAGGTTGCCCAGGCCGTTGGCGAGATCCTCGTTAGCCCTGGCGACCAGCCGGGCCACGGTGAAGTCCGCGTCACCCGTCCTGGGTACCTCGCGCAGCAGCCACCAGCGCACCGCGTCGCTGCCATACGCCCCGGCTAGCTGGACCGGATCGGCTGCCGCGGAGCTAGCGTTCGACTTGCTGATTTTCTGCCCCTCGATGGTCAGGTAGTCGTGGACCAGGACGTCGGTCGGCACGGGCTCCCCGGCCGACAGCAGGATGGCCGGCCAGTAAACGGCGTGAAACCGCAGCACGCCCTTCCCGATCACGTGCGCCCGCCGGTCCGCCCCGGCCCACCAGCGCTGGTAGCCGGCCTCGTCGCTGCCATAACCGGGCGCGGTGATGTAGTAGCCGAGCGCGTCCCACCAGACGTAGATCACCTGGCCCGGATCGCCGGGTACGCCGATACCCCAGCCGCGGGCGCGCCCGGTTGACCGGGACACGCTGATGTCCGCCAGGCCGGCCTCGATGAAGGCGAGCACCTCGTGGCGGCGCGCGGCCGGCCTGATGGCCAGCGCGCCGGAGCCGATCAGGTCCCGCAGCTGGCCGGCGTAGCGGGACAGCCGGAAGAACCAGTTCCGCTCCGCCACCAGTTCCGGCACGGTGCCGTGCTCCGGGCACCGCCCGCGGGCCAGCTCGGCGGGCTGGTAGAACTGCTCGCAGCCCACGCAGTAGCGGCCCTGGTACTCGCTGAGGTACAAGTCGCCGCGCGCCGCGCAGGCCCGCCAGAGCCGCTCCACCCCGGGCCGGTGCCGTGGATCGCTGCTGGTGGCGACGAAGTCGTCGGTCGATAGCCGGAGCGTGTCGCGCAGCCCGCGGAACGCCTGCCCGTTGCGGTCGACCAGGTCCTGGACGCTGAGTCCTTCGGCCTGGGCGGCCAGCACGTTCTTCAGCGAGTTGTCATCGGTCCCGGTCTGGAACCGCACCTGGTCGCCGGCCAGCCGGTGGTGCCGGGCCAGCACGTCCGCCTGGACCAGCTCCAGCGCGTGCCCTAGATGCGGCCGCGCGTTGACGTAGGGGCACGCGGTACTGACATAGATACGGTCTGAGCTCATCGGAACCTCCTGGGGATGGCAGGGGCTCCGACCCGCGAAACAAATCGAGGCCCCTTCGGGGCCTCGGGTCGGACGTCGTCCTGGCAGTGCGCGGTGGCCCCGTTAGCGGGGCATCATCACCTGACCCAGATACGACGTCACAAGCTAAACGTACCGCCCCTGGCCCGCGCCGGTCTCTGTCCCGCCGGTCCTGGCCCCCCGCCGGTCCCTTGGCCCAGCGCTCGTTCGTATCGTCTCGGTTACGACCGTGGATTCCGGCCTTTCCTGTCGTAAGGTCGGCACGAGGGTTTGCCCGGCTTTGCCAGTACATGTGCGGCCCTTTCCCAATGACGCGACCTTCACCATAGGAGCGAGGCATGATGCGGGTAAGGGGCTCGGCTCTGGCCAGCGTGCTCATTTTCGGGCTGGGCGCGGCGGTGGCCGGCTGTGGCGGGGGGAGTTCCGGCGCCGCGGCGAAAGCCAGCGGGACGCCGCACGCATCCAGCAGCCCGGCGGTGACCACCGCTCAGGCGGCCAGCGGGGGCAAGCCCGCCCAAGCGCCGCCCAAGGGCTACCAGTGGGTCGGCAGCTCACAGGCGGTGTGGCTGGCCGTGCCGGACAGCTGGATCGGGCTGAACCTGGCCAAGCTGACCCTGAACCAGGCCATGAAGCGCTTCGCCGTCCAGGGCGCCAGCCAGCTCAGCGGCAGCAACCTGGAAAAGGACCTGCAGGCCATCAGGAAGCAGCACGGCATGATGGTCGCTGATCTCGCCTCCGGCACGACCTCGCCGCATCACTTCACGACGAACATCAATGCTTTCTGCCTGCCCACGCCGCTGCAGCTCAACGGGTCGGCGGCCCCGCTGATATCGGCGATCAGGACCGGGTACGCCACCATCCACCCGGTCCATCTCAGCATCAAGGCCATCACTATCCAGGGCAGCCCCGCGGCCGAGGCCCAGCTCACCCTCAGCACCACGTCGGGCCTGCTGACCGATCAGCAGTACGTCCAGGTGCACGACGGCAAGCTGTGCACGGTGACGATGAGCACGGACAGCCTGGCCAGGTATGGCCGGACCTTCGCCAAGATCGCTACCACGATCCAGCTCCCGGCCGGCTAGCCCGGCTGAGCCCGAGCCCGGCTGAGCCGGCCGGTCAGCTGAGAACCAGCAGGGCTAGCCTGGCCAGGCTAGCCGGGCGCCAGCGGGGTAGCTGAGCGGAGCGGATAGCCGGATCGGGCGGTTAGCTGAGCTTGCTGAGGATGAGCTCGCGGGCCCGGGTCGCGTCGGCCTGCCCCCTGGTCGCCTTCATCACGGCGCCGACCAGAACCCCGGCCGCCGCCGTCTTCCCTTCGGCGATCTTGGCCGCCACCTCGGGATGAGCCGCGATGGCCGCCTCGACCGCTTCGGTCAGCGCCGACTCGTCGCTGACCACGGCCAGTTCCCTGGCCGCCACGACCTCGTCCGGCGAGCCCTCGCCGGCCAGCACGCCCTCCAGCACCTGCCGGGCCAGCTTGTCGTTAAGCGAGCCCGTCTCGACCAGCTCGGCCACCCGGGCCACCTGAGCCGGCGTCACCGGCAGCGCGGCCAGCTCGGTGCCGGACCGGTTGGCCTGCCGGGACAGTTCCTCCAGCCACCACTTGCGGGCGGCGGCCGGCGCGGCTCCGGCGGTCACCGTCTCGGCCACCAGATCGAGCGCGCCCGCGTTGCGCAGCGCGGTCATATCGAGGTCGGACAGGCCCCACTCGGACTGCAGCCGGGCCCGGCGGGCGGCGGGCAGCTCGGGCAGCGCGGCCCGGATCTGAGCCACCCATTCCGCGGACGGCGCGATCGGTACCAGGTCCGGCTCAGGAAAGTACCGGTAGTCCTGCGCTTCTTCCTTGCTGCGGCCTGCCGTCGTGGTGCCGTTCTCCTCGTGGAAGTGCCGGGTCTCCTGGATCACCCGGGACCCGCCGTCCAGGACGCGCGGCCTGGCGCTCGATCTCGAACCGGACCGCACGCTCGACCGAGCGCAGCGAGTTGACGTTCTTGGTCTCGGTGCGCGTGCCCCACTGCGCGCTGCCGCGCGGCGCCAGCGAGGTGTTGACGTCGCAGCGCAGCGAGCCCTCTTCCATCCGGACGTCGGATACGCCCAGCGCGCGCAGCAGGTCACGCAGCTCGGTGACGTACGCGCGGGCTATCACGGGGGCCAGCGGGCCGGTGCCGGGCACCGGCTTGGTGACCACCTCGACCAGCGGGATGCCCGCCCGGTTGTAGTCGACCAGCGAGTAGTCGGCGCCGTGAATCCGGCCCGCCCCGCCGACGTGCAGCGACTTACCGGTGTCCTCTTCCAGGTGGACCCGCTCGATCCCGACCCTGACCACGGTGTCGCCGACCGCGACCTCCAGGAAGCCGTCGCTGCACAGCGGCTCGTCGTACTGCGAGATCTGGAAATCCTTGGGCATGTCCGGATAAAAGTAGTTTTTCCTGGCGAACCGGCACCACGAGGCGATCGTGCAGTTCAGCGCGAGGCCGATCCGGATCGTGTACTCGATGGCGGTCCGGTTGGGCACCGGCAGCGAGCCGGGCAGGCCCAGGCAAACCGGGCACACTGACTCGTTGGGCTCGGCGCCGAAGTCGGTCGGCGAGCCGCAGAACATCTTCGACCTGGTGCCCAGCTCGACATGCGTCTCCAGCCCGATGACCGGGTCGTACCTGGTGACCGCGTCGTCAAAGCTGACCAGGGCGCCGGGCCCGGTCGCGGCCGCGTGGTCAGTCATACTCAAGCCCCTTCGCCTCGTCCACCAGCCGGTGGCCCCACCGCTGCTCAAGCGCGCCTTCCACGGCCGCCGCCACCCGGTACATCCGGTCGTCGGCCAGCACCGGCGCCATGATCTGCAGACCGACCGGCAGGCCGTCTTCGGGCGCCAGCCCGCAGGGCACCGACAGCGCGGCGTTGCCGGCCAGATCGGAGGGGATCGTGCACAGGTCGGCCAGGTACATGGCCATCGGGTCGTCCACCCGCGCGCCGATCGGGAACGCGGTCGTCGGGGTGGTGGGCGACACCAGCACGTCGACCTGCTCGAACGCGGCGTCGAAGTCCCGGGTGATCAGGGTCCGCACCTGCTGGGCCTTGCCGTAGTAAGCGTCGTAGTACCCGCTGGACAGGGCGTAGGTGCCTAGCATGATCCGGCGCTTGACCTCGGCCCCGAACCCGGCGGCCCGGGTCAGCGACATGACCTCCTCGGCGCTGGCAGTGCCGTCGTCGCCGACCCGCAGGCCGTAGCGCATCCCGTCGAACCGGGCCAGGTTGGAGGAGCACTCGCTGGGCGCGATCAGGTAGTAAGCCGGCAGCGCGTAGCTGAAGTGCGGGCAGGACACCTCGCTGACCTTGGCCCCGAGCGCCTCCAGCAGTTCCACCGCCTCGGCGAACCTGGCCAGCACCCCGGCCTGGTAGCCGTCGCCGGCGAATTCGCGCACCACGCCGACATGCAGGCCGGCCACGTCGGCCTGCCGGGCGGCGGCCACGCACGGCGGCACCGGCGCGTCCACCGAGGTCGCGTCCATCGGGTCGTGCCCGGAAATCGCCTCGTGCAGCAGCGCGGCGTCCAGCACGGTCCGGGCCAGCGGCCCCGGGGTGTCCAGCGAGGAGGCGAACGCGACCACGCCGTACCGCGACGATCCGCCGTAAGTCGGCTTGACGCCGACGATCCCGCACACCGCCGCGGGCTGCCTGATCGACCCGCCGGTGTCGGTGCCGATGCCCAGCGGCGCCTCGAACGCGGTGACGGCGGCCGACGAGCCGCCGGACGAGCCGCCCGGGACCCGGCTCAGGTCCCACGGGTTGCGCGACGGGCCGAACGCGGAGTTCTCGGTGGAAGAGCCCATCGCGAACTCGTCCATGTTCGTCTTGCCCAAGATGACCACGCCGGCCTGCCGGAGCCGCTGGGTGATGGTCGCGTCGTAGGGCGGCCGCCAGTCGCCCAGGATCCTCGATCCGCAGGTCGTCGGCATGTCCGCGGTGGTGAAGACATCCTTGAGCGCCAGCGGCACCCCGGCCAGCGGGCCGAGCGGCTGGCCCCCGGCCCGCCGCTCGTCGACGGCGCGGGCGGCCCGCACGGCGGCCTCGCCCGCGACGTGCAAGAACGCGTGCACGCGCTCGTCTACTGCGGCGATCCGGTCCAGATGGGCCTGGGTCACCTCGACGGCCGAGGCCGCGCCAGAGGCGATCACCCCGGCCAGCTCGGCCGCGGTCATCCTGGTCAGGTCGGTGTCCATGTCAGTCCTCCGTCAGGATCCGCGGCACCCGGAACCTGCCCTGCTCGGCCGCGGGAGCCTGGTCCAGCGCCGCGGCCGCGCCGAGCGACGGGGTCAGCACGTCTTCGCGGTACACGTTGACCAGGGCGGCGGCGTGCGTCGTCGGCGGGATACCGTCGGCGGCTACCTCCTGTACCCGCGCGACGTGCGCGATGATCGTGTCCAGCTGGCCGGCGAAGTGATCGAGCTCGGCGTCGGTCAGGGCCAGCCGGGACAGCCGGGCCAGGTGGGCGACTTCCTCGCGGGTAATGGACATGCACGCCATCCTAGAGGCGGCCGGCCAGGCCGACCGACGGCATTACCGCCGGGCCGGGGGCGGGACGATCGCGGCGGCAGGCCCGCGGGCCGCCGCGGGCGCGGGAGCCGAAGGAGTGCGCGGCCTGGGCGGCAGCGCGGCGCTGATGCCATGCTCAGCCAGCCAGGCGCTGGCGGACGCCGCTTTCAGCGGGGCGCTGAAATACCAGCCCTGGGCCGCCAGGCAGCCCATGGCCTGCAGCGCGGCGGCCACCTCGGCTGACTCGACGCCCTCGGCCACCGAGTTGATCCCCAGGGTCGCGACCAAGTCCACGATGGACTTCACGATGACCTTGTCGTCGCTGGAGACCAGCAACTTGCTGACGAACGACGCGTCGATCTTCACCTCGTGCACCGGCAGCCGCCGCAGCCGTACCAGTGAGGAGTACCCGGTGCCGAAATCATCCAGGCTCAGCGCCACGCCCAGCGCGGCCAGCGTCTCAACCGCCGCGGCGGCGTAGGCCGGCTCGCTGGTCAGGACCCGCTCGTTGATCTCCAGCAGCAGCGCGTCCGGCGGCAGTCCATGCCGGCTGAGCCCGCGGGCGATGACCTCGGCCAGGCCGTCGTCGAGCAGGTCACGGGCCGCGACGTTCAGCGACACCTGGACCGGCAGGCCGCCGCGCCGCCAGGCGCTGGCCTGCGCGAGTGCCTGATCCACCAGCTGGGAGGTAAGGTCGCGCATCAGGTAGGACTGCTCGGCCAGGGTGATGAACTGCCCGGGCATCATCAGCCCGCGGACCGGGTGATGCCAGCGGACCAGCGCCTCCATCCCGATGGCCCGGCCGGAGTCCAGCATGATCTTCGGCTGGAAGTGCAGCTCGAGCTCGCCCGCGTCCAGGCCGCGGCGCAGATCGCCGAGCAGGGCCAGCCGGGCCGGCGAGTTGCGGTCGGAGTCGGCGACGTAGCGCTCCACCCCGGTGCGGCGTTCCTTGGCCAGGTACATGGCCACGTCGGCGTGCTGCATCAGCAACTCGAACCCGGTCGCGTCATCGGGGTAGATGGCGATGCCCACGCTGGCCTCGACGCCGAAGGACATGCCTTCCATCCGGATCGGCTCGGCCAGCGCGGCGCGCAGCCGGGAGGCGACCTCGCGGGCCGCGCTGGCCTCCCGGACCGAGGGCAGCAGCACCGCGAACTCGTCGCCGCCGAGCCGGGCGACCAGATCGCCGGGCCGGACGCTGTGGGTGAGCCGGTGCGCGATGATCTGCAGCAGCCGGTCCCCGACCGCGTGCCCGAGCGTGTCGTTGACCTCCTTGAACCGGTCCAGGTCCAGCAGCAGGAACCCGGTCCTGACCTGCAGCGCGTCCGCCTGGGCCAGGGCCTCGCCGGTCTTGCGGATCAGCAGCTTGCGGTTGGACAGCCCGGTCAGCTCGTCATGGTGGGCCTGGTGCTCACGCTGGACCGACATCATCGCGTTGGCGTAGACGGCGGCCAGCGGGAACGCGAACAGCAGTACCAGGCCCGCCGACCTGGCCGCCATCACCACGGCGACCAGCGGGCCGGCGCTAAGCAGCACCAGGTTGACGAACGCCTGGTAGGGCAGCGCGGCCCGGAGCGTGCGCAGGATCGGAGTGCGCGAGTGCAGCGCGATGGCCACGCCCACCACGCCGAAGTTCACCGCGAAGTAAGCCAGCGCGGCCAGGGCGACCTTCGGCAACTGCGAGCCCGGCCAGGGTCCACGGCGCGTTCGGTGCCGGGCGGATCCCGGTTGCGGCCAGGGTCAGCCCGGCGGCCGTCGTGGCCAGGGTGACCTGCGCGGCGTTGAAGACCGACCGGTGCACGGACTTGCGCTGGGCCAGCCCGACCAGCAGGGTGGCCGCGGCCCGCAGCAGCGCGGCGACGCCGAACCCCCAGAACAGCAGCACGGCGAAGCTGAACGTCAGCGACGCCACTGGGGCCTCGGTGCTGGACCGGCCCGGGGTGAGGATCGGGCGCATCTCCCCGACCACGATCAGCGCGGCGAGCAGCCAGAATAACGGGTGCCCGGCCAGCTCCCGCAGTCCGTCCAGGCGCAGTTGCCCCAGGGCGAGGAACACCAGGCCGGCCACCGTTACCGTGCTCAGGTAGATCCATAGCGGCGAGCCGATCCGGGGACCAATGTTCCTGGTGTCGTTCGGATCCTTCATTAGGCGTCCTCAACGGGCTGCCGGCCGGAAGCGCTCCCTGTGCAGCCTACGGCAGAAACCATACTTCCCGAATCCAATTGCATACTATCCGTTACATCGCGCTGGTAGCAGCCCCCTTGGGCCGGCACCGGCGCCAATGGCGCTTACCTCAGCGTCCCCGGCTCCATCGGGTCCTCCTCCAGCAGCCGGCGGACTGCGGAGGGGCCGGTGACGCGCTGGCCTATCCGTCCCTATCCGTCGCTGCCCCCTCGCCGCCCCCCGCTGGCACCGAATCTCGCGCGGCGGCCGGGCCGTCCTCCAGCAGCACGCCGAACCCCGCCTCGTCCAGCACGGGGACGCCGAGCGTGACCGCTTTGTCGTATTTGGATCCGGGGCTGGCCCCCGCCACCACGAAGCCGGTCTTCTTCGACACTGAGCCGACGACCTTGCCGCCCCGGGCCTGCACCGCCTCAGCGGCCTCGTCCCTGGTGAACCCGTCGAGCGTGCCAGTAAGGACGACGGTAACCCCCGCGAGCGGCGCATCACGCGCCGACTCGCAGGCCGCCCCGGGCCCGGCTGCCACCGGCTTGACGAAATTCGGGTCGGCCAGCGCCACCCCGGCCTCGCGCCACTTGGCCACGATGGCCGCGTGCCAGTCCACCTCGAACCAGTCCCGCACCGAGCCCGCGATGGTCGGCCCGACGTCGTCCACGGCCACCAGGTCCTCGGCGGACGCCGCCCTGATCGCCTCGACCGAGCCGAACGCCGCGGCCAGCGCGCGCGCCGCCGTCGGGCCCACATGCCGGATCGACAGCGCGACCAGGAACCGCCACAGCGGCCGCTGCCGGGCCTCGTCCAGGTTGCGCAGCAGCTTGCCCGCGTTGGCGCTCAGGCTGCCCGCCTTGGTGACGAAGAACGGGCAGCTGGCCAGCTTCTCCTCGGTCAGCGCGAAGACGTCGCCCTCGTCGCGGACCAGCCCGTGATCCAGCAGCGCCGTCACCGACTCGTAGCCGAGCACCTCGATGTCGAGCGCGCCACGGCCCGCCATGTGGAACAGCCGCTCCCGGAGCTGGGCCGGGCAGGACCGGGTGTTCGGGCAGCGCCAGTCCACCTCTCTTTCCTCCCGGGCCAGCGTGGTCCCGCAGGCCGGGCACACGCTGGGGAACTCGAAGGCCCGCTCGTCCCCAGTGCGCAGCTCCACGACCGGCCCGACGACCTCGGGAATGACGTCGCCCGCCTTGCGCAGCACGACCATGTCGCCGATCAGCACGCCCTTGCGCTCGACCTCATCGGCGTTGTGCAGGGTCGCCCGGTCGACGGTCGAGCCGCTCACCTTGACCGGCTCCATGACCGCGAACGGGGTGACCCGGCCGGTCCGCCCGACGTTCACCCGGATATCCAGCAGCCGGGTGTTCACTTCCTCGGGCGGGTACTTGTAGGCGATCGCCCACCTCGGGGCGCGGCTGGTCGCGCCCAGCGCGCGCTGCAGGTCGAGCTGGTCGAGCTTGACCACGACCCCGTCGATCTCATACGGCGGGTCGTGCCGGTGCTCGCCGTAGTAAGTGATGTAGTCGGTCACCCCGGCGGCGTCCGGTACCACCTTGACCAGGCTGCTGACCGGCAGCCCCCAGCTGGCCAGCCGCTCGTACCAGCCGGACTGGGTTTGCGGCGGGTCCAGCCCTTCGACCGCACCCACTCCGTGCAGGATCAGGTTCAGCGGCCGGGTGGCGGTCACCCGCGGATCCTTCTGCCGCAGCGACCCGGCCGCCGAGTTGCGCGGGTTGGCGAAGGCCGGGCGGCCCGCGTCCTGCAGCCGCTCGTTCAGCTCCAGGAACGCCGCCACCGGCAGGAACACCTCGCCCCGGACCTCCAGGGTGTCCGGCCAGCCGGTCCCGGCCAGCCGGGCCGGCACCGAGGCGATGGTACGGACATTCGGCGTGACGTCCTCCCCGGTCCGCCCGTCTCCCCTGGTGGCGGCCCTGATCAGCGTCCCGCCCCGGTAGACCAGCGCGATCGCCAGCCCGTCGATCTTCACCTCGCACAGGAACGGGCCCGCGCCGCCCAGCCGCTCCACCCGCGCCGACCAGGCTTCCAGCTCCGCGGCCGAGAACGCGTTGTCCAGGCTGAGCAGCTGCTGCAGGTGCTCGACCGGCGCGAAGTCGGTCGAGATCAGGCCGCCCACCTTCTGGGTCGGCGAGTCCGGCGTGCGCAGCTCGGCGTACTGGTCTTCCAGCGCCCGCAGCTCGCGCATCAGCGCGTCGTACTCGGCGTCGGAGATCAGCGGCGAATCGAGCACGTGATACCGGTAGTTGTGCTCGGTCAGGTCCACGGCCAGCTCGGCATGCCGAGACCTGGCCGGCGCGGGAACCTCCGTCGTCGGCGGATCTCCCGTGCTGGCCGCACCGACGTGCGCGTCCTCCTCCGGCCGGCTCGCCGCGTCCGGACTGCTCACCGCGCTCCCCCTTCGGTCACCGCGCCCCGTCCCCGATCACCACGTGCCCTCCTCGGCTCGCCACCCTCAGCCGCCGACCATCGCAGCCGGCCGCCGCGGGTCAGCGCGGTCCCTACGCTCTGTCCTCGGCCACTACTCGGCTGGCCACCCTCAGCCGCCGGGTAGCGCGGCCAGGCCGGCCCGGGTCATCGCGGTCCTTCCTCGGCCAGCTCCGGCATGATCCGGGCGGCCTCGCGGCAGGCGGCCAGCGCCGCCCGCGCCCCGGCGGCGGAGAATCCGGCCAGCCCGCAGGCGGGAGTGATCACCACCTGATCGGCCAGCCGGGCGCGCGGCAGCCCGGCCCGGTGCCACACCTCGATCACCCGGGCGGCGAGTTCCTTCGGCGCGGCCGATGCTCGCCCGGTAATGCGTTCAGGGGCGGTGGTGTCCAGCGCCCCGGCGAAGATCCCGAGGCCCGCCTCGGCCAGCTCGGCGACGCCATCTTCGCCCCCGCGCCGCAGCCGGCTCAGGTCGAAGGCGATGGCCCCGGCCCCGGACTCTTTGATCAGGCCGAACGGAATATCGGGCGAGCAGCAGTGCACCACGCCGAATGCCGTCGTGGCGTGCAGGACCGCGCGCAGCCCGTCACCAGTCACCGTGTGGTCGAGCGCGCCTACGCGGTTCAGCCCGCTGGCGGTCGGCACCGAGCCGGCCAGCACCGCGGGCAGCGCGGGCTCGTCCAGCTGAAGCACGATCGCAGCCCGCGGGAGCCGCTTGCGCACCTCGCTGACGTGCGCGGCCACTCCCTCGGCCAGGGAAGCGACCAGGTCCGCCACCGCGCCGGGGTCGGCCAGCGCGGGATTCTGGCTGCGGCTCAGCTCGATCGTCGCGGCCATGGTCCAGGGCCCGGCCAGCTGGATCTTGAACGGCCCCTGATACTCCTCGGCCGCCTCCTGCGCCGCATCCAGGTCCTCGGCCAGCAGGCTGGCCGCCCGGCGCTGGTCCCGGCCCGGGCGCAGCGCGAACTTCCACCCGCCCGCGGTCGTCTCCACCGGCATGTCAACCAGCAGCGCCGCCGTCCGCCCGGTCATGTCCGCGCCGACCCCGCGCCCGGGCAACTCGGGCAGGAACGGGAAGTCCGGCACCTCCCCCAGCAACACGGCCACCACTTCGGCCGGTGCCGTCCCCGGCATCGACCCGGTCCCGGTAGCGCTGCCCTGCGGCCAGGGGAACGCCACCCCGCCACCCGGCCCTGAAGTCTCCTGCACGCTGCCGAGCTTAGTGTTCACCTCTGTCATTGATGAGGTGCCTGTCATCGCCCAGGTGGCCGCGCCCTCAGCCACGCCGGCCCGGCCCGCGCCGCGACGCTCAACCGCGCGCACGCCGGCCGGGGCGGCGGGCCGACCGGCGCCCCCATCAGTACCTCTACGGCTCGCATGGCCTGGCTGCTGATAGCCCTCACGTATTGCCGCCGAGAAGCACCACAGGCCAAGCCCGCCACCCACAGCAGCCCGACGAACAAGACAATCAAAGTCGCCGGGATTACCGCCGCCGCCCGGACCACCCCCGGCCCGATTCCCGACAGCACGGCCATCACCTCAGGTTGCGGGCCCAGCCGGGGCGGGGCCGGAGCTGACCGGTAACGGATGCCCACCCGAGCTCTGTCTCCATCGCAGGAGCCCCTTCACCTGGATGCTCTGAGATATGCCACGCGCCGGGCCGAATGTGCCCGCGGCCCGGCGCGCGATCTGCTGTACCCGGCGTGACCCGCTACCGCCGCCCGCCTCCCGGCCGGACGGGCGGCAGGCCGAGCCTGACGGGTACTTCACCAAATGGCTGCGGGCCCTTTAGCTCGTCCCCAGGCCGGCGTATGTAGCAGCCTGGTGAGGCGGCGGGCCGCCATGGTCGTCCGATCGGGCGCCTCCCGGCTCAGTTGCCTCTTTCGCCCTCCTGTCCTTGGTCCTCCTGTCGTTGTCCTTGATCCTCCCGGCGGCTGGCCACGCTCACCAGGAGCACGATTCCGGTGATCACGCCCATGCTGAAGATGATGACGATTGCTACGGCAACGACAGCTGGCATGGTGCCCCCTTACCTCGGACCAACGGCGGTTTCCGTGGCCCTGACCGGACCCCGCTGCCCGGCCATGAGCGCCAGCGCAGGACTGCAGCTACGGAGATCGTTCGAACTTGTTGGTCCATACCGTCACGGCCGAGCAACTCAGCATCTAGACTTCGACCCATGATTCCTCCAGTACCTGCTGTACCTACATTTAGGCATATGCCCACAGCAACGAGCGATAAACAGGTTGTACTTCTCGTTAGCTGGGGAGGATGCATGGCATGATCCTCTTCAGCCCCACGGAGCCAGCCGTTGGCCTTGTCGGGATATCTAGGATGAGAAATGGATGAGCCGCTTTACCGCCAGATCGCGGAAGACCTGAAGACGAAGATCGAAACGGGCAAGCTAGCCAGAGGCGCCCCCTTGCCGACGGAGGAGCATCTCGGAGAGATGTACGGGAACGCCTCGAGGAACACGATCCGCGAGGCCCTCAAGTGGCTGACCGCCCGAGGACTGGTGGAAACGCAGCGCGGCCGGGGCAGCAAGGTGACGATGAAGATCGACCCCTTCGTCACCACGCTGTCCGCCAACCCCAGTACCGGACTGGGGGGCGGTGAAGGCGCCGCCTATGGCTCCGAGGTCGAGGCCACGAGCAGGAAGCCAAGCACGACCAGCCCGCAGGTGGAGATTCAGCAGGCTAACGAACCTGTCGCTGAGGCCCTACGGATCGAACTCGGCTCGACGGTCGTCAGTCGGCATCAGCGGCGCTCCATCGACGAAACTCTGTGGTCGCTGCAGACCTCATACTACCCGATGGAACTGGTCACCAGGGGCGCAGATCGGTTGCTTCAGGCCTCCGACATTGACGAAGGCACAGTCGTCTACCTCGGAGAGAAACTAGGTATCAAGCAGGGCTACCGGGACGCGATCACCGTCCGTGCGCCGAACGACGATGAAACGGCGAAGTTCAAGCTGCCAGGTGACGGCCGCGTGGCCGTAGTCGTGATCGCTAGGACCGCCTTTGACGATCGGGGCCAGCCGTTCCGGGTTACGGTCAGCGTCTTCCCTGCAGACCGGAACAAGTTCCTGATCAACGTCGGCGACGTTCCCCACGACCCCCCGCATCGCGATCTGTCATGAACCAAGAGCCTGGGCTTCCTCGGAGCTAGCCATGACTGATCCGAAATACCGCCAGATAGCCGAAATCCTTCAGCAAAAGATCGAAAACGGCGAACCTGCTCCAGGTGAGAGGCTACCAACGGAGCAGGCGCTCATAGAGCAGCATAAGGTCTCCAGGAATACCATACGGGACGCGGTGAAATGGCTTATCCGACGAGGGCTCGTCGAGACCCGGCCAGGCCAGGGGACTTTTGTCACTGACAAGATCGCACCTTATATCACCACCTTGACCGAAGATCCTGAAACAGGCTTCGGCGGAGGCGAAGGCGTCGCCTACATATCAGAGGCGACGACGAAGGGACGGAAACCGTCTTTTACCGACCCGCAGGTAGAAGTCCAGCTCGCCACCACCGAGATAGCATCTGAGCTGGAGCTCGACTAAGAACACGCCGGTTGTAAGCCGCCACCAAAAACGATACATCGACGGTACGCCGTGGTCGCTGCAGACATCATTCTACCCAATGGACTTGGTGGAAAGGGGTGCGCGGTTGCTCATGCAGCCGGGCAACATAGAACAAGGAGCGGTCAGGTACCTTGAAGAAGCAGTGGGCGTTGAGCAGAGAGGTTATCGGGACAGAATCACAGTGCGGCCCCCCAACAGCACCGAATCGATATTCTTCCGTGCTGCCGGACGATGGCCCGGGTCGCAGTCTTTGTTACTCATCGGACCGCTTTCGACAAGGATGGCAAGCCGTTTCGGCTTACCATCAGCGTCTTCCCGGCCGACTCGAAACCAGTTCATCATAAATGTAGGCCATAAGGTCCGGTAGGATCTGGCGTCCTTAAAGATCTATTTCGGACCTTATAGAAGATGAACAATGGAAGCGATGACGGAAATAACAATATCGTGTAGTCAGGAACCGCGGGCAATCCCTACGCTCGTCGGCCCAGCGTCAATGACATCCGCTAGTTGAATCACTCGGTGCACGGCCGATGGGCCACCGGCCTACTCACTCATCCGGGAGTCCATGTCACCATGCACCGGCCCGGCCGGACCAAGCTGAGGACGACTGACCTGCTGGCCCGGCCAGTTGCCAACACGACCCGCCGGTGCATCCGGTCGTCCGCGTCGTCGGCAGCATGCGGTGACGCCCAGCTGGGCGGGCGGATCTGAACCCGCCTCTGCGGAAGCAGAGGCTCAGCCCGCTTCCGGTAAGGCACGGAGCTCGCTAGACCAGATCAGGTCCCTCAGAGTATCGCCGGGTGAAAATAAATACGCATCGTGGAAGGTACTGAGGCACCAGCGCTTCCTCTGTTATTTCGGTGGCAGCCTGGTGTCTGACCTAGGCACCTGGTTGCAGAATACCGCCCAGGTGCTTGTCGCATACCAGCTGACCCACTCGGCATTCGATGTGGGATTGGTCGCGTGCGCCCAATTCTCTAGCTCCCTGGTGCTGGGCCCTTTTGCAGCGGCCCTGGTCGGGCGTCTCGGCGGCCGAAGGTTGTTGGTCAGCACGCAGGTGTTCTCAGCGGTGGTCGCCGCCACAATCGCCGTGATGGATCGCCACGGCTCGCTTACCGAAGGACGCTTGGTTATCGGCGCTCTCCTGCTCGGCCTGGCTTTCACATTTGCTCTTCCTATCCAGACCTCGATGGTAGCCAGGCTGGTTCCGAGAGGCGAGGCTAAGGCTGCGTTGGCGATGAATTCGTCAGCTACAATGCCGGGCGGGCGATCGCTCCAGTACTGTGTGTTCTTATTATTAGTAATATCGGGCTGGATTGGGCGTTCCTGCTCAATGCCCTGTCGTTCGCTATCTTCGCGGTCACGCTAACGCTTATCCAAACCGATTCGGGAGGACGGACCGTACGTGGCCGCGCCAGTGTTAGGTCAGGCCTTCTCATCACGTTCCAGCGGCCTCGGATCATGTTGCTGCTGGCGATGGTCGCGGCCGTCACTATCGCGGACGATCCAGTCCTGGTGACTGGGACCAGGACTCGCACACCAACTGGGCGTGCCCAGCGACTGGCCCGGCTACTGTCCTGTCGGCCCTGGGTCTGCGGTACCGATGCTAGGCGCACTGTGGCCGACCTCGGCAGCTCGACCTTGCCCAAGTCAGCCTCACGCCGGGCCGCACTCTCATTGCTCATGCTTTCGCTGTCCATGATGGTCTTTGTGTCGGATTCGCGGCCTGGGCTAGCATCACGGCAGCCCTCGTGGCTGGCGTGCGCTGGCTTGACTGGTTCGGGGCGGCGGCCCAGGCACTGCCTGCTGAGCATTGTCTGGTGCCTCACTGACCCCATGGTCATGGCCCTCTGGGTGATCGCCTGGGCCGGACAACCGCTAGCGTCACTGGCCGATGGCTGGATAGCGAGTTCCTGGGGCGATGTGCGGGACCAGGCCCCGGCAGCGCTGCTTACTGCAGCGGTGAGATGCCATGCGCGGGAAAGCGGCGGCAGCCGCCACCTTAGCCGCAGGAACGATATGCATCGTGGCTGCGCCGGGTTGGCCTTTGACGGTCTTGGGCTGCGTGATCACCGTAGCCGCCGGGTGGTTCCTCGTCTGGGTGCTCGCCGACCCAGAGCACACCGACCGGCTTGTCGTTCTGATAAAGGCCATGCTCGGCACCAGCACAAGCCGTGATCAAGATGGCCCGGCCGCGCCGCGCAAAACGCTATGACCCGATCTGCCGCGCCAGATCGAGCCATGGCTCCGCACCGAAGGAACAAGCCAAACCATAGCTTACCCGTGACCTGCAGAAAGGACCGCCAAGGAGGTAAGCCTACCGAAGGAGAATGATCAGAATCCGCCGTCGGCACCGGGCTCTGAACCGCCCGGTGTGGGGGTTTTATACCTCGGCGGGTACCGCTAGGTGCGGCGGTTGGCCGAATATAGGGTTATGGGTAGGTCGCTGGTTCTCCGTCGTGCCGTAGAGGGTGACATCAAGGACGTGATCGGCCTCATAGACGAGGCCAGCGCGTGGCTAGGCAGCATTGGCACCGACCAGTGGGCCCGGCCCTGGCCTGATCGGCGGGGCCGTGACAGCAGGATCCGTTATCATCTGCGCGCCGGGCGCACCTGGATCGCCTGGGATCGGCGGGTCGCTGCGGCCACGATCACGGCCGACCCAGAGCCAGAGCGGCACTGGCCAGCACCCCAGGTCAATGCCGGCGGTCTACCTGCATCGGCTGGTGGTCAGCCGGGCCTATGCCGGCACCCGCCTGGGCTCCGAACTGATCAACTGGGCCGGGCTGATGGCCCGGCGCGACAGCGGTGCCCTCTGGATCAGGACCAATGCCTGGACCACCAACGACGGGCTGCATTCCTACTACCTGAAAGAAGGCTTCGATCACTTCGGCCACTGCGTCGATGACGGCTACCCGGCCGCCGCCCTGTTCCAGAAGCCAACCGATCGGCCAAGCTCACCCGGCCCGGTGCTGTTCCGGGTGGACGCCGATAGCAGGCGAGACGACCGCTCAGCCAACCGCTAGCTGGCCGCGGTGGTCAGCGCGCTGACCCGCAGCACGGTGGCCTGGTCATAGAGGACGGCGGCCTGGCCGGGGGCGATGCCGCGGGCCGGGCGGGCCAGCTTGATCCGCAGGGTGCCCTCGTCCAGCCAGGCGGTGGCCGGGTACGGCTCGCCGTGGGCACGCAACTGGACGAGGCAGCCGGGCGCTCCCGGCGGCTCTGCGCTGGTCCAGACCGGGCGCTCCGCTTCGATCTGGGTGACATCCAGCGACTGCGCCGGGCCGACCGTCACGGTGCGGGACACCGGCTCGATGTCCAGCACGTACCGGGGCTGGCCGTCCGGGGCCGGCTGGCCGATCCGCAGGCCCCGGCGCTGGCCGACGGTGAAGCCGTATGCCCCGTCGTGGCGGCCCACGAGCTGCCCGGCCTGGTCGACGATCGGGCCGGGCGCCGGGCCGAGCTGGCCGTCCAGGAACTTCCTGGTGTCACCGTCGGCGATGAAGCACACATCGTGGCTATCCGGCTTGGTGGCCACGCCCAGGCCGCGCTCGGCGGCCTCCTTGCGCACCTCGTCCTTGGTGGAGCCGCCCAGCGGGAACATGGCCCGGGACAGCTGCCCGGCGGTCAGCACCGCGAGCACGTAGGACTGGTCCTTGCCCGGGTCCACGCTGCGCGACAGCCGGAGCCCGGCCCGGCGTCTGCTCCAGCCGGGCGTGGTGGCCGGTGCAGACCGCGTCGAAGCCGAGCGCCACGGCCCGGTCCAGGACCGCGGTGAACTTGATCTTCTCGTTGCAGCGCAGGCACGGGTTGGGGGTGTGGCCCCTGGCGTACTCGTCGACGAAGTCCTGGACCACCTCGTCGTGGAACCGCTCGGCCAGGTCCCACACGTAGAACGGGATGCCGATCACGTCGGCCGCCCGGCGCGCGTCCCTGGCGTCTTCGAGCGTGCAGCAGCCCCGGGCCCCGGTCCGGTACGAGCCCGGGTTCCGCGACAGCGCCAGGTGCACGCCGGTCACGTCGTGACCGGCGTCGGCGGCCCGGGCGGCGGCCACCGCGGAGTCGACCCCGCCGGACATGGCGGCGAGCACGCGCATCGTTTCCATCGCCTTCCGAGCGTAGCGGGCCGCGGCCAGTGCGCCGACGAGCCTGAAGGCCGGCCCGGAAGCGCCGAAGGGCCGGCTAGGCCGAGCGGGCCGCGCGGGCCGCGCGGCGGGAGCGTTCGACGGCCTCGCCGATGACGGCGCCGAGCGCGTCCACATCCGCCTGGGTACTCGGATGCCCGAGCGAGAACCGCAGCGACCCGCGGGCCCGGGCCTCGTCGGCTCCCATGGCCAGCAGAACGTGACTGGGCTGGGCCACCCCCGCCGTGCACGCCGAACCGGTCGAGCAGGCGATGCCCTTGGCGTCCAGCAGCATCAGCAGCGCGTCGCCTTCGCAGCCGGGGAACGAGAAATGCGCGTTGCCAGGGAGCCGGTCCGGGCCCGGCGGCGCCCCGTTCAGCACCGCATCAGGCACGGCCGCCAGGACCTGCGCGATCAGGTCGTCCCTGAGCGCGGCCAGCCGCTTGGCCTCGTCGCACCGGCGCTCGATGGCCACCTGCACCGCGACCGCGAAGGCCCGGATCGCCGGGGTATCCAGCGTGCCCGAGCGGACGTCCCGCTCCTGGCCGCCGCCGTGCAGCACGGGTACCAGCTCGGTGCCCCTGGTGACCAGCAGGGCGCCCACCCCGACCGGGCCGCCGATCTTGTGCCCGGTGATGGTCAGCGCGTCAGCCCCGCTGGCGGCCAGGTCCACCGGCAGCTGCCCGGCGGCCTGGACGGCGTCGCTGTGGAACGGGATCTGGTACTCACCAGCCACCGCGGCCAGTTCGGCCACCGGCTGAACCGTGCCCACCTCGTTGTTCGCCCACATGACGCTGATCAGGGCGACCAGGTCCGGATCACGCTCGATGGCCGCGCGCAGGGCCGCGGGCGACAGCCGCCCGGTCCCGTCCACCGGCAGCCAGCCGACATCGGCCTGCTCGTGCTCGGCCAGCCAGCCGGCGCAGTCCAGCACCGCGTGGTGCTCGACCTCGGTCACCAGCACCCGGTTGCGGCCCGGCTGCGCATCCCGGCGCGCCCAGAACAGGCCCTTGATGGCCAGATTGTCCGCCTCGGTGCCGCCGCTGGTGAAGACCACCTCGCTGGGCCGTGCCCCGTAGGCCTCAGCGATCTGCTCCCGGGACTCCTCGACCACCCGGCGGGCCCGGCGGCCCGCGTTGTGCAGGGACGAGGGGTTGCCGAGCAGCGCGAGTTCCTCGGCCATCGCGGCCAAGGCCTCAGGCAGCATCGCGGTCGTGGCGGCATGATCGAGGTAGACCAGCGCGGCGGCCGGGCTAGCGCCGGCGCCTTCGAGGTTCCCCATGATGGCTTCAGCCTAGTGCGGCCGGCCGTATTCCTGCCAAGGTCAGCCCGCCGATCGCCGGGCGATCTCCTCGGTCAGCTGCGGCACCACCTTGAACAGGTCACCGACCACGCCGAAGTCGGCCAGCTCGAAAATGGGCGCCTCGGGGTCTTTATTGACCACCATGATCGTCTTCGAGGTCTGCATGCCGGCCCGGTGCTGGATCGCCCCGGAGATGCCCACTGCCAGGTACAGCTGGGGCGAGACGGTCTTGCCCGTCTGGCCGACCTGGAACTGATGCGGATACCACCCGGCGTCCGTGGCCGCCCGGGACGCGCCGACGGCCGCGCCGAGCGAGTCGGCCAGCTTCTCGATCAGCGCGAAGTTCTCTCCCCCGCCCACGCCTCGGCCGCCGGAGACCACGATCGATGCCTCGGTCAGTTCCGGCCGCTCGCCGCGTTCCTGGATCACCCGCTCGGTGATCTGCGCGGTCCTGGCCGCCTCGCTCACCTCGATGGTGACCGGCTCGACCGTGGCCGCGCCCGGTGCCGCCTCAGGCGCGATCGCGTTCGGCCGGACCGCGATGATCGGCGTCCCGGTCCGCACCCGGGACTGCACGACGATCGCGCCGCCGAAAATCGACTGCTCGGCGACCAGTTCGTCGTCCAGGCCGACCGCGTCGGTGATGACCCCGGAGCCGGTCTTGACCGCCAGCCGCCCGGCCACCTCGCGGCCCTCGGCCGTGCTGGGCACCAGCACCGCCGCGGGCGAGGCGGCCGCGACCAGCTGCGCGAGCAGCTCCGCCTTGGGCGCCACCAGGTAGTCGTCGAACTCCGCGCCGTCGGCCACGTAGACCTTGGCCGCGCCGAACTCAGCCAGCCGCTCCCGGCCGGCCTGCGCGCCCGGCCCGGCCCACACCGCCGCGGGCTCGCCCAGCTTGCGGGCGAGCGTCAGCAGCTCACCAGTGACCTTCTTGACCGTCTCGCCGTCGTGCTCGACGAGCACCAGGATTTCCGCCATCTCCGCCAGCCCTCCAGGTAAGCCTCGGGTCAGATGAACTTCTGAGCCGCCAGGAACTCGGCCGCCTTGATGCCGCCGTCCCCGTCGTCGGGCACGATCGTCCCGGCCTGCCGTGGCGGGCGCTTGGCGAAGCTGACCACCTCGGTCGCGGCCGCGGCCAGCCCGACCTGGCCCGGGTCGATCCCGGCGTCAGCCAGGCTCAGCGTCTGCACTGGCTTCTTCTTGGCCGCCATGATCCCCTTGAACGACGGGTAGCGCGGCTCGTTGATCTTCTCGACCACGCTGATCACGGCGGGCAGGCTGGCGTGGACCTTGTCGTAGCCGTAGTCGGCCAGCCGGTGAATGTGCACCGTGCCGCCGTCGATCTCGACCTGGCTGGCGAACGAGAGCTGGGGCAGGCCCAGCCGCTCGGCCAGCATGGCGGCCATCACGCCCATCCGGGCGTCGGTCGCCTCCGACCCCAGGATGACCAGGTCGAACTCGATCCGGGACAGGACCTGCGCGATGGCCGCCGAGGTCTGCAGCCCGTCGGACCCGGCCAGCCCGTCATCGACCAGATGGACCGCTTTGTCCGCGCCCATCGACAGCGCCTTGCGGATCGACTCGGCGGCCCGCTCAGGCCCCATGGACAAGATGGTCACCTCGCCGCCGTGCGCCTCGGCCAGCCGCAGGCCCGTTTCGATCGCGTACTCGTCCAGCTCGTTGATGACCGCGTCAGCGGACTGCCGGTCGAGGGTCGAGTCGTCCGGCTTCAGGGTGCGCTCAGACCAGGTATCGGGGACCTGCTTGACGCAGACAACGATGTTCATGATCGCGGCCGACCTCCTCTTGCACTGACATCTCGCTGCACTGACATCTCGGCCCGGAACCGGACATGCCGTGGCCAGTCCCGCCGGTCACGGCAGGCCTAAGCCTGCCAAACCGGCCTGACCCCCCGCACTCCCGGGGGCCAGATGGGCCCCTCCAGCGATGTTACTGGCTAGTAGCCCTACCCTCGGGCCCGGGCTGCCTCGGCGGCCTCGACCACGTTGAGCAGCAGCATCGCCCTGGTCATCGGTCCGACCCCGCCGGGCATCGGGGCCAGGTAGCCAGCCACGCTGGCCACGCCGGGATCGACGTCGCCCACCAGCCCGGCCTCGGTCCTGGTGATCCCGACGTCGAGGACGACCGCGCCTGGCCGGATCATGTCCGCGGTCAGCAGGCCCGGCTTCCCGGCCGCGACCACCACGATGTCGGCCGCGCGAGTGTGCCCGGCCAGGTCTTTGGTGCCGGTGTGGCACAAGGTGACAGTGGCGTTCTCGGTGCGCCTGGTCAGCACCAGGCCCAGCGACCGGCCGACGGTGATCCCCCGCCCGATCACGGTCACCTCGGCCCCGGCGATCGGGATCTCGAACCGGCGCAGCAGCTCGACGATGGCCCGCGGGGTGGCCGGCAACGGACCGCGCTCGCCGAGCACCAGCCGGCCGAGGCTGACCGGGTGCAGCCCGTCGGCGTCCTTGACCGGATCCATCAGCTCCAGCACCGGCTGCGCGCTCAGCCCCGGCGGCAGCGGCAGCTGCACGATGAACCCGGTGCAGGCCGGATCGGCGTTCAGCTCGGCGACTACGTCCTGGACCTGCTGCTGAGTGGCATCGGCGGGCAGGTCCCGGCGGATACTGACGATGCCCACCTGGGCGCAGTCCCGGTGCTTGGCGTTCACGTAGGACCGGCTGCCAGGGTCGTCGCCGACCAGCACGGTGCCCAGGCCCGGGGTCGCCCCGGCGGCGGCCAGCTCAGCCACCCGGCGGGTGATGTCAGCTCGGATCGCGGCAGCCGTCGTCTTGCCGTCCAGGATGGTCGCAGTCATCGCGGACCATTGTGCCCGATCCGCACCGCCGCGGTGCGCACCCGGCCCGGCCCCGGCCTCCGGCAGCCGGCTGGCGCCCAGTTAGCGTTGTGATGTATCAGGCTCCCGGTACTACCAGCTGCGCCCGGCCGCGCTGCAGGAGCTCCGGGCCTGGCTGGATGAGCTGGAGCGGTTCTGGCACGAGCGGCTCGGCGCGCTCGGCGACTACCTGCGGGAGGCCCGGCGTGAAAGCCGACATCGACCTGACCGTCCGCTGCCCGTATCCGGCGCCGCGGGTGTGGGCCGCGCTCACGTCGAGCGAGGCGCTGGCGGCGTGGCTGATGCCCAACGACTTCCAGCCCGTGGTCGGGCACCGGTTCGCGTTCCGGACCAAGCGGCTCCCGGTTTCGACGGCCTGGTCCGGTGCGAGGTGCCGGAACTCGACCCGCCGCGCCGGATGGCCTGGTCCTGGGCCGGGGGCCGGATCGACACCACGGTGACCACCTTCACGCTGACCCCCGGACGGTCCGGAGGCGACCAGGCTGCGGCTGCGCCAGATCGGCTTCCACGGGCTGTCGGCCCAGCTCACCCGGCGCATCCTGGCCGGCGGGTACCCCCGGATCCTGGGCCAGGACCGTAAACCCCAAAACCATGACGAAACGGGAGGCTCACGATGGCACTCAGCACGCTTCAGGTCGTTTCGGTGCCGGTCAGCGACCAGGACCGGGCTAAGCGGTTCTATGTGGACCAGCTCGGGTTCACCGCGCAGATGGACACCTCGTTCGGCGACTCGATGCGCTGGATCATGCTCAGGCCGCCCGGCGGCGGGACCGCGATCACGCTGGTGACCTGGTTCGAGACGATGGCCGCCGGGTCGCTGAACGGGTCCGTGCTGGGCTGCGACGACCTGGAGCAGACCCTGGGCGAGCTGTCCGGGCGCGGCGTGGTCTTCAATGAGGACGAGATCCAGTCCGCCCCATGGGGCCGCTGGAAGACGTTCGCCGATCCCGACGGCAACGGCTGGGTCCTGCAGCAGAACAGCCCCGACTTCGGCTAGCCCGGCGGCTGGTCAGGTGCGCACCTAGTGGAAGAAGTGCCGCACGCCGGTGAAGTACAGGCTGAGCCCGGCCGCGTCGGCGGCGGCGATGACCTCGTCGTCATGGATGGACCCGCCGGGTTCGGCCACCGCCGCGATCCCGGCGTCGGCCAGCACCTGCAGCCCGTCCGCGAACGGGAAGAACGCGTCGCTCGCCGCGACCGCCCCGCGCGCCCGGTCGCCCGCCCGCCTCACCGCGAGCCGGGCCGAGTCGACCCGGTTGACCTGGCCCATGCCGATTCCCACGGTGGCTTCCCCGGCGGCCAGCAGGATGGCGTTGGACTTGACCGCCCGGCAGGCCCGCCAGGCGAAGGCCAGGTCAGCCAGCACGTCGTCGGGCCCGGGCGGGCCGGCCGCCAGCCGCCAGTTCTGCGCCTGGTCGCCGTCCTGGTCGATCAGGTCCGTGCTCTGCAGCAGCAGTCCCCGCTGACCTGCCGCCACTCGATGGCCGGGCCAGCCGGGCCCGACGCCGGGCCAGCCGGGCCGACGCCGGGCCAGCCGGGCCAGCCGGGCCAGCCGGGCCGGAGGCCATGCTGGCACAGCGCAGGACGCGCAAGTTCTTGCGGCGGGTCAGGATGTCCAGCGCCGCGGTCTCGTAACCGGGCGCGATCAGGACCTCGGTGAACACCCCGGCGATCTGCTCGGCCAGCTCCGGGGTCACGGTCCCGTTCGCGGCGATGACCCCGCCGTAGGCCGACACCGGGTCGCAGTCGTTGGCCCGGCGGTGCGCGCCGGCCAGGTCGGTGCCGATGGCGATGCCGCACGGGTTGGAGTGCTTCATGATGGCCACGCACGGCTCGGCGAAGTCGGACACCGCACGCCGGGCGGCCTCGGCGTCCACGTAGTTGTTGTACGACATCGCCTTGCCGTGCAGCTGCTCGGCGGTCGCGACGCCGCCCGGCCCGTCCTGCTGGCCGTCCCGGACCGGGCCGCGCACGTACAGCGCGGCTCGCTGGTGCGGGTTCTCCCCGTACCTGAGCGCTTCCTTGCGGGTCCACAGCGCGCCGATCGCTTCCGGCCAGCCGGTCTGCTCGGCCGTCTCATCCGGCGCGTATACGGCCGCGAACCAGGACGCGATCGCGGCGTCGTAGCCGGCCGTGTGCGCGAACGCCCGCGCCGCCAGCTGCCGCCGCTGGGCCAGGGTGAAGCCGCCGCCGGCCGCGGCCGCGGCCACCTCGTCGTAGCCGGACGGGTCGGTGCACACCGCGACCCAGGCATGGTTCTTGGCCGCGGCCCGGATCATGGCCGGCCCGCCGATGTCGATCTGCTCGACGCACTCCGCCGGTCCGGCCCCGCTGGCCACCGCCTGCTCGAACGGATACAGGTTGGAGACCAGCAGCTCGAACGGCTCGATCCGGAACTCGGCCAGCTGGGCCCGGTGCTCGGCCTGGCCCAGGTCGGCCAGCAGCCCGGCGTGCACCCCCGGATGCAGGGTCTTGACCCGGCCGTCCAGGCCTTCGGGGAAGCCGGTGACATCTTCGACCCTGGTCACCCGGATCCCGGCGGCGGAGATGGCCGCGGCGGTGTTGCCGGTCGAGACGATCTCGACCCCGGCGTCGCTGAGCGCCCTGGCCAGCTGGGCCAGGCCGGTCTTGTCATAGACGCTGATGAGCGCGCGCCTGATCGTTACCTTGGTCACTGGCCGATCCTCACCTTCCGGTCCTGAACGGACCAGCCCCCCCGGACCATCCGGCCCACGGTGCTCGTGAGCAGCGCGCGCTCGGCTACCTTGATCCGCTCGTGCAGGGTCGCCTCGTCGTCGTCGTCGCGGACCGGCACCGCGGCCTGCGCGATGATCGGCCCGCTGTCGGTCCCCGCGTCCACCAGGAACACCGAGCAGCCGGTCACCTTCACCCCGTAGCGCAGCGCGTCGCGCACGCCGTGCATGCCGGGGAACGACGGTAGCAAGGCCGGATGGGTGTTGATGACCCGGCCGCCGAAGACGCCGAGGAAGGCCGGGCCGACCAGCCGCATGAACCCGGCCAGGACCACCAGGTCCGGCTGGTGGGCCTGGCACGCGGCGGTGAGGGCCTGGTCCCAGTCGGCCCGCTCGGCGTAGTCGCGCACCGGGCAGATGAATGTGGGGATGCTAGCCCGCTGCGCCCGGTCCAGCCCGGCGCTGCCCGCCCGGTCGGCGCCCACCGCGACCACCCGCGCGCCGAACGCGTGGTCCGCGCAGGCGTCCAGCAGCGCCTGCAGGTTGGTTCCGGCTCCGGAGACCAGCACGACCAGGCGCGATCGCGGTTCGCCCGGCGGCGTCATCGCCGCCTGGTCCTGATCAGGCCCGGTTCTGGCGCTTGGCTCGGCACGGGCTCCAAGGTAGCGGAGTGCCCCGGCCGCCCGGGCCGCCCGGCCTGGTCCGCCAGTGGCCGCGCGGCTCGATGCGCGGTTAGCTCGCTCGGCGGAGGATGATGGGGTAGGAAGGTTCCGTTCCGCACCCGATGATCACGGCGAGAGGATCCCGCCCTGCCTGCCGATCAGCGCCCGTCACCGGCACTGCACGCTCCCGAGGAGCGCGCGGGCCAGGTTCCCGGGCTGCCGCCGCTGCACTTTCCCGAGCCGTCCCCTGGGGAGGGCCCCGGGCCCGCGCCCGGCGGTTACCGGCCAGGCGGAACTCAGCCAGGCGGAACTCAGCCAGGCGGCCATGGGCCAGGCGGCGCCGAGCCCGGCGGCTACGGATCCGGCGGTCACGGACCCGGACCCGGACCCGGCGGCTACGGATCCGGCGGACACGGACCCGGCGGACACGGACCCGGCGGTGCTGAGCCCGGCGCGGGGCCGGACGGCGCGGGGCCGGACGGCGCGGGGCCTGGCGGCTCGGGGCCTGGCGGCGCGGGGCCTGGCGGCTATGCACCTAGCGGTCATGGGCCAGGCTCGGGCCCGGGCGGTTATGGACCAGCCTCGGGGCCAGGCGGGCCGCCGACCAGGCCGGGCACACCGGGCGGACCTCCGCAGCGGCCCGGCGACACCAGGCCGCGCCGTCCGGCGCAGACCCGGGCCGGAGGGCCGGCCGGATCCGGGCAGCCCCCCGCACCCGACATCCGGCAGCGCGGGTTCATCGCCATGTTCCTGGGCGTACTGAGCCTGTTCGCCTTGTTCGGCGTGGGCTCCGACTTCAGCCGGGGCATCTACCTCGTCGGCTTCGCCCTGATCGTTGGCATCGCGGCCTGCTGGCTCGGGATTACCGCCCTGCAGCGGGCCAAGCGCAGCCACAGCTGGCGCCCGCGCGGCGCGATCTTCGGGATCGTGTTCGGGGTCATCGGCGCGCTGATCAGCGCGCTCGGGCTGCTGGCGTTCCTGCTGTTCTGGCCGCAGTTCTCGCAGTTCTCCCGCTGCCTGGGCGGCGCGAACACGGTCTCCTCGCAGCAGGGCTGCCTGAATCAGTTCGAGCGGTCGATGAACGCCAACATCCCCTGGTCCAAGGCCGGCAGCTAGCCGACCCAGCTAGCTCGCTGGCCGACCGCCAGCGGGTCGGGCAGGCACCCAGCGGTTCCCGGCAGCCGACTAACCTTTCCCGGCAGCCCGACCAACCACCTTCAGCCCGGCCCGGGACAAGCACCCAGCCGTTCCCCGCAGCCCGACCAACCACCTTCAGCCCGGCCCGGGACAAGCACCCAGCCGTTCCCCGCAGCCCGACCAACCACCTTCAGCCCGGCCCGGGACAAGCACCCAGCCGTTCCCCGCAGCCCGACCAACCACTTTCAGCCCGGCCCGGGGACAGGCAGCCAGCGCGTCGGGCACCGGACTAACCACTGCCAGCCCGGTTCGGGGCCACCCGTCATCGGATCGGACCAGGCAGCCAGCCACCCACCGTCCCGCGGCCTACCCGCCCGGCCCATCGCGGCGCGCAGCCCGGGGCGGGCGGACAGGCGCCCGTCGGCGTCCGGGTCGTCCGCGAGCACCGCCAGCACCGCCAGCCCGCCCCCGGCTTGGCCGCGCCTGCGCGGGCGGCTGCTCCCGGCCTGCCTCCGCCTGCGCAGGCGGCTGCGCGGCGGCCCGCGGCCCGCGCGGCCTACTGCTGGCCGGCGATCGGCGGGACGCGGCCAGCCGATGCGTCAGGGCAGTGAGGCTGGCCCGGGCTGGGCCGCGCGCTCGCTGCGGGCCGGGCCGGTCGCCGCCCCGGGCTCGGCCCACGGATCGAGGTAGATGGTGTGCCCGGCCTGATCATGGCCAGCGGCCTGCTGGCCGGCCCCGGGCCGACGCTCACTGAGCGGCACCGGCGCCGCCGCGCCGCGGTGCGCCAGCCAGTTCACCAGCCCCGCGCTGATCGCGGCGGCCACGCCCACTTCCAGCACCGCGACCACGCCGACCTGCCACGGCGACGGGCCCACCGCGGCCAGCCGGCCGCTGCCCAGCGGACCGCCTGCGAACCAGGCCAGTATGGTCAGCGCGACGCCCGCCAGCGCCCCGGCGCCGAAACCCCACAGCGGGGCGGCTTCCAGCACCGGAGTCGGAGCCGCCCGCGCGACCAGCCAGCCGCCGAACGCCCCGGCCAGATACGGCACGGCCAGGACCGCGACCGACAGCACGCCGGGCCCGGCCGGATGCGGCCCGGACGGCAGCGCGGCCAGCATCGGGAAGGCCGGCAGCGGACCCAGCACCGAGCCGGTCGGGGCGACCACGGTGCCGGTGCCGAACGCGAACCCGGGACCGAGGGTGAACGAGATGGCCCACACGATCGCGTTGGGCACGTAGGCCACCTGGGCCAGCATCAGCAGCCCGGTGCCGACAATCCCGGGGCGTAGCGTCGCGTTGATCGAGCCGTAGCTGCCCAGGTGGGCCGCGAGAGAGGCGCCCGCGAGCAGGGCGCCGCCGATGGCCAGCACGGCCAGCGCGCCGGTCGCGCCCAGCACCACCGAGCGCAGCCTGGCCGACATCAGCCCGGTCAGCTGAGCCCACGGCGCGAGCGCGCGGGCGCCGCCCAGGCCGGCGGCGACCAGCGCCAGGACGAACCCGCACGCCACCGCCTGCGGCACCGACGGCGCGGCCTGCGCTGACCGGCCCGCCGCTGCCAGCACCGCGGACAGCAGCGCGTAGGGCACCGCGACGGCCAAGGCGGCGGTGCCGACGTGCCGGAGCCTGGCCACCCCGCCGGTCCGGACCACCCAGCGCCCGGCCCGCCACAGCAGCGCCCCGGGCAGCAGGACCAGCCCGAGCGGCAGCATGCCGATCGGGCCGGTGCCGGTCAGCACGAAGCCCACGTGGTTGCCGATCAGCCACGCGGTCGCCGCGGTGCGCAGCACGCCAGTCAGCCCGAGGCCGTCGTGCGGCGCCGCGATCCAGCCGATCACCACCAGCAGGACCAAGATGACCAGGCCGGTCCCGGCCACGGCCGCGGCCGCGATCGTGCCGCGCACGGCCAGCGGACGGCTGGCCGCGGGCGGCGCGTCCGGTCGGCCGGACGGACGGCGGGTGGGCAGGACGGAACTAGTCACAAGGCCCAAGCCTGGCAATCGCACGGCCGCGGAGCGCGGAGGCGCGCCGGGCCAGCCGTCAGCGCCTCGATTCCGGCGCGGTCAGCGACCCTGCATGACCTCCCGGACGAGCTGAGCGGCACCGCTCGGGGTCCGGCCGACCGCCCGGAGCGGAACGCCCGCCCAGCCGCCCGATTCCGGCGCGGTCAGCGACCCTGCATGACCTCCCGGACGAGCTGAGCGGCACCGCTCGGGGTCCGGCCGACCCGCACTCCGACCTTCTCCAGCGCTTCCTTCTTGGCCTGCGCGGTGCCAGCCGAACCGGAGATGATCGCGCCGGCGTGGCCCATCGTCTTGCCTTCCGGCGCGGTGAACCCGGCCACGTAGGCCACGACGGGCTTGCTGACGTTGCGCTCGATGAAGGCCGCGGCCCGCTCTTCCGCGTCGCCGCCGATCTCCCCGATCATCACGATCGCGTCGGTCTCCGGGTCGGCGGCGAACTCGCGCAGGCAGTCGATGTGCGTCGTCCCGATGATCGGGTCACCGCCGATCCCAACCGCGGTGGAGAAGCCGATGTCCCGCAATTCGTACATCATCTGGTAGGTCAGCGTGCCGGACTTGGAGACCAGGCCGATCCGGCCTTCGGTGGTGATGTCGGCCGGGATGATACCCGCGTTCGACTTGCCCGGCGAGGCGATGCCAGGGCAGTTCGGCCCGACGATCCTGGTGGCGTTGCCCCGGGCGCTCGCGTAGGCCCAAAAACCCGCCGTGTCGTGCACCGGAACGCCTTCGGTGATCACGATCACCAGCGGCATGCCCGCGTCAATCGCCTCGATCACCGCGTCCTTGGTGCCCGCCGGGGGCACGAAGACCACCGAGACGTCGGCCCCGGTGGCCGCCATCGCGTCGGCCACCGTCCCGAAGACCGGCACCTCGGCGCCGGCCAGCTCGACCTTCTGGCCCGCCTTGCGCGGGTTGGTCCCGCCGACCACCGCGCTGCCTGCGGCCAGCATCCGGGCGCCGTGCTTGCGGCCCTCAGAACCGGTGATGCCCTGCACCAGGATCCGGCTCTCGCCGGTCAGGAAGATTGCCATCTCATGCTCCCGTCGGGGCCGCAGCGGCCAGCTCGGCGGCACGCCGGGCCGCATCATCCATCGTCGCGACCTGCTCGACCACGGCGATGCCCGCCTCGTCGAGGATGCGGCGGCCCTCGGCCGCGTTGTTGCCGTCCAGCCGCACCACGATCGGGTGCCGCACCTCATCGCCGCGCGCGGCCAGCATCCCCAGTGCCGACACGATGCCGTTGGCGACCTCGTCGCACGAGGTGATCCCGCCGAACACGTTGACCAGGATGCTGCGCACCGAGGGGTCAGACAGCACGATCTCCAGCCCGTCGGCCATGACCTCGGCTGAAGCGCCCCCGCCGATGTCCAGGAAGTTGGCCGGCCGGACGCCGCCGAAAGCCTCGCCCGCGTAAGCCACCACGTCGAGCGTGGACATCACCAGGCCGGCCCCGTTTCCGATGATCCCGACCTGGCCGTCGAGCTTGACGTAGTTAAGGTGCTTGGCCCTGGCCCGCACTTCCAGCGGATCGCCTGCCTCCGGGTCGGCGAACCGGCTGAACTCCTGCCGGAACGCCGCGTTGTCGTCCAGGGTGACCTTGGCGTCCAGCGCCACCACCCGGCCTTCGCCGGTGAACACCAGCGGGTTCACCTCGACCAGCGTGGCGTCCTCGTCGGTGAAGACGGCCCACAGCCGCTCGGCCAGCTCGGCGGCGCCGTCCAGCGCCTCGGGCGGCAGGCCGCCTGCCGCCACGATCTCGGCCGCCTTCTGCCGGTCCACCCCGGTGAGCGGGTCGATCGGGATCCTGGCCAGCGCCTCGGGGCTGTTGACCGCCACTTCCTCGATCTCGACGCCGCCTTGCACCGAGCACATCGACAGGAACGTCCGGTCGGACCGGTCAATCAGGAACGACAGGTAGTACTCCTGCGCGATGTCGGTGTCGCCGGCCACCAGGACGCTGTGCACGGTGTGGCCCTTGATGTCCATGCCGAGGATCTGGCGCGCCTTGGCCTCGGCTTCGTCGGGCCCGTTGGCCAGCTTGACCCCGCCGGCCTTGCCGCGCCCGCCGGTCTTCACCTGCGCCTTGATCACGACCACTGGCTTCCCGGCGGCGGCGAAATCGGCCGCGATGGCCCGGGCTTCTTCCGGTGTCTGGGCGACCTGGCCGGCCGGAATCGGGACGTCATACTCCGCGAAGAGGTCCTTCGCCTGATACTCGAACAGGTCCACTCAGGTCCGTCCTATTTCGGGGATGTCTACATTTCGGGGGCTCAGGGGAACCGGGGCGCGCCCCGGCCTGCCCGGCCGTCCCGCCGCCATGTTCCCAACCAGGCAGCCTAACGGGCGCCCGTCCCCCACACGCGCCGAGCCCGCCCACACTCCACCCATCCCGTCCCGTCCGCCCCATCCGCCTCCGCCAAGCCCGCCCCGGCCTGCTCGTCCGCCGCCCATTTCCTTGATCAGGGTGATTTGCCTGGGCGCCGGCCCAAGGCCGCGTAGTTAAGGGCGTG
>CAWBJA010000024.1:0-47881 GCA_963788895.1 uncultured Actinomycetota bacterium | reverse complement strand
GCACGCCGAGCTTGGTGAGCACGGACTGCAGATGAGTGCGCACGGTGGTCCTGGACACCCCGAGCCGCTCGACCATGGCCGCGGTATCGAGCCCTTCGAGCAGCATGAGCAGGCACTCCCGCTCCCGGCTGGTAAGCCGGGCGGCCAGGCGGCGCCCGGCCTCGGCCTCGGCCGGGCGCCGGACCGGCGCGGCGGCCGGGACATCGACGACGCTCTCGCCGCACCGGATGCGCTGCAGCGCGGAATCGACGGCGTCCAGCCCGCGGGACTGGTGCACGTAACCGCGGGCTCCTGCGTCCAGCGCGCCGCTCACCGCGCGGGCGCCCGGGTCAGCGCCGAGCACCAGCACCGCCGTGCCCCGGCTCGCGGCCAGAACCCGCCCGACGATGTCCCCCACGCCACCGTCCGCGGCCGGGTTGCGGTCGATCAGGCAAGCGTCGGGCTGCTCCCGCCGGACCATCGCGACCATCTCGGCGCTGCTGCCCGCGACGGCCCGACGGCGTAGCCGTACTGGGTCAGCGCGGTGGACAGCGCGTCCAGGAAGACGACATGGTCGTCGCCAAGCACCAGGCTGATCACCGATCAGCACCTGCCGATCCGGGCGTGGGCCGACCGCGCAGGCACCGACCGCGCACCGGCCCGTTTCCCCCGCATACCGGCCGTCGCCAGCTGACAACTCTTCGCCGGCCTTCCTGGCCGCATCTCCACTGCATGCTTCTCCCAGTCGCCGCTGGTCAGGGCGCTGACCAGCCCGCCTGCTCTCCCACAGGCCGCGGCCCGGCACGAATCACGCCGACGAGCGACTTAGCGTCTGAACGCTTCCTTATACCCGTAAGACGCCCGGAACCCGGCGACCGTTTACGAACTCGCCGGGCCGGGCTCAAGCTGACCCCCAGCCGATGCCGGTGAGTTTGGCACAAAACCAGGCCACGCAACGCTATACGGGGCGGACTCCGGCCGCAGCCGCCCGCCGTGCGGCCGGCTTCGCCAGGTCAGGGCCGGCGGGCCGGCTGGAGGAGGCGGCAGGAAGATAGGCGGCGCAAAGCGCATCGCGCAACTCCCGCTGCCCGTATCGGTCGCCCACCCGGGCCCGGGCGGCCTGGGCCATCCGGGCGGCGTCGGCGGGCGAGTCGAGCAGGGACCTGATCGCGCCGGCCAGCAGCCGGGCCGGCCGGGGCACCAGCAGGCCGGTCGATCCGGGCACGACCAGGTCGGGAACGGCGTTGACCGCCGTGGCGACGACCGGGACGCCGCAGATCATGGCCTCGACGATCGCGGTGGGCAGGCCTTCGTACCGGCTCGGCAGGACGAAGACGTCCAGGCCGGCAGCACGTCGAGGATGTCGGCCCGCTCCCCCGCCAGCAGCACAGGACCCGCCCGGCCCGGGCCCGGCGGCCGATCCGCCCGGCCAGCTCGCCGCCGCCGATCCAGATGCCGGTCACGTCCGGGCGGTTCAGCTCGGTCAGGGCGCGCAGGAAATCCTCGGGTGCCTTCTGATAGGTCAGCCGCCGACCACCCCGACGACGGCGGCCGCGGCGGGCAGGCCCAGCGCGGTCCTGGCCCGCGCTCGGGCCCGCGGGTCGCGGGCGGCCATGCTGGCCCGGGCCCGGGCCGGCCCGTCCACCGTGACGCCGATCGCGGCGACCCGGTCCGGCGCGATCAGCTCCCGGCGGACGGCCTCGGCCGCGACCCCGGTGCCCACGCAGAGGGCCAGGTCGGTGATCCGCCCCAGCCGCCGTTCGATGCGGATGTAGGCCTCGCGCCGCGGCGCGGACTGGAACTGGTGAAACGGGAAGCCGTGATAGGTGTGCACCACCCGGGGGACGGCGGCCCGGCGGGCGGCGATCCGGCCGACCGTCCCGGCTTTGGAGCAGTGCGTGTGCACCACGTCGAAGTCGCGCAGGCGGAACAGCCGCTCCAGGCGGCGCAGGGCCAGCAGGTCACTGCCCGGCGCGATCGGCGCGCGCAAGGCCGGCTCGATGACCACCTCAAGGCCGGACGCGGCGGCCTGGTCCAGCAGCGCCGCCCCGCTGCCTGTCACGATCGTGGGCTGGAAGATCTCCTGGTCCAGGGCCTGCGCGCCGCGCAGGGCCAGCACGCCCGCGCCGCCCTCCAGCCGGGTGATCACGACCGCCAGCCTGATCGGCGCACTGGCCAGGCCCGGCCGGCTCGGTGCGTCAGCCGGGGCCGGTGCCGTCACCGGCCGCCCTCGCTGGTCGCCGCGACCGATACCGGACCGCTCTCGCCCGCGGTCACGGCCGGGCGCAGCCCGACGCTGCGGGCGATCCGCACCGCCTCCAGCCTGGTGTGCACGCCGAGCTTGCTGAAGATGCTGCGGGTGTGGGTCCGTACGGTGTCCGGGGAGATCAGCAGTTCCTCGGCGATCTGCTGGCCCTGCTTGCCCTCCACCAGGCTGGCCAGGACGTCGCGCTCGCGCGGGCTGAGCACGTCGAGCGGCTTGGGATTTTCCGCCGCCCGGCGGACGTCCTCGCGCAGCTGGCGCAGGATCTCGCCCAGCATTTCCGGCGGGTACCAGGAATGCCCCGCGCACACGCCGCGGATCACCAGCTCCAGCTCGTCGGCGCCCTGGGTCTTCGAGACCCACGCGTCGGCTCCGGCCCGGGCCGCCTCGACCGCGTGGCTGACGTTGTCGTCCGCGCTGACTACCACCACCCGCGCGGCCGGCCGGGCGGCCCGCAGCCGCTCGATCACCTCCGCGACCGCGATGCCGAGCGGCTTCACGTCGATCAGGATGACGTCGGGGCGCAGCCAGGCGGCCAGCTCGGGGAGCTTGGGATCGCTGGTGGTGCAGCTTCCGGCGACCCAGAAGCCCGGCGCGGCCGATAGCCGGGACGCGAGCGCCTCGGTGACCATCCGGTAGTCATCCACCAGCAGCAGCCGCAACATGTCCACGAGACCACTCTGGTCCCCGAATGCGGTGCTGTCCTCATACCGATGAATGAGCAATTATCGGCCGGACAATGGATCCGCGTCCGAGCCAGTTCGGCTAGAGTAACTCACCGTAGCTAAAGTAGCCATATCAGTAACTGTGCGTGCTGGCCTGCTTTCGTCTGGTACGCGGGCTGACAAAGTTACTGAAGGTATGATGCGGCTGCCCGAAGAACCACTCAGGACATATTCAGGTACCGTACTCCGTCCACCCGGGAGCAGAAATTCCAAGCGCTAAGCCTCCGCTCATATATATGTATCATTCGGTCACTCCGTACGAGATTGACCCGTATCTCGTTACGGTCAGCCCGCTGCGCTTTGAGCAGCAGCTGGGGTGGCTGCGCAAGCGCGGGCTCCGGGGCGTCAGCATGCGGGAACTGCTCGCCGCCCGGCAGGCTGGCTCGGGCGCCCGCCTGGTCGGCCTGACCTTCGACGACGGTTACGCCGACTTCGTCAGTTACGCGCTGCCGGTCCTGGAACGGCACGGGTTCACCGCGACCGTGTTCCCCATCGCCGCGCGGCTGGGCGGCGACAACGAGTGGGACCCGGACGGCCCGCGCAAGCCGCTGATGACGCCCGAGCAGGTCCGGGAGGTCGCCGATCTGGGCATGGAGATCGGCTCGCACGGGATGTGGCACGTCTCGCTGATCTCCGTCACTGACGCCGAGCTCACCCGCGAGCTGCGCGAGAGCCGGTCCGCCTTGCAGGACATCAGCGGCCAGGAGGTCGCTGGCTTCTGCTACCCCTACGGAGATCTCAACGACCGGGTCATGGCCGCCGTGCGCAAGGCCGGCTACGGCTACGGCTGCGCGATCTGGCGGTCGGTGCTCACCGGCCCGCACGCGCTGCCGCGCACCTTCGTCGGGGACAACGACTCCGCCGCCCGGCTATGGGCCAAGGGCGCCCGGCACCGGATCGGCTGGGGGCGCCGCGGCCCGGACCTGGCCCCGGCCGCCGACGTTCCGGCCAGGCCCGGGTGAGCGGTGGGCGCCGCACGGCACTCGCGAGGACGCCGGGCCGGGCCGACCAGCGCCCTGGCTACCGCGAGTCGCTATCTGACGGCAAATCGTTCCGCGAACTAGGGAATGCTATGTCAAGCGAGATATGCTGGTCTTCACATAGCGTTGTCAAAAGCAGATGATCCGGGGCCGGGGTTCATAAACAGCTATGGTCGACTCACCACGAAACGTATTGCCACCCGATTCATCGGTGGTAGAGGCACCCAGGCCGATCGGCGGGCGCAGCCGGCGGCGAGGCGCAGCCGAGCGGCGCCTGGTAGCCGAGAACACGCTGCGCGCGCGGGACGTGCTGACCGAGGCGGCCGACGAGCTCGCCGACCCCTCGCTTGAGGTCCGGCTGGCCGCGGTGGAGTCGCTGGCCCGGCTGGCGGACGAGGATCCGGGCCGGCGGCCGCACTGCATCGAGATGCTCTGCAGCGTCGTGCGCACGCCTGCCCCGCCCCGCCCGCTGGAGCAGCCCGAGTTCTACGACGACGAGCCGCCGGACGCGGGCGGCCCGGGCCAGGCCGAGGCGCAGGAACCGGGCCAGGCGCCGCAGGCCGGTCCCGGCGACGGCCGGACCGATGACGCACCGGCCGATGACGCACCGGCTGATGACGGACTGGCCGAGGCGGAGGTCAGCGACGACGAGGACACCGGCGACCCCGAGGCGCTGCTGGAGGCCTGGCGCGATGAGTGCGCCTACCGGCGGACGGCGCTTGATGTCATCACCGCGCACTTGCGCGACGACGCCATCGTCACGTGGCGCGGCTACGACCTGGACTTCTCCGGCATGGTCATCGAGGGCGGTGAGCCCAGCGAGCTGCCCGAGCCCGGATACGCGCCGCTCAGCTTCGCCGGGGTCACCTTCGACGGCGGCCACATCAGCTTCGCCGACGCCCACTTCAGCGGCGGGGAGCTGACCTTCGCCGGCGTCACCGTCATCGACGGGGAGATCGATTTCGCCGGGGCGAGATTCGCCGGGACCAGGTTCTCCCTGCTCGGCACGGAGTTTTCCGGCGGCGAGGTCAGCTTCGCCGGGGCCGAGTTCAGCGCGGGGAAGGTCAGCTTCACCGGGGCCGAGTTCGTGGGCAGCGACGTCGACTTCACCGACGCGAAATTCGCCGGCGGGGACGTCGGGTTCATTGACGCCGAGTTCAGCGCGGGCAAGATCAGCTTCACCGACGCGAAGTTCAGCGGCGGGAGCGTCAGCATGGCCAAGGCCAAGTTCGGCGGCGCCGCGGTGAGCTTCGCCGGGGCCCGGTTCGTCGGGTCGAAGGTCTCGCTGGTCGCCTCCGAGTTCGCCGACGGGGAGATCAGCTTCGCCGGGGCCGAATTCGGCGGCGGCAAGGTCAGCTTCACCGCCGCGGCGATCTCCGGCGGCGTGCTCGGCTTCCTCGGCACCCGGTTCACCGGCGGCTACATCAGCTTCGTCGACGCCGAGTTCACCGACGGGGAGATCGGCTTCCTGGACGCGGAGTTCGCCGGTGGCGAGGTGGGCTTCGTGGACGCCGAGTTCACCGGCACCGAGGTCAGCTTCGTGGGCGCGGAGTTCACCGGCAGCGAGGTGAGCTTCGCCGGCGCTGACTTCGTCAAGGGCACGGTCAGTTTCGTGGCGGCTGAGTTCAGCGGCGGCGAGCTGCGATTCCCGCGGGCCGAATTCAGCGGCAGCAACGTGCGGTTCGCCAGCGCCGCCTTCGACGGCGGAGTGGTGAGTTTCGACCGGGCCAAGCTCCTCAGCGGGGAGATGGACTTCACCAGCGCCTCGTTCGGCGGCGGATTCGTGGATTTCTCCGGGACCCTGGTCTGGGATGCCCCGCCGGTGTTCGAACGGGCATCTCATCCAATAGGCTTGCTATTGCCGCCGCAGGCTGACCCCGTCTGAAATGGTACTCATGACAATATAGCTGGCTGTTCGATGGCCACGGTTTGATCGGGCGTCGCGAATGCCGCCCGCCTGATGGTGGGGGTTCAAACAAGCCAATGAAAAGAATGCTTCGCGTGCTGGCCGCCGGGCCGCTGGCCGGCCTCACGCTGGCCTGGCTGGCAGCGGCCGGCCCGGCTCAGGCCGCGCCGGCAGGCCCCGGCCAGCCGGCCGGGACGGCCTGGGCCGCGGCGGCGCAGGCGCCCGCCCGGCCCGCCAAAGCGCATACCGTCGCGGCGCACCCGGCCCGCACGGTAATCAGTTTCGCCTGGGGCGGGAGCCTCGCCTCGCAGATGGCGGCGCTGCCCATCATGCGCCATTACCACCTGCACTCGACGTTCTTTGTCGCCTCGGGCCTGGTCTGCATGCAGGACCAGGCTCAGTGCCGCACCTCCTCGCCCTACCTGAGCAAGACCGATTTGCGGACCCTGGCCGCCGGCGGCAACGAGATCGGCGGGCTCACCGTGCTGCACGAGCCGATCACCGCGCTGCCGGCCGCCGAGGCCAAGCGGGAGATCTGCGATGACCGCTCGAACCTGCTCCGGTGGGGGTACCACCCGACCGACTTCGCTTACCCTTACGCGACGGTCACCGCGCAGATGCAGCGGCTCACCAAGGAGTGCGGCTACAACTCGGGGCTGGGCACCGGGCAGCTCAGGGGGGCCGGGCTGTGCCGTCGCTGCGGCTGGGCCGAGAGCATGCCGCCGGCCAATCCGTTCGACCTGCGCACCCCCATCGAGGTGAACTCGGTCAGCACCACCTGGACGCTGGACACCTACAAGTCCATCGTCGAGGGCGCGCAGGCGCATGGCGGCGGCTGGGTCATCTTCACCATCCACTCGGTGTGTCCGCGCAACTGCCCGCTGGGGGTCACGCCCGGCCTGCTCAAGGCGGTGGCCAGCTGGCTGCATGGGCAGGCGGCGCACGGGGTCACGGTGCGGACGATCCGCCAGGTGCTCGGCGGGCCCGTGCGGCCGGCCGTGGCCGGGCCGGCCCCGGCCCGATCCCGGTGCCCGGCATCGTCAACGCGTCACTAGCCGCCCGGTCCGGCTCCGTCCCGTCCTGCTTCCAGCAGGCCGTCTATGGCGGGGCCGCGGCCACATTCAGCTATGCCCGTTCCGGCGGGCCGCACGGCGAGGCCGCCGAGACGGTGCGGATGACCCGGCTGGGCTCGGGCAACGCCAAGCTGATGCCCGTCCTGGACCTCGGCCAGTGCGCCCCGCCGGTCACGGCGGGCGACCACTACGTCGCGGGCCTGTGGTACAAGTCCGATCGCCCGGTGCTGCTGGAGCTGTACTACCGCAACGCGGTAGGGGCCTGGGGCTACTGGACCACCAGCATCACGTTCCCGGCTACGGCCTCCTGGAAGCAGGCGACCTGGACGACGCCCAAGGCGCCGCCCGGCGCCACCGCGGTGAGCTTCGGGCTGACCTCGAAGTCCGCGGCCACCATCAGCACCGCCCAGTACAGCTTCGCGCCGCCGCGCAGCCGCAAGATGATCGTCCTGCTGGCCGGGGCGGCCATCGTGGTCGTGGCGGGCGGCCTGATCGCCCGCGGGCAGCGGCGGTACAACCGGTTCGCCCGGGCCGAACAGGCCGAAGAAGAGCGAGCCGCCGCGGCCCAGGCCCAAGCCGACGCCCAGCCCTAGCCCGAAGGCCCGTTTCGGCCTTTCCGCCGCAAATCGCCTATCTCATCACATATCCGACCATGCTCCGCCCCCCTCCTGTCCCTGCCCCGGGCGCACCGGGCCCTCCATGAGTTGGCTCACGAACCTTGGATTCTGCTGCCGTCGTCGTTTTGACCTGCAGGTTCGTGCTTCGCAGGCACGGAATGTGCGCACTCAGACAGCGCTTGACCCTGCACCCTTTGATCTGATACTCGTTCTATGCCTGACTAGGCGCTCATGCTCTGGGGAGGGCGGAAAGTGACCAAGACGGACGAGCAATGCCAGGACATCCCTGCCTCGGCGCGCCCTGGCATGACCCAGGTCGCGATCGCCCTGACCGCCGCCTTCGCGTTCGGAGCGATCGACCAGTACGTCCCCGAGGCAATCCCCATGTCCACCCATCTGGGCGCCCACTTGTTCGCGGTTCAGATCAGCGGGATGTCCGCACCGTGGCTCCTGGTACCTTTCCTGGCCGGCGCCTGGCAGGCCAGCCAGCGCCGCGCCGCACTGGTGGGCATCGCCGCCACCTGGCTGGCCGTCCTGGCCTACGTTCTCATGATCGTGAGCCCGATGGAGGGCGTCCACCTGACGCCGAGGACCTTCGCTTTCAGCCTGGCCAGTCAGTGGCCGTGGTTTGCCGGCGGCCTGATCATCGGCCCGCTGTACGGCTGCCTCGGCCAGCGCTGGCGCGCGGGCGGGTCCACGGCGGCCGCCCTGCTCGCCGCGCTGCCTGTCCTGCTTGAGCCCGCCGCCGGATGGCTCGCCACCCGCCTGGACCTGTCCAGCACCGGCTGGCACTACTTCGGGTGGCCCCTTCAAAGCAGCGCCATCGCTGCCGAGTTTGCCGAACTCGCAGTCGGCTTGCTGCTCACCGCGGCGGTCATCAAAGTCATGGCGCATGGCCGGGCCGCTGCGCGGACCTGAGGCCAGGCTTGCGCGTCGTCCAGCCGGTCCGGCCCCGGGCCGGACGGCGGGCCGGCAGGCTCGGTACGGGCCGAGGGGATGACGATGGCGGGCGCGGGCGGCGGCGGGGGGAGCTGGAGGGGCGAGGGGCGGGGCCGGGCGACCTGGACCCAGGTGCAGCCCCCGCCGTGGATGTATCCGGCCTGTCCGCATTGTACGCCTATGCGACAGGGTGACAACAGTACGTAATCACCAGGAAACCGCCGGTCTCGGCTGGCCATGGGCCTTCCGCTTCGCCGTTCCCGGGCCGGGGCCTGGGCTGGGGGCGGGGGACTGGGCGGGGCCGCGGCAGCGGGATGGGAACGGGCGCCGGGGCCATGCCCGCTGAGCTGCAGGGCGTCAATAACCAGCCGGTCCGCTGGCGACAGTGCCTCGTAATCGCGAAGGTCCAGCAAGTCAGTGATACTCGCGCCGTAAGCGCGGGCCAGCAAGGCGAGCTTCTGCGGTGTCACCCTGCGCCCGGTCGGCTGTATCCCTTCACCCGGGAACCCTTCATGTTCGCAGAGGTGGGCGCTGGTCATCGCCACGGTATTACCGCTCGGGTCCAGTCCGGCCTCGTAGGCGCAGCTGTTGATCGCCTCAGCGGCCTCGGTCAGCGAGAGCCCGTTCGCGTGCCTCCACGCCGCGCGCGGCCGCAGCCCGAAACGCCGCCCGAACTCTGTGGCCATCGCGCTGGTGCTCATCCCGGCCGCGCGCATCCGCTTCAGAAGATCCCGCTGCTGGGCCCTGACACTGGCCATCAGGAACCCGCCAGGCCCGTTGCCCCGGGCGCGAGAACGCCGGCCAGGACACCACCGATACGGCCAGCCACGGTCGCGGGCTGGCCGTCTGGCGGGTAGTCGCATTCCCAGACCAGCGCGCCGTCCTCCCCGATACTCACTTCCCCGCGATCAGGCCGGCCCGGATGGGTCACCACCAGATGAGCGCAGATCTCGAAAGTTTTCCTCATCGGCGTGCACGTCCAGCGCCACTGCCAGCCCGGCCGACCGCAGCGCCCGGCCCGCCGCAGCGATCAGCCCGCTGCCCGGCGGGCAGGCCTTCTCACCGGGCCGCCACCCGTCCGCGCCGCCCAGCACCCGCACCGCCTGTGCCGCCAGCACTCCCGCATCGGCCGCCCCGGGAATAGCGGGCCAGTACTCCAGTAACACGTATCCGTCGTCGCCCACTTCCACGCTGCAGTACCGGCCGGGCAGGCCCGTCACCGTCAGGCAGCAGCTATCGTCCTGCACCGGACACTCAACCTTCAGGCCCCGCCCGGCCAGTTCGCCGGCCACCTGGCGCATCAGCCCACCCGGCAGCACGCCAGGATGCTCATCGGTAATCACTGCAGCCCTTTCTTTCATCGCGAGTGCCCGGGAATCGGGCGTTCCTCATTCCTGTTCCTTGCGGCCCGGGGTCCCGGGGCTGGCCCGCACTGGTGACTCAGGCCAGCGCGGGCCAGCCCCTTACCGGCTCGCCGGGCATCCCGGTGTCCTGCCCCGCGAGCCGGATCCTTGGCCGGCCTGGGTACCGGGCACAGACCGGAGCCTGGACGAACTGCTGCTGACTGCTACCTCCTCTGACTCGTCAAGAGCCGACTCGTGCCCGCAGGGGGTTATCGTTCACGTCCATGAGGGCCACTGTCCGCCAGGCAGCGGTTACGGTGGGAGTGTTGACGGACCCCCCGTCAACACCATGTCAACGCGGGCTGGTGGCAGGCCGGTGGACTTCGCTGCACGGATGCGCGCGCTCATGGCCGAGCGTGGCCTTGGCGTGCGCGCCCTGGCCCGCGCCGTGCCCTGCGATCCAGGCCTGGTCTCCCGGCTGGCCAGCGGCAAGGGCACGCCATCCCGGCCAATGGCCGCCCGCATAGACGAAGTGCTCGGCGCGGCCGGGGAACTCGCGGTGCTCACCACGCTGCCCGCGCGGGCAGCAGTCGCCGCCGTCAGCGCGGAAGATGACGAGATCGCCGCGCTGGAAGTGGCCCGGCAGTCGTCCGCCAGCGATGTCGGCACCGCGACCGTAGAGCGGCTGGAGTTGGCCGTGGACGACCTGGCCACCGCCTACCCAGGAACGCCGCCCAGTGATCTGCTGGCCCGGGCGCGCGCCCACCTCAGCTATGCCGGGCGGCTGATCGGCACCCGCGCAACCCTGGCCGAGCACCGCCGGCTGCTGGTCACGGCCGGCTGGCTGTCGCTGCTCGCCGCGACCTGCCTGATTGACCTGCACCGTGACCGCGCCGCGCTGGCTTACCTGCGCACCGCCGCCCAGCTTGCCGACGAGACCGGCCACTCCGAGATCGCCGCCTGGTGCCTGGAAACCCGCGCCTGGCAGGTGCTCACTGCCGGGGACTACCAGCGCGCCGCCCAGCTTGCCCAGGGCGCGCAGCGCACCGCCCCGAAGGGCAGCAGCGCCTACATCCAGGCCACCGCCCAGGAAGGCCGCGCGTGGGCCCGGCTGCACGCGGGCAGCAGCACCCGTGATGCGCTGGCCCGCGTTGAGCGGCTGGTCTCCCCGCTCTCCATGCCTGACCGCCCAGAGCACCATTACCGCTACGACCCGGCCAAGTCCCAGGCATACATCGCGACCACCTTGTCCTGGCTCGGAGACCCCGCCGCTGAACCTTATGCCCGCGACGTGCTGGCCCGGCTGAAAGCCGTCAGCGACGGGCCGCCCCGCCCCCGCCGCGCCGCATCCGCGCGGCTGGACCTGGCCCTAGCGCTCATCGCGGCCGGACGGCACGACGAAGCCGCCGGGACCACGCTAGAGGCGATCAGATCCGGCCGCCTGGTCCCGTCGAACTACTGGCGCGCCCGCGAGATCATCCAGGCCGTCGCCGGCCACGGAGTACCAGAAGCCGCCGAACTCGCAGACGCATACCGCGAAACCTGCCACGACAGCAGCCCGCTCCCGCTACGCGATTACGGTCAATAACCCGCGCCTGAACAGTAATTCACTGCTGTGGTTTCGGTCTGTGCTGGTTGCGGTTCCTCGCTTCCGTAGGCGCCTGCATGCGCCTTTGGTGGTTGTGGCCCGCGTAGCGGGCCTTGGGGCGGGCCCGGAGGGGTCGGAGGGGTAAGGAAGGGGGTGCGGGGGAAACCTCGGGGAACCCTGGGGCTGTGGGGAAGCGGCGGTAGGCCCCTGGCGGCTGGCCTGGGAGCGGGCGGGTGGGCCGCCTTCGTGAGTGGTGTGGTTCCTCGTGGCGGTAACTGTGGCCGTGACCGTATCGGTGTTGGGTTAGCCCGCGCGACGGGTGGGATAGCCCGAGGGCTGCGGTTTGGCTAGTGGGTCATAGTTGGGCTGTCCAGTCGATCGTCAGGCGGCGGGCGGGCTGGGGCGTTTCGGATTTGTTGGGTCCCGCTGCAGCCCCAGCGAATAACCACGATCATGGAAGCCGGTGAGCACCGACACAGCCCAGCCCTAGGACGCGGCGCACCGAGTCCGCCGCTCAGCCGGAGGCTTGCCGCTCGTCCGCGGCCCAGTCGGCGGGGCTGCTAACGGCCGGGAGACCAGCGGCTGGCGCCCGGCGCGGCGGCATACTGCCCGGCGGCATACTGGCCGGCGGATACCGCCCGGCGGCATACTGCCCCGCGGGATACTGCGCGGCTGGATAAGCCGCGGGCTGCGGCTGGGCGGCCGGCTCGCGCGGTGCCAGCGGTGCCGCGGCGGCGACCGGCTGGATCAGCGGGGCCGCCACCACCGCGCCGTGGCGTACCTTCCGCCGAGCCGGGCTCTTCCAGACTCCGTTGGAGTTGGCCAGCCAGGCCATCGGGATGGCCTGCAGCCCGAGCCACGCGTCCAGCACCCGCAGGAACGGGAAGAACGGCGCCGACAGCAGCAGCCGCGGCCGCCGCTCGATGATCGTCACCAGGCAGGTCATGGCGAAGTCGGGGATGCCCACCCCGTACAGGATCCTGGTCAGCGAGACGTGGGCCGCGACCGCCGTGTGGATCGGGCCGAACACCGGCCAGGCCAGCGCGCCGCCGTAGGCATGCGGCAGGACGAGCACGGCCACCAGCGGCGGGAGCAGCACAAACAGCAGGCTGGAGGTGATCAGCTCGGTCAGCGTCAGGGCGAGCATGGCGGTAAACAGGTTCAGCCGCGGCGGGTGCCGCCGCACCGTCTGCCACATGCCCAGCGCCCAGCGCCTGGTCTGCCTGATGTAGTCGTGCAGGTTGTCGGGGTCCTGGGTCACGGCCACCGCGCCCAGCGTGAACCCGACCTTGCCCAGCCGCCCCTGGTAGACCTCGAACGTCATGTTGAAGTCCTCGATCACCAGGCCGGGCGGGTTCATGTTCATCTTGGGCAGCACCGCGGTGCGGTAGATGCTGGCGAACCCGGGCACGATCGGGGTCGCGTTCAGGAACCGTGAGGTCTGGCCGAACTTCAGCGCCCGCTGGCCGATCGCGTAGATCCGGGTCCGGTGGCCGCGCAGCAAGTTCCCCAGCGGCGAGAGCATCCGGCGGGTGTCGGTCCGCACGCAGCCCGCCACCGCTACCACCTTGGGCGAGTCGAACAACGGCAGGGCGGACTTGAAGTAGTCCGGCTGCACCCTGGTGTCGGCGTCCAGGAGCATGACCACCGGGAACCGTTCTACCAGCTTGAACCGCTCGACGGCTTCGGCCAGGGCGCCCGCCTTGCCGACATTGCGCCGGGTCTTGATGGCCTTGACTCCCGCGCTCATCGCGATCCCGAGCGTGTCGTCGGTCGACCCGTCGGACACCACGTGGATGTTCTTGCGCGGGATGAGCTGGACGATCGCCTCGATGCTGTCCGCGATGACGGCTGCCTCATTGTGCGCCGGGATCAGTACCGCGACGTCATCAACCGTGAGGTGAATCTGCCGGGCCCGGCGGCCGGCCGGGTCGGGCCGGAGGGCGACGACGTTCTGCGGCCGGGCCGGGCGCCGCAGCAGCCGCCGAACGGCCTGGTCGGCTAGCCGGAGCAGGCCGATGGTGCCCCAGAACGTGAAGTTGGCCCCGAAGACCAGCAGCGCGATCCCCCACCACGGCATCATGACGAACTCCTGACGGCCGGAACCGAGACGTGCGAACCGATGGGCAGCACCTGGCGCAAGGCCGGCCAGGTGCCGGGGTCCGCGGTGCCGTACAGCCAGAGATAGACGCCGCCGATCCCGGCCGACTGAGCCAGCCGGAACTTGGCCTGGGAGCTTTGCGCGTCCTCGAACCACACCGTGTGCTGGTGGCCGGCCGAATCGGTGTAGCTGAACCAGGGAGCCTGGCTGGCCGAGTCGTAGTGCACCTGCACCCCGGGCCGGCCGGACAGCTGCACCGCCTGCTGCCAGCTGATCCCGGTGCCCAGGCCGCCGGACCAGTCGTAGCCGTACTCAGGTACGCCCAGGATGATCTTAGCCGCGGGTATCTGGGTCTTGGCGTACCTGAGCACGCTGGCGAGCCAGCCGACCGGAGCGATCGGGCCCGGCGGCGAGGTGGCCCAGTGGTAGTCATAGCCCATCAGGCGCACCTGGTTGGCGGCCCGCCCGATGGCCGCGTAGTCCTGCGCCACGTTGCGCGGCGCGTACCCGGCGTCGCTGGCCTTGGCGAACAGCGCGACGGACAGGATGCTCCCCCTGGCGTGCAGCGCGGCGGCCAGCTCGGTGATGAAGGCGGTGAAGTCCGGCCGGTCGGCGGCCCGCAGGTCCTCGTAGTCAATGTCGATGCCGGCGTAATGCTCGGCTTGCACCAGCGCCACGATGTTGGCCACGTGCTGCGCCCGCAGCGCCGGGTTGTGCAAGATCCGGCTCACCGCGGGATAGCTGAAGTTGCCCTGGCCGTCGATGTTGGCCAGCGTCGGCACGACCGGCAGGCCCTGGGCCCGCAGCTGGTCCAGGGCCGACGTCAGCTCACCCTGGCTGATCCCGGTGTCCAGCAGGATCTGGCCGTCAGCGCCCACCCCGTAGATCCACGGGGAGACCTCGTTCACGTCAGCGCGGTTGGCCAGGACGGCGCTGGTGTCCTGGCCGATGCTCCAGTACGGCAGCGACGCGGCCACGACCGTGGACGCCGGGGCGGCACCGACCGCTGAGCCAGGCGGCCCGGTCCCGACCGTGCCGGTCGGGCCCGCCACCCGGCTGGAGCCGCTGAACACGTGCACGGTCAGTACCACCGCCACGACCGCCACCGGGATGACGGCCAGCCAGGCGCTGCGACCGGGCGCCCGGCGCCGCCGCTGGCCCCGGGGATGGCGCCACGGCGCGGCGTCCGGCCTGGCGGCGGACAGCTCAGGCCCGGCGCCCGGCGGCTCTGGCCGGCCCGCCACGGTGACCAGGGTGAGCGGCGGCCGCTGGGCCGGCGGCGCAGTCGCCGCAGCCGCCCGGCCAGCCCGGCCCTGCGCTGGCCGGCCGGCTGCTGCCCGGTCTCTGCGGATTTCGCGCGCACGATGGTGGTCCTGCGATCATGAAGCCGCGACGGCGAGGTGCTGGCTAGCCTCCTGATCTTCGATGACCGAGGCGATGATGTCATCGAGGGTCCGCTGCGGGGCGAACCCGACCAGGCTGTGGGCCAGGCCGCTGTCCGGGATCCGGCGCAGCATGTCCTCGTAGCCGGGCCCGTAGGCGTCCAGGTAGGGCGTGTGGCTGATGACCGAGCTGGAGCCGGTCGCGGCGATGATCCGCTCGGCCAGGCTGTTGATCGAGACCGGCTGGTTGTTGCCCAGGTTGACGGCCCGGCCGTAGGCGGCCGGGGTGGCCATCAGCAGGCTCAGGGCCGGGATGACGTCCAGCACATGGCAGAAGCACCTGATCTGCTCGCCGGTGCCGTAGACGGTGAGCGGCTCGCCGCTGAGCGCCTGCCGGGTGAAGCGCGGGATCACCATGCCGTAACGGCCGGTCTGGCGGGGCCCGACGGTGTTGAAGAACCTGATGATGACCGCGCGCAGGCCGCGCTCCCGGCAGTACGCGTCGATCAGGCTCTCGTCGATCGCCTTGGCCTCGGCGTAGCTCCACCGGGACTTCAGCGGGGAGCCGATGATGCGGTCATCGTCCTCCTGCAGGCCCACCTTGCCGTTCTTGCCGTAGATCTCGCTGGTGGACGCGGCCAGCAGGACCGCGCCGTGCCGGGACGCGGCGTCCACGACGTTCTCGGTGCCGTGGATATTGGTCCGCAGGCTCTCCAGCGTCCGGTCCCTGATGACGAACGAGCCGACCGCGGCGGCCAGGTGGTAGACCTGGTCGCAGCCGGCCACTAGCTCATCCACCAGGGGCTGGTCCAGGATCGAGCCCTGCACCAGCGTGAACCTGGGGTTGTCGGTGACGCCACGCAGGTTGGCCAGCCGACCGGTACTGAGGTCATCCAGCCCGGTCACCTCGTCTCCCGCGGCCAGCAACGCCTCGACCAGATGTGATCCGATAAACCCGGCTGCGCCGGTAACGAAGACCTTCACCGCTGACCCTTCGCTGACTTTGCTGCCGGGCTGTCCGGCACGTTCACTGGCGCGGGCTCGGATGCCGCGGCGCCGACTAGTACATCCGCGGGCTCCGGGCCCGTCCCGGCGGTTGCCGGGCTGAGCTGGCCATTACCGGCCGGTGCCGGGCTGGGCTGGCCGTTACCCGCCGGTGCCGAATTGAGCTGGCCATTACCGGCGGTTGCCGGGCTGAGCTGGCCATTACCGGCCGGTGCCGGGCTGGGCTGGCCATTACCGGCCGGTGCCGGGCTGGGCTGGCCATTACCGGCGGGGACCGGGACCTGGCCAGCGGAACCGGCGGGTCGCGGGCCGGCCGCGGCGGCCCGCCGCCGGCCGGCCCGGCCGATCAGGGTACGCCATTTGCGCCGGGCCGCGAGCTGCTCGTACAGGTCATCGATGCGCGCCGTGACCGCGGCGATACCGTACTCCTTCTCGACCGCGGGCTCGGGCCGCCGCTCGCGCGCCCCGGCGGCCACCTCCAGCGCCATGGCCGCGCGGATCCCGGCCACGGTTGAGGGCACCTGCTGGGCCCGGCTGACCTCAAGCCCGGTCAGCGCCGGGCAGGTCGTGTAGAGCACCGGCGCGCCGTTGGCCAGCGCCTCGAGCACCGACAGGCCGAAGGTCTCCTGCGCGGATGAGGCCACGAACAGGTCCATGGCCGAGAGCATCGCCGCTACGTCATGCCGCTCCCCGGCAAAGATCACCTCACTGGTCACCTCGCACCGGGCGGTGACCTCGTCCAGGTGCGCTTGCTCATCGCCCTTGCCTACCACGAGCAGCTTAACCTTGTCCCCCAGCAGCGGCGCGCTGGCCTCAATGACCAGGTCGAACTGCTTGTTCGGGTCTAGCCGGCCGAGCACCCCGATGACATATTCGTCCGTGCCGATACCGAACTCGGCCCGGATCCTGGCCCGGGCGGAGGCGTCGAAGGCCACCCGGCCCAGGTCGACTCCGTTCGGGATGACCTCGATCCGCGAGTTCTTGACCCCCCACTTTGTCATCCGCTCCCGGACGGTTTCCGACACCGCGATGGTGGCGTCCGACATCCGCTCGGTGGCCAGGTACAGGGCCCGGACTCCGGCGGTCATCTCCCGGCGCTCCAGGTGCGTCTCGCCGATCGAGTGCTCGGTGGTCACGATGACCGGGGTCCCGGCCAGCCACGCCGCGGGCCGGCCGTAGATCTGCGACCGGTACAGGTGGCAGTGCACGACGTCGTAGCCGCCGGAGGCGATGATCCGGCGCAGGGCCGGCAACGCCGACAGCTGGGTGTTGCGCGTCATGCCGATATCACCCACCCGGGTACCGCCCTCGCGGATCATGTCCGCGACCGGGCCCGGGTTGTACAGGGTCACGATGTCGCAGTCATGGCGGGTGTGCTGGAGCATGGAGCGCAACTGCATCTCGGCGCCGCCGACGCCCAGCCCGGTGATGATGTGCAGAACCTTCAACGCAGGTCCTTTCTGATGTTCAGGTCGAATCTCGGGGGCCGCATCTGCTCACCGGGCCTGACCGCCGCGCCGCGGGCCAAAGGCCGCGGTCACGGTCGTGGCCAGGATGGCCGCGTCGAGCCAGATAGACCAGTTATCGATATAGGCGTTGTCGAACCGGGCCCGCTCGTGCACCGAGGTGTCGCCGTGCAGCCCGTGAACCTGGGCCCAGCCGGTAAGCCCGGCCCGCATCCGGTGCCGGCCGTCGTAGCCGGGGATCTCGCGCCCGAACCGCTCGGTGAAGAACGGCCGCTCGGGGCGCGGCCCGACCAGGGACATGTCCCCGCGCAGCACGCTGACCAGCTGCGGCAACTCGTCCAGGTGGCTGGTCCGCAGCCACCGGCTGAACCGGCTCAGCTCGAACGTCGGCACCACCCAGCAGGTGTCGGAGTTGGCGCGCTCGGGCATCGTGCGCAGCTTGATGATCTGCGCCAGCTTGCCGGGGCCGACCACCCGGACCTGGCGGAACAGCACCGGGCCCGAGCCCTGCCGCTTGATCATCAGTCCCAGCACGGCCAGCAGCGGCGCGGCCAGGACCAGCAGCACGGCCGCCGCGGACACGTCGAGCGCCCGCTTGAGTGCCCGGGCCACGGCCCGGTGACCGGACCGCAGCGGCACCAGCGGTACGCCCCAGACTTCGTCCAGGCAGCCGCGAGGCACCGCCATGCCCAGCTCAGCCAGCCGGGGCACGACGCACACGTCGACGCTCAGGTCCTGGCCCTGCCGCAGCACGGCCGCCAGGTCCTCGTCCCGGCCGCCGCGCGGGCTGACGATAACGCGGCTGATGCCGAGCCGCAGGACTACCTCGGCCAGCTCATCGGGGCCGCCGAGGACCGGCAGGTCCAGCCCGGCGGTCAGCGGGACGGCATCCAGGTAGCCCTGCGGCCGCAGCCCGAGTTCCGGGTGCGCGCGCAGCAGGGCGGCGATCTGCTGCCCGGCCTGGCCCGCCCCGACCAGCAGCGCGGGCTCGGCCAGGTAGCCGCGGCGGCGGGCCGCGCGCAGCGCGGCACTCACTCCGGCCCGGGCCGCCAGCACCAGCCCGGCCGACCACAGGGCCAGTCGCAGCGCGCTGGGCCCGGCCACCCATGGCAGCAGGATCAGCACCGGGCCCAGGACCGCGGCCAGGGTACGGCCGGCCTGATCGGAGGTCCGCGGGCAGATCCGGACCCGGTGCAGCCCGCTGACCGACAGCGCCAGCAGTACGGCCAGGCCGTAGCCGGCCTGCGGCCAGGCGGCCAGGCCGGCCGTGGCCCAGGTCACCCCGGCGGCCGTGGCCAGGGCCAGGACGTCAGCCCCGGGCAGGGCCGCGGCCAGCAGCGCCTGCCGGCCCGGCGGCAAGCCAGGCCGGGCCGCGGCACTGACGCCCGCGTCCCGTTCCGTCAAGACGGCGTCAGCCGCTGCCGTCACCGGCAGCGGCGTGGCCGAGGCCGTTATCACCGCGGCGCCCCGGCCACGGCAGCGGCCCGGTCCGGCCTGGCCGGCCGGCCGCGAGGCGGCACCCCGGGGCCGTCCGGCCCGCCGCCCGCCGCGGCCACGCTGGTGGCACTCATGCTGTCTCCCCCACGGTTTGCGTGATTCAGACGACCGCGCGGTGCGGCGCGGCATCGAACTGGTAGGTGGCGTCGAGCACCCGCGGGCAGCCGCTGACCCAGGAGTAATCGACCCCGGGATGGATCGTGTGCACGATGGCCAGGTCCCAGCTCGTGTCGGCCGGCCCCCCCCTGGCTAGACAGCGCGCGCCCGTCGGCCAGCTGCAGTTCCGGGATCAGCGGGTCGTAATAACCGACCTCCGCGCCGGCGTCCAGCAGCGTGGCGATGAGCCCGAGGGCCGGCGATTCCCGCAGGTCCTGCACCCCGGCCTTATAGCTGGCGCCGACCACGACCACCTTGGCGCCCGCGAGGGACCGGCCGTCGGCGGCCAGCACCTCGGCCGCGCGCTCGGCGACCCGGGACGGGCGCAGGCTGATGGACTTCATCGCCTGCTCGATCAGCGGCGACTGCCGTCCGGTGTTGCTGAGCTGCCAGAGCAGGTAGTGCGGGTCGCACGGGATGCAGTGCCCGCCCACCCCGGGCCCGGGCAGGGCGCCGAGGAACCCGTACGGCTTGGTCCCGGCGGCCAGGGTGATCTCGACCGGGTCCAGGTTCAGCGCCCCGCAGGCGTCGGCGAACTCATTGGCCAGCGCCAGCGACACGGCCCGGAAGATGTTCTCGTAAAGCTTCGTGGCCTCCGCGGCCTCAGGCGAGCTCACCAGGTACACGGTGTCGGTCAGCTGGGCGACGACCAGCGCGGCCCGCTCGGTGCAGGCCTCGGTGATCCCGCCGACCACGCGGGGCGTCTCCCGCTGCAGGTGATCGAGGTTGCCCGGGTCGATCCGCTCCGGGCTGAACGCCACGAACACGTCGGTGCCGACTCGCAGGCCCGCCTGCTCTAGCGGCTCGGCCAGCAGTTCCCTGGTCGTCCCCGCGTAGGTCGTCGAGGTCAGGATCAGGGTCTGCCCGGGGCGGGCGTGCGCCGCGACGCTGGAGCACGCGCCGCGCAGGGCGGCGAGGTCGGGCACGTACTGCGCGTCGACCGGGGTCGGCACGCAGATGATCACGGCGTCCGCGGCCTTGACCGCGGCCGGGTCGGCGGTCAGCTCCAGCGAGCCGTCGGCCAGCGCGACGCCCAGTTCCAGCTGATCCGGGCCGGTCAGGTCAGCCTGGCCGGCCGCGATCTCGGCCAGCCGGCGCTGGCTGAGGTCAACGCCGATGATCCGCTTGCACCGGCCGTGCAGGGCGATCGCCGTCGGCAGTCCCACATACCCCAGGCCCACGATCGCTACCGACGAGCCCGCCGGGCCACTGCCGTCCGGGGCCGGGCTGGGTGCCTCGTAAAGCTTCAGCCGGCCGGCCAGCTGGGACTCGCGGCCGTTCACAGCAAGCGACAAAGCGCGCTTGGTCATTACCTGTGCCCCCTGAGGGTTTGAATATTAAGATTTCCCGGCTCATTCGCCACAGACCGTGGGAGGTCAGCCACCACCTTTTCGATGGTGAGCCAGATGAAGCGGGATCCGCTAAATAGATCCCACTATGGGACGCTCATGCGCGCTTCCTGGATTACCGGATCGGATTGACCGCAGGCCGGCGGCCGCCCGGCAGCGGTGCGTCATCGGGCCGCGGGCACGGCGGGCGCCGCGACTCGCCGGACGGCGGTGCCGCTCAGGGCCCGGCTGACGGTCTTCGCCGCGTGCGCCGAGCCGAACACGAACCGCATGACCGGCCCCATGGTGGGGGTCACCGCCGGGCCGATGAAGAACAGGCCGGGCACCGAGGACTGATAGTCAGCGCCGACGACCGAGCTTCCGGCCAGCGTCCGCAGCTGACCGCGCAGCTGGTCATCGAGGAACGCCAGCCGGGTCAGGTCGGTGCGGTAGCCGGTGCCCGCGATGAGGTGATCGGCGACCACCTCCCGGCTGGAGCCGTCGGCGCTCGCGATGCCCAGCCGCACGGTGGCGTCCTGCGCCTTCGCCCAGGTCACCGACTGGCCGGTGTGCACAGGGAACTGGCCTTCCACCCGGCTGCGCAGCCAGGAGGCGCCGGCCGGGCCAAGCGCGCTGCGGGCCCGGAACACCCGGGTGGACTTGGGCAGGTGCCGGAACCAGTCGGGGTGGTTGGAGTAGAACCAGGAGCCCCAGCCGGAACCGAGCCCAGCCTCTGGCTCGCGCAGCCGATCCCGCAGCGACCGGTCCAGCGCCAGCGGCTGGCCGTTCCAGGCCAGCTGGTTCCGGCGCGCCAGCACCTGGACCGTCGCCCCGTTCTCGTGCAGCAGCGCGGCGGTCTCCAGCGCGGACTGGCCGGCCCCGACCACCACGACGTTCTGGCCGCTGAAGGCGGCCAGGTCGGTGTGGGCGGAGGCGTGCGTGCACACCGCCGCGGGCAGCGCCGCGAACTGCTCGGGCAGGTAAGCGAAGTGCTGGACCCCGACGGCCAGCACTACCCGGCGAGCCTGCACCTGCTCGGCGTTGGCCAGGGTGACCTGAAACCCGCCGCCGCGCCTCGTGATGCCGGTGACGAACACTTCTTCCAGGTCGGGCAGCAGTTCCTGGCGGAACCACTGGCCGTAACCGACGAAACGGCTCAGCGACACCGGCAGGCCGTAATGCGCGTACGGCTCACCGGTTTCCTGGCAATAGGCCTGCAGCGTGTGCGTCCCCTGCGGGTCCGAAAGATTCGAGGCGTAACCCTGCGACTTCAGGAACATGCCCTTGGGCATGTAGCCGCGCCATAGCTGCATCGGCAGCCCGAACTGGCGGAAGCTGACGCCCGTGCCGCGCAGGTGCGCGGCCAGGGAAAGCCCGTACGGCCCGGCTCCCACGATGGCCACATCGACGGTTTCACTCATGCTCTTGTCTCCTCCTGATCTGATAGCGGCCGTGAGGCAGCCGTGGTCGCGTTAGGCCGCGAGTCCGCGCCGCGGCCAGGGCGAGCCGCCGCTCGGCCGTTGCGGAAGCGGAAGTCAGTCCTGCGGCCGGGGCCGGGTCCTTTCGACAGCGGCCTGGTGGCCATCCGCCAGCCCATCCGCACGCACATCAGCCCGAAGGGCCGCAGGTCGTCGCGGGCGAACCAGGCGGTCTCGTCCACCGTGCGCAATGAGGCCAGCCAGGAGCCCAGCCCCAGCTCGCCGTCCCGCCAGTAGCGCAGGGCACCGAGCGGGTCGTAGTTCTCCACCAGGAAACTGCGGCCATCCAGCTGCTCCCCGGCCGGGATGGGCTGGCCGGTCAGGTCCAGGTAGGCGGCGATCGCCACGTCCAGGCCCGCCGTGTCGCGGAAAAGCCGGAACTGCGCGCCGAGCCGGGGGTTGAAGTCGAGCAGCTTGAACTGCCCGTCCCTGGGATCGAGCCGCAGGTCAAGATCGAGGATGCCCTGGTAGCCGAGCCGGGTGAGCAGCGCGGTGATCTCGGCGCGCAGCCGGGCGCTGGGGGTGGACCGGCCCAGGCAGGTCAGCCCGGCGTGCGCCGGATACGACCGCTCCTTGACGCCGGTGAAAGCCGGCCGGCACCGCGAGCTGGCGTCGCAGTAGCCATGGAAGAACCAGTCCTGGCCGCTGCCGCCGGGGACGAACTCCTGCAGCATCAGGCCGACGCCGGCCTCCGCGCACTCGCGGTAGCTAGCGGCCAGCTGCCCGGCATCGGCCACGACCGAGGTGCTGCGCAGCCCGCGGCCCTGCGTCCAGGGCGTGGTGAGCTTGGCGATCAGCGGGAAGCCCGCCTCGGCCGCGAACCCGCGCGCCCCGGCCAGCGACTCGGGCCGCGCGACGCGCGGGCAGGGCACGCCCAGCTCCGCGCAGAGCTCGGCGAGCGAGAACTTGCCGGCCAGCTGGCGCGGCAGGCTGGCGGGCGGCGCCGAGAACAGGAACCGGGGCCGCAGCGCCGCCCCGTGCTCGGCCAGGAAGATCGCGCCCGCGTCGTCGGTGGGCAGCAGGACAGCCGGGCGGCCGATCCGCTCGGACAGCCGGGCCAGGCCGGCCAGCACTTGCTCAGGCTCCTCGGCCGTCGGCTGCCAGAAGCACCGTCCGTGCAGGTAGGCGGAGTTCGCGGCCGGAGCCCACGGGCCTTCGTGCACGCCGAAGACCGGCACGCCGAGCCGTCCCAGGCTGCGGATGACGCCCAGGCCGCCGTGATGCATGACGTTCGGGTCGAACTTGAGCACCACGGCCGGCGTGGAGGTGTCGAGATCCGCCCCGCTGAGCTGGCCGGCGCTGGCCGCTGGCCGGGCCGCGGGCGCGCCTGAGCCCCCAGCCCCGGGCGCGGGCGGGCGCTGGTCATCGGCGCGCCGCTAGCGCCGGCTGGTCTTCAGACACGGGATTCCCCTCCGGGAGTCAGGCCGATTCCCGGCTATTCGGAGCAGATGTGGGTTCACTCTGTCAGCAAACCCAATAGGAAACATCCGTCATCGGGGGGAGATGATCTACCCATAGCGGCCGAGCACCGGCCACTGGTACAGGCGGCTGACCCCGCCCGGACACCCGGCGGATAACCGAGCTGGGCAGCGCGGTTAACAAGATTGTCAATAATTATCCGCAATTGTCGCTGGGCTGAATATGGCCGAAAGGCGACGTCAGGTCAACCGCGAAATGACCGCCGCCCGGTGTGCTGTCCGGCGGGTGCGGTAGTCCAGGCGGGCGGGGCGGTCCCGGGCCGGCGGGGGCGGTCCCGGCGGGTGAGCGGTCAGGTGGTGAAGAACTCCAGCAGCTCGGGGGCGAGCGCTTCGGCCCGGACATCGTGCGCCTGGCCGGCCAGGACGCGGCGGGTCGCGCCGGGGATGATCCGGCCACAGCGTGGCCCGCGCTGGTCATCCAGGCCGGGCTGGCCGCGCCGTTGAGCACGAGCGTCGGCTGGGTGATCGCGGCCAGCCGGCCGGCGGCAGCGCGCTGGCCTGGCCCCATCACCGCCGCCTCGTAGGCCAGGGTGGGCGCGAGCGCCTCCAGCGCGGGCCAGCCCGGCTCGCGCCGCATCGCGGCTACCGCGGCCGCGGGTGCCTGGGCCGCCCGGACCAGAAACAGTTCGACCGCGTCGCCGGGCCGCCCGGCGGCAACCAGCGCGCTCAGCCGCGCGGCGAAGTCGGGCGGCAGCCCGGGCGCGCTGTCGTCGACGTGATACGGCGGTTCCCAGAGCGCCAGCTTCGAGATAGCCGGCCCGCATGCCGGTGCCCGCGACCCGTGAGCCTGCGGCGCGGCGGCTTGCCGGTCAGTTGCTCGCCGGGCCGCCGCATCCAGGGCGACATTGGCTTCCAGGGTGACAGCGGCATCCAGGGTGACAGCGGCTTCCAGGGCCAGGGCGGCGCCCGATGATCCGCCGAAGACCATAGCCGATCCGCCCGCCAGCTCGATCAGGGCGGCCAGGTCCTCGATCTCCCGGCCACGGCATAGGGCGCGGTGTCCCCGCTGCCGCCCCGGCCGCGGCGGTCGTAGTTGACCACCGTGAACCACGGGGACAGGGCGGCGGCCACCGGCCGGCAGGACCGGATGCGCCCGGTCGGTGAACGCGCCGTGCACCAGGATGACCGCCGGCCCGGCGCCGGACCGGTCGTAGGCGATCGTGTGCCGTCGGCCGAGGTCACCGCCCCGGCGCTCGTATCACCGAGGCACAGCGCCTCCCAGTGGTGACCGTCGAGGTCGGCGAAGCCGCGCTGGTACCGGCCGTCGCCTTCCTGCGGCTCGCCCGCCGGGGCGGCGCCCGCGGCCAGGGCCTTGTCGACCAGCTCGTCGACCTGGCCGCGGCGCTCCAGGCCGAGGACCAGGATCGCCTCGGTCGTCGCCGGCCGGCATCGGCGACGGCGCTTGCGTCGCGTACGACCGGCGAAGGTCGGCTCGGCCAGCAGCATGACCTGGGTGTGCTCGCTGATGATCACCGACGCCATGTCGTCGGTCATGCCGAAGAACGTAAAGCCGAGGTCAGTGAAGAAGGCCTCGGACCGGTCCAGGTCCTTGACCGGGAGGTTGACGAACAGCTTCGTGGCCATCGGATGGATCCTTTCCATCGTCCTGACCGCGGATGCCTACAGTCTGGGCAGCGCGCGGACGGGACGGTCTTGGCCGCCAGCGCCGGCTAGTTGACTTTCCGTGCCCGGCGCCGTCCTGGGCGCCGCCAGGCAGCTGCGCCGGTACTCGGCGGGCGGCAGCCCGTACGCGCGCCGGAACACCCGGCTGAAGTGGGCCGGATCCGGCAGGCCCCAGCGGGCCGCCGACCGCGCTCGACCGGCAGCGCGAGCAGCGTCGGGTCGGCCAGGTCCCGTGCGGCAGCGCTCCAGGCGGCGGCGCCTGATCCACGCGGCGACCGTCGTGTCCTGCGCTCTCGAACAGCCGGTGCAGGTACCGCACCGAGACGTGCTGCGCGGCGGCGACGAGCCCCGGGCGCCAGGTCCGTCTCGCCCAGGTGCTGCTCGATGAACGCGTGCACGCGCAGCAGCAGCGTGCGGTCCCTGGCGACTCCTGGGCGCGACCGCGGCCTGATCGACCTGCTCGGCGACGGCCGCGGTCGACCAGGTCCATGCAGCACCGTGGCTCAGCCGGGCGGCGCTGGCCGGCTGGTAGCTGTCCAGGTCCAGGGCCACCCGGCGCAGCAGCGGCGCGGCCAGCGCGCCGGCCCCCCGGTCGGCGGCGATGGGCACGGCGGTGAGGTCCCGCGACGTGGTCCGCCGGCAGGGTCGAGCAGATCGCGCGGGAAGCCGAACACCGCCAGCTGGACCGCCGAGTCGTAGGCCAGGTCGTAGGGGCGGGTGAAGTCGTAGATCGCGAACTCGCCCGGGCCGCAGCCGGGTGGTCCGCTCGTCCTGGGTCAGCACCGGCTGCCCCGGACATGGCCAGCACCACCCGGTACAGCTCGGCGCCGCCGGTGCGGATCAGCCCCGGGGTGCGGTGCACGCTGTGCGGCGTGGACGTCTGCACCCTGCCGACGGTCACCGGGCCGAGCCGCCTGGCCTCGATCTCGCCGTAGCAGCGGCGCGTCCGGGTCGCTGCGCATGTCGAGCGGGCCGAGCGTGTCGCAGACGACGCTGCGCCAGGCGGCGTAGACGCTGCGCGGCGGGGATGTCGCCGGTGCGGATCAGAACGGCCATCCGTATCCCCCATCGCTGCTCACCAGCATGCTACGACAGCGCACCGGCACCGGCCCCGCCTCGCCGCGCTGACCCCTAGCATGCTGCTATGACGGCACTAGGGGATCTTGACCGGGACCAGATCAGCCAGCTCTATGACCGCGAGATGGCGCGCTTTCGGGCCGATCGGCCGCGGTCCCTGGCCATGGTCGAGCGGGCCCGCGCCCACATGCCCAACGGCGTGCCGATGACCTGGATGGCCACGGATAACAAGCAGCCGATCTACATCGACCACGGGCGCGGCGCGGGGTTCACCGACATCGACGGCTTCAGCTACATCGACTTCAACGCCTCCGACATGGCGATGTTCTGCGGCCACGCGCACCCCGCGATCGTGGCCGCGATCCAGGCCCGGGTCGCGCGGTCCACCATGTTCCTGCTGCCGACCGAGGAATCCGTGCTGGTCGCCGAGGAGCTGGCCCGCCGCTATCCGGTGCCGCAGTGGCAGTTCACCCTGTCGGCCACCCAGGCCAACACCGAGGCCATCCGGCTGGCCCGGGCCGTCACCGGCCGGGACGTGATCGTGCTGTTCCAGGGCCATTATCACGGGCATTTCGAAGAGAACCTGGTCGACATCGCGGACGGCCAGGCCAGCGCGCTGCAGCGGGGCCTGGCCAAGGGCATCACCGGCCGGGTCAGGATCGCCCAGTTCAACGACGCCGACTCGGTGCGCCAGGCCCTCGAACCGGGAGACGTGGCCCTGGTCCTGACCGAGCCTGCCATGACCAACGAGATTCACATGCTGCTGCCCGAGCCGGGCTGGCACGACGCGCTGCGTGACCTGACCCGCCAGCACGGCACCCTGCTGGCCATCGACGAGACGCACTCGCACGTCGTCGGCCCGGGCGGCGCGACCGGGCTGTGGCAGCTGAGGCCCGACCTCGTCACCATCGGCAAGGCGGTGGCCGGCGGCGTGCCGATGGGCGCCTACGGGGTCACCGCTGAGCTGGGCGAGCAGCTGGAGGTGGCGCGCAACGTCGCGACCGGCGGGACGCTGTTTGGCAACCCGCTGTCGGCGGCGGGCGCGCGGGCCGCCCTGACCGAGGTGCTGGTGCCCGCGGCCTACGCGCACACGACGGAGCTGGGCGGCGAGCTGGCGGACGGGATCGCGGCCGCGATCGCCTCGGCCGGACTGCCGTGGACGGTCATCAGGTTCGGCCCGCGCACCGGGCAGTGGTACGGGCCCCAGCCGCGCACCGGCGAGCAGGCTTACCGGCTGACCGACCCCGAGCTGACCCGGCTGGCCCGGGTCTGGCTGGCCAACCGCGGCGTGTGGGAGGCGCTGGCCGGGGCGGGCCCGACCATCCCGGTCCCCGCCACCCGGGCCGACGTGGCGGTCTACCTGGCGGCCTACGGCGAGCTGCTCAGCGAGCTGACCTGAGGCCGCGCCGCGGGCAGGCTGGCCCAGGCAGCCAAGGCTACGGTTCACGAGCGCCGCACCGCCGCGGCGCGAGGACCGTGGTTACCTGGCCAGCGAGCCCATCGGATCCCAGGCGGGCAGCACGATGGGCTCGGCGTCCAGAGCCCGCTGCAGTTCCTCGGGCAGCAGGCTGCGGCGGGCCGCGATCTCGAAGACGTACTCGTCGAACCACGAGTCGTTCATCGTGTAGAAGCCGTCCAGGCCCTTGTCCGGGCCCCAGCTGTTCTCCACCCGCCATTTGCGGGTGACCCCGTCCAGCACGTCTACCCCGGTGAACAGCATGGCGTGGGTCATCTCGCTGTCGTGATAGATGAGCCGGTCGGCCTTGTCCAGGGTGAACGCCGTGTCGTAGACCCCGGGCAGGTCGTACAGGCGGGCGTCCCACACCCCGTACTCACTGCTCATCATCTTGGCGACGTCGCAGCCGAACCAGACCGGCTCGCCCTGCTGCAGCGCCCGCGCGGCCAGGTCCTTCATCACCGGGACGCCGACGTTCAGGTAAGTGACCGGCGGGGCGCCGAGCACGTTGCCCAGGTACTGCACGGTGAAGGTCCGGCCGGCCGGGCTGGTCGGGCGCGGGTCGTGGACCAGGCACACGTAGTCGTTGACGGGCAAGTCCACATACCGGGCCGCGAACTCCTGCGGGGTGATCTCCCCGTCCCGGTGGAACTGCCGGTCGGAGTCGGTCCACTGCCAGTCGAACCGGTCCGGCGGCGTGCCCAGGTGGATGCAGAGCACCCGGTAGATGACGTTCAGCACGTCCGCCTTCTGGGCCCGGGCCGCATCGGGGCCCTGCCCGGCGGCCTCGCGCACCGCCTTGGCGCCCTGGCGCAGCAGGTTGCGCAGCACCGAGTTCATCCGCGCCGTCTCTGACGAGCTGTGCGTCTCGGGCATGAACTGCTTGGGCACCAGGCCGTACTTGTTGATCAGGGCCACGAACATGTTCCACTGGCCGCCGTCATCGGCCACCCGGTCGAGCAGGTACGCCACGGTGCGATCGTCGACGTCCCGGTCCGCGGTCTCGATGATCGCCTCAAGGAAGTAGTTGGCCCGCTCGAACTTGTCCCAGAACATGGCGTAGTTCTGGGAGAACTCGAAGTTCTTGAGCCCCGTCTTGCGCATGGTGCCGACGCGCAGCAGGTTGAGCCCGGCGAACAGCCAGCAGCGGCCGCTGCGCTTTTGGTTGGTGACTTTCCAGTCGTCCAGGAGCGTGGACAGGGAATGGTCGGTCCGGTTGATGACCTCCCTGTTGATGGCCACGTCGTCAACGGTGACCCGGGTGACCGCGTTCTGGGCCAGCCGGTAGGCCGGGCTGGCGGAGAAGTCCTTGCGGAGTAGCTCCAGGTCTGCGGCGTTCAAGGCCCTGTCCATGCCCGGCATCACCCTCTCTTTCGCAACTGGCCACTGTCTTTCAAGGTACCAGCGGGCCAGCTCGTTACCAGCGTACCGGTAACCGGGTGAACGTTACTTTTCAGACATCGCCCGCCGACGGCGGCAGCCAGGGCAGGCGGACGCCGGCCAGGCGTCCGCGCCCGGGCTGCGGGGAACATCGGCTGGTCAGAGTGGATATGCGGAAGTTGACACCAGCTGCGCGAGTCCTATAGACAACCCAGCATGCTGCTCAGCCCCTCGCCCCGGTCCGGCTGCGGCCGGTGAGGTTCGCGGACATCGATCTCGCCCGGCTGCTGATCGCGCTGGCGGTCCTGCTGCTCGTCGCACTCGGCGTCGGCAATCTGTTTTCCCGGTTCGGGCAGCCGGCCGCGATCGGAGAGATCGTCGGCGGCTTGCTGCTCGGGCCGTCAGCGCTGGCCGCGTTCGCACCCGGCCTGCAGCACTGGATCTTCCCCGCCGCGGGCTCGTCGGCGGCGGCCCTCGGCGCGGTGTACCAGCTGGGCCTGCTGCTGCTCATGTTCGCGGCCGGCGCGCAGATGCGCCGTCTGCTGCAGCGCGACGCGGTGCGGACCGTTGGCCTGATCGCGTTGTTCGGCCTCGTACTGCCGTTCGCGGCCGGCCTCGGGATGGTGGCGGTGCTGGGCCCGTCCCGCTTCACCGGCACCGCGCACAACCAGACCGCGCTGATCCTGGTGTTCGGGATGGCGGTAGCGGTCACCAGCATCCCGGTGATCTCCCGGATCATGCATGACCTCGGCTTGCTCAGTACCCGCTTCGCCCGCATCGTGCTGTCCGCGGCCGTGATCGAGGACATCGTGCTGTACATCGTCCTGGCCGTCGCGGTGGGACTGGTGGCGACCAGCAGCGCCGCGGCGTTCGGCATCCCCACCGCGCTGAACATCCACGGCGTCGCCGCGAACAGCGTTTACCACTCGATCGTCGCGGTGATCTTCCTCGGCCTGACGCTGACGCTCGGCGGCCGGGCTCTACCGGTACCTGGTCGAGCTGCCGGCCAACCCGCTCACCCGGGGCAGCACCGTCGCGTTCCAGCTGCTGTGGATGCTCGCGCTGTCCGCCGCCGCGCTGGCCCTGGGCCTGGTGCCGCTCTATGGCGCGTTCGTCGCCGGGACCGCGATCGCGGTCAGTGATAACAGCCTGGTCCTGCGGGATCACAACGCCCTGGCCGGCGTTTCATTCGGCTTCTTCATCCCCGTCTACTTCGCCATCATCGGCATCCAGCTTGACCTGATCCACCACTTCGACGTGCCGTTCTTCCTCGGCTTCCTCGCGGTCGCCTGCGTCGCCAAGGCCCTCAGCGTGTACCTGGGCGCGCGGCTGTCCCGGGAGGACCGGTTCACCTCGGCCAGCCTGGCCATCGCCATGAACGCCCGCGGCGGCCCGGGCATCGTGCTCGCGTCGACCGCGTTCGCGGCGGGCATCATCAACGAGACGTTCTTCGTCAGCCTGGTCATGCTGTCGGTCGTGACCTCGCTGCTGGCGGGCTCGTGGCTGGAGCGGGTCGCGGTCCGGCTGGGCGGCACCGGCTCGCGGCGCCAGGCCGCCGCGGCGCCGGGCCAGGCCGACCCGGGCGTCCCCGGCGAGCTCGGCACCGCCTGAGGCCCGGGTCTCAGGCCCGGGCCTGATCAGCTCGGCCAGCGCCAGAGCCCGGCCCCGCGAGCGCAGGTCGAAGGTCCGCACCACGATCGCCAGCGCCGCCGGCGGCTGGCCGGTTGTCACCCGCGCTCGTTTTGTCACGGGGGGCCGGTAACATCGGCGGTCTGGGCCATCCGCCAGCGCGTATGCCGCGCGGACGGAACGCGCGGCGACGCAACGCGCGCGACGGTCAGGACAGTCAACCGAAGAACAGTCGGCCGAAAGACAGTCGGCGCAAAAGCAGTCGACACCAACACAGTCAGCCGAAAGACAGTCGACCGAAAGACAGTCGAACGAAAGACAGTCGACCGAAAGACAGTCGACCGAAGGGATGAGGGTCTTGACGACGGGGCATGACGGGCCGGCGATCCTCGTTGAGGGACTGCGCAAGTCCTTCGGCGACGTGCACGCCTTGCGCGGAATTGATCTCGCGGTCCCCACCGGGACCGTCCTGGGCATGCTCGGCCCGAACGGGGCGGGCAAAACCACCGCGGTGAAGATCCTCACCACGCTGCTCATGCCCGACGCGGGCAGCGTGCGGGTCGAAGGAATGGACGTGGTCCGCGACGCCGACGCGGTACGCCGCAGGATCGGGCTGGCCGGGCAGTCGGCCGCCATCCAGGAAGAGCTCACTGGCCGGGAAAACCTGCGGATCATGGGCCGGCTGCACCACCTGGGCCGGAAGGTCTCCACCGACCGCGCGGACGAGCTGCTGAGCCGGTTCGGCCTGGAGGAAGCCGCCGACCGGCCGGCCAAGACCTTCTCCGGCGGCATGCAGCGCCGGCTCGACCTGGCCGCCAGCCTGGTCGGCCACCCGTCGGTGCTGTTCCTGGACGAGCCGACCACCGGCCTGGACCCGCGCGGCCGCCTGGGCATGTGGGAGATCATCAGGGAGCTGGTGGCCGGCGGCACCACGCTGCTGCTCACCACGCAGTACCTGGATGAGGCGGACGAGCTGGCCGATGAGATCGTCGTCATCGACCGCGGCCAGGTCATCGCGGCCGGCACGTCCGAGCAGCTCAAGGACCGGGTCGGCGGCGACGTGCTGGAATTCTCCGTGCCCGAGCGGCGCCACCGCGATGACGCCGTCAGCGCGGTCAGCGGGCTGGCGGACACCGAGCCGCACGTGGACGACGCGTCCGGGCGGATCGCGGTCGGGGTCGGCAGCCGGGGCTCGCAGGCGCTGGTCGAGGCGGTGCGGCGGCTGGACGCGGCCGGCGTGACGCCGGACGGGCTGGCCGTCCGGCGGCCATCCCTGGACGACGTGTTCCTCGCCCTCACCGGGCACGCCGCCGAGCAGGAGGAAGCGGAAGCGGAAGCGGAGCAGAAATCGCGGCGCCGACGGGGAGCCCGATCAGGAGGGAAAGAGCAGTGACAGCCGTAACGCTACCCGCGCCGGCCTCCCGTCCGCGCAGCCTGGACCGGCTGCGCTGGGCGGTCATCGACGCGATGACGATCACCCAGCGCAATCTCATCGTGTGGCGGCGGGTGCCCGCGTTCCTGGTCTTCACGCTGGTCCAGCCGGTCATGTTCACGCTGCTGTTCCGGTACGTGTTCGGCGGCGCGATCCCGATCGGCGGGAATACCAATTACGTCAACTACCTGATGCCGGGGATCATCGGCCAGACCGCCGCGTTCGGCTCGTTCGGCACCGCCATCGCGCTGGCCCGTGAGGTGCAGAAAGGCGTGCTGGACCGGTTCCGGTCGATGCCGATGGCTCGCTCGGCGGTGCTCACCGGGCGGCTGACCGCCGACACCTTCCGGATGCTGCTGACCATCCTGGTCATCGTGGGCGTCGGCTACCTGGTCGGGTTCAGCTTCCAGAACGGGGTCGGCCCGGCCATCGCGATGATCGTCTACGCCGTGTTCTTCGGGCTCACCGTGTGCTGCGTGTCGGCCTTCATCGGCCTGGCCATCAAGGACGAGGAATCGGTCCAGGCCTTCGGGCTGATCTGGGTGTTCCCGCTCACGTTCGTCAGCTCGGCCTTCGTCCCGATCTCCAGCATGCCGGGTTGGCTGCAGGCGTTCGCGGAGCATCAGCCGGTCACCCTGGTCATCGACACCATGCGGTACCTGGCGCTGGGCCCGGGGCCCGGCGCGGCCTCGCTGGAGCCGGACCTGTGGCAGAGCCTGCTCTGGCTGGTCGGGACGATCGCGGTGTTCGGCCCGCTGGCCGTCCGCGCCTACCGCCGCGCCAGCTGACCGGCACCGCCGCCGGGCGGCCCGCCAGTACCGCCGCGGAGCGGCGCGATAGTACCGCCGCGCAGCGGCGCGCGATGGTCACGGGCAGCTCGCGGCGGCCAGCGCGGCCAGCGTCGGCCCCAGCGGGGCGTCCAGGATGAGCTGAGCGTCCTGGTCGCCGCGGGTGGGCCCGCGGTTGACGATCGCGACCGGCAGGCCGAGCTTCGCGGCCTGCCGCACGAACCGGTAGCCGGACATGACGGTCAGCGAAGAGCCCAGCACGACCAGCGTGCTGGCCCGCCCGACCAGCGCGTAGCACTGCTCGACCCGGGTCCGCGGCACGTTCTCGCCGAAGAACACCACGTCCGGCTTGAGCACCCCGCCGCACCGCTCGCAGTCCACCACCTGGAACCCCGCCACCTGGTCCGCGCCGACCAGGGCGTCCCCGTCCGGGTTGATCCCGGTCGCCGGCCCGGCCCAGCCCGGGTTGGCCGCGCGCAGCCGCTGGTCCAGCCGGTCCCTGGCGGTCCGCTCGCCGCAGCCCAGGCAGCGTACCCGGGCGATGCTGCCGTGCAGCTCGATCACCTGCCGGGCGCCCGCCGCCTGATGCAGGCCGTCGACGTTCTGGGTGATGATCCCGGCCAGCAGCCCGCGCTGCTCCAGCCGGGCCACCGCGAGGTGACCGGCGTTGGGCGCGGCGCCGGCCAGGTGCCGCCAGCCGGCCTGGCTGCGGGCCCAGTACCGCTGGCGGGCCGTCGCGTCCGCGGTGAACGCCTGGTACGTCATGGGCCGGGCCCGCCGGGCCAGCCCGGTAGGCCCGCGGTAGTCCGGGATGCCCGAGTCCGTGGACAGGCCCGCGCCACTCAGGACGAGCACGCCGCCGCCCGCCACCAGGTCCGCGAGCGCATTGAGCCGGCTGGCCACCGCAGTCACCCCTTCATGCTGCCTGACGCGACCGCCTGCGCGCGCCGTCGCGCCCGGCCCGATCGTGACCTGGCGGCGCCGAGCGTGCTGGTTACCGGCCGCGCCCACTTGCGTCTAGCCGGCGGCCCGGTCCAATAAGATTGACCAGTGGACGATCAAAAGTCGCTGCCTAGCGCGTTTAACCCGAAGCAGCCGCATATCGCGCGGGTCTACGATCACCTGCTCGGCGGAAAGGACAATTTCGCCGCGGACCGGGCGCTGGGTGACCGGATCATCGCCTCGCTGCCGGCCGTGCAGATGGGCGTGCGGGCCCAGCGCGAACTGCTAGGCCGGGTGGTCAGGTACCTGGTCCAGGAAGCCGGCCTGACCCAGCTCATCGACATCGGCGCCGGCCTGCCCACCGCGGACAACGTGCACGAGATCGCCGCGCGGGTCAACCCGCAAGCCCGGGTGGTCTACGTCGACAACGACCCGGTGGTGCTGGCTCACGCGCGGGCGCTGCTGGCCGGCGAGACGACGGTCATCGCCGTCGAGGGCGACCTGCGACGCCCGCAGGACATCCTGGCCCACCCCGATGTCCGCCGGCACCTGGACTGGACTCAGCCGATCGGGCTGCTGCTGTGCGGCATCCTGCACTACATACTCGACGAAGAGCAGCCCGCTGAGCTGACCGAGGCGCTGTACCGGGAACTGCCGGCCGGCAGCTACGTCTTCATCCACCACCTGCTGGACGCCGGCGATCCCACCATCGCCGATGTCCAGGCCGCGTTCCAGGCCGGGCTGGGGCGCGGCCAGTTCCGAGCCTGGCCGCAGATCCGCGCGCTGTTCGCTGACCTCGAGCTGGTCGATCCGGGCCTGGTGCTCGTGCCCGAGTGGCGCCCCGACGAAGGGGCGCCTAGCGCGCGGGATTACCCGGTGCTGCGGCTGGCCTGCGCGGGCGTGGCGCGCAAAGCCTGACTGGCCCAGAAGACCGGTCACGGGTGACTTAGCAGCACGGCGACCATTGTCAAGACGGCTGGACTATCAAACTCTATTAATCGCAACAACGGTCTCTGACGCCATTTTCTATACCAGGTCGGGGGTCGATCTGCCCGGCTTGGCCGGGCGCCGTACCGCGCCGGTGACCAGCCACGCGGTGCCGCGCGCCCGCCAGGTGAGCGACCCGAATCTGGCCAGCAGCCACAGGCTGTAAGCGAGCCAGAGCGCGATCAGGCCCGCGTGCGCGGCCACCACCCCGGCCGCGGCGGCCCCGAAGACGACCGCGGCGGCCAGGCCGGCCAAGGCCAGGTAATTCTGGTCGCCGGCCCCGATCAGGACCCCGTCCAGGACGAACACCACTCCGGCGACCGGCTGCTGCGCGGCGGCCACCAGCAACACGGCCAGCAGCAGCCGGCTGACGCCGGGCGAGGCGGCGAAGACCGCGGGCAGCACCGGCCGGGCGGCTACCAGGAGCACCCCGAACGCCAGCCCGTATACCGCCCCCCAGCCGATCATCCGGCGGGTCGCCGCCCGGGCCCCGGTCACGTCGCCCGCCCCGAGGTACCGGCCGGTGATGGCCTGCCCGGCGATCGCGATCGCGTCCAGCGCCAGCGCGATCAGGTTCCACAGCCGGAACGCGATCTGATGCGCGGCGATGGCGTCGTTCCCCTGCCGGGCCGCGATCGCCGTCGTCACCACCAGGACCACCTGCAGGGCGAGGGTGCGCACGACCAGCGCGGCGCCCGCGGTCGCGGCCGCGCGGACCCCGCCGAGGTCAGGCCGGAACGCCACCCCGGCCCGGCGCGCGCCCCTGGCCACCACGACCAGGTAGACCAGGGCCGCCGCGTTCTGAGCGATCGTCGTCCCCCACGCGGACCCGGCCAGGCCGAGCCGCAGGCCCAGCACGAGGATCACGTTGAGCACGATATTCGCCGCGTTCGCGGCGGCGGCCACGGCCAGCGGCGTCCGGGTGTCCTGCAGCCCGCGCAGCACGCCCGTCCCGGCCAGCACGGCCAGCATGGCCGGCGCCCCGAACAGGCTGATCCGCAGGTAGGTGATCGCGCCGCCGGTCACCGCGGGGGACGCCCCGAACGCGCGCACCACCAGCGGCGCCAGCGGCCAGCCGGCCCCGAGCACGACCAGCCCGATGACGCCCGCCAGCCAGAATCCGTCGACGCCGAGCCGGATCGCGGCCTGCCGGTTCCCGGCCCCGAGCTGGCGGGCCACCGCGGCTGTGGTCCCGTAGGCCAGGAAGATCGAGATATTGACCAGCGTGGCCAGCGCCTGACTGGCCACCCCCAGGCCGCCCAGCGCGGTGGTGCCGACCCGCCCGACGATCGCCGCGTCGGCCAGCAGGAACAACGGCTCGGCGATCAGCGCGCCGAACGCGGGCAGGGCCAGCCGGAGGATCTCCGCGTCCTGCGGGTTCCGCCTGGCCAGCACCCGTAGGCCGCGATCTGGCCGCCCGCCCCGGTCCGCCTCAGGTTCCACGAACCGGACTCTAGTGACCACATATCAGCATTTGCAATTAAGTTGCAATAAGCCGGTCGCCGACCGGACACCCGCACCCGGCTGGCCGATGTCGAGGTCCGGTGGTTCGCGGATCGAGGCCGAGGGTCAGTTGCCCGATACAGCCGAGTTGCCTCATGGCCCAGCCGGGGTTCCAGATCTTGGTCATCTGGCCGGGCTTGGCGCGGCGGCCCGGGCGATAGCCCGTTTCGTCCGCACCAAGCCCGGTATCTGTGACATCTGGGGATCAGGCGTCGAGCACGGTCTCGATCTCCAGGTGGATGTTCACCTTGTCGGCCACCACGGCGCCGCCGTTCTGCATCGGCGCGCTGAAGTTGACGTTGAAGTCACGCCGGTTGATCTCGGCGGTGGCGGTGAAGCCCGCCCTGGTGCCGCCGAACGGGTCAGGGCCGAAGCCGTTCAGCTCCAGCCGCAGCGGAACTGACTTGGTGACTCCCTTGAGCGTCAGCTCGCCGTCGAGGATGAAGTCGCCGTCGTCCTCGCGCACGCCGGTGGACCGGTAGGTCATGGTCGGGTAGGTTTCCACTTCGAAGAAATCGGCCGACCTGATGTGGTCATCGCGCTGGTCGTGACCGGTGCTGATGGAGCGCAGGTCGATCTCGGCGGTCACCGACGAGTCAGCGGGCTTCTCCCCCGTCACGATCTGCCCGGAGAAGGTCGTGAACTTCCCGCGAACCTTGCTGACCATCATGTGCCGGACCGAGAAGCCGACCTCCGAGTGCACCGGGTCGATGGACCAGGTCCCGGCCACGTAACCAGGTATCGCGGTCACTTCGGTCTGAGCGGTCATGGTCACTCCTGTAAAGTCGATGATTGAATGCTCAATAACTACCACGCTCCCTAGTCTGTTGTCAAACGCTCAACTACCTGTGGGATATCCTGGACAGGTGAACACTCAGGAAACCCGCTGGCTCTCGACGCAGGAGCAGGCGGCCTGGCGCGCCTTCCTGACCGCGTGCCAGACCCTGTTCGGCGCGATCGACGGTCAGCTGATGCGCGACTGCGGGCTTCAGCATGGCTATTACGAGATCCTGGTCAGGCTGTCGGAGGCGCCCGGCCGGGCGCTGCGGATGACCCAGCTGGCCGAGGCGTCAACGTCGAGCAAGAGCCGGCTCTCCCACGCGGTGGCCCGGCTGGAAGATCGCGGCTGGATCCGGCGGGTCAACTGCCCGACCGACCGCCGCGGCCAGATCGCCGAGCTCACCGACGCGGGCTTCGCCGCGCTGTCCGACGCCGCGCCCGGGCACGTCGAGCAGGTGCGCCGGTCGCTCATCGACGCTATCGGCCCGGACCAGGTAGCGCAGCTCCACAAGATCAGCGAGGCCATCACCGCGGCCGGCCAGGGCCAGCCCCATCCGCCTGGTAGCTGCGGCCTGTAAGGTAACGGCAACGCGCTGACGGAGACGAGTAGCGCGGGCTCGCTGGTCACAGAGAGCCGCCGGTGCTGAGAAGGCGGCCTGGCGGGCCCGACGGCGAAGACCCTCCGGAGTGCGGGGAGGAACGGCCGCCGCGGCCAGCGGGCCGGCCTCATGCCCCGCCGGCTCGCCCCCGTGACCGGGCCAGAACGAGGCCATTGCCGCCCCGCGGCAGCGGCGAAAGTGCGGTGGCACCGCGAGTTCCCTTCTCGCCCGCGCTCCGAAAGGGTCAGCCGATCCGCTGGAGAAGCGAGATGAGCTCACGGATTCTGGCCGCCGACCTGGCGGCGCATGTCGGCCAGCAGGTGACAATCGCCGGGTGGCTGCACCGCAGGCGCGAGCTGAAGTCGGTGACCTTCCTGATCATCAGGGACCGGTCCGGCCTGGCCCAGGTGGTGCTGCGCGGGCCAGACGGGGCCGAGCTGCCGGAAGAGACCGTGCTCAGCGTCGACGGCGTGGTCACCGCGAACCCGCAGGCCCCCGGCGGGGCCGAGCTGACCAGCCCGGCGCTGACCGCGCTATCCGGGCCGGCCGCGCGGCCCCCGTTCGACCTCTACCGGCCCGCCGTCAGCGCGGCCCTGCCGGTCATCCTCGATCACGCGCCGACGACGCTGCGCCACCCGCGGCTGCGAGCCGGCTTCGAGATCAGCGCGGCCAGCGTGGCCGGGTTCCGCGCCGCGCTCGACGGCCTGGGGTTCACCGAGGTGCAGACGCCGAAGATCGTCGGGGCCGCGACCGAGTCAGGCGCGACCACGTTCGGGATCGACTACTTCGGCCAGCCCGCCTACCTGGCCCAGTCGCCGCAGTTCTACAAGCAGGCCCTGACCGGGGTGTTCGAGCGGGTCTACGAGGTCGGGCCGGTATTCAGGGCCGAGCCGCATGACACCGCCAGGCACCTGGCCCAGTACACCAGCCTCGATGCCGAGCTCGGCTTCATCGCCGACCACCAGGACGTCATGTCCGTGCTACGGGACACCATCGCGGGCATGCTGACGCGAGTCAGGGAGCGGGCCGCGGCGGCCGTCGAGCTGCTGGGCGGCCAGCTCCCCGTCGTGCCGGCCCAGATCCCGCAGATCCATTTCACCGACGCGCAGGAACTGATCGCGGCCGGGGCCGGTGGGACCCGCGGGGCGAGCCCGACCTGGGGCCGGCCGACGAGCGGTTCCTGAGCGACTGGGCGGCCAGGGAGCAGGGCAGCGAGTTCCTGTTCGTGACGGGTTATCCCATGGCCAAGCGGCCGTTCTACACCCACCCCGACCCGGGCAGGCCCGGCTACTCCAATGGCTTCGACCTGCTCTTCAGGGGCCTGGAGCTGGTCACCGGCGGGCAGCGGCTGCACCGGCACTCCGACTATCTGGCTGCGTTGGCCGACCGCGGCCAGGACCCGGGCCCGTACGCCGGGTACCTGCAGGTCTTCGAGCACGGGATGCCGCCGCACGGCGGTTTCGCGATCGGGCTGGAACGCTGGACCGCTAGGCTGACCGGCGCGGCCAACATCCGCCAGGTCACCTTCTTTCCCCGCGACGTGCACCGGCTGAGCCCGTGACCGCACGGCGCGGGGCCCGGGCCGGGCGGGACGCCGATCAGGCCGACACCGAGTCACCGAGTCCGGGTATCGGCTAACATTCCACTCACATTAGGGGTATGTCCAAGTTCTCAGGCCATAGCAGCTGGTGCCCAGGCCGCTGGCAAATGGCCACATGGTGCGGGCGCGGCTGACGCCCCGGCCCGGACGTCAAACCGGGGGCCGGAAAGGACGTAAACGATGACTTTGCCCTATAACGGCATTGCCGCTACTGCTCTGCCTGGCGTGGCCTGGCAGAAAGCATCGTTCAGCAATCCCAGCGGCAACTGCGTGGAACTGGCCAGGCTCGGTGACGGGCAGATCGCGGTCCGCAACTCACGCCATCCGGCCGGGCCGGCGCTGGTCTACGAGCGCGCCGAGATCGACGCCTTCCTGCAGGCCGCCAAGGCCGGCGAGTTCGACGGCCTGCTGACGTAGTCGCTACGAAAGGGCGCAGGTGACAACCGCCCATCTCCGGGGCCAGCCAGGAGTTCCCAGCATGTCCGTGCCCAGGGCCAGCGGCCCGACCGTACTGCGCATCATGCTGGGCACCCAGCTGCGCCGGCTCCGTGAGGCCCGGCAGGTCAGCCAGGCTGACGCGGCGCGGGCCATCCGCGCCTCGCGCTCGAAGCTGAGCCAGCTGGAGACCGGCCGGGCCGCCCTGGGCGACCAGGAACTCGCCGACCTGCTCACCTTCTACGGCGTGACCGAGCCGCGCCAGCGCGCCGCCCTGACCGACCTGGCCCGCAAGGCCGGCACCGAGGGCTGGTGGCACCGCTACAGCGACATCCTGCCGGACTGGTTCGAGGCTTACGTCGGCCTGGAAGAGGCCGCGATCGGCATCCGGGCCTATGAGATCCAGTTCGTTCCCGGCCTGCTGCAGACCGAGGACTACGCCCGCGCGGTCACCCTGCTCGGGCACCCGAGCGCGGTCACGGCCGACATCGACCGGCGGGTGAGCCTGCGGATGGCCCGCCAGGCGGTGCTCACCAGGCGGACGCCCTCGTATTTATGGACCGTGATCGACGAAGCCGCGCTGCGCCGCCCGGCGGGCCGGCCGGGCGTGATGCGCCAGCAGCTCAAGCACCTGCTGGAGGCTGCCGAGCGGCCGAATGTGACCGTCCAGGTCATCCCGTTCCAGGCGGGCGGTCATGCCGCCGCGGGCGGCCCGTTCAGCATCCTGCGGTTCGCCGAGCCCGATCTTCCGGACGTGGTCTACCTGGAACAGCTCACCAGCGCGCTCTACCTGGACCGGCGGGAAACCGTCGAGCACTACCTCGCCGTCATGGAGCGGCTGTGCCTGGAGGCGACCCCGGCCGGCGGCAGCACCCGGCTGATTCACGAGATCCTGCGGGACCTGTGACGCTCAGGCCGCCGCGGGCGGCAGGCCCGGGTGAGCGCCAGGCCGGGCCTTCCGGGCGGCCCGTGCGGCATCGGCGCGGCCCGGCGCGGGTAAAGTGCTGGCCATGACTGACCAGGCCGAGCTGGACGCGCTTTCCTCCCAGCAGCTGCATGACCTCGCGGTGCACCGGGCGCTGCGGCACGTCGATGTGCCCTTCCTGTGGGAGCTGCTGCGGGCCATCCCGGCGGGCGAGGCCGCCGCGGGTCATCCGGACGCGGCGGGCTGGGACGCGATCAAGCTGTCCTCGCTCATCGCGGACGCGGTGGAATCGGGCGACGGCGGTCGCCGATTCGCTCCGTCCGCTCTACCTCGACTACCTGAACAAGCACCACGTCCGCCCGCAGCACGGCTGAGCCCGCGGCGGCCTGCGTCAGCCCGGGATGACCAGCACCTTGCCCACGGCGCCGGCCTCGACGGCGTCCTGCGCCGCGGCTGTCTGGTCCAGCGGGAACCTGGTGACCGGCAGTTCCGTCAGCGCCCCGTCGGCCAGCGCCGTGGTGATGTCCTGCGCGGCCTGCTCCAGCACCGGCCGGGGCACACTGTAGAGCAGGACGAACCGGAGGGTCAGGTTCGCCGTCATGCAGGCCCGGACGGCCAGCACCGGGTCCTGCGGCTCGGCGGCATAGGTAACGATCCGCGCCTGCGGGCCGACGACGTCCAGGTCCAGCCGGAGGTTGGCGCCGAGGGCGAGTTCGATGACCCGGTCGACGCCTCGCTGGCCGGCGAACGCGCGGATCTGCTCCGCCACGGCTGGCTCCCGGTAGTTCACCACCAGGTCAGCCCCGGCCCGCGCGGCCAGCTCGGCCTTTTCCTGGCCGCTGACCGTGGTCACCACCCGGGCCCCCGCGTGCTTGGCCAGCTCGATGGCGAAGTGGCCGACCGCCCCGGCCCCGCCGGCCACCAGGATGGTCTGGCCTTCGATCGGCCCGTCGGCGAACAGGCAGCGGTGGGCCGTGACCGCCGGCACCCCCAGGCTGGCCCCGAGCTCAGCCGAGATCGCCCCGGGCAGCGGGACCGCCTGATGCTGGGGCACGACTGACCACTGGGCGGCGGTCCCCCAGGGCCGCCCCGCCGCCGCGAGCCAGACCCACACCCGCTGCCCGGCGCGGCGCGGGTCGACCCCGGCGCCCACGGCGTCGATCACCCCCGCGCCGTCGTGATGCGGAATCTGGAAACCGTCGACCGGCCTGGGGGTGGCCCCGCTGCGGGATTTCCAGTCGGTGGGGTTGACCCCGGATGCCTCGATCCTGACCCGGACCTCCCCCGGCCCCGGCTCGGGCCGGTCCATTTCCTGGACCTGCAGCACCTCGCGGGCCTGCCCGCTCCGGTCATACCGCGCGGCCTTCATCGGCCGGCCTGCCCGGGCCAGCGGTCCGCCTGCCTGCCCAAGGCCCGGCCGCGGAAATGGCCGCCGAGGGGTGTCCTCGCCATTACTCCTCCGTCTCGGTAAGGCCCGCTAGCCACGCATCAATCAAGGTTTCCGGGGAAATTGTCAGCCCGGGCCGCCAGCGGGCGCCCGCCTCGTGCTGGCTGCCACCATCGCGCCAGGAACCCTCCAGCGCCCTGCGAGCGGCGGCTGGCAGCATCGGCCCCGAGCCTGCCGAGACCCGGCAGTACCCAGAACCGGCAGTGCCCAGAACCGGCAGTCCCAGAACTGACAGTGAGGTAAGCATGGATGTCCTGATCGCTGAGGTCATCGGGGACCTGGCGGTCGTGCTGGTCGTATCGTCATTACTGGGCGCAGCCGCCCGGCGCTGCGGGCAGCCGCGGGTCGTGGGCCAGATTGTCGCGGGCATCATCCTCGGCCCGAGCCTACTCGGGCGCCTGCCCGGTGACCTGACGGCCCGGCTCTTCCCCGGCCCGGCCCTGCCCGTCCTGAACGTGCTGGCGCAGGTCGCCATCGTGATCTTCATGTTCGTGGTGGGCTACGAGCTTGACCGCGGCTCGCTGCGCACCGGGCGCCGGGCCGCGCCGCTGGTCGCGGTGAGCGCGCTGCTGGTGCCGCTGGCCCTGGGCTCCGGGCTGACCCTGGCTTTCCGGCCCGGATTCGCCGCCCTGGGCGAACCGCACCCCAGCCCGTCCCTGGTGCTGTTCATGGGGGTGGCCCTGTCCGTCACCGCCCTGCCGGTGCTGGCCGCCATCGCGCGCGAGCGCGGCATCGCCGGGACGACGGCGGGCGTCACGGCCACGACCGCCGCGGGCATCATGGACGTCACGGCCTGGCTGGTGCTGGCCGCGGCGCTGGTCGGGACGGCGCATCCGCCCGGCCGTCCCTGGCCGGTGACGTTGCTGCTGGCGGGCTGCTTCACCGCGGCCATGCTGCTGATCGTCAGGCCCGCGCTGCGGTGGTGGATCGCGGGGCGCGCCACCGTGCTGTCCAGTCAGCTGCCGCTGGCGCTCGCGCTCGCGCTGGGCAGCGCCTGGGTCACCGCGTCGCTGGGCCTGCACCCGGTATTCGGCGGGTTCCTGGCCGGGCTCGCGATGCCGAGTGCCGAGGGCACGCCGGACGCTGAGGTGCTGCGCCCGATGGAGGAAGTCGGCAGCCTGTTCCTGCCGCTGTTCTTCGTGGTGACGGGCCTGTCGCTGAACATCGGCGCGCTGGACGCGATGGCCTTCGCCATGCTGGCCATCTGCTGCGCGCTGGGCGCGGCCGGGAAGCTGGGGCCCGGCTACCTGGCCGCCCGCGCGGGCGGGCTAAAGCCGGCCGACGCGGCGACCGTCGCCGCGCTGGTCAACGCCAGGGGACTCACCGAGCTCATCGTGCTGAACGTCGGCCTGAGCGCCGGCCTGCTCGATCAGCGGCTGTTCACCGTGCTGGTCCTGATGGCGCTGCTGATGACCGCCGCGACGGTCCCGCTGCTGGCGCTGATCTGCGCCCGGGCGGAGCGCAGGCCCGCTGGCGGGACGCACCGGGACGTCGCGCCGGCCTCGCCGCCCGCGACCGGCCGGGAGTAGCCCGCGGCCTGCCGCCGACCCGCGCGGGCGGGCGGGCGGGCCGGGGAGCGGACGAGCTCGCCCGGGGGGAACCGGTGAGTGGGAGGAGACACCGGTTCGCCGCGGGCGGCCCGACCATGTGCGCTGTACCAGCCCCAGGTCGCCCCTTTACCACCCAGCACTGGCCGTGCGCTGGATACAGCCTGGCGGACCGGCTTAAACTCGGCTCTAACAGCTCGCTATGGCCGATTCCGGTACTTCCGCGCCGCCCGGGCCAGGCCGCCGGCCTGGCCCGGCTAGTACCAGCGGTCCGGGGCGAGGATAATCGCGTTTCAGAGTGGATGCCCGGGGTGCGGGCCGGCCACGATGAACGGGGGGCTGGGGAATGGACAGTAACGGGGATGACGACTATCGCGGCCAGCCCGGCTAAAAGACAGTCCGCAATTGTGTTGACCACCGTCGGCCAGGTAGCCAGATCGCGAGCCGATCCGTTTACCGGCCCGCCCGCGCGCTTGCGGTTGCAGGTCCTGGGGCCGCTGGCGGCCTGGCGCGGTGACGTGCCCGTGCCACTGGGCTCGGCCAGCCAGCAGGCCATTCTGGGGCTGCTGGCGGTACACCCCAATACCTCCGTGCACCGGGACCGGATCGCCGACGCGCTGTGGGGCAGCGACCCGCCGCCCAGCGCGGTCACGATGATCCAGGCCCGGGTCAGCAAGCTGCGCCGCATCCTGGATCCGGATGGCTCGGCGCAAGCCGCGAATGGCCCGCTGGCCTGGTCCGCGGGCGGCTACCGGCTGCAGGTCGCTGCTGATCAGCTGGACCTCAGTCAGTTCCTGGCCCTGGTCAGGACGGCCCGGGCGGCGCGGGACGCGGGCGAGCTGGCCGTGGCCGGCCCGGCCTACGAGCAGGCCCTGGACTTGTGGCGAGGGGAACCACTGCAGGACATCGAGGTCCTCAGGCCGCATCCGGCGATCACCGGCCTGGCCCGCCAGCGCGACAGCGTGCTCGTCGAATTCGCCGAGACGACCGCGGGGCTGGGCTGGCATGACCGGGTGCTGGAGCCGCTGGAGGAGCTGGCCCGGCGCGAGCCGTTCAACGAGCGCGCGCACGCCTGCCTCATGATCGCGCTGGCGGGCCAGGGCCAGCAGGCCGCGGCGCTGGAGGTATTCACCCGGATGCGCCTGCGGCTGGCCGACGAGCTCGGGCTGCCGCCCGGTCCGGAGATCAGCGCGGCGCAGCAGCGCGTGCTGCGGCAGCAGGTCGCCATCGCGCCGGCCTGTCCTGGCCGGCCCAGCCGAGGTCGCCGCGCCGGTCCGGGCCGGCGCCCGTGGCGACACCGGGCTGCCGGTCTGCCAGCTGCCGCCCGCGGTCACCGACTTCACCGGCCGGGAGCGGGAGGTCGCGCAGCTGGCCGAGCTGCTGCGGCCCGACGAGCGGCGCATGTCGGTGCCGGTCGCGGTGATCAGCGGACTGCCAGGGGCCGGGAAGACCACGCTCGCGCTGCACGTCGCGCACAAGATCCGGGCCGCCTTCCCCGACGGCCAGCTCTGGGCCCAGCTGGATGGCGCGGCCCAGCACCCGCGCCACCCCGGCGCGGTGCTGGGCGAACTGCTCAGAGCGCTGGGCGTGCCCGGGTCAGCCATTCCCAAGACCGTGGCCGAACGCGCCTCGCTCTACCGGTCCCGGCTGGCCGGGCGGCGTGTCCTCGTGCTGGCCGATGACGCCGCCTCCGCCGCTCAGGTCCGCCCGCTGCTGCCCGGCACCGGCGAGTCGGCCATGCTGATCACCAGCCGGACCGCGCTGGCCGGGCCCGCCGGAGCGCGGATCATCCAGCTCGATCCGCTCTCCCAGGCCGAGGCCGTCCAGCTGCTGGCCAGGATCGTCGGCCAGGAGCGGGTCAGCGCCGAGCCGCAGGCCGCGCATGACCTGGCCGCCGCGTGCGGGCAGCTGCCGCTGGCGGTGCGCATCGCCGGGGCCAGGCTCTCGGCCCGCACGTCCTGGCAGCTATCGGTCCTGGCGCTCAAAATCGCCCACGAACGGCACCGGCTGGATGAGCTGGAGGCCGGGGACATGTCGGTCCGGGCCAGCCTGACCCAGAGTTACCGGACGCTGGACGGCACCGCGCAGCGCGCGTTCCGGCTGCTGGCCTTGCTCGGGCCGGCCGATGTGGCCGAATGGCAGATCGCCGCCCTGCTCGGCCGGCCGGATGCGGCCATGGCGGTCGGCCAGCTGACCGAGAAATCGCTGCTGACCTCGGTCGGCACCGACGGCGCCGGGCAGCCCAGGTACCGGCTGCACGACCTGCTCAGGGACTATGCCGCGGAGCGGGTCGACGACGAGCCGCAGGCCCGGCGGGAGGCGGCCCTGGCCCGGGTCACCGACGGCTGGCATCAGCTCGCCGCCTTGGCCCACGCGGGCCTGCCGGAGGAGCCGTACTTCCCGCCGCCTCAGCCCGGTCCTGTCACCACGGTCGTCCCCGGCCCGGTGGCCAGGGTCCTGACCGCGGACCCGGTGGCCTGGTTCACCGCTGAGCGGCTCAACCTGCTGGCCACGATCAAGCGGCTGTGCGCCGCGGGTGACTACCGCCGGGCCGCCCGGCTCGGGGCCACCATCGCCAGCTTCCTGTTCCTGCAAGGGCGCGGCGACGACGCCGAGCGGATCTGGCCTGAGGTGGCCGCCGCGGCTCAGCGGGCCGGTGATGTGGCCGGACTGGCGCAGGCCAGGCTCCGGCTCCTCGTGGCCACCTGCGAGCAGGGCAGGCATGCCCGGGCCCTGCCGGTCATCTTGCAGTGCGAGCAGGTCTTCGCGCAGCTGGCCGACCAGCAGTCACTGGCCACGGCCATCTACTGGCGCGCGGTGTGCGAATGCAATCTCGGCCACTTCGAGCAGGCCTGCCGCTGCGCCGGTCGCGCGCTGCGGCTGGCCCGGCAAGTGCCTGACCCGCGGGCCGAATCCCTGGCGCTGCGGCTGCTGGCGATCGCACAGGCCAACCTGCCCGGCCAGCAGCAGAACGCGGCCCGGTCCGCCGAGCGGGCCCTGGCCCTGGCCAGGAAGATGGGCCAGCCCGTTCATGAGCTGGAGATCCTGCACTCCGTGGCGCATGTCTACAACCTCACCGGACGGCACCGGGCCGCGCTGGAACTGTGCCTGGAAGGCCTGGCGCTGGCCCGGACCCTCGCGGTGGTCACCAGCGAGGCCGACTGGCTGGGCGTGCTCGGCGACACCTACCTCAGCCTGGGCCGTTACCGGGAAGCCGTGGACGTCCTGGCCGGCGCGGTGCCGATCTTCCGTGATCATTTCCTGCACCGGATGCACGGGCTCAGCCTGCTCAAGCTGGGGTACGCCTATCAGGGGCTGGCGGACTTCCCGGCTGCGGTGGCCAGCATCGAGGCGAGCCTGGTCATCTTCACTGACCTGCGGCTCGACCACTACGCTCAGCGGGCCCGCGAGATGATCGCCAGCTGCCAGGACCGGCAGCCGCCCGCCGCGAGTCCGCACTGGGCCAGCGCGCCGGCGGCCGCCCCGGGCGGCCCCGGCGGCAAGCGCCGCGCCGCTGTCCTGGACGCGACCATGGCCTGAGGCAGGCCCGCCGGGGAGCCCGGCCCCGGGGCGGCCAGAACGGCGCGAGTTCGCGCTGGCCGCCAACGCGCCCAGGGTGGCTGGTGGCGCGCTGGCCTGCGGCCCGGTCGTTGAGATAGCCCAACATGCTGGCCGAGTTCCACCGGTACGGGGATAATCTCCGAGGTGAGCGTGGTCGGGATACCGCGCGTCGGACGGGGCCAGCCAGGTGCGGGCGTGGACCCGCCGCCGGGTTCAACGCCGCCTGCGGCCGGGCTGGGCGCTTTCTTGCGTGGCCGCCGCCGGGCGGCTGGGCTCACCCAGCGGGAACTGGCCCGGCGGGCCGGAGTGGGCGTCGGCGTGGTGCGGGACCTGGAGCAGGGCGTGACCCGGTCGCCGCGGCCCGGATCGGTAGCCAGGATCGCGGCGGCGCTGAGCGTGGACACCGCGCTGCTGGCCAAGGCCGCGGCGGGCGCGGGCGTGACCGGTCAGGCCGCGACCGCGTGGCAGCTGCCCCCGGCCCGGCCCGCGACGGACCAGACGGCCCGGGCACGCCCGGCGGCCAGCCAGACGGCCCAGCGCGGCGCCCGGGTCCGCCTGGGGGTACTGGGACCGCTGGCGGCCTGGCGGGATGACACGGTGCTGACCCTCGGCCCGGCGCGGCAGCGAACCGTGCTGGGGGTGCTGGCCATCCGGCCAAACACCCTGGTGCACCGGGACGTAATTGGCCAGGCGCTGTGGGGCGATGAGCAGCCCGCCAGCTCGGTCACCATGATCCAGTCCTACGTGAGCCAGCTGCGCAGGGCCCTGTCGGGTCAGTCATCAGCGCGCGGGCCGCTGGCCTCCTCCGGCCCCGCCTACCAGCTGCTGGCCAGCGATGACGACCTGGACCTGCTGGTTTTCACCCG
>CAWBJA010000023.1:0-59923 GCA_963788895.1 uncultured Actinomycetota bacterium | reverse complement strand
GCGCTGATGCACGATATCGGGCAGCTGGCGCTGCCTGACCCGATTCCGGGCGGGGCGACGGTGCTGGTCTCGCCGGCGGACCAGCGGCGCATCGCCGAGCTGGGGTCCGACGTGATCCGGCAGGCCGGCGTCCTGGACAAGGTGGCCGACCTGGTGCGCTGCCAGAACTGGCCGGCCCGGGGCGACCCGGAGCCGCCGGTCGGCAGCCGGATCATCCGGGCGGCCAACGCCTTCGACGATCTGGTGGGCGGGTCGACCGACCGGCACCGCACCGCCGCGGCCCTGGAGCGGCTGCGGCTCGACACCGCGTCGGAGTACGACGCCGGGGTGATCGAGGCGCTGAGCGAGGTCGCGGGACGGCGGCTGGCCAGCCGGATGTAGGCTGCCGGACGTGTTCGACTCGGTCATCATCGCCAACCGGGGCGAGATCGCCCGCCGGGTGATCAGAACCGCCCGGCGGATGGGCCTGCGGGCCGTCGCGGTGTACTCCGAGGCCGACGCGGATCTGCCCTACGTCCGCGAGGCCGACGAGGCGGTGCCGATCGGGCCTGCCCCGCCCGCCCGCAGCTACCTGGACGGCGAGGCGGTGATCGCCGCGGCCCGGCGCACCGGGGCCCGCGCCGTGCACCCCGGGTACGGGTTCCTGGCCGAGAGCCCGGCGTTCGCGGCCGCGGTCATCGAGGCCGGGCTGATCTGGGTGGGCCCGCCGCCGGCCGCCATCGAGCAGATGGGCGACAAGATCAACGCCAGGAACCTGATGGAACAGGCGGGCGTGCCGGTGGCGGCGGGCAGCCGGGCGCCGGTCCCTGACGTGGCGGCCGCGGTGGCCGAGGCCGAGCGGATCGGCTACCCGGTGATGATCAAGGCGGCCGCGGGTGGCGGCGGCATCGGGATGAGCGCCGCCTTCGACGTGGAGCAGTTGCGGACCGGGTTCGAGACGGCGCGCTCGCGCGCGGAGCGGTTCTTCGGCAGCCCGGCCATCCTGCTGGAGCGCTACATTGACCGGGCCCGCCACGTCGAGGTGCAGATACTCGGGCTGAATGACGGCCGGGTGCTGGCCATCGGCGAACGGGACTGCTCGGTGCAGCGGCGGCATCAGAAGGTCGCGGAGGAGACCCCGTCGCCGGGCGTCACCGCGGCGCTGCGGGACCGGATGCTGGCCGCGGCGGTGGCGGCCGGGGAGGCAGTGGGCTACCGGGGGGCCGGCACGGTGGAGTGCCTGGTCGACAGCGCCGCGCAGGACTTCGTGTTCCTGGAGATGAACACCAGGTTGCAGGTCGAGCACCCGGTCACCGAGCTGGTCACCGGCCTAGACCTGGTCGAGCAGCAGTTTCTGATCGCGGCCGGCGGCGAGGTCAGCTTCGACCCGGCCGCGATCTCGCCGGATGGCCACGCGCTGGAGTTGCGGGTGTACGCCGAGGACCCGAAGCGGTTCCTGCCCAGCCCGGGTGTCATCACCGAGTGGGCCGAGCCGTCCGGGCCCGGGATCCGGGTCGACGCGGGCTACGCGGCGGGCAACACGGTCACCCCCTTCTATGACCCGCTGCTGGCTAAGCTGTGCGTGCACGGCGCGAGCCGGGAGCAGGCCCTGGACCGGGCCAGGGGCGCGGTAGCCGAGTTCGTTATCACCGGGCCCAAGACGAACCTGGCGTTTCATGCGGAGCTGCTGGACAGCGAGGCGTTCGCCAGCGGCCGGTACGACACATCGGTGGTGGCCGGACTGCGGCCGTGACCGCCGCGGCCGCACAATGATGGGTGGGCGGCCCTGGCACCGATCGCCAGGCCAGGACGCGAGGAGGTGCGCGTGGCCGAAATCCGCGCGGAGATGGTCGCGAACGTGTGGAAGGTCGTGGCTGCCGAGGGTAACTCCGTGGCTGACGGGGACACGCTGGTCATCCTGGAATCGATGAAGATGGAGATCCCGGTGCTCGCCGAGGACTCGGGCACGCTGACCAAGCTGGCTGTGTCCGAGGGGGACGTGGTCCAGGAAGGCGACCTGATCGCGGTCATCGAATGACCGCCGGGCCGCCGCCGGCCGGCGGCGGCGACGCTCACCGCCGGGCTGCGCGCCACGGTGCGCGCGGTCGTCACCGAGGCCGACACGGCCGCGGTCATGGGCAGCGGGGACGTGCTCGTGCTGGCCACGCCGCGGCTGCTGGCCCTGGCTGAGGCGGCGGCGAGCGCCGCGGTGAGGGCCGGACTGGACGAGGGCTACACGACGGTGGGGACCGCGGTGCGGCTGGAGCACAAGCGGGCCAGCCCGGTCGGCGAGGAACTGGTCATCCAGGCGGAGCTGACCGAGGTGGACGGGCGGCGGCTGGTGTTCAGCTTCGTGGCCTGGGCCGGGGACCCGGCCGCGGACCAGGTGGTGGGGGCGGGCACGGTCGAGCGGGTGGTGGTGAACAGGGAACGGTTCGCGCAGCGCTTTTGTGGGGGGTGAAGACCAACCCCCCACGCCCCCCGCATGCAGTCCGCTCGGCCCGGGGCAAGCCCGGGCGTCGCGGGCTGCATTAGATGCCGGTGGTGGTGCGGGGGTAGGCCACTGCTGGGTCGGTGCGCACGTTGACCAGGTAAGGGACGCCGGAGTCGAACGCGCGGCGCAGCGCCGGGGCGATCTGGTCCGGACTGGTGACCAGCTCCCCGCCGCCGCCCAGGGCGGTGGCGACCTGGTCGTAGCGGCAATCGGGCTGCAAGTCGGCGGCGACGTCGTAGCCGTACAGCTGTTGCATCGGGTGCTTCTCCAGGCCCCAGATGCCGTTATTGCCACAGACAATCACCATGGGCAGGTGATGGCGGACCGCGGTGTCGATATCCATCAGCGAGAACCCGGCCGCGCCGTCGCCGAGCATGAGCACGACCTGCGCTGACGGCCGGGCGATCCGCGCCGCGATGGCGTAGCCCAGGCCGGTGCCCAGGCACCCGTACGGGCCGGGGTCCAGCCAGCAGCCCGGCTGCCGTGGCTCGATGTACTTGCCCGCGTAGGAGACGAAATCCCCGCCGTCGCCGATCACCACCGCGTCGCTGTCCAGCACCTGGGCCAGCTCGCCGTAGATCCGCAGCGGGTGGATGGGATCGGCGCCGGACTCCAGCAGTGCCGCGTCACCCGCGATCGCGGCCCGGGCCGTGTCCTGCAGCCGGGGCAGCCAGTCGCGCGCCCAGCCGGGCGCGGGCCCTGGGCTGGCCGCGTGCGGCGCCGCGGCGGCCAGCCCGGTGAAGAACGCGGTGAGATCCCCGGCCGCGGCGGCGGCCAGCTCACGATGGCTGGCGATCAGTTCCTGGGCGTCGGCCACGTGGACCACCTGGGCCGGCGGCGCGGCGTTGCGGCCGCCGAACTCGCCGTAGCCCAGCCGGAAGTCCAGCGGCGTGCCGGCCACGATGACCAGGTCGGCCTGCCCGAGCGCGACCGACCGGGCCCGGGTCACGAGCAGCTCATGGCCGGCCGGCAGGATCCCGCGGCCCTGGCCGTTCGGGATCACCGGCAGCCTGAGCTCCTCGGCGGCGGCGCGCGCGGCGGCCGCGGCGCCGTCCAGCCACACGTCTGAGCCGAGGATCAGCACCGGCCGGCTGGCCCGGGCCAGCAGCCCGGCGATGCGGGCGATCGCCTCCGGGTCGGCGGTATCCGGGTGCGGTGGCCGGGCCGGGCCCGGCCGGGGCGGCCGGATCCCGGGCCAGGCGGGCCGCGGCCTGCGGTACGCCGGCCGCTGCGGCGGCCGGCGTCGCGGCGCCGAACAGGGCCTCCAGGCTGACGTCGAGGAAGACCGGGCCGCGGTGGCGGGCCGAGGCCAGCGTGAACGCCTCGTCGGCGGCCGGGCCGACCAGGTCGCTGCGATGCTCGGTCCAGGCTCGCTTGGTGACCGCCCGCACCAGCAGCGGATGATCGATCTCCTGCAGGCTGCCCGATCCCCAGCGGTAGTCGGGGGCCCGGCTGGCCATGATCACCACCGGGGCCCCGTTGAAGTGGGCCGTGGTGATCGCGCTGATGCCGTTGGTGACCCCGGGGCCCGCGGTCAGGACGGCCAGGCCGGGGCGGCGGGTGAGCCGCGCCGTGGCCTCGGCGGCGAACACGGCGCTCTGCTCGTGCCTGACGTCCACGATGCGCAGCGGCGGGTCAGCCTTGACCGCGCCGTCATATAGCGGGAAGACGTGCCCGCCGGACAGGGTGAACATGGTCTGGACGCCATGGTGCCGGGCCGCGGCCACCGCGTGCGCGCCACCATGATCGGGCCGGGGCGGCGCAGCCGCCGATGGACCGGGCCCGGCTTGGTCGGACGGTGCTTGATCGGGCGGTGCTTGATCGGGCGGTGCTTGATCGGGCGGTGCTTGATCGGGCGGTGCTTGATCGGGCGGTGCTTGATCAGGCGGTGCTGCGTCCTGCTCCTGGCCGGGCATGAGGGGAGGTTACCAGCTGGTAGGGCCGTCCCGGCCGGGCTGCGCGGGGCGCCGGGTCCTGGTCACGAACTTGTACCTGTCGCCCCGGTACCACGACTGCGACCACTCCACCGCGACGCCCGCGGCGTCGAACGCCCGCCTGCTGAGCAGCAGCAGCGGCAGGCCGGCGTCGACGCCCAGCAGCCGGGCGTCGGCCGGGCTGGCCAGGACCGTCTCGATCGTCTCCTCGGCCTCGGCCAGCCGCACCCCGTAGCCGGCCGCGAGTGTCTCATACAGCGAGCCATCCCGGTTCAGCTTCCTGCGCAGCCCGGGGAACCTGCGGGCGGCCAGGTAGGAGGCGTCGATGGACATCGGCTCACCGTCGGCCAGCCGGAGCCGGCGAATGCGCAGCACCCGGCCGCCCGGCCGGATGCCGAGCAGCAGAGCCAGCTCCTGGCCGGCCGGCTGGTAGCTGATGTCCAGGGTCCGGGTCTTCGGGCTGAGCCCGTGCGTCCGCATCTCCTCGGTGTAGCCGGCCAGTTCCAGCAGCTGGGCGACCTTCGGCTGGGCCACGAAGGTTCCCTTGCCCTGCACCCGCCGCAGCCGGCCCTCGATGACCAGCTCGGCGAGCGCCTGCCTGATCGTGGTCCTGGAGGTGCCGTACCGGTGCGCGAGGTCGCGCTCACCAGGGACCGGAGCGCCTGCGATCATCGATCCGGTCAGCGCCAGCAGCTCGCGCTTCACCGCGTAGTACTTGGGGAACCGGGGAGCGGTGGTTTCAGCAGGTTGATCCGCCCCTGTCCTGACATCGGGCGATGTCACGGTTCGAACTCCCTCCGAAGCACCCTCGTCCGTTATGGTCTCACCTCGCGCCCGGCTCGGCGTCCGGCGGGCGGCGCGGCCGGACGGCGCGGCCGGGCGGCGCGGCCGGGCGGCGCGGCCGGGCAGGGGCGGGGCCAGGCGGGCACCAACTCCCCGGCCAATCCGGTGCGCAAACTCCGGTGGCCACGGGGCACTGAGGGCCCTGGCTCCGGGCCGCGAGAGCGCCTGGTCACGCGGTTAGGTGCGATGATGGCGGAGTGCTGACCTTGACCAACCTGGCGCTGCGCCAGGCCGGGCTGGCCGAGCCTGACGTGGACTGGCTGCACGCGCTGGTCTCTGACTGGCAGCTGCTCGCCGACCTGTCCTTCGCCGACCTGGTCCTGTGGGCCCCGCTGCAAGACGGCTCGGGCTGGGTGGCGCTGGCCCAGATGCGGCCCACGACCGGGCCGACGGCCTTTCCCGATGACGTGGTGGGCGCCGTCAGGTCGGCCACCGAGCGGCCGTTCCTTGAGGTGGCCAGGCGCGATTGGCGGATCTGCCGGGAGGGTGACCCGGAATGGACCAGCGGGGTGCCGGTCCGGCACGAAGCCATCCCGGTGGCGCACGACGGCCGGGTCATCGCCGTCATCGAGCGGTCCACCAACCTGTCCGCCGCGCGCACTCCCAGCCGGATGGACATCGCCTATCTGCGCGCGGCCGATGACCTGGCCCAGATGGTCGCCGCAGGGATGTTCCCCAACGCCGGGGAGGAACCTGCTCTGGTCAGGTCGCCGCGGGTCGGAGACGGCCTGCTGCGGCTCAGCCAATCGGGCAAGGTGACCTATGCCAGCCCCAACGCCCTGTCCGCTTACCGCAGGCTCGGCCTCACCGCGGACCTGGTCGGGGCCGAACTCGGGCCGCTCACGGCCCGGCTGGGCGCGACGGCGGCGCCGCGCGACGACTCGCTCATGCTGACCGCCAGCGGCCGGGCGCATATGGAGACCGAGGTCGAGGGAAATGGCTCTGTCGTCCAGCTGCGCGCCATTCCGCTGGTCGTGGCCGGGTCCAGGTCCGGCGCGCTGGTCCTGGTCCGTGAAGTCACCGAATTGCGGCACAGGGAACGCGAGCTGATTACCAAGGACGCGACGATCAGGGAAATCCACCACCGGGTGAAAAACAATCTGCAGACCGTCGCCGCGCTGCTGCGGCTGCAGGCGCGCAGGCTCAATGGGTCCGAGGCCCGCGGGGCGCTCGAGGAGGCCGTCCGCCGGGTGGGCTCGATTGCCATCGTGCACGAGACCTTGTCGCACGCCCCCGAGGAGACCGTGGACTTCGACGACATCGCCCGCCGGGTGGCGATGATGGCGGGGGAGGTGTCCGCGCCTGAGGCGCGGGTCACGCCCGAGCTGGCCGGGGAGTTCGGCCACCTGCCGGCCTCGGTCGCCACCCCGCTGGCCCTGGTCCTGACTGAGCTGATGCAGAACGCGCTGCAACATGGCCTGACCCGCCCGACCGGCACCGCGCTCGGCAACGGGCGGCTCCAGGTCACCGCGGCCCGGAGCCAGGACCGGCTGACGGTCATCGTGGCGGACAACGGGGTGGGCCTGCCGGTCAATTTCAACCTGGACTCGGCGGCGAACCTGGGGCTGCAGATCGTCGGGACGCTGGTCGTCGCGGAACTGGGCGGCCGACTGGAGATAACGCCGCAGGCTGCCGGGGGCACCAAGGTTCTGGTTGATCTTCCGCTGGAGGGGCAGCCCGCCACGTTACCTGCCGCTGACCGGCCCGCGGACAACTGGCGGCTGGCTACGGTGCGGGCCGGTGACCGGCCCGCACGCTAATCCAGCCCGGAGCGGATGGCCACCTCCGCGCGCCCGCTGGCCCGGCCGGTCAAGCTGGCCTGGCCGCCGCCTCAGGCGTGCGCGTCGGCCTTGACCCGGGTCGCCCGGCGCTTCACCGCGCGCCGCTCATCCTCGCTCAGGCCACCCCACACGCCGGAATCCTGGCCGCTCTCCAGCGCCCATTGCAGGCATGACTCTTGTACCGGGCAACGGTGACAAACCTGTTTGGCCTCGTCGATCTGGAGCAACGCGGGGCCCGTGTTGCCGATCGGGAAGAACAGTTCCGGGTCCACGTCACGGCAGGCGGCGTGGTGGCGCCAGTCCATGAGGTCCACTCCCTCTTAAGGGACGGGCCGTGGCCGGGACCCGCCGCCTCAGTTGTGCTTGTGAAGGATTTCACGAGCTATAACAAACGCGAAGGCCGTAAGGTTCCCCGGCCTAAGATTGTCCTTCAGTCACGGAACTCGCGTCCCGATCAGCTACCAGGAGCGGTATCCAGGCATGGCCCCCGATGACCGCACCCACACCCGGCCGGGGACGCATGGCTGGTGCGTCGCTCGCCGGGAGCGTTACAACCCTCTCAAGCGTGGCGATCAACCGCAAGAGGCTTAGGCAAAGGTTCGGCCGGATTTCAGTGTCAGATGAGTCACATTGCGGGCGCGGTGCAGGTCAAGGGTGTTGCGCAGGTGTGCCGCTGATGCCTGGATGGGTCGGCTTGGCCCGGGATATGCGGTTATTCGAAGCCTATCGGCCCCTTTATTCGATTCGGCCTCGTCAGGCTATGATCCGCAGCGCCTTGGGCACCGATGCGAATCTCACCCGCTCATACTCGCCCATGTACTCCCCGTCGACCTGGAAGGCCACCGGGCGGCTCGCGGTGAAATCCAGGGCCGGCACATCGTGCAGCCGCAGCAGGCTCCGGCTCTGCTCCGGCGGCCCGGTGGCGGACAGGAACTGGCGCACGACGCGCAGCGTCGTGGCCGTGTGCAGGCTGCGCAGGCCCAGCACGTCGAGGGCGCAGTCGAACCCGGCCTGCGGGTTGGCGTTGACCGGGCGGCGGCCCAGGTAGGTCCACGGCGCGGTATTGGACACGATGCCCAGGAAGAACGGCCCGGCGGGCGGATCCCCGTCGCGTTCCAGCATCAGCGCGGGCTCGCTGCGGTCGGTGAGCCGGTAGAATTGGCGGATCGCCATCCTGGTATAAAGCGCGGGAGTGACCGGGCGCCCGTGCGCGCGCAGTCCCTCGACCGCGCGGACCACCTCGGCATCCAGGCCCAGCCCGGCGTTGAAGGCAAAGTAGCGCCGGCCCGCCAGGCCGACCCCGATATCGCGGTGCTTGCGGCCGGCCAGCGCCTGCAGAATCCATCCGGCGGCGTCGACCGGGTCGGCGGGCAGCCCGAGGGCGCGGGTGAACACGTTGGCGCTGCCGCCGGGCAGGGGTGCGAGCATCGGCAGCTGGTCAGGGCCGGGCCGGTCCCACAGGTCGCCCGGGCCGGTATCCGCAGTGTCCGGCGTGCTCCCCGGGGCGGGGGCGGTCCCGGGGGCCAGGGCGGCTCCGGGGGCCATGGCCGGGCCTGCGGTCGCGCTAGGGCTCCCGGCTGAGCCGCTCCCCGGGATCGGGGCCGGTTCGCGGGCCGGACCGCCCAGGAGCCCGTTGAGCGCCTCGTTCACGGTGCCGTCGCCGCCGAGGGTGAGGACCAGTTCGACGCCCGCTTGCCGGGCCGCGGCCGCGTGGGTGGTCGCGTCGCCCCGGTAACGTGTCTGGACGACCTCCAGATTGACGGCGGAGGCGAGTGCGTGCACGATGACGTCCCGGCGGAGCTGGGTCGTGGAGGTGGCATGTGGGTTCACGATCAAAAGCGCGCGCACGCGCTCAGGTTAGCGAGTCACGAAATACCGGACGGCCGCAGCATCCGGTGAACGCCCCGGCTGAGCCGCCGCCGCGGCGTCCGGTCAGCCTGCTCGCCGCCGCCGCCATCCAGGCGGTCGAAGCGGCCGGCGTGCTGATCGCCTCGATCCTGGCCGGGCTGGACACCGGGGCCGGGCACTCTTATCACACCGACAGCGGCGTGGCGCTGACGCTGATCGGGATCGCCACCGCGGCGGCCCTGGGGTTCGTGGCGTTCGGCCTGAGCCGGGGGCGCCGGTGGAGCCGGACCCCGGCCATCATGACCCAGCTGTTCACCGGCATCGTCGGGATTTACCTGGTGGAAGGGCACCGGCTGGAGTGGGGCGGGCCCGCGCTGGTACTGGCGGCGGCCGGCTTCACGGCCCTGCTGGTCCGGCCCAGCCTGCGCGCGCTGAACGGCCCGCCGCCCGGTCCTGGCCGGGGCCAGCCCCGGCGTTAGTCGTCTGAGGTCAGGCCCTCGCGCAATTGCGCCAGTGTCCTGGCCAGCAGCCGGGACACGTGCATCTGCGAGATGCCCAGCTCGGTCGCGATCTGCGACTGAGTCATGTTGCCGAAGAACCGCAGCAGCAGGATCCGCTTCTCCCGCGGCGGAAGCTGCTCCAGCAGCGGCTTGAGCGACTCCCGGTACTCGACCCCCTCCAGCGCGTCGTCCAGCATGCCCAGCGATTCGGCCACGGCCGGCGCGTCGTCGTCACCCGAGTCAGGCGCGTCCAGCGAGACGGTCGAGTACGCGTTGGCCGACTCCAGGCCCTCAAGCACCTCTTCCTCGCTCATCTGCAGATGAGCGGCGAGCTCGGCCACGGTGGGCGCCCGGCCCAGCCGTTGCGCCAGGTCGCTGATGGCCTTGGTCAGGGCGAGCTTCAGCTCCTGCAGCCGGCGCGGGACCCGGACCGCCCAGCCCTTGTCCCTGAAATGCCGCTTGATCTCGCCCACGATCGTCGGAGTGGCGTAGGTGGAGAACTCCACCCCGCGGCCGAGGTCAAACCGGTCGATGGACTTGATCAGGCCGATGGTGGCGACCTGGGTCAGGTCGTCAAGCCACTCGCCGCGGTTGCGGAACCGGCGGGCCAGGTACTCGACCAGGGGCAGGTGCAGCTCGACCAGCTCGCCCCGGATGCGCAGCCGCTGCTCGTCGCCGTCAGGAAGCCCGGCCAGCCGCTCGAACAGCTCCCTGGCCCGGCCGCGTTCTCGCGGCGGGTGCTGCAGCCTGGGAGCGGGCGCGGCTTCGGCGGCTTCGGCGGCTTCGCTGGTGTCGGCGACCGCCAACTCGGCCGTGTCGTCGTCCTCGTCCGGCTCGTCGTCCGCTTCAGCGTCCCTGATGTCGATCACCGCGGCGCCGGGGGCGTCAGCGTCCCCGGCCGCCCCGCCCCCGGCGGGCGCGGCCGCCGTACTCTGGTACTCCTCGGTCAAAGCGACCTCGATCTCCCCCGTCATACTGATCCCGATGTCTCGCGGGTCTTGCGCATCACGATGGTCAGCAGGTCACCAGGTCCCACGTGCGCCTCGACGCTGCCCGCCAGGGCGGACAGGACGGTCCAGGCGAAGGTGTCGCTGGCGGGGGGCTGCGGCGTCAGGCAGGCCGCCGACACTGAGATGGTCATCATGTCGGCCTCAAGCGAGAAGACGCATTCCAGCGTGGCCCCGGGCAGCGCCTGGCTGAGCAGCATCGCGCAGGCCTCATCCACCGCGATCCGCAGGTCCTCAATCACGTCAAGGGTGAAGTCCAGCCGGGCCGCGAGGCCCGCGGTCGCGGTGCGCAGTACGGACAGATAGGCCCCCTCGGCCGGCATCCGGACCGTCACCTGGTCCTGCGCCTCGGCCCGCTCGCCGCGGCTGCCGCGCGCCGCGGACAGCGTCCCGGCCCGGACCGCCGACGCGCTGCCATCGTCGCGCGTCACCATGCTGGCGGCTGGCCTGGTCGCCGGCGCGGTCGTCTTCTCGGTCACGTCTGCCCTCCTGCAGCACCCGGCAGATCCGCGTAGCGGCGGGTGGTCGGCTCCTGACTGCAACTTACCGTGCCCGCACTGCTGCGCTGACGCGCCGCGCGGCGGGCCGCCCCGTGGTGCCGCGAAGGGCCGCACGGAAGGTTGCCGCGCGGCCCTCAGCTGGCGTTTTTCGCATAATGTGCGCTGTCAGCCCTGCTTTGTCTCCCAGAAAATCTTGGAAATCTCCTCGATCTTGGCCAGCAGCTCATCGGCCCGGGCGACGTCCGTGCTGGCCTTCGTGCCCCCCGCTCCGGCCAGCTTCGTGGCCTCGTTGAACAGCTGGTGCAGCTGCGGGTACTTCTCGAAGTGCGGCGGCTTGAAGTAGTCCGTCCACAGCACCCACAGATGATGCTTGACCAGTTCGGACCGTTGCTCCTTGATGATGACCGCCCGGGTGCGAAACTCAGGGTCAGTGTTGTCCTGATACTTCTGGCAGATCGCGCGGACGGACTCGGCTTCGATCCTGGCCTGCGCCGGGTCATAAACGCCGCATGGCAGGTCACAGTGCGCGTGCGCGATGGCCTTCGGTTCGAGGAGACGTGCCAGCTTCATTGATCTCCTTCTCTCGTGTCACAGATCATGAGCATCGGATTCCGACAGTACCCCGTTCAGTTCACGGCATTCAGGGAGGGCCGGATGCGCTGGCCGCTATGGCGCGTCGCGGTCGCGGAGCGGTCCATGGAGCCCGCGCTGCGGCCCGGTGACTGGCTGCTGGTCTGGCGCGGCCTGGGCCGGGGCCGGCCTCCCCGGGTCAGGCCCGGGCAGATCGTTTTGGCCAGGCAGCCCGGGGATGGCGGCCTGCTGCTGGTGAAGCGAGCGGGCCGTCGGGTGGCGGCCGGCTGGTGGCTGACCTCTGACAACCCGGCGGCCGGCGCGGTGGACAGCCGCCATTTCGGGCCGGTGGCCGCCGCCGCGATCGAGGGCCGGGTGCTGCTGCGCTACCATCGCGCCCGCGGTGCTTGTGTGGGGGGCTGAGACCCGCCCCCCACGCCCCCTGCATGCAACCCGCTCGGCCCGGGGCAAGCCCGGGCGTCGCGGGTTGTATAGCGAAGGCCCCATCCCGGCGTGCGGGATGGGGCCTTCGCTGCTCTCGGTCCCCGCGGCAGACCAGCCGGGGGGGCCAGCTCCGCCTAGTTGCGCTCAGGCGGCTCGATCCCTGACTGCCTGCTGACCAGGTTCATCATCTCCTCCTTGGGCAGCCGGACGGCCTGCGCCCAGAAGTAGATGACCACGCTGAACCCGATGACTATCAGCATGTCCCACCAGAAGTGGATGTGACCGGTGGGGACCGGGGACTTCACGGCGCCGCCGCTGAACTGGCCATTCCAGGAGATGATGCCCATGCCGATCAGGTAGACCGGCAGCCACTGCGCTGACTTCCAGTCCAGCGGCGGCCGGTTCTGGTCGAACGCCATGAAGATACCGATCACCACGTAGCCGATCACCAGCACGATGCCGAGCTTCCAGATGGTTTCCAGGCCGGACCAGTAGATGATCAGGTTGGCGATGGCGAACGCTATCGGCGCCATGAACGCCGCGCCAGGCATCCGGTAGGGCCGGGGGGCGTCGGGTACCTGCTTACGGAACGCGCCCAGGGACAGCGGCGCGCCCGCGTACATGAGCACGCTGGCCGAGGTGACCAGACTGACCAGGGCCTTCCAGCTGGGGAACGGGAGCAGGAAGACCAGGCCGAGCACGAAGGCGAGGATCAGGCTGACCCACGGCACGCCCCGGCTGTCAGTCTTGGCGAAGACCTGCGGGTAGTAGCGGTTCCTGGCCAGGCCATAACCGACCCGGGAGGTCGAGGTCTGGTAGATCAGGCCGGTGCCGGCCGGGGAGATGAACGCGTCGACGCGCAGGACCGAGGCCAGCCAGCCCAGGCCGACCGCGCCGGACAGGAAGGCGAGCGGCCCGGAGGCCAGGCCCGCATTGGTGCCCAGGCCCGCGAAGCCGTGCGTCAGGTCGTCCGGCCGCAGCGCGCCGATGAAGACGACCTGGAGCAGGATGTAGATCGCGGTCGCGATCAGGATCGCGATGATGATCGCCTTCGGCAGGTTCTTCTGCGGGTCCTTGATCTCACCAGCGAGCTGGTCGGCCTGCTCGAAGCCGAGGTAAGCGAACACGATGCCAGCGGAGGGAATCGCCGCGAACAGGGCCTTGATCCCGTAGGGCATGAACCCGCCGTGGGAGTTGAAGTTGCTGCTGTGGAACTGGGTGAACAGCACGATGATGGCCAGGACGGGGATTGCTACCTTCCACCAGGTGATCGCGCTGTTGACCTTGTTGAACAGGCGCATAGCCAGGAAGTTCACGGCAGTGAACAGGGCCATCAGGGCGACGCTCACGGCGAAGCCTGCCCCGGTGGTTACCCCCTTGTCCGCGTTAAAGAGGCCAGGCCAGTAGTAGGAGGCATACTGCATTACCGCGAAGCACTCAATGGGCGCGACCGTCACCGCCTGCACCCAGGAGAAGAAACCAAATGAGATGCCGGCGACGCTGCCGAACGCGAAGTGCGGGAACCTCGCCGTGCCACCGGAAACCGGGTACATCCCGCCCAGCTCAGCGTGCACAAGCGCCAAGATGATCACCGCGACGCCAGCAATGACCCAGCCGAGCAGGGCGGCGGTCCCGGCCGCGGTCGCGGCGTACCAGGCGCCAAACAGCCAACCGGAACCGATCAACGAGGTCTCGGACGACCAGATGGCGCCGATCAGCCCCATCTCCCGCTTCAGGCCGACATCGTCAGGTCTGGCGACGGTGGCTACAGACTCAGTTGCCATTATCGAACCTTCTTCCGGGCCCGCATACGCGGGCCATACGGCCGTGGAGTAGGGCTCATGGTAATGATCCACTCGGACCATGAGAAGAAGCCTCTTGGTGTCTTTTTGGTAACGGAGGTCACTGTCCGGTACCGTCTATGACGCCTGTGTCACCTGTTGCCGGGCCGATTCGGGCCTGATCCCGCCCGCCTGGCGCCGGGATTGCCCGCCCGGACGGCAGATCTCGCTGCCTAGCCCGTCTCGCTGCCTAGCCCGCGGCGGAAGAAGGCGGGCCGCCGCCGGCCACGCTGGCCCGGGCCCGGAACGCCGTCACGGTCGACCGCGGGCTGCAGTGGTCCGAGCAGTAGCGCCGGGACCGGTTCGTGCTGGCGTCGATGAAAGCGCACCGGCAGGTGTCGACGGCGCAGATGCCCAGCCGGTTCATGCCGTACTCGGTGGCCACCGTGGCCAGCCCGATGGTCGCGCCCGAGGCGTACCGGTCGGCCACCGAGCCGGCCTCGGTCAGGTGCAGGTGCCAGCGGGGGCCGTCGTGCCGGACCAGCACGGGGTGGACCGGGTGGCGGATCAGCAGCGCGTTCAGCCGGTCCGCGGCCTCGGTGTCCTTCCCCTGGGCGGCGGCATCGAAGATGTCAGCGAACTCGGCCCGCAGCAACCGCAACTGATCCAGGTCGTGATAGGTGACCGGGCCAGCCAGCGGAGGACGATCCGCGACGAAGGTGCGGAACGCCTGGGGGCTACCGAGCCAATCGGGGTCACCGTTAACACTTGCGGAGGTGTTGACGAGGCGCACCGCTAGCTCGGCATAGGACGTGAGATTCACTCCGGTCCTTTGCCTGCGGGGAGTATCAGAGGTGGTTCCCGCTCGGAATTATGGCACATTAGGAGCGGGACCGGCGGGGGCTTCAATGACGTGTTCATCACTTATTGGCACCAGTCGAATGCGAACTGCTGTCATGGTTTGCTCACGTTTGCGCCGCAGGCCAGCAGGCAGGCGCGCGGTGGGGGCGGCGGGCCGGACGCGGGCCGGAACCGGCCGGGCCGCGAGCTGATCGCGGGCGGCCCTAAGCGCTAGGGTCCAGATCATGTTTGCTGTCACCGCCGCGCGGCTCGCCCCCGATGACCCGCTGTCCGGCCTTGAGCTCGGCGAGCGCCCGGAGCCTGACCCGGCGCCGGGCTGGACCACGGTCAGCGTCCGGGCCGCCTCGCTCAATCACCATGACGTCTGGACCCTGCGCGGGGTCGGCATCTCGGCCAGCCAGCTCCCCATGGTGCTCGGCTGCGACGCGGCCGGCGTCGATGAGGAAGGCAACGAAGTCGTCGTGCACTCGGTCATCAGCGACCCCGGCTTCGGCGGGCCCGACGAGACGCTCGACCCTAAGCGCTCCCTGCTGTCCGAGCGCTTCGCCGGCACCTTCGCGCAGCGGCTGGCCGTACCCCGGCGCAACCTGCTGCCCAAGCCGGCCGAGCTGTCCTTCGCTGAGGCGGCCTGCCTGCCCACGGCCTACCTCACCGCTTACCGGATGCTGTTCGGCCGGGCGGCACTGGAGCCCGGCTCGACGATCCTGGTCCAGGGGCCGGCGGCGGCGTCGCCACCGCCCTGATCCTGCTGGGCCGGGCGGCCGGCCACCGGATCTGGGTGACCAGCCGGACCGAGGCCAAGCGGGACCGGGCCGTCGAGCTCGGCGCGGACCAGGCGTTCCCGACCGGGGCCCGGCTGCCCGAGCGGGTGGACGCGGTGATGGAGACCGTCGGCGAGGCGACCTGGGCGCATTCGCTGCGTGCGCTCAAGCCGGGCGGGGCCGTCGTCATCTCGGGGGCCACCAGCGGATCGGTGCCCCCGGCCGAGCTGTCCAGGATTTTCTTCCTGCAGCTGTCGGTGCTCGGGACGACGATGGGCAGCCGCGAGCAGCTCGGCCGCCTGCTGCGGTTCTGCGTGCAGACCGGGGTCCGCCCGCTGATCGACCGGACCTTGCCGCTGGAGCAGGCTCAGGCCGGGTTCGCCGCGCTGATCAGCGGTGACGTCTTCGGGAAGGTCGTCTTCACCGTCTAGGGCTGGTCCGGTGCGCCCGGCTGCGGCCGCCCCGGGCCTGGCTGCGCCGGGCGGTCCGGCTCGCTGCCCGCGCCGTCCTTGCTGCCCGCGCCGTCCTCGCGGCCCTGGGCGTCGTCGCTGGCCTGGGCGTCGTCGCTGGCCAGGGTGTTGTCGCTGGCCTGGGTGTTGTCGCTGGCCTGGGCGTCTTCGCTGCCCTCGGCGTCCTGGGCACCCTCCGCACGCTCGGCGGGGTCTGACGGCCCTGAGCCGCCTGGGCCCGGCCGTCCGGCCCCGAACACTTCCGTCCGGATCCGGCTCAGCGTGTCCTCCAGGATCGACCGCAGATCGCTGAGCGCGTTCTCGCCGACCGCTTCGGTATGCCAGGCCGCGCTGCGCAGTTCCCTGGCGAAGTCGATGGCCAGCCGCTCCAGGTCACGGAACAGGCCCGCGTCAGGGCGCCCCGATCCTTCCCTGGTCGCCCCGGCCCACGGCCCGCCCCGTCCGGGGCCCGCGCCGGTGAACCCGCTGAACCCGGCCCAGCCCGGGCGGCCAGACCGCTCCTTCCAGCCGGCCCAGCTCTGCCAGTCCTGGAACGCCGCCCAGTCCGGCCACGACCCCCGGTCCCGGTCCCGGTCCCGATCGCGGTCGCTGTCGCGGTCCCGGTGGTGGTCCCGGTCGCGGTCCCGGTGGTGGTCCCGGCTCCGGCCCGCCGGGTCGCCTTGGCCGGCCGCGTCCGAACCCTGGCCGACCGCGTCGCCCGGGTGGCCGGCCGCTGCGGCTGGCTCGCCGGGGCCGCGGGAGCTGCCGGGACCACCGGAGCCATCGGAGCCGTCGGGGCTACCGGAGCTGCCGGGGCCAGCGGAGCCGCCGGAGCTGCCGGGGCCAGCCCCGGCCCAGTCCTGCGACCGGCCGCTCCTGGCCTCTTCCTTGGCCCGCCGAGTCCGCTCCTTGACCTCGTCGCGGGTTCGCCTGGCCCGCTCCCTGGCCGACTCGCGGGCCTGCTCCCGGCTCTGATTGCGAACATCGCGGGCCGCCCAGGTCAGCTCCTCGCGCAGGTTACGCACGGTGTCCCGGACGTCCTGGGTCACCTCCCTGGCGATATCGCGGACCGACTCGGTGATCTCTTCCTCGAGCTCGGCCAGGTCATCCAGGCGGGACTGGATCTCCTCGCGCCCGGCGTCGGTAATCCGGTAGACCTTCTTGCCGTCTACCTCATCGTGGGTGACCAGACCTTCTTCTTCCAGCCGGGCCAGTCTCGGGTAGATGGTGCCGGGGGAGGGGGCGTAGACGCCCAGGAAACGGTCCTGCAGCAGCCGGATCACCTCGTAGCCATGCCGCGGCGCCTCATCGAGCAGCTTCAGCAGGTACAGCCGCAGGCCGCCATGCCGGAACACCGGGCTCATCGGGCACCCTCGCTAGCCGCCGCCGACGGCGCCCCGGCCGGGGCCTGGCGGGCCAGCAGGGTCACGTTGCCGCTCATGCTGGTCACCGAGAGCCGCGCCGAGCCCGCCCCGACGACCCCGGTCACGCTCGCGGGCCGGGGCGGGCCCGCGGACCGCAGCTCGTCGAAGCCGCTGTGCACCCGGCCCGAAACCGACCGCAGCTCGACCTGGGCGTTCGGGCGGGCGGGCAGCCGGATGGCGACCTCGCCGGACACCGTGGCCACCCGGATATCGCCGTCGTCGGGCAGGCCAATATCGGCGGTCACCTGGCCGTTGACGGTCTTGGCGTCCAGCCGGGTGATCGAGCCATCGGCCAGGGTCAGGTCACCGCTGATCGAGTTGAAGGCGATCCCGCCGTGCAGGCCGCGCGCCTCCAGGTCGCCGGACACCGTCCGGGTCTTCACCGAGCCGGTCACGCCATCCAGGGTCAGGCCGCCCGAGATGCTCATCGCGGAAATGCCAGCGGACACGCCCGAAACTGTAGTGCTCGCGCTCACCGCGCCTAGCTCGATCGGGCAGTCTGGGGGGATCGTCAGGGTGATATCCGCCGACCGGCGCCGCGGGCGCAGCCAGCCGCGCATCCCCTCCCAGCCTGACACCCGGTCCCAGCCCAGCATCCCGTCCCAGCGCAAGTCCTCATAGCCGACGGTCAGGATCCCTGCCTCCTTCGTGATCAGGAGCGGCGGGCCGGTCACGGTCTCGACGTCGATGGCCGACGTGTCCTGCGCCGCCAGGATGGCGAGCGACCCGGCGACCAGCCGCACCCGCAGCGCGGCGAAGTCGCCCAGTTCAATGTGGGCGGGCTCGTCAATTGTCCAGCGCGACATCGCTGTCCTTCCTCCCGGCCGCGGGCCTCGGCCAGCCGCTGCGGCGGTACGCACGTCGTCTTGGTACATACGATATGTCGTGTGCGAGGAAAGTCAAGATGTATCGCGTTTGCCGCGCTCTCGTCCCGCCTGTCCGTCCGCCGGTCAGCCGAGGCTATCCGGCCAGCCCAGACCCCTGGGCCCGGCCCGTCTCGGGGCCCGGCCGTCTCGGGTTACCGGCCGCTTCCGGGGCCCGGCCGCTTCCGGGGCCCCGCCGCCTCGGGCGCCAGGCCGCACCCCGGACTAGTCGTCGTCCTCCAGCCGGGCCAGCCAGCTGGCCAGCCGGTCAACCGCGGCTTCCGCGTCCGGGTTCAGGTCCACGAACTCGCTCAGCCGCTCGGCCAGCCAGCTGAGCGCCACCTCTTCCTGGCCTCGGCGCTGGGCTAGCTCCTCGATGCCCCGGTCAGTGAAGTACACCGGCCTAGTCCGACACCCGCAGGGCCGCCTCGACCAGCGCGGCGTGCTCGGACCTGTGCGCCTTGGCCGATCCGCCGGCCGGCGCCGAGCTGGCCGGCCGCGACACCACGCCGACCGGCCGGCCCAGGACCTCGGGCAGGTACAGGGCCATGTACGGCCAGGCCCCCATGTTCCTGGGTTCCTCCTGGACCCACACCACCTCGCGGGCCTGGGGGAAGGCGGCCAGCTGCGCCGCTATCTCCTGGGCCGGCAGCGGGTACAGCCGCTCGGCCCGCACGATCGCGCAGCCGGCCGCGCCGGTCTCCTTCCGCCGGGCGGCCAGGTCGTAATAGACCTTGCCCGTGCACAGCAGCACCCGGCGGACCCCGGCCGGGTCGATCGGCTCCGGCTCGCCCAGCACCGCCTCGAACGCCCCGCCGGTGAACTCAGCGACCGCCGAGGTGGCCACCTTCAGCCGCAGCATAGATTTGGGCGTGAACGCTATCAGCGGCTTGACCTGCGGCGACAAAGCCTGCCAGCGCAGCAGGTGGAAATAGCTCGCGGGCGTGGACGGCATCGCCACGGTCATGTTGTCCTGGGCACACAGGTTGAGGAAGCGCTCGATCCGCGCCGAGGAGTGGTCGGGACCCTGGCCCTCATACCCGTGCGGCAGCAGCAGCACCACGCCGGAGCGCTGGCCCCACTTCTGCTCGCCCGAGCTGATGAACTCATCCACGATCGTCTGCGCCCCGTTGACGAAGTCGCCGAACTGCGCCTCCCAGCAGACCAGGGCGTCAGGCCGGGCTACCGAGTAGCCGTACTCGAAGCCCACCGCGGCGAACTCCGACAGCAGCGAGTCGTAGACGTGGAACCGGGCCGTCGCGGTATTGAACTCCCGCAGCGGCGTGTACTCATCGCCGGTGTGCCGGTCGACCAGCACCGCGTGCCGCTGGCCGAACGTCCCGCGCCGGGTGTCCTGGCCCACCAGCCGGACCGTGTGGCCGTCGATCAGCACGGACCCGAAGGCGAACAGCTCGCCGGTGGCCCAGTCGATCTCGTCCCGCTCGACCATCACCGCGCGCCGCTGGACCTGCGGCCAGAGCCGGGGGTGCGGCGTGAACCCCTCGGGCAGGTTCAGCTGGGTGTCGATGATCCGCTTGACCGTCTCCTGCGTGATCGCGGTGGGCGTGGCCTCGTAGTCGGCCGGATTCGCTGCCATCGGCGCGGGCCAGACCCGTCCGCCCGGCTCACCAGGGCGCGCGTCCCTGGTCTCGGTGAAGGCGCGCTCCAGCTCCTGCTGGTAGGCGCGCAGCGCCTGCTCGGCTTCCTCCAGCGTGATGTCGCCCCGCCCGATCAGCGACTCGGTGTAGAGCTTGCGGGTGGACCGCTTCGCGTCGATCAGGTCATACATCCGCGGCTGGGTGAACGAGGGGTTGTCCGCCTCATTGTGACCCCGCCTCCGGTAGCAGATCATGTCGATGACGACGTCTTTCTTGAACTCCTGCAGGTAAGCGAAGGCCAGCCGGCCGATCCGCGTCACCGCCTCCGGGTCGTCCCCGTTGACATGGAAGATCGGCGCCTGGATGGTCCTGGCCACGTCGGTGGAGTAGACGCTGGAGCGGGAGTACTCCGGCGTGGTGGTGAAGCCGACCTGGTTGTTGACGATGATGTGCACCGTGCCGCCGGTCCGGTAGCCGCGCAGCTGGGACAGCTCCAGCGTCTCGGCCACCACGCCCTGGCCGGCGAAGGCGGCATCCCCGTGGATGAGCACCGGCAGCACCGTGAAACCGGGCTCGCCCATGTCGATGATGTCCTGCTTGGCCCGGACCACGCCCTCGAGCACGGGGTCGACAGCTTCGAGGTGGCTGGGGTTGGCCACCAGCGAGGTCCGGATCGACAGGTCGCTGCTGGCCTGGTAGGCGCCCTCGGCGCCGAGGTGGTACTTGACGTCACCGGATCCGTGCGTGGTCGACGGGTCCAGGTTGCCCTCGAACTCCTCGAAGATCTGGGCGTAGGACTTGCCCACGATGTTGGCCAGCACGTTCAGCCGGCCCCGGTGCGCCATGCCCAGGACCACCTCGTCCAGGTGCTGGCCCGCGGCCGCGGTCAGCACCGCGTCAAGCAGCGGGATCAGCGACTCGGCGCCCTCCAGCGAGAACCGGCGCTGGCCGACGAACTTGGTCTGCAGGAACATCTCGAACGCCTCGGCCACGTTCAGCCGGGACAGGATGCGCAGCTGCTCGTCCTTGTCCGCCCTGGCCTGCGGCCGCTCGACCCGGGCCTGCAGCCAGGCGCGCTCCTGCGGATTCTGGATGTGCATGTACTCGATGCCGACGGTGCGGCAGTAGGAGTCGCGCAGCACCCCGAGTATCTCCCGCAGCTGCATCCGCGGCTTGCCGCCGAACCCGCCCGTAGCGAACTCCCGCTCCAGGTCCCACAGGGTCAGGCCGTGCTGGTTGATGTCCAGGTCGGGATGCTTGCGCTGGCGGTACTCCAGCGGGTCGGTGTCGGCCATCAGGTGCCCCCGCACCCGGTAGGCGTGGACCAGCTCGTAGACCCGGGCCGCCTTGGTGATGTCGTCCTCGTGCCCGGCCGGGATGTCGCGCACCCAGCGCACCGGCTCGTACGGGATCCGCAGCGACTGGAAGATCTCGTCGTAGAAGCCGCCCTCGCCCAGCAGCAGCTGGTGGATGACCCGCAGGAACTCCCCGGACTGCGCACCCTGGATGATCCGGTGATCGTAGGTCGAGGTCAGCGTGACGGTCTTGCTGATGGCCAGCCGGGCCGTGGTCTCGGCGGACGCGCCCTGATAGGCCGCCGGGTACTCCATCGCGCCGACCCCGACGATGCAGCCCTGCCCGGGCATCAGCCGCGGCACCGAGTGCTCGGTGCCGATGGTGCCCGGGTTGGTCAGGCTGATCGTGGTGCCGGCGAAATCCTCGACCGTCAGCTTGCCGGTCCTGGCCTTGCGCACGACGTCCTCGTAGGCCGTCCAGAACTGGCGGAAGTCCATCTGCTCGGCCGCGGAGATGTTGGGCACCAGCAGCTGACGGCTCCCGTCGGCCTTCGGCACGTCAATGGCCAGGCCCAGGTTGACGTGCTCGGGGCGGACGACCGCGGGCTTGCCGTCGACCTCGGTGTAGGCCTCGTTCATCTCCGCCGCCGAGCCGAGCGCCTTGACGATCGCGTAGCCGATCAGGTGGGTGAAGGAGATCTTGCCGCCGCGGCCGCGGGCCAGGTGGTTGTTGATCACGATCCGGTTGTCGATCAGCAGCTTGGCGGGTATGCCGCGGACGCTGGTGGCGGTCGGCACGGCCAGGCTGGCGGCCATGTTGACCGCGGTCCTGGCCGCGGCGCCGCGAAGCCGGACCTCGGGGCCCGGGCTGGCGGCCTGGCCGGCCGGGGGGCCAGCGGGCCCGGCGCGGCCAGGCTCAGTGCTCGCGGGGGTGGCGTCGCCGGTCCTGGCCGGCCTGGTCACGCTGGCGGCGGCCCGGCCCGGCTCGGTAACCGCAGGGGCCGGGCGGGGGGCGCGGCCGTCCGGTCGCTGACCCGGCCCGGCCTCGCCGCCCGCTGGCCGCTGGCCGGTGGTCGGGCCTGCGCCGGGACCGGCCCCGGCTGGCCCCCCTGGCCCGGACGGGCCCGGCCCTGACGGTGCCTGAGCGGACTGGGCCTCAGCGGACGGGCCTGGCCGAGCCCGGCTGGCTTCGGGCCTGACGCCGGGCCGGCTGGCTCAGCGGGACGCGGGTGGTAGTCGGCGAAGAAGTTCCACCAGGCCCGGTCGACCGAGCTGGGATCCGCCTGATATCGCTGATACAGCTCGTCGACTAGCCATTCGTTGGGCCCGAAATCGGTCCCGGACGGTTCGGCGGGCTCCTGGGCGCCCTGGCGATCCCCGTCCTGGCCGGGAGGCTCAGCAGAGCGCCGGCTGGGCCGGCCGTTGGCATGCTCGGCGAGATCCGCGGATGACCGCGGAGACTCAGCAGACACGGCGAACATCGCCCTCTTCCGCAGCTGGTTTACCCCTGTCATTTCCCGGGACCAAGGCTACCCGGCTGGCACGCAAGTTATCGCGCAGCGGCAGGCCGGGACGCTCAGCCGGGCAGGCGGTCCCGGCCATGTGGCTCAAGCCAGTTGACGAACGGGCCCTTGGGCACGATCCGGGCCGGGTTGATCCAGTCCTGGGTCTGGTAATAGTGCCGTTTGATCTGGCCGAAGTCGGTGGTGTCGCCGAAACCGGGCCGCTGGTACAGGTCCCGCGCATAGGCCCACAGCGAGCGGTAGTCGATCAGCCGGCGCAGGTTGCACTTGTAGTGGAGGTAATAGACCGCGTCGAACCTGGCCAGCGTGGGGAAGAGCCGGATGTCTGCCTCGCACAGCTGGCTGCCGAGCAGGAACCGGCGCCGGCTCAGCCGCTCCTCCAGCGCGTCCAGCGTCGCGAACAGCGCGTCGAAGGCTTCCTCGTAGTCGGCCTGCGAAGTGGCCATGCCCGCTTTGTACACGCCGTTGTTGACCGCGTGGTAAATCAGCGTGGCCAGCGCGTCGATCTCCCGGCGCAGGTTCAGCGGATACAGGTCAGGCGCCCCGGGCCGGTGGTAGGCGATGAATTCGGTCTCGAACGTCACGGGTATCTGCAGGGCGTCGTTGCTGACGATCCGCTGGGTCATCGCGTCCCACAGGCAGGGCACGGTGTAGCGGCCCGTGTGGCCGGGCTCAGTGGCCTGGTACAGCTCGGACAGGTACCGCGCGCCAGTGACCGGGTCCCGGCCGCCTTGATGGTCGGGGAAGCGCCAGCCGCGCTCGTCGGAGATCGGATCGGTCAGGCTCAGCCCGATGACCTGCTCCAGGCCCAGAATCCTGCGTACGATCAGGGCTCGCTGAGACCATGGGCAGGCCAGCGACGCGTAAAGTTGGTAGCGGCCCGGCTGGGCCGGGAAACCGCTGGAGCCGTCTGCCGTGATTCGTCCCGTGAAGGCGCTCTGCTGGCGCAGGAACCCGCCGGTGAGCGTCGTTGCTGAGGGCGGCTGAGGCATGGGGTGCATCACCGGCCCCTTCCGGGGACTGAGCTGGATAGCGCATGATGTCCTACTAGATCACGTTCGGCCAGCGTAATGGTGCTCAAATCGTTGTCATCGGGACCGCCGGCCACGATACCGGGGCATACCGCCTGGGGGAAGATGCCGCAGGCCAGCGACAGGCCGCAGGCTGAACGCAGCCGGCCGCGGGCCGGTGACTGAGCAGGGGAGGCGTCCGGGTGGGCTCGATCGTCAGCGGGCTGATCCACCTCGACAGCTGGGCTGCCTACCTCGTCATCGCCGCGCTGGTCTTCGGCGAGACCGCGGTGTTCCTCGGTTTCGTGCTGCCCGGCGAGGCAGCGGTGGTGCTCGGCGGGGTGCTGGCCAGCCGCGGCCACTTGTCGCTCGGGGCGCTGATCGCCATCGTGGTGGCGGCCGCGGTCGCGGGCCCGTTCGTCGGGTACGAGATCGGCAGGCGGATGGGGGACCGCCTGTTCGCCACCAAGACCCTGCGCCGGGTCCCTGGCGGCACCGACCGCGCGGTCTCGGCGCTGCGTTCCCGCGGTGGCATCGCGGTGCTGGCCGGCCGCTTCGTCGCGATCGTCAGGGCGCTGATGCCCGCCGCGGCCGGAGCGGCCCGGGTGCGCTACCGGACGTTCGCGTTCTTCAACGTGGCGGGCGGGATCATCTGGGGGGTGGGCTACTGCCTGCTCGGCTACCTGGCCGGGTCGGCCTACGAGGTGGTCGAGCGCCGCGTCGGCGCCGGGCTGGCCATCGTCGTCGTCGTATGCGTGCTCGCCGCGGCCGGCGTCTGGCTCTTGCGCCGGCACCGTCGCCTGGCCCGTACCGTCGCGGCCGGACTCGTCGGTGCTCCCGCCGTAGCCGCCCCGCTGCCGCCGGACGTCGGCCCGGGTCTGGACGGGACCGCTGACCCCGGCCCGCCCGGCGGCTAGCGGATCACCGGCCCGGCCGGCTGCGAACATCGGCTGGCCCGTGCCGAGCTGGCTGCCTGCATCCGGTCCAGCGCCCGGCTTGCGTTCACGGCCAGGCCTGGCTGAGCATTTTCCTGGCCGGCGGGTGGTGCGACACGCCGGCCCGGGGACAGCGACCTGGAGGTCTAGCCGGGCAGCCTGCTGAGCCCGCCGAACACGTCGTCGCGGCGGTTGGCCAGCATGGGCAGGATCGCGCGGACCTCGGCGGTCAGCTCCGGGTCCACCTCGCCGGTCCCGACCCGGCCCGTCGGGCCGAGATCGACCCGGACCGTGCCCATCGGATCCACCAGCAGGCTCCGCCCGACGCCCGCGGGCGCTCCGGGCGGTTCGGCCGGATCGGGCACCTGGTCCGCGGCCGCGACCCAGATCGTGTTCTCGATCGCCCTGGCCCGCACCAGGGTGACCCAGTGCTCCTCCTTGAACAGCCCGGCGGCCCAGGCCGCCGGGATGACCAGCAACTGCGCGCCGCCGACCGCCAGCGCTCTGGCCTGCTCAGGGAACCGGACGTCGTAGCAGGTGAGAATGCCCACCCGCAGGCCCGCCAGATCCGCGATGACCGGTTCGTCGCCCGGGGCGACCAGGTCGGACTCCCGCTGGCCGAGCGCGTCGAACAGATGGATCTTGCGGTACGCGGCCGACAGCGCCCCGGTCGCATCGAACGCGACGGCGGTGTTGTACACGCGCCCGTCCGGGGCCGGCTCGAATACCCCCGCGACCACGGCGATGGCGTGCGCCCGCGCGGCGTCGGCCAGCCCGCGGCCGAATGCTCCGCTGACCGGGGCGGCTGCCGCCCGCAGATCAGTCCCGAATCTGACCTGCGTCCCCTCGGGGAGCACCGCGAGCTGTGCGCCTTGCCGGGCGGCGTCGGCGATGGCCGCCTGCGCCCGGCCGAGGTTGACCGCTGGATCGGAGCTAACTGGTATCTGGCACAGGGCGACCCGCATACCCCGAAGCGTAGAACATCCGCACGGCCAGGAACACGCCCTGCCGGGCCCCGCCGAGCAGCCCGGCCAGGGCGAGATCCCCGGCGAAGCACCGCCCGGACAGCCGGGCGGGCAAGCCGCCTGGCTTACGGCGGGTGCTATGGGTGTCACCGGCAGCTATCTGGGACCGCAGCTGCTATCCGGCTAGCGTGGCGCCCATGGTCGCCCTGCTGCTCGTCGCCGTCTCGGTCGGGCTGTCCAACTTCGCCGCCGCCATCGGCATCGGCGTCGGCGGGGTCGACAACCGGATCAGGCTCCGGGTCGGGCTGGTCTTCGGCTGCTACGAGGCGGGCATGCCGATCGTCGGCCTCATCCTGGGCCGGCAGTTCGCCACGGCCATCGGCGGCGGCACGCACCAAGTCGGCGGCGCGCTGCTCATCGCGCTCGGGCTGTACGGGCTGATCCGGTCGCTCCGGGCCGGCGACGCCGATGCGCAGGTCCGTTCCGCGAGCCGGTCCCGGCTGCTGATCAGCGGGTTCGCGCTGAGCTTGGACAACCTGGTGATCGGGTTCGCGCTCGGCACGTACCAGGTCGCCGTGATCACCGGCGCCCTGGTGATCGGCCTGGTCAGCGTGGCCCTGTCCCTGATCGGACTGGAGCTGGGCGCCCGGATCGGCCGCTGGTCAGGCCGGCGCGGCGAGCAGCTCGGCGGCGTGATCCTGATCACCGTCGGCGCCGCCATCGCGGCCGGCCTCGGCTGACCCCAGGAAGCTCGTTCTGGCGGCTAGGCGTCGAAGGTGACGACCTGGCGGACCGCTTCGCCGCGGCGCAGGGTGCCGATCGCGTCGTTCAGGTCGTCGAAGGCGATCCGCCTGCTGATCAGGGCCTCGATGTCGAGCAGGCCAGCGCGCCACAGGCCGGCGAAGCGGGGCACGTCGCGGCGCAGGTCACAGCCCCCGTACAGCGAGCTGAGCAGCCGCTTGCCGTCGAAGAGCAGCTCGGACGCGGTGAACGGGACGCTGTCCGCGCGGCTGCCCGCGCCGACCACGATCACGTCGCCGCCGCGCCGGGCCAGCGACCAGGCCGCCCGGATCGTCGCCGGCTGGCCCACCACCTCGAAGGCATAGTCGAAGCCGCGGCCGGTGAGATCCTTCTTGGCCTGGTCCGCTTCGTCCGGCGTCACCGCGGCGGTGGCGCCCATCGCGCGGGCCAGCTCGTGCTTGGCCGGGAGCGGGTCGACGGCCAGGATGGTCGCGGCGCCGGCGATCCTGGCCCCCTGGATGGCGGCCAGGCCCACCCCGCCGCAGCCCACCACCGCCACGGTCGAGCCCGGCGCGACCCGCGCGGTGTTGACCACCGCGCCGACCCCGGTCGGGATGCCGCAGCCCAGCAGCGCGGCGCAGGCGAACGGCACGTCATCGTCGACCGGGATGACCGCCTGCCAGGGCAGTACGATTTCCTCGGCCCAGGTGCCACAGCCAGCCATGGCGAAGGCCGCGGTGCCGTCGCCGAGCCGGAACGGCGCCGTCTTGAACCCCCGGACCACGAACGTGAGGCAGAGGAACGGCTGGCCTCGGCGGCATTCCGCGCAGTCGCCGCAGGCCGGCGTCCAGGAGATCACCACGTGCTGCCCCGGGGCCAGCCCGGTGACCTGCTCGCCGACCTCGATGATCTCCCCGGCGCCCTCATGCCCGACCACGGCCGGCAGGCCAGTGGGGATGACGCCGGTCAGCAGGGACAGGTCGGAGTGGCAGACGCCGGTCGCGCGGACCCTGACCCGCACCTGGCCCGGGCCGGGCCCGACGGCGGTGACGTCGTCGCGCAGGTCGACTCCGGCCTCAGGGCCAGTGGCGTGCAGCACCGCAGCTCGCAACGGCGTCTTCTCCTCATCTCTCGGGTGGCCGGCCACCGCGTGGCGGCCCGCTAGTCCGGCCGCTAGTCCTGGCCGGGCGCCAGGCTCGGCACCAGTCATCGCCTGGCCGGGCGCCGGCTCGGCACCAGTCATCGCCTGGCCGGGCGCCGGGCCCTGGCCGGCGGTCAGGGCGGCCTTCGGGCAGGCCCGGACCGCGTAACGCACCTGCGCGGCCACCACCGGCCGGCACTTCGGCGGCCAGGATCCGCAGGTTGTCGTCGTCGTCCAGGGCGAAGACCTCAGGGACCAGGCCGACGCAGATTCCGTTGGACTCACAAGAATCCCGGTCGACAGTAACCCGCATCGCGGCCTTCCTCAGGGGCGGTCATTCCGGAGTAGAGCACGTCCCGGCGCACCCGGGCAAGGCCGCCAGGTACAGACTGGCGCTCATGCCGCCTGAAATGGATCCGGAACTGCGACGCCTGGCCGAGTCAGCCCGCGGCTTCATGCCGCCCGACGAAGGGCTGGCCCTGTACGCCGCCGCCGCGGCCTACGCGGCGGCCGGGCCGGTGGCCGAGATCGGCAGCTACTGCGGCAAGTCCACCATCTACCTGGCCGCCGCGGCCCGCCAGGCCGGCCAGCTCGTCGTCACCGTCGACCATCATCACGGCTCGGAGGAGAACCAGCCGGGCTGGGAGTACCACGACGCCGAACTGGTCGACCCGGCCACCGGACGGCTGGACACGCTGCCGCGGCTGCGCTCGACGCTGGCCGGGGCCGGGCTGGAGGACCAGGTGATCGCCATCGTCGGCCGGTCCGCCGAGGTGGCCAGGCTGTGGCGCACGCCGCTGGGCCTGCTGTTCATCGACGGCGGCCACACCGACGCGGCGGCCAGCACCGACTACGAGTGCTGGGCGCCCTGGGTGGCCGCGGGCGGCGCGCTGGCCATCCACGACGTGTTTCCCGACCCGGCCGACGGCGGGCAGGCGCCGTACCGGATCTACCAGCGGGCGCTGGCCTGCGGCGGTTTCACCGAGGTGACCGCGGCCGGATCGCTACGGGTGCTGGAGCGGACCGCCGACGGCATCGGCTGAGCTGCCGGCCGGGTCGCAGCCGCAAGCCGCCGGGTCGGCCGGCCCGGGCGCAGCGGCAGGCCGGGCGCGGCGGGCGGGGCGGCGGCGCGGAAGATCCCGGCGCCCGCGGTCGACCCGCACAGCGCGTCGGCGGCCAGGATCATGGCCGCCGCGGTCCAGCTGCTGCGCTCGTCAGGGAAATGCGCCTGATTGGCGAACTGCCAGCCGGTCCAGTAGCCGCCGTCGGCGTGGCGCAGATGCTGGATCTGCCCGAACAGCTCGACGGCGGCCGCCCGGTCGCCCAGCGCGTCCAGGGCCAGGGCCAGCTCGCAGGTCTCGGCGCCGGTCACCCAGGGCTGATCGCTGACGCAGCGGACCCCGAGGCCGGGCACCACGAAGGTGTCCCAGCCGGCCCGCAGCCGGGCGGCCGCGGCGGCGCCGCGCAGCGCGCCGCCGAGCACCGGGTAATACCAGTCCATCGAGTAGCGGCTTTTGTCCGCGAACGCCTCCTGGTGACCGGCCACGGTGTGCCCGAGCAGGTCGGCCGCGAGTTCCCAGTCCGGCTGCGGCTGGCCGATGTGCTCGGCCAGCGCGACCGCGCAGCGCAGGCTGTGGTGAATGCTGGAGCAGCCGGTCAGCAGCGCGTAGCCGGCCGGGGTGCCGTCCGCGGCCCGCTGCCAGCGCACCTCGCCGCGCGGCTGCTGCAAGGCCAGCGCGAAGTCGATGCCGGCCCGGACGACCGGCCACATCCGCACCGCGAAATCCTGGTCACCGGTGCACAGGAACTCGTGCCAGACCCCGACCGCGGGATAGGCCGAGTGGTTGGTCTCGGCGGCGGCGTCGGTCACCGCGCCGCCGGTGACCTGCCGCGGCCAGGAACCGTCCCTGGCCTGGGTCGCGGGCAGCCAGTCATAGGCCCGCCGGGCCTCGCGGCCCAGCCCGCAGACCCGCAGCGCCATCGCGCACTCGACATGGTTCCACGCGTCCACGTGACCGTCGGGCCAGCCGATCGCGCCGTCGGGCTGCTGCTGCGCCGCGATGGCCTGGCCGGTGGCCAGCAGCTGCGCCGCGGTCAGGATCCCGGGTACGGCCAGCGGCCGCCGCCCGGCTGTCATCCCCCTGCGCACGTTCCCCCCGTTCGCTGGCTGACTGATCACGCGCTAGGCCGCCGCGTCCGCCCGGCGCCGCCTGATCCGGGCCGCCCCGGCTGCCCGGACCTGGCCGCCGGGTCCGGCTGACCCGGCGGTCCCGGCCGGGCCGGCCTGCGCGGGCCGGGCCGCGTACAGCACCATGCTCTTGCCGATGAGCGGGTTCAGCAGCCGGTCGGCCAGCCGCATCACCCGGGGCTGCTTCATGATTTCCCAGACCAGGACCTGGTGATAGGCGCGGGCCAGCGGATGGCCGTCGGCGCGCACCCCGACCGCGCACTTGAGCCACCAGTACGGCGAGTGCAGCGCGTGCGCGTAGTGATGACCGCCGGCCACCAGGCCCGCGCGGGTCAGCTTCGCGCTCAGCTCGCGGCGGGTGAAGATGCGGATGTGGCCGCCCGGCACGTTGTGGTAGTCCTCCGACAGCCGCCAGCAGATCCGCTCCGGCAGCCAGCTGGGCACGGTGATGGCCGCGCGCCCGCCGGGCCGCAGCACCCGGGCCAGCTCGTTGAGCGCGGCCTGATCGGCCGGGATGTGCTCCAGCACCTCAGCCGCGATCACCGCGTCGAAGAAGCCGTCAGGGAACGGCATCGCGGTGGCGTCGCCCGCCACCACCCGCGCGGCGCCGCCCGGGCCGGCCTGCCCGGCCTGGGCCATGGCGGCGAACATGGCTGACACCTGGCTCAGCTCGTGGGCGTCGCGGTCCAGCGCGATCACCTGGCCGCCGCGCCGCAGCACCTCGAAGGCATGCCGGCCGGCCCCGCAGCCCAGGTCGAGCACCCGGTCGCCGGGCCGGATCGGGAACCGGGAGAAATCCACGGTCAGCACGGCTCGGCTCCGGCGGGCTCGGCTCCGGCCGGCTGGGTTGCGGCGGGCTGGGTTGCGGCGGGCTGGGTTGCGGCGGGCTGGGTTGCGGCGGGCTGGGTTGCGGTGGGCTGGACGCGCGGCGCGGTCCCGCCGGCCGGGGGCAGGCCGGCGGCGGGGGGCGGGCAGGCGGCGGGGGGCGGGCAGGCGGCGGGGGCTGGCGCGCTGCCCGCCCGGGCCGCGATGGCCCGCTCGTACTCAGCGACCGTGGCCCGGGCCACCGCCGACCAGGCGAACCGCTCGGCGACCCGGTGCAGGGCCGCGGCCGACAGCCGGTCGCGTTCGGCGGCGCTGTCGTGCAGCCGGGCCAGCGCGACCGCGAGTTCCTCCGGGTCACCCGGGGTGACCAGCAGGGCCGCGTCACCGGTCACCTCGGGCAGCGCGCCGGTCCGGCTGGCGATCAGCGGGGTGCCTGAGGCCATGTGCTCGACCGCGGGCAGCGAGAATCCCTCATACAGCGAGGGCACCACCGCGATCTGCGCGCTGGCGATGAACTCGGCCAGCTCGGTGTCGCTGATGCCGGTGACGAACCTGACCCGCTCGCCCAGGGCCAGCTCGGCGACCAGGCGCTCAGTCGGGCCGCCGGGAGCCGGCTTGCCGACGACAGTCAGCTCGGCTTCGCGTTCAGTGCTGAATTTGGCGAACGCCCGCAACAACGTAGAGATGCCCTTCACGGGCGAGTCCGCGCTGGCCACGGCCACAATGCGGCCCGGCACCCGAGGGCCGGGCCTGGGGTAGAACAGCCGGGTGTCGACGCCCAGGGGGATCACCCGCACCTGGCCAGGCGGCACCTTGAAGTCGCGGTAGATGTCGGCCGCCGATGACTGCGACCCGGTCAGCACCGGGCAGGCCCGGCGGGCCACCCGGCCCTGCATCCGCACGAACGAGTACCAGCGCCGCTTGGTCACCCGGGACAGGCCCCTGGCCTCGGCCAGCTCGATCCGGCGGTCGACCGAGATCGGGTGATGAATGCTGGTGACCAGGGGCAGGCCCAGCCGGGCCAGGCCGAGCAGGCCGTAGGCCAGCACCTGGTTGTCGTGCACGATGTCGAAGTCGGCGCGGCGGGCCCGCAGCGCCCGCAGCGCCCGCAGGCTGAAGGTCAGCGGCTCGGGGAACGCCCCGGTCCACATCATCGCGACTTCGAGCAGGTCGATCCAGTCCCGGTACTCGCGCAGCCCGGGGGTGCGGAACGGGTCATCGTCGCGGTACAGGTCCAGGCTGGGGACCGTGCGCAGCAGCGGGCCCGGCTCCAGGTCGGGGTAGGGCTGGCCGGAGAACACTTCCACGTGGTGACCGAGTGCGGCCAGCTCGCGGGACAGATGACGCAGGTAGATGCCCTGGCCACCACAGTGCGGCTTGCTCCGGTAGGACAGCAGCGCGACCCGCAGCGGGCGGGCGCTAACGCTCACGCAGGTCGGCCTCCTCGGTGGTTCGCTGACCTCAGCTAGGGAGCGAACTTATCACCGGCATCGCCCGCGCCTTCGGGCCCCTGAGTGGTTCAGCCCCCGCCCCGGGCCGCGTCCTGGCGCCGGGGCCTTAGTGTTATTGGACCTTTGCTGTTGCTTGAACCCGCAGCAAGGCGGCTTCGACGCTATGCCAGCGTGGGAGATCACCTGCGACCCCGCGGAGGATTCGCTGACACGGCGCGCGCTGATCACCGGGATCACCGGACAGGACGGCTCCTATCTGGCCGAGCACCTGCTCGGGCTGGGCTATGAGGTCTGGGGGCTGGTCCGCGGCCAGGCCAACCCGCGGGTCCGCCTGGTCCGCCAGCTGCTCGGCGAGGTCCGGCTGGTCCGCGGCGACCTGCTGGACCAGGGCAGCCTGATCTCCGCGGTCGAGCGGGTGCAGCCGGACGAGGTGTACAACCTGGGCGCGATCTCGTACGTGCCGATGTCATGGCGGCAGGCCGAGCTGACCGGCGAGGTGACCGGCATGGGCGTGCTGCGGGTCCTGGAGGCGATCAGGGTGTGCAGCGGGATCGGCACCTCGCGCACCCCCGGGCAGGGCCAGATCCGGTTCTACCAGGCGTCGTCGTCGGAGATGTTCGGCATGGTGCGGGAGTCACCGCAGACCGAGCAGACCTCGTTCCACCCGCGCAGCCCGTACGGCGTGGCCAAGGCGTACGGGCACTTCCTGACTCAGAACTACCGCGAGTCCTACGGGATGTACGCGGTCTCCGGGATCTTGTTCAACCACGAGTCGCCCCGGCGCGGCGCCGAGTTCGTCACCCGCAAGGTGTCGCTGGGCGTGGCCAAGATAAAGCTCGGGTACGAGCGCCAGCTGCGGCTGGGCAACCTGACCGTGCGGCGGGACTGGGGCTTCGCCGGTGACTACGTGCGCGCGATGCACCTGATGCTGGGACAGGACGAGCCGTCGGACTTCGTGGTCGGCACCGGGGTCACGCACACCCTGGAGGAACTGCTCGACCAGGCGTTCGGGGCGGCCGGGCTCGACTGGCACGAGCACGTGGTGTGCGACGCGGCGTTCATCCGCCCGGCGGAGGTCGACCAGCTGTGCGCCGATCCGGCCAAGGCCCGTGACCTGCTCGGCTGGGAGCCGAAGATCGGCTTCGAGGAACTCGTCGCGATGATGGTCGAGGCTGATCTTGAGCTGCTGTCCACCTCGGGTGATCACGCGGAGGACTCGTTCGGCCACGACGCCTGGTAGCCGGGGCGGGTCAGCAGCCGGGTCCAGCGGCGGGTCAGCAGCCGGGCCGGGTCAGGAGATGGCGGCGACCAGGGTGCCGATGGCGTAGGTCAGGCCCGCGGCCGTGGCGGCCAGCAGCAGCTGGCGGGCCGCGCCGCGGATCATGGACCGCTCGGTGATCCGGGCCACCAGGCCGCCGCCCGCCGCGGCCGCGATCGCGGCGAGCACCACCGTCGCGGCCAGCGAGCCCAGCCCGATCAGGTAGGGCAGCAGCGGGATCAGCGCCCCGGCCGCGAACGTCACCAGCGACGCGCTCGCCGCGACCACCGGCGAGGGCAGCTCCTGGTGATCGACGCCCAGCTCTTCGCGGACATGGACGCGCAGCGCCTGCTCGGGATGCGCGGAGACCTGCCGGGCCACCTGGTCGGCCAGCTCGGCGTCCACGCCCCGCTGGCGGAACATCTCCGCCAGCTCACGGCGCTCAGCGTCGGGATGGTGCTCCAGCTCGTACTGCTCCTTGCGGACCTCCGCCGCGACCAGCTCATTCTGCGAGGCCACCGACACGTACTCGCCCGCCGCCATCGAGAAGGCGCCCGCCGCGAGCCCGGCCAGGCCGGTCAGGATCAGGGTGTGCGGCGTGCCGCCGCCACCGCCCACGCCCGCGATCAGCGAGACGTTCGTGACGAGCCCGTCCATGGCGCCGAACACGGCCGGGCGCAGCCAGCCGCCGGACACGTCCCGGTGCCGGTGGCCGTGGGCCTCGCCGGGCCGTTCCCTGGCAGTGCTCATACGCGGGCAGCTCAGCCGAGCGTCTGGGCCGGGCGGGTCGGCAGGCCCGCTTCCTGCCAGGCGCGGAAGCCGCCATCGAGGTCGGTCACCTCGCCCAGGCCGATCCGGCGCAGGCTGGCCGCGGCCAGGGTCGAGGCATAGCCCTCCGAGCACATTACGATGACCCGTGCGTCCGGGCGGGCCAGCACCGGGATCCTGGCCGCGCTGCGCGGATCGAGGCGCCACTCCAGCACGTTGCGGCCGATGATGATCGCCCCAGGGACCTCGCCCTCGACGATCCGCTGCTCCAGCGGCCTGATGTCGACCAGGGTCGCGCCGTCGGTGATGGCCGCCAGCGCCGCCTCGGGCCGCAGCCTGCGCAGGCCGCTGCGGGCCTCGGCCAGCAGCTCGTCGATGCCCGGCGCGCCGGCCGGGAGCGCGTCCGAGGTCAGCTCGGCGGCGGACGCGGTGGCCTGGGCCAGCGCGGTGTCCGCCCCGCCGCGGCCCCGGCCGCCCTCGGGCCCGTCGATGATCACGGTTTCCCGCGCGACGAGGCCGTAGCTGGTCGCCTTGTAGTACGTCATCGCCACCAGCGGCGGCGAGTAGGCGTGGATGCTGGTGGCCGAGGAGTCCCCGCCGTGGGCCACGTCGTGGACGTGACCGGGGCCGAAGGCGACCGCCTCGGCGGCGTGCAGGCGCCGGCGGCTGAGCCTGCGGCCGCTGGGCACCCGGTACTGCTCGACCAGGCTGCCCTCGGCGACGGCGAAGGAGCCGGACGAGCCGCCGTGATCGTGCCAGTCGGTGTCCTGGCCGCGTTCCCAGGCCAGCAGCCACACGTCGCAGGTGCTGGAGCGGTGCAGCGGCAGGTACCAGCGCACGTCGGCGTCGCGCACGACCAGGTCAGCCCACAGCTGCGGGCGGCCGGCCAGCGCGACCGTGATGGCCCGCAGCTGCGCGGGGGACAACCGCCCCGAGCCGGGCACCAGCCCTTGCAGCGTGTCGATGATCGCCCGCTGCCGCTGCGGGCTGACGCCCCGGCCCTGGTTCAGGCCGGTCCCGACTGGGTCTGGCTCCGGCCCGCCTGGACCGCCCGGGTTGACCGTGGCAAGCGACAATGTGACCTCCTCCAGCGTCCGTGGCCCGCGCTGGGCGGTGCCGTCTCCGGGGCCGGGGCTGTCTTGTGGCGGCGGCTGCGGCGGCGCGCGTGCCGCTGCTACCGCGACTGCGATGGCCTGCTGTTTTCGCGGCGGCCTCCGGGACGACGCGGCCGAGCTTACTCCTGGGGCGCCTGGGGAAGGCAGGCTGAGCCGCGCCGGCCCGGCGCTGGGCCGCAGCCGGGCGGGGTACAAAGCCGCAGCCTGGCGGGGTACAAAGCCGCAGGCCGGCGGAGTGCTGGCGGCCGGCTGTGAGGTGCTGGGCCGCCCGGCTGGCGGTGTGCCGGGCCGCGGGGGCTGCGCTGCGGCGGACGGTCAGGCTGACCAGGCGAGCAGCCGCTGGCGGGCCGGTTCGGTCCGGGTTGCGTCCGGACCTAGCGGCAGGCACGACCGCAATCTGGCGCAACAGACGTTAATCTATCTTCTTTGCGCAGGGACCGTCGTTTCGCGGTGCAGGCAGCTGACGGCCCGGGACCTTGCAGACAGGCAGAGCGGTGAGAACCGGATGGGCCAGCAGTGCCACGATCACCAGCCCGAGCCACGGAATGAGGTCGCGCCTTGATTACCTTCGACCACGTCACCAAGCGCTATCCGGGCGGCACACGTGGCGGTCGACGCCCTTGACCTGGAGATTCCGGCCGGTAAGACGATGGTCCTGGTCGGGCCCAGCGGCTGCGGCAAGACGACGTCGCTGCGGATGATCAACCGGCTGATCGAGCCCTCCGAAGGCCGCATCCTGATCTGGACGGGCAGGACGTCCAGCAGGCCAACCCGGCGCAGCTGCGCCGGGGCATCGGCTACGTGATCCAGCAGACCGGCCTGTTCCCGCACCGGACGATCGAGGACAACATCGCCACCGTCCCGCTGCTGAACGGCTGGGGCAGGGCCAAGGCCCGGGCCCGGGCCCGCGAGCTGATGGAGCTGGTCGGGCCTGGACCAGGCGATGGCGCGGCGCTACCCGCATCAGCTGTCGGGCGGCCAGCAGCAGCGCGTCGGCGTGGCCAGGGCGCTGGCCGCCGACCCGCCGGTGCTGCTCATGGACGAGCCGTTCAGCGCGGTCGACCCGATTGTCAGAGCCTCCCTGCAAGATGAGCTCATCCGGCTCCAGGCGGAGCTGCACAAGACGATCGTGATGGTCACCCACGACGTGGAGGAGGCCATCAAGGTCGGGGACATCGTCGCGGTGTTCCGCCCCGGCGGGCACCTGGCCCAGGTCGACACGCCCGAGCGGCTGCTCGGCGCGCCCGCCGACGACTACGTGGAGGACTTCGTCGGCTTCGACCGCGGCATCCGGCGGCTGTCGTTCTTCAGCGCCGGCGGGCCTCGACCTGGCCTTCGACGCGCATGGTCGGCCGAGACGCCACCGTCGACGAGGCGCCGCCGGTCGCCGAGCGCGGCCGGCCAGCCGTGGGTGCTCGTCGTCGACGCGGAACGGCGAGCCGCTGGGCTGGGCTCGGCGGCCGCCGAGCTGGCGGCTCCGGCCGCGGCCCAGGCTGCGGCGACGTGCCGCTGGCCGCGATCGGGCACACGTTCCGGCCGGACGTCGACTCGCTGCGGGCGGCGCTGGACGCCACGGTGCTGTCGCGCACCGAGCGGGCCGTCGGGCGTGGACGCCGACGGCCCGGTGCTCGGCGTGACCTCCTACGAGCGGCTGCGCGACGGCCATCCGGGCCGCCGAGGACGCCGCCGACCAGGGCCGGCCGGCCGCGGCAGGGCAGCCGTCGGCGACCTGCGGCCGGGCGCCGGAGGGCGGGCGTCATGATCTGGTCCTTGCAGTACCTGGCAGTACTGCGCGCGCCGAACGCGCTACTCGGCGTGGTGCCGGCGCTGATCGGCCTGGCCATCGCCGTCCCGCTCGGGATCGCCTGCGTGCGCTGGCGGCTGGCTGTACCCGCCGGTCCTGTCGGTGCACCAACGTCCTGTACGCGATCCCGTCGCTGGCCCTGTTCGTGGTCGCTGATCGACTACACCGGCCTGTCGCGACACGACGGTGATCATCCCGCTGACCCTGTTCTCGCTGTGCGTGCTGGTGCCGAACGTGGTCGACGGGCTCCGCTCGGTGCCCGACCCGGTCCGGCAGGCGGCCACCGCGATGGGCTTCGGGCCGACCCGCCGCCTGGTCCGGGTGGAGCTGCCGCTGGCCATCCCGATCGTCATCGCCGGGCTGCGGATCGCGGTGGTGTCCAGCATCAGCCTGGTCAGCGTCGGCGCAGCTGATCGGCGTGAACAGCCTGGGCTACTTCTTCATCGACGGCCTGCAGCGCAGACTTCCACGAGGAGATCTACGCCGCGATGATCGGCGTGATCGTGCTCGCGCTGGTCTGCGACCTGATCCTGGTCATGGTGCGCTGGCTGCTGACGCCCTGGAGCCGAGGCCGCGGGCGGCCACGCCGCGGCGCCGCCGCGGCCAGCGCCGACGGGACCGAGCAGGCCGTGCTAGCCGAAGGGATGGCGAGGTAATGAGCTTCCTGACCTTCGCCTGGGACTGGCTGAAGTCCCCGGCACAGTGGCACGGCTCGGACGGCATCCCGATCCGGATCCTGCAGCACCTCGGCTACAGCGGGCTGTCGCTGCTCGTCGCCGCGCTGATCGCGCTGCCGCTCGGGGTGGTCATCGGGCACTACGGCCGGGGCGGCGTTCGCTCGTCGTCAACCTGGCCAACGCCTGGCGGGCCATCCCGACCCTGGGCCTGCTGATCCTGATGGTCATCCTGATCGGCTTCTCGGTGCTGGCCTGGCTGATCCCGCTGGTGGTGCTGGCCATCCCGGCCATCCTGGTCAACGCCTACGAGGGCGTGGCCGGGGTCGACCCGGACCTGAAGGACGCCGCGCGCGGGCATGGGCATGACCGACCGCGCAGATCCTGCTGGCAAGGTCGAGATCCCGGTCGCGCTGCCGCTGATCATGCTCGGCCTGCGCACCGGGGCCATCTTCGTGGTCGCCACCGCCACGATCGCGGCCGAGATCGGGCTCGGCGGGCTGGGCCGCTACATCATCGACGGGCTGGCGACCAGACAACTACGGCGAGGTGGCCGGCGGCGCCGCTGCTGGTCGTCATCGCTCGCGCTGCTCGTGCAGGTCGTCTTCGTCGGCCTGCGCTACCTGGTCGTCCCGGCCCCGCTGCGGGCGCAGAGCCCGGGCCAGCTGATCACCTGCTTTCCTGATTTGAACATGGAAGGAATACTGATTCGTGATTCGCTACCATGGATCTGCTGCGCGTGAGGCGAGGTGTGCTGGCCGGGATCGCCATCTGCGCGGCGCTCGTCGCTGGCCGCCTGCGGTAGCTCATCGCTGGCCCCGGCGTCGAGCTGAGCAGTAGCGCCAGCAACCCGCTGGCCGGGCGGTGACCCCAAGGGCACGCGTGGTCGTCGGCTCGGCCAACTTCCCCGAGGACGAGCTGCTGGCCGAGATCTACCTCGACCGGCGCTCCAGGGCGCCAAGGGATCAAGGTCACGCACAAGTTCAACATCGGCGCCCGCGAGGTCTACTACCCGGAGATCGAGAAGGGCGCGATCACGTCATCCCCGAGTACAACGGGGCGCTGCTCACCACCTCGGTGGACACCACCAGCACGGCCGCCACCACGGCCGAGGTCGACGCCGCGCTCAACGCCAAGCTGCCGTGCCTCGCTGGAGATCCTGAACCCTTCGTCGGCGCAGGACAAGGACTCGGTCACGGTGACCCAGGCGTTCGCCAAGGCGCACCACCTGACCTCGATCTCCGACCTCAAGTCGATCGCCAAGACGATGGTCATCGGCGGCCCGCCGGAGTTCAAGACCCGCGCGGACGGCCTGATCGGGCTGCGCAAGAACTACGGGCTGCACGTTCAAGTCCTTCGACGCCGCTCGGACGAGTCCGGCCCGATCACCCTGGCCGCCCTCAAGCAGGCAAGGTCCAGGCGGCGGACGTCTTCACCACCACCCCGCAGATCATCACCGACCACCTGGTCGCGCTGGCCGACCCCAAGTTCAACTTCGCGGCCCAGAACGTGGTCCCGCTGGTCTACAAGCCCGGCGTCAACTCGAAGATCATCGCCACGCTGAACGCGATCTCGGCCAAGCTGACCACGCGCCGGCCTGCTCGCCATGGACAAGGCCATCATCCTGGACCACGCAGAGCTACCCGGCCGTCGGCGACCTACTGGCTGAACAGGTCGGCATCCCGAGCTGCCCCGGCCCGGGGATGAGCTCGGGCCGGTCAGGGCCCGGCCGTCACGGGCGGCGGAACGCACGCTGATGCGTTCCGCCGCCCGTCTGGCGTTCGCGGGGTGATCCGCCCGCGGGCCCGGTCCGTGGTACGTCCGGTAGGCGACCTCAACAGGAGCTGCGATGGCGGCCATGCCCGCCGGCTCGTCACCGCCGGCCCGCCCCGTTCGGGCCCCCCGCGGGACCGCCCTGACCTGCAAGGGCTGGCCCCAGGAAGCGGCCATGCGGATGCTCATGAACAACCTCGACCCCGAGGTCGCCGAGCACCCCGACCAGCTCATCGTCTACGGCGGCTCGGGCCGCGCGGCCCGCAGCTGGGACGCCTTCGACGCCATCGTCGCCTCGCTGCGGGACCTGGGCGACGACGAGACGCTGCTCGTCCAGTCCGGCAAGCCGGTCGGCGTCTTGCGCACCCACGAGTGGGCGCCGCGGGTCCTGATCGCCAACTCCAACCTGGTGCCGCAGTGGGCCACCTGGGAGGAGTTCCGCCGCCTGGAGGCCGCCGGGCTGACCATGTACGGCCAGATGACCGCCGGCTCGTGGATCTACATCGGCACCCAGGGCATCCTGCAGGGCACCTACGAGACGTTCGCCGCGATCGCGCAGAAGCGGTTCGGCGGCACGCTGGCCGGGACCGATCACGCTCACCGCCGGCCTCGGCGGGATGGGCGGCGCCCAGCCGCTCGCGGTGACCATGAACGGCGGCGTCGCCATCTGCGTCGACTGCGACCCGTCCCGGATCAGCCGCCGGATCGAGCACGGCTACCTGGACGTCCGCGCCGACGGCATCGACGACGCGATCCGGCGGGCCGACCGCGGCCCGCGACGCCGCCAGCCGCTGTCCATCGGGCTGCTCGGCAACGCCGCCGAGGTCGTCCCCGAGCTGCTGGCCATGAACGCCCCGATCGACATCGTCACCGACCAGACCTCGGCCCACGACCCGCTCAGCTACCTGCCGCGCGGCGTCGCGTTCGAGGACATGGCCGCGCTGCGAGCCGAGGACCCCGACGGCTTCACCCGCCGCGCCCGCCAGTCCATGGCCGAGCACGTCGAGGCCATGGTCGGCTTCGCAGGACCGGGGCGCGGAGGTGTTCGACTACGGCAACTCCATCCGCGGCGAGGCCGAGCTGGCCGGGTACGAGCGGGCCTTCGACTTCCCCGGCTTCGTGCCCGCCTACATCCGGCCGCTGTTCTGCGAGGGCCGCGGCCCGTTCCGGTGGGCCGCGCTGTCCGGTGACCCGGCTGACATCGCCGCCACCGACGCGGCCATCCTCGACCTGTTCCCGCAGAACGAGGCCCTGGCCCGGTGGATCCGGATGGCCCAGGAGAAGGTGCACTTCCAGGGCCTGCCCGCCCGGATCTGCTGGCTCGGCTACGGCGAGCGGGACCTGGCCGGCCTGCGCTTCAACGACCTCGTCGCCAGCGGGCGACATCAGGCGCCCGATCGTCATCGGCCGCGATCACCTGGACTGCGGCTCGGTCGCCTCGCCCTACCGCGAGACCGAGGCCATGGCCGACGGGTCCGACGCCATCGCCGACTGGCCGCTGCTCAACGCCCTGGTGAACACGGCGTCCGGCGCCTCCTGGGTCAGCATCCACCACGGCGGCGGCGTCGGCATCGGCCGCTCGATCCACGCCGGGCAGGTCTGCGTGGCCGACGGCACCGAGCTGGCCGCCCAGAAGCTGCAGCGTGTCCTGACCAACGACCCGGGCATCGGCGTCATCCGGCACGCCGACGCCGGCGACGACCGAGCCACCGAGGTCGCCGTCGAGCGCGGCGTCCGCGTCCCGATGCTCTCGTCAGGCTCCTGACCACGGGGCTTCGCCGAGCTGTGGGAGTCGCTGCTGCCGATCGGCCGGTCCGGGCCGGGCGGCGTACCGGCGCTACTCGTTCACCGCGGCCGACTCGGCCGCCCGCCTGGTTTCAGAAAACCGCGCGGAACGCAGCCTCCCGGTCGAACCGACCGCAACGGCAACCTGTGGGCGTGGTGGGGCAGCCCGGAACCGGGCGGGCCCGCTATCGTCACCGGGAGTCATCTGGACTCGGTGCCCGACGGCGGCGCCTTCGACGGGCCGCTCGGCATCGTGTCCGCGTTCGCCGCGATCGACCTGCTCGCCGAGCGCGGCCTGAGGCTGCGGCGACCGATCGCGGTGGCCGCGTTCGGCGAGGAAGAAGGCGCCCGGTTCGGCGTGGCCTGCCTGGGCAGCCGGCTGCTGACCGGGGCGATCACCCCGGCGGCCGCCCGCCTGCTCACCGACGCCGACGGGATCACCCTGCCCGCGGCCATGGCCGCCGCCGGGCTCGACCCGGACGCCATCGGGCCCGAACCCGACCGGCTGGCCGGCATCGCGGCCTACGTCGAGCTGCACATCGAGCAGGGCAGCGCGCTGGCCGGGCTCGGCGCCGTGGTCGGGCTGGCCGAGGGCATCTGGCCGCACGGCCGGTGGCGGCTGGAGTTCACCGGCCGGGCCGACCACGCCGGGACGACCAGGATCGCCGACCGCCGCGACCCGATGCTCGCGTTCGCCGCCGCCGTGCTGGCGGCCCGGCAGGCCGCGACCGCGCACGGGGCGCTGGCCACGATCGGCAAGGTCATCGCCGAGCCCGGCGCGCGCCAACGCGATCGCCTCGGTCGTCCGCGGCTGGCTCGACGCCCGGGCCCCGGACGAGGCCGCGCTGGACGCGCGGTCACCGCGCAGGTGACCGCGGCCGCGCAGGCCGCGGCCGACCAGCAGCGGTCACGCTCAGCGTCACCGCGGAGTCGTTCACGCCGCCGGTCCAGTTCGACCCGGCCCTGCGCGACCGGCTGGCCGGCGCCCTGGCGGCTAGCGGCATCACCGCCCCGGTGCTGGCCACCGGCGCGGGTCACGACGCGGGCATCCTGGCCGCCCGGCTGCCGACCGCCATGCTGTTCGTGCGCAACCCCACCGGCGTGTCGCACGCCCCCGCCGAGCACGCCGACCCCGCGGACTGTGAAACCGGCGTGCGCGCCCTGGCCGCCGTCCTGGCCGAGCTGGCCGGCGATGGCGCCCCCGGCGGGAACCCGGAGCTGGCTCGCGGAGCTGGCCTGGCTGCCCGGCCAGGGCGTGCGCGCTGAGGTGCTGATCGAGGCGGCCGGCGGCCGGTTCACCGCGGTGACGCCCGGGGCAGGCGCCGGGCCGCGGGCCGCCGGGGCGACCAGGCTGCCCGGCCTGACCCTGCCCGGCCTGGCCAACGCGCACTCGCACGCGTTCCACCGCGCGCTGCGCGGGATTACCCAGGCCGGGCCGGGGACGTTCTGGACCTGGCGCGAGCGGATGTATGACGTGGCGGCGCGGCTGGACCCTGACTCCTATCTCGCGCTGGCCACCGGCGTCTACGCCGAGATGGCCCTGGCCGGGGTGACTTGCGTGGGTGAGTTTCACTACCTGCATCACGGCCCGGGCGGGACCCGGTATGCCGACCCGAACGAGATGGGCCGGGTGCTGCTGGCCGCGGCCAGCCGGGCGGGCCTGCGGATCACCTTGCTGGACACCTGCTACCTGTCCGGCGGCCTGGCCGCCGGCGGCCTGCCGCTGCCGCTGGCGGGCCCGCAGCTGCGGTTCGGCGATGGCGACGCTGACGCCTGGGCCGCCCGCGCCGACGCGCTCGGCGCGGACCCCAGCGGCGCGCTGAGCCCGGTGGCCCGGGCCGGGGCCGCGATCCACTCGGTCCGCGCGGTGCCGCTGGACCAGATGCACCCGGTGGTGGCCTGGTCGCAGCGGCTCGGCGCGCCGCTGCACACGCACCTGTCGGAGCAGGTCGCCGAGAACGAGGCGTGCCTGGCCGCCTACCGGCGGACCCCGGCCGAGGTGCTGTACGAGGCGGGGGTACTCGGCCCGCGGGCCAGCGTGGTGCACGCCACTCACCTGGCCGGCCACGACCTGGAGCTGATCGGCGGCAGCCGGGCCTACACCTGCCTGTGCCCGACCACCGAGGCCGACCTGGCCGACGGGATCGGCCCGGCGGCCGCACTGGCCGCCGCGGGCAGCCCGCTGACCGTGGGCAGCGACAGCCACGCGGTGATCGATTTGTTCGACGAAGCCCGGCGGATCGAGCAGTACGAGCGGCTGGCTTCGGGCGAGCGCGGGCACTTCACGGCCGCGGAACTGGCCCGGGCGGCCACCATGGACGGGCATGCCAGCCTCGGCTGGCCGGAAGCCGGCGAGATCACCACGGGCGCGCTGGCCGACCTGGTGACCGTCTCGCTGGACTCCGCTCGGCTGGCCGGCGCCGCGGGCGCCGCGGCCGCTGATGGCCGAGGCCCGGCCAGCCCAGCCACCCTAGCCGCCAGTAGCCCGGCCGCCAGTAGCCCGGCCGCCGGGAGCCTGGCCACCGCGCTGGAGTCGGTGGTCTTCGCCGCCACGGCGGCGGACGTCGCCAGCGTCGTGATCGGGGGCCGGGACGTGGTCCGCGGCGGTCGGCACCTGCTCCTGGATGACGTTCCCGGCCAGCTGGCCGCGGCCATCCGCACCGTGACCAGCTGACCAGCGAGCGGCCCTCAGCCAGACAGAACCCCCAGCCGCTCACCACCGACCCGCCAGCCGGACCCGGGGCTCACTCCCAGCCGCTCACCACCGACCCGCCAGCCAGACCCGGGGTCCGGGCGGCTAGCTGCCCTCGGTCGGGGAGAACTCGGCCGCGACGGTCCTGAGCTTGTCTTCGTCCCAGCTGAGCCGGCCGTCGCGCAGCTCCGCCACGACGCCGTTGACCCAGGCCAGCTCGGCGCGCAGCAGCGCGATCCGGTACTCATCCTCGATCAGCACGATGCGCGGCAGGAACTGCACCGAGGCCGTCGCCGCGGCGATCCGGTCTAGCTCGGCGGCGACGCTGACCGCGTGGGCCTGCAGCTGGGCGGCGGCGTCCTGCGGCGCGAGCAGCAGCATGAACGCCAGCGCGGCGGGGAACTCAGGGAAGTCCCTGGACGGCGCGGACAGCATCGCGCGCAGCCACTCCCCCAGGATCTGGCGGCCGGCCGGGGTCAGCTCGTAGACCGTGCGCTCGGGCCAGTTCTCGTCCCGCTCCGTCTCGCGCACCGCGATCAGGGCGTCCCGGACCAGCCGCTCGATCGTCTGGTAGATGCTGGCCCGCTGCCGGACGTTGATCACTTCCTCCTTACCGCGCTCCTTGATCAGCTGCTGCATGCGGTAGGGGTGCATCGGCGCTTCGTACAACAGCGCGAGCACGGCCAGGGCCAGCGGCGAGCGCCGCGGTGAGGCTGCCATAGCCAGGATCTTACTAGTCATAAATATTAGACAACAACTCACTAGTCATGCTAAAACTAACCACATGACTACTAGCAACATGATCACTAAAACTCCAGCTCAGGAACCGGGCGGTCCGGCGGTCGTCCCGCGCCGCTGGGCCGCCGCCACTGTCATGATGGTCGCGGCCCTGATGGACCTCATCGACGGCACGATCGTCAACGTCGCGCTGCCCACCATCCGGCGGGACCTGCACGCCAGCGGCCCGTCCATCGAGTGGGTGGTTTCGGCCTACCTGCTCGCCTTCGCCGCCGCCCTCATCACGGCCGGCCGGATCGGCGACATCGTCGGCCGCAAGCGGCTGTTCTTGCTTGGCGTGGTCACGTTCGGCCTGGCCAGCCTGGCCTGCGGGGTGGCCCGCAACCCGGCCGAGCTGATCGCGGCCCGGGTCGTCGCGGGCACCTCGGCGGCCATCATGATCCCGCAGGTGCTCGCGACCTTCAGGGAGATCTTCACCGGCAAGGAACGCGGCGCCGCGTTCGGCCTCTACGGCGCGATGGGCGGCATCGCCACGGCCGGCGGCCTGCTCCTGGGCGGCGTGCTGACCAGCGCCAACCTGTTCGGCTGGGGCTGGCGGACGATCTTCGTCGTGAACATTCCCGTGGCCATCGCGGCCCTGGTCGCGGCCATCGCCGTCGTGCCGGAGACCCGCTCGGCCCAGCCCGAGCGGCCCGACCTGGCCGGGCTGGCGCTGACCGCGGCCGGCCTGGTGGCGATGGTCTACCCGCTGCTCGAAGGCCAGTCGCAGGGCTGGCCGGCCTGGACCGTCGGGTCCCTGGCCGCGGGCGTGCTGGCCGTCGGCTGGGTCGGCGTGACCGGAGGCCGCCGCCAGCGCCGCGGGGTGGCGCCGCTGCTGCCGGCCGGCCTGCTGCGCAGCCCGGCGTTCACCGCGGGGCTCATCGTCCAGCTCGCGTTCGCCGCTGGGCTGCAGGGCTTCTCGCTGATCCTGGCCCTGTGGCTGCAGTCCGGGCAGCACTACTCGCCGGTCCGGGCGGGCGTCACCACGGTGGCGTTCAGCGCGGGCGCCTTCCTCACCGCTGGGCTGTCGATCCAGCTGGCGGCCAGGCTGGGCCGGACCATCCTGGTGATCGGAGGGCTGCTGCTGGCCGGGGGCATGTACGGCGTCCTGATCGCCGCGCAGCACAGCTCGGCGGGGGTGGACCCGTGGCAGCTGGTGCCCGGGCTGGTGCTGGGCGGGGCCGGCCTCGGCTTCCTGGTGGTGCCGCTGATCAACGTCGTGCTGGCCGCGGTCCCGGCCGGACTGGCGGGCGGCGCGTCCGGAGTGTTCAACACCGCCCAGCAGCTCGGCGGCGCGATCGGCGTGGCGGTGATCGGGTCGGTGTTCTTCGCCCGGCTGCCGGCGGCGGGCTTCACGGCTGCCTTCACCCACGCGGTGCCGCTGGCCATCGGCGCCTTCGCGGCCTGCGCGGTGCTGTCGCTGGTGCTGCCCCGCACCGCGGTCAGCGACGCCTACGAGTAACCCCGCGCCCCTGCGGCACCCACCCACACACCCACACACCCACACACCCACACACCCACACACCCACACACCCACACCCACCCGCACCCCCACCCGCGGCGGGGGCCTGCCCGCACCCAGGCCCCCGCCGCCTCGCCCGTAACTGACCCGCTGACCCGGCCTCCCGCCCGCCCGTCCCGCCATCGCCCCCGCCCGCCCGTCCCACCGCCCGCCATCGCTCCCGCCCGTCCCGCCATCGCTCCCGCCCGCGCTATAGCTCCGGCCCGTCCCGTCATCGCTCCCGTCCGCCCGTCCCACCGCCCGCCATCGCTCCCGCCCGCGCGCGCCATCGCTCCCTCCCGCCCGCGCTATCGCTCCGGCCCGTCCCCCCATCGCTCCCGTCCGCCCGTCCCACCGCCCGCCATCGCTCCGGCCCGTTCCGCAGCCCCGGCTGCGCTCCCGGCGGACCGTCCCGCAGCCCCGGCTGCGCTCCCGGCGGACCGTCCCGCAGCCCGCTGGCGCTCTCCCACTGACCTCATCAGCCTCTTTGGCCACCCATGCAACTGGCCTGCCGGGTTCTCGGAGGTGGCTAACGCACTTGTACCGGATTTGGTGCGGTTCTTGGTCCGTAATGCCTGTTTCGTCCGCCCCAAATCCGGTATAAGTGGGCCGTCGGGTCATGCTGGTGAGCCGTCCGCGGGGCTGGCGGGCGTGGGAGCATGCCCAAATGAGCACGCTCATCGCGAATATCGGCGAGCTGGTCACCAACGCGTCCCCCGACGGCGGGCCGGGCGGTTTCGCGTCGATCAGCGACGCGGCGCTGGTGATCGAGGGGGACCAGGTGGCCTGGACCGGGCCGGCCGCGCGGGCGCCCGCGGCGGATGACCGGGTCGACGCGGCCAGGCGGGCGGTCCTGCCCGGGTTCGTCGACTCGCACGCGCACCTGGTCTTCGCCGGGGAACGCGGCGCCGAGTTCGCGGCCCGGATGGCCGGGCAGCCTTACCAGGCGGGCGGCATCCGCACCACGGTCGCGGCCACCCGCGCGGCGAGCGACAGCCAGCTGCGGGCCAGCCTGGGCGCGCTGGCCGCCGAACTGATCGCCCAGGGCACGACCACCTTCGAGTGCAAGTCCGGCTACGGCCTGACCACCCGGGATGAGCAGCGCAGCGTCGCGCTGGCCCGGGAGGTGACCGCCGAGGTCACCTACCTGGGCGCGCACGTGGTCCCGCCGGAGTTCGCCGCCGACCCGGCCGGCTACGTGGACCTGGTCTGCGGCGAGATGCTGGCCGCGTGCGCGCCGCACGCCCGCTGGGTCGACGTGTTCTGCGAGCGGGGCGCCTTCAGCGTGGACGAGGCGGCCGCGGTGCTGGCCGCCGGGGTGGCGGCCGGGCTGCAGCCCCGGGTCCACGCCAACCAGCTCGGCCCGGGGCCCGGCGTCCAGCTGGCCGTCGCGGCGGACGCCGCGTCCGCGGATCACTGCACCTACCTCAGCGACGCCGATATCGACGCGCTGGCCGCATCGCAGACGGTGGCGACGTTGCTGCCCGGGGTGGAGTTCTCCACCCGGCAGCCCTATCCGGATGCCCGGCGGCTGCTGGACGCGGGGGTCACGGTGGCCATCGCATCAGACTGCAACCCGGGCTCCTGCTTCACCTCCAGCATGCCGCTGTGCATCGCGCTGGCGGTCAGGGAGATGCGGATGACCACCGAGCAGGCGGTCTGGGCGGCCACCGCGGGCGGCGCCCAAGCGCTGCGCCGCACCGACGTCGGCCAGCTTGGCCCCGGCGCCCGGGCCGACCTGATCATGCTGGACGCGCCGGCCCACACCTACCTGGCTTACCGCCCCGGCGTCCCTCAGGTCGCCGCCGTATGGCAGGCCGGCCTGGTCGCGGGCCGGCCTGGGGGATAGGGGCGGGTCGGCGGGCCGGCCTGCGGGATAGGGGCGGGTCGGCGGGCCTGCCTGGCGGATAGGGGCGGGTCGGCGGGCCGGCCTGGCGGATAGGGGCCGGTCGGCGGGCCTGCCCGGGGGATCGGGGCGGGTCGGCGGGCCTGCCTGGGGGGTAGGGGCGGGTCGGCGGGCCTGCCCGGGGACGGGTTGCGCCGGATCGGGCCGGCCGGGCGCAGCCGCGCCGCGGTGGCCGCCGACCCGGTGAACGACTGGTCTGGCTCGGTCAGGTGGTCCAGCAGACCGCCTGGCCCGGTACGGCATGCTCGGTACCTGTCACCGGGACTCGCCGGATGCGCGCCGACCGGGCGGATCCGGACGGGATGCTGGGCGGGCGGGGTAGGTGTAGACCCACCTGCAAGGTGGGTGCTGGCGGCTGGTGCGGGCGCATCCTGGGCACCACGATGGCACGCATGGGAATCGTGCTGCTGACGCTCGTCGTCCTCGTGTTGCTGGCCGCGGTCATCGGCCGGTGGATGCCATTCATGCGGCTGCGGGCGGTGGTGTCCCGGCTGGCCCGCTACATCGGCTGGGGCGGGCTGCTGCTGCCCGTGGTGCTCATGTGCGGGGAGTTGTGGGGCATGAACTCCTGGGCGATAGCCGCGACCCTCAGCGCGGCCGTCATCGTGGTCCTGCTGCCCGCCGTGGCTGCCGACCTCGCGGCGTCGGCCCTCACGCTCTTCGGGCTGTACGGGATGGTGATCGGCGCGTTCTGGCCGTCGATGGCCGCGCCGGTGCGGTTCTGGTCTGGTCCGCTCTACGGCACGATCAACGTCGACAGCCGGTGGGACGCCATCGTGGCCGGGTTGGAGGGCCTGGCGCTGGCCGGGTTCGGCTTGTGGCTGGTGCCCCGCACGCTGAGCAGGCACCGCTGGGTCGCGCTGGCGCTGCGGCAGGGACAGGAGTGGCTGGAGCAGCGGGGATTCCGTCCGGCGGCCAGGCCCGACAGGGGCGGGCCTGACCAGGCCGGGCGAGATGGGGCCGGGCGAGATGGGGCCGGGCGAGACCAGGCCGGGCGAGACGGGGCCGGGCTGGACGGGGCCGGGCTGGACGGGACTGTCCGGGACGGGACTGTCCGGGACGGGACTGGTCGGGACGGGACTGGTCGGGACTGGGCTGGTCGGGACTGGGCTGGTCGGGACCGGGCCGCGCCGGAGCGAGCGGAACGGGACCGGGCCGGGCGGGATCGGGCCGCAGCTGGCGATGACCCCCGGACCCTGCGGCCCGGGCCGGCCGCAGGCAGCTGGACCGCCTCGGCTGGGGGGCCGCGCTGCTGCCCACGGCGCTGATCTTCCTGCCCACGCAGACCCTCACTGGCTTCGCCTCCGTCACCGTGCTCGCCGTCATGATCACCGTCCTGCTCCCGGGCCTCGCGGCCAAGATCGTGCCGGTCACGCTGGTCTTTTTCGGCCTGCTCGGGGTCGTGGTCGGGCTGAGCTGGTTCTCGGCCGTCCCGCACGGGCACCTGGTGGACACGATGTTCGGCATCGCCTACCTGGACAGTCCGCGGCAGGCGCTGCTGGCCGGCCTGGAGGGCGTGCTGTTCCTTGGCTGCGGGCTATGGCTGGCCCCGGTCACGCTGGGCGGGGGCCAGATTGCCGCGCTGGCCGGACGGGTGCAGCGGCTGGCCCAGACCCGCACCGACGCGGTCGACGTGGCCGCCGCCGAGCTGCGCCGGGTGGAACGAGACCTGCATGACGGAGCCCAGGCCCGGCTGGTCGCGCTCGGGATGAGCCTGCGCGCGGCCGAGCAGCTCATCCCCAGCAACCCGGCGGCCGCGCAGGCCCTGGTCGCCGAGGCCAGGGACACCTCGTCCCGGGCCCTGACGGACCTGCGCGACCTGGTCCGTGGGATCCACCCGCCGGTGCTGGCCGACCGCGGCCTGGGTGACGCCGTCCGGGCGCTCGCGCTGGACACCCCGGTCCGGACTGAGCTGGACATCGACCTGCCCGGGCGGCCGCCCGAGCCGGTCGAGTCCGCGGTCTACTTCGCGATCGCGGAGATACTGGCCAACGCGGTCAAACACGCCGACCCGCGCAGCGTGCACATCCGGATGGCGCACACGAGCCGGATGCTGCGGGCCGAGGTGATCGACGACGGCGCGGGCGGCGCGGATCCGGCGCAGGGCACCGGGCTGCGCGGGATAGAAACCCGGCTCGGTACATTCGACGGCGTGCTGGCGGTCAGCAGCCCACCGGGCGGGCCGACCATCGTCGTGATCGAGGTGCCATGCGAGCTGTCGTCGCCGAGGACCTATTCCTGCTGAGGGATGGCCTGGTCCGGCTGCTGCAGGCGCACGGCTTCGAGATCGCCGCGGCCGTGGGCAGCGCACCTGAACTGCTGGACGCGCTGCTCGGGCAGCGGCCCGATGTGGCCATCGTCGACGTGCGGCTGCCGCCTACCTTCACCGATGACGGGTTGCGGGTCGCGCTCCAGGCCCGGAGCCAGCGGCCTGGGCTGCCCATCCTGGTCCTGTCTCAGTATGTCGAGCAGCTCTACGCGCGCGAGTTGCTGGCCGACCGGGCGGGCGGGGTCGGCTACCTGCTGAAGGACCGGGTGTTCAGCGATGACCAGTTCGTCGACGCGGTCCGGGCGGTGGCCAGCGGGGGCACGGCCATGGACCCGGAGGTCATCGCCAAGCTGCTGGCCCGCCGGTCCAGGGACGAGCCGCTGGCCGCGCTGACCGGCCGGGAACGCGAGGTGCTCGAGCTGATGGCCGAAGGCCGGTCGAACAGCGCGATCGCGCAGCGCCTGTTCGTCACAGAGAAGGCGGTCAGCAAGCACAGCACCAGCATCTTCGCCAAGCTCGGGCTGGCCTCTTCGGACGACGACAACCGCCGCGTCCTGGCCGTCCTGGCCTACCTCGATTCCTGATCAGCGGGTGAGGAGGCCAGGCCCCGGGGAGCAGGGGCCGGTCAGGAGGGGGCTGGGGCGAGAGGGCGGTAGCGGCCGCGGAAGCGCAGCAGCGGGTCGCCGGATTCGGCCAGGTAGGGCACGGCCAGGACCCGGGCGATGATGAGCAGGTGATCGCCGGTCGGAATGCGCTGGGTGGCCGTGCACTCCAGGGCGGCCAGCCCGCCGTCGGGGATTAGCGCGCCCGAGTGCGGGCCGCGGCGGTGCGGGACGCCGTCGAGCAGCAGCCGGGCTCCGGGACGGCCCGCGACCGCGAACCGGCCGGCCAGCGCGCGCTGGCCGGCCGCGAGCAAGGTCACCGCGAACCAGTCCAGCCGGCTCAGCACCTCAGCCGGATACGAGCCGGCTTGCAGCGAGATGCCGATCAGCGGCGGCTGCCAGGACATCGGGCAGAACGTGCTGACCGTCGTCCCGATGTCGTCCCGCCCGTCGGCCAGCGTCACCAGGGTCACGCCGGAGGCCAGCGCCATCAGGGCGGCCGCGTAGGGCGCGGCGGGATCGGCGCCCTGGTCGCGTTCGGTCATCGATTTGTCCCGGTCACCCGGTTAGCGGGTCATTCGAAGATCCAGCTGCCCGGGAGGATCAGCGGCCCGTAGGGCGGCAGGCCGGCCTGCGCGGCTAGCCGCCAGACCGGACCCCAGCTCTCGGCCAGCAGCGGCCCGGCCCGGCCGTCGCTGGAGGCCGGCGGCCGGATCCGGTCCAGCGGCCGGGCGCGCGGGTAGATCCGCAGCGGCGCCGACATCGGCAGCCCGGCTCGGCTGCGGGCGATCGCCGCCGCGCGGTCCAGCCCGCCGAGCTCATCGACCAGCCCGTTGTCCTGGGCGTCGGCGCCGGTCCAGACCCGGCCCCTGGCCAGTTCGTGGACCCGCGGGCCGGACAGGCCGCGGCCTTGCGCCACCTTGCCGGTGAAATCGGCGTAGATGTGGTCCAGCCAGTTGTTCACCAGCGTCCACTCGTCTTCGGTGAAGGGGCGGCTGGTGCTGAAGATGTCGGAGTGCGCGCCTTCCAGTACCGCGTCCGTCGTCACCCCGATCCGGCTCAGTGCGTCGCTGACCACTGGCTTGCCGGACAGCACGCCGATCGAGCCGGTTACGGTGCCCGGCTGCGCCACGATCGCGTCCGCGGCCATCGAGATGAAGTAACCACCCGAGGCGGCCACATCGCCCATCGATACGACCACGGGCTTGCCCGCCGCCCGGGCCCTGACCACCTCGCGCCAGATCGTGTCCGAGGCCACGTACGACCCGCCGGGGCTGTTGACCCGCAGCACGATCGCCCGGACCTGGTCGTCGGCCACCGCCGATCGGAGCGCGGCGCTGATCGTGTCCGAGCCCATCGCGCCGCCCGACAGCGGCCCCCGGCCACTGCGCCCGCGCCGGATCGGGCCGGTGGCGTAGATCAGGGCCACGCACCGCTCTCGGGTGGCCGGCAGCCGGGCGGGCAGGCTGGCGGGCAGCTTCCTGGCCCGTTCGGCCATCGCGTGCGTCCGCTGATACCGGCCCACGAATTGCAGCAACGCGTCCTGGCCGACCTGCCTCCTGACCCGTGAGTAGACCTCGTCGCGGTAGCCAAGCATGTCCACCAGGCCCGCTTCGAGGGCCTGCGTGCCCAGGAACGGGCCGCGGTCGATCAGCTCCCGCACCCGCTGCGGGTCCAGCCGCCTGCGCTCGGCGATGGCCGAGGCCAGCTGGCCGGTGATCGACTCCGCGATGCGCTCGGTGGCTTCCCTGGCCGGCCCGGTGAACCCGGTCTCGGTGGCCTGCTCGGCCGCGCTCTTGTACTCGTGCCGCTTGGCCACCTGCAGCTCGACCCCGAGCCGGTCCAGGGCGCCGCGGTAGAACCTGCGCTCCAGGGCCAGGCCGGTCAGCCCCAGGTCACCCGAGGGCTGCAGGTAGATCGTGTCGAACGCGGTGGCCAGGTAGTACGGCACGTTCCCGGCGGAGAACTCACCGAAGCTCTCGGACCAGGCCACGGTCAGCCTGCCCGCGTCGCGGAACTCCTCCACCGCGCGCCGCAGCTCCTGGACCATGGCCAGCCCGATCGGGCGGCCGCCCACCCGGGCGATGAGCGCCTTGACCCGCCGGTCGCTGCGGGCCCGGCGCAGGCCGTCCAGCACATCAGCGAGAATCATGCGGCGGTGCGCCAGCAGCGCCGAGAGCGGGTCCGCGGGCCGCTCCTCGCCCAGCCCGTCAGAAAGGTCCAGCTCCAGGATCAGCGGCGCGGTCCGGCGCTGGCGCATTTTCGCAAGTTGGTCGGCAATCATCGACTCGGCCATGGGCCCAGCCTATTTGGCGAGGCCGGTCCAGCCGTCGGCTATGTTCAGCGTCGATGGCAAATCGCGACGGTAACGGCTGGACCAGATGCGGTCAGGGCCACCGGCACTGGGGCCGGCACGGCGCGGCCGGGCTGCTGGCTTACGCCCCCACCGGGCTGGATGCGCTGACCGGGGTAGACGAGCCGGACGGGCCGGTCAGCGTGCTGCTTCAGTTGCGCAGCGGGTGGGGACACCACGGCGGGACCTGGGGCCTGCCCGGGGGCGCGATGGACAGCCACGAGACGGCGGTCGACGCGGCCCTGCGGGAAGCGGCCGAGGAATGCGGCGTCCCGGCGGACGCGGTCACGGTGACCGGGATCTGGCGCGATGATCATGCCTCCTGGACCTACTGGACGGTGCTCGGTGCGGCGCCCAAGCCGTTTGCGGCCTACCCGGCCAGCGCCGAAAGCGCCGACGTGGCCTGGGTGCCCGACACGGACGTCGAGCGGCTCGCGCTGCATCCTGGCTTCGCGGCGCAGTGGCCGCAGCTGCGGGCGGCCCTGCGGGCCGCCTTGCGGCCGCTGACGATCATCGTCGACGTGGCCAACGTGATGGGCTCGCGCCCGGACGGGTGGTGGCGGGACCGGGCCGGTGCCGCGGCGCGGTTGCGCGATCAGCTGGCCGGCCTGGCCGACCGGGGCGTGACGTCGCTGCCTGGCGCGCTGGGCGAGCCCGCCCTGGACCGCTGGTTTCCCGGCTTCCTCCTGGTGGTGGAGGGGCGGGCCCGGGTCGTCGCCGAGGACGGGCCGACCGGGCTAGCGGCCCGGATCCAGGTCAGCGCAGCGGCCGGGCTCGGGGGATGACGCGATCGCCGCGTTCGCGGGAGGGCTGGCCGGGCGCCGCCTGGTCGTCACCGCCGACCGGGAGCTGCGCCGCCGGTGTGAAGCGGCCGGCGCGTCCGTCATCGGGCCGGGCTGGCTGCTGGGGCTGCTGTGACGGCGGATCCCGGCGCAGATGGTGCGGGTGGCGCGGACCGCGCGGCCGTGCCTCCCGGGACGGGCCGCGGCCGGGCTGGGTTTCCGCTCGGCGCGGCGATTACCCGGGCCGATCTGGACGCTGATCCGCATCCGCTGCTGCGGACCCTGCGCGAGCAGGAGCCGGTTTCCTGGGTGCCGGCGCTGGGCGGCTGGCTTGTCACCTCGCGGGAGCTGGCCCTGCGGGTGCTGCGTAACCCGGCGGCGTTCACGGTCGATGACCCCAGGTTCACCACGGCGCGGGTGGTCGGCTCCAGCATGCTGTCGCTCGACGGGGCCGAGCACCGGCGGCACAGGGACCCGTTCGTGGCGGCGCTGCGGCAGGCCGAACCTCAAGAGCAGCTGACCGGCTTCACCGAGGACTGCGCCGCGCGGCTGGTCGAGGCGCTGGCCCCGGCCGGCGAGGCTGAGCTGCGCCGGGGCCTGGCCGGGCCGCTGGCCGTCGCGGTCGTGGCCGAGCTACTCGGGCTGGCCTGGCACGCCCCCGGCCACGATCCTGGCCTGGTACGAAGTGATCGTCGGCGCGGTGTCTAGCCTGGCTGGCCAGGAAGGCGCGGCCGGGGTGCCCGGCCCGGCGGGGGAGGCATGGCGCGCAAGTGCCAGCGCTGTTCAAACAGGAAACGCAGCGGGCCAGTCACCCCAAAAAAGTCCCAGGGAAGCCACGACGGCCGTGGAGCGAGGGGCGGCGGCGTTCGAGTTGCTGCAGGCCCGGCTGGAAGCCGTGCTAGCCGGTTCGCGGGGCGGATCGGGCGGCGAGGCCGGCTCGGGCGGCGGGGCTGGGTCAGGAAGCGGAGCCGGCTCGGGAGGCAGGGCTGGGTCAGGAAGCGGGGCCGGATCGGCGGGCGGGCCAGGCTTGGCCAGGCCGGCTGCGGCCGGCCGGGAGGCGCTGCTGAGGGCCGTGGCGGCCGACGGCGGCCTGAGCACGAGTGAGGTCGTGTCGAACGCGGCCGTGCTCATGTTCGGCGGGATCGAGACCACCGAGGGGATGATCTGCAACGCGGTCCTGCACCTGCTCGGCCAGCCGGACCAGGCGCGGCAGGTGGCCGAGGACCCGGAGCTGGCCGCCGACGCGGTCGAGGAGTCGCTGCGGCTGGAGCCCGCCGCTGCCGTCGTGGACCGGTATGCGACCGCTGACCTGACGATCGGCCCGGCCGCGATCCGGCGCGGCGACCTGGTCACGGTCTCGCTGGCCGGGGCCAACCGGGATCCAGGGTTCTTCGCCGATCCGGACCGCTTCGACCTGCACCGGGCCAACGCCCGCCAGCACCTGGCGTTCGCGCGCGGCCCGCATTTCTGCCTCGGGGCGCAACTGGCCACGACCGAGGCGAGGTCGGCGCTGACCGCCTTGCTGAGCCAGCTCCCCGGCCTGCGCCTGGATCCGGAGCGCCCCGCGCGGCCGCGCGGCCTGGTCTTCCGCAAGCCACCTGAGCTGCACGTCTTGTGGGACGCGGCGTAAGTTTGCCGCTTACCTGCGCGTTCGCGCCGTGCCTTGAGCGTGCGCTCCCTCTTCGTCGTAGTCGTGTCGGGGTGCGGGGTAGCGGTTCACCGGGCCCGCCGCCATCGCCCGCCGCGATGGGATCGCCTGAGCCTGTTTCCGGGCGCTAGAGGGTCGTTAGGCGGTCGCGGCTGTGCCTAGCCGGGGGAACGGCTCGGTGGAGAAGATCACCTCGACCGGGACCTCGAAGTGCGCGGCGATCCGCAGCGCCAGGTACAGGCTCGGGCTGTACTCGCCGCGCTCCAGGTAGCCGACCGTCTGGTAGTGCACGCCGAGCGCGTCGGCCAGCTCGCGCCGGGAGATCCCGCGCTCGGCCCGCAGCATCGCGATCCGGTTGTAGATGGCCTCGCTGCTCATGCGCCCCGCATCGCTTTCTCGCGGCGGGCCGCGACGCTCGAGCCGGACTCGCGGCGCGCCATCCGCCGCAGCACTACCGGCGCCAGCACGAGGCCCGCGACCGCCCACGCGGACAGGACGCCGAACGTGGCCAGGTGCCGCCACGAGTGGCCGACTTCCACCGCCGCCATCGCGTTCGGCAGCAGCGCCGAACGCATCCCGAGCCCCAGCCAGTACATCGGGAAGACCTGCCCGATCCACTGCAGGAACACCGGCAGGTGCGTGATCGGGTAGAAGATGCCGGAGATCGCGGCCAGCCCGCCCAGCAGCAGCAACCATCAGCGCCCGGCGCTGCGCTGGCTGGGAAACAGCGACCCGAGCATGGCGCCCAGCGGCAACGTGGCGAGCAGCCCGAGCACGAGCACCCAGGCCAGCGTCAGCCAGCTGCCGGGGCTGCCGATCGTCAGGCCGGTGAACAGGAAAGCGCCGGCGAGCAGCGTGATCGCGACAGCGAACGCTATCTGCCCGGAGATGTTGACGACCTTGCCGACCAGGTAGCCGAGCATGCCGTTCGGGATGGCCTTGGCCCGCAGCAGCGTGCCGTCCTCGCGTTCGACCACGAGCAGGTCGCCCATGGTGACGACTCCGTACATCCCGACGTTCAGGCCGAGCACGCTGGCCAGCATCGTGGTGCCGAGCGAGAAGTGCGTCCCTGGCACGTGCGTGTGCCGGGTCCAGATCATCGCGGTGAGGAAGCCGCCGGTCATGATCAGGAACGTGATCAGGTCACCCGGCGTGGTCAGGGTCTGCTTGAACTCGATCCAGCCACGGGACAGTCCCGCTCGCGCCGCCACCAGCGTGGGGTTCATGCCGCCACCGCCGTCAGCCTGCGCGGCGCACCGTGCTCCGCCTGGCGGACCAGTGCCATGTACGTGTCCTCCAGGCTGGCCCGGCGCACCTCCAGATCCTCGACCGACTCGCCGTACTGCCGGAACAGCTCCCTGACGAACGCCGTCGCGTCGTCGGCCGCGTGCACGAACCGCTGCCCGTCCCGGCTCCAGCGCACCTCGGACTGGCCCGACATCGCGCGGGACAGCTCATCGGCGGAGCCGTCCGCGATGATCGTGCCGCCGGCCAGGATCAGGATGCGGTCCGCGAGCCGCTCCGCCTCGTCCAGGTCGTGCGTGGTGAGCAGGATCGTGGTCTGCTCCCGGTCGGTGAGCCGGTGCACGAGGTCGTGGAAGTCGCGCCTGGCCTCGGGGTCGAAGCCGGCCGTCGGCTCGTCGAGGAACAGCAGCTCGGGCCGCCCCACGATGCCGATCGCCACGTCGAGGCGGCGCCGCTGCCCGCCGGACAGGTTACGCACCCGCTTGCGCGCGTGCGGGGTCAGCCCGACCGTCTCGATCAGGTCGTCCACGTCCCAGGGGCGGGTGACGCTCGCCGTGGAGTACGGCGCGTAGTAGCGGCCCAGCTGCGCGAGCAGCTCGCGGACCTGCCATTTCGCGTGGTCACGCCAGGACTGCAGCACGACGCCGGTCCTCGCCCGCCACGCCTCGCCGCCGTGCGCGGGGTCGGTGCCGAGCACGCTGACCTCGCCCGCCGAACGCATCCGGAACCCCTCGAGGATCTCGATCGTCGTGGTCTTGCCCGCGCCGTTCGGCCCGAGCAGGGCGAGCACCTCACCGCGGCGCGCCGCGAAGCTGACACCGGTGAGCACGTCGGTTTTGCCGTACCGCATCCGCAGATCACGGACATCCAGCACATCATCCATGCATCGGATGATAGCACATGTACTACATTTGGTATGGGTCTTACAGCCTTGAGTGCCGCCAGGATCCCGGCCGCGCGGGCGGCGGCGGCCTCCGGCGCGACACCGGGGGAGCCGATCAGCCGGATCCCAGTTCAGGCTGGCCGTCGATCGTGGCGATGGCACGGCTCGATCGGCGCCTATCGGAAGGACGACATCAGCTAGTCCGCTGGACTCATTCGCACAGCAGCGCAACACGTCGTGGGGTACGCGCTAGCGACCTGGGGAAACGGGCTGGGGAGCGATCAGGCGACCTGGATGGAGCGCTTGGCCAGGCCGAGCCAGTAGCCGGTGATCGTGGTGGCGGGCGCGGCCGTGGTGGCGGCGGCCCCGAGCGTGACGAAGATCGGCGCGAAGTGCTCAGTGGAAGGATGCGCGTACCTGGCCCCCGGCGCGGCGCCGAAATTGGCCAGCGCGTCCACGTCGCCGCGCTCCAGCGCCTCGGCCGCCCAGTGGTCGAACTCCGCGGACCAGCCCGGCGGGGCCGCGTCGAACCGGAAGTCCCGCAAGAACGGCAGTCCGTGGGTCAGGAAACCGCTGCCGATGATAAGCACGCTCTCGTCCCGCAGCGGGGCCAGTGCCGCGCCGATGCGCAGCAGTCGCTGCGGGTCCAGGGTGGGCATCGAGATCTGCAGGACCGGGATATCCGCGTCCGGGTACATCACGGTCAGCGGGACATACGCGCCGTGATCCAGCCCCCGGTCGGGCCGGTCGGTCACCGGCTCAAGCCCGGACAGCAGCGCCCGGACCCGGCCAGCCAGACCCGGCGCCCCGGGCGCGGGATACCTGGCCCGGTAGTACCGCTCGGGGAACCCGCCGAAGTCGTAGACCAGCGACACCCCGTCGGCAGTGGCGCCGATGGTCAGCGGCGCGGACTCCCAGTGCGCCGAGACCATGAGCACGGCGCTGGGCCGGGGCAGCGCGCGGGCCCAGGCGGCCAGCTGGATCACCCACAGCGGGTCATCGACCAGGGGCGGTGCGCCGTGGCCGAGGTAGATGGCCGGCATCCGGCCAGGCTGGATCGCGGCGGCGGCCCGTTCGGCGACCTGCTCGGCCGCCCCGGCGGGCACCGGCTCGTGCTCAGGCGCCTGGGCTTCCAGTTCCTCATCCATGGCCGCTCCTGGCTGGGTGTCCCTCGTCACCAGGACGGTAACCCAGCCCGGCCCGTCCGGACCAGCCGGCCAGGACCGCCTGCGAAGGCAGCCGGCCGGGCGAGGCAGCGACGCAGCCGCCGGTCAGGTTCGCGGGTTGTCCTTGAGTGCCATGCCGCCCACTCGACCAGATAGTAGACGTGTTGAACGTCCGTGATTGTGGTTATTCGCTGGGGCTGGAGCCCACGCTAATTACCGCGATCAAGGAATGTCGGTCCGCTCGCCGGGGTGGGCCTGGTCACCTGGGCGGTGATCAAGGAATGTCGGTCCGCTCGGCCGGGGTGCGCGGTCACCTGGACGGTAGTCCGGTCCCGCGCAGCTGGACCAGGCGGGACTGGGCGGGGGAGCGTGCGTCAGGATGGCGGGGTGCTGGTGGTCGTGCTGTCCGATACTCACGCGCCGCGCCGGTGGCGGTCCTGCCCGCCGGCGGTCGCCGCGCGGCTGCGGGGGGCCGACCTGATCCTGCACGCGGGTGACGTGTGCACCGCCGGAGTCCTGGACGAACTGGCGGCGTACGCACCCGTCCACGCGGTGCAGGGCAACAACGACGGCCCCGACGTGGCCGCCTGGGGAGCCCCGCCAGTGCTGGAACTCGACCTGGACGGCCTCCCGGTGGCCATGGTGCACGACAGCGGCGCGGCCCAGGGGCGGCTGGCCCGGCTGCGGCGCCAGTTCCCCGGTGCCCGGCTGGTGGTATTCGGGCACTCGCACATCCCGCTGGACCAGGCGGACGAGACGGTGCGGATCTTCAATCCCGGCTCGCCCACCGACCGGCGGCGGCAGCCGCAGGGCACGATCGGCCTCCTGCGGATCGAGGCCGGGCGGCTGATCCAGGCCCGGATCATCGCGGTGACCTGAACGTGTTTCCTTGACCGCGGCGGCCGGGCGGCGGGGCTGTCGCCGCCCGGACCGCTGAACTACCCCCGGCTCTTCGTTACGAGCACGACGGAACGTGATTCTGCAGGTCGTGAACCACATTCCCGCCGACCGCGTTGGCGGCCCGGCTGAGCACCGGCTGGTAGGTGTAGCTGCCATTGCTGTTCTTCACCGCGTAGGAGGTATGGACCTTGAAGCCACGCGACCAGTGAATACCAGTGAAGAAATTAAAGTCGCAGACAAAGTCGCTCTTGTTGCAGATATTAGCGGTGTTACCGGCAACATAGCGGGGGACGTCATGCGCCGTCGGCCCG
>CAWBJA010000022.1:0-312532 GCA_963788895.1 uncultured Actinomycetota bacterium | reverse complement strand
GGGCAACCGCATGCTGGAACTGCTCGACAGCCATGAGATGAAGGTGTTCGTGCTCAACACCGGGCGGGTCGGCGGGTCCGGCGACAACCCGGACTCCAAGAAGGTGACGATCCCGTACTCTTCGGCCATCGTGCAGGCCGTGGTGACGGGCACCATCGAGTGGGTCACCGACCCGGACTTCGGGTACGAGGTCGCCTCGTTCCTGCCGGGCGTGGACGACCTGGAGATCCTGCAGCCGCGCCGGCTCTACGAGCGCACCGGCCGGATCGGGGAATACGAAGCGATGGTGGCCCGGCTCAAGCGGGAGCGGCGCGAGTACCTGAGCTCCTTCCCCGGGCTGGAGGAAGCCATCGTGAAGTCGATCGGCTGACGGGTGAGGGTTGACGGGCGAGGGCTGCCGGGCAGGGCCGTGGTCGCGCCCGCTGACGGAATGTTAACGTTCGGCCATGAGGGCACTACGCTGTGTAGATGGATCGGTGCTCACGGTCCTCGCGGCCCCGGGCCGGGGCCGGGCCGGGAAACCGGATGAGATCACCCGCCGCTGGCTAGTCACCGCGCGCTCAGCTCCGGAGCTAGCCTGGCCGGCCAGCGCCCGGCTGGTGAGCACGGCCGCCTGGCGGGGTACGCAGTGCGCTGACCTCGGCCGAACTCGTGACATTTTGGATACGGTGCTAAGCGAACCGCGAGCCCGGGTCCGGGCCGAGCCGACTCCAGCTGCTCTGCAGCGAGGTGGACATTTGCTGGACGGCGCTAGGTCGCCGTCTGGGCGGCAGCGAGGAAGGATGCCGGATGGCACTGCGCGATCTCGTGTACCGGCTCTACGAGCACAGACTTGAAGCGTCGCTGTCGCCCCAGGCGATGCCCCGGCACGTCGGGGTGATGTGCGACGGTAACCGCCGGTGGGCCCGGTCGGCGGGGCTGCTGGATGTCAGCAGCGGTTACCAGCAGGGCGCCGACAAGATCTTCGAGCTGCTGCAATGGTGCCGCCAGACCGGCGTCGAGGTGGTCACCCTGTGGCTGCTGTCCACGGACAACCTGTCCCGCCCGGCCGCCGAGCTCGAGCCGCTGATGGGGATCATCGAGGACACGGTCAGGGAACTCGCCGCGCAAGACTGGCATCTCAACCCGATGGGCGCGCTTGACCTGCTGCCCGCCGAGACCGCGCAGGTGCTCAAGGACGCGGCCGAGACGACCGCGGCCAACACCGGGCTGCTGGTCAACGTGGCGGTCGGTTACGGCGGCCGGCGGGAGATCGCCGACGCGGTCCGGTCGCTGCTGTATGACCACGCGACCAGGGGCACCTCCATCGAGGAACTGGCCGAGATCCTGGACGTCGAGCACATCGCCGAGCACCTCTACACGGCCGGCCAGCCCGACCCTGACCTGGTCATCCGGACCTCGGGCGAGCAGCGGCTGGGCGGGTTCCTGCTCTGGCAGAGCGCGCACTCGGAGTTCTACTTCTGCGACGCCTACTGGCCCGCGTTCCGCCGGGTGGATTTCCTGCGCGCGCTGCGCTCCTACGGGGCGCGGCAGCGCAGGTTCGGCGCCTGACTGGCCGTCGCTCCCGGGCACCCGCGGGCCGTCCCGGACGTTATCCGGGGTGTTGCGGTACTTCCGGGACGCCAGTCGCCGAGGGTACCGTCTGAGTTGACGGGCGGTGTGTAGCCGCCCGACGGGAAGGCCCTCGAGATCTTCGAGCTTCGCGTCCTGGTACGCAGGCGAGATGAGCGAAGGGCCGGCGCCCGGCCCCTAGCTGGCCGGTCCCGGTCCCGCCGACACGTCTGTGTCCGAACGCGGCGCCGCCCCCGGCGCCCAGGGGAGAGCGAGTGGCCAGTCACCCATCTAGTCCGCCAGCCCGCCGTCGCGCCAGCGCGTCCGGCCCGTCCAGCAGTACCCGGTTCACCTACGTCCTTGACACCAGCGTCCTGCTGGCTGACCCGGCGGCCATCAGCCGGTTCGCCGAGCACCGGGTGGTCCTGCCCATCGTGGTCATCACCGAGCTTGAGGCCAAGCGGCACCATCCCGAGCTCGGTTACTTCGCCCGCCAGGCCCTGCGGCATCTCGATGACCTCAGGATCTCTTTCGGCCGGCTCGACGCCGACCTGCCGGTGGGCGACCAGGGCGGCACCGTCCGGGTCGAGCTGAACCACGCCGACCCCTCGGTCCTCCCCGCCGGGTTCCGGCTCGGCGACAACGACACCAGGATCCTCTCGGTGGCCCGCAGCCTGGCCGCGGAGGGTGAGAATGTCGTCCTGGTCAGCAAGGACTTGCCGCTGCGGGTCAAGGCAGCCGCCATTGGCCTGCCCGCCGAGGAGTACCGGGCCGAGCTGCCCGTCGACTCGGGCTGGACCGGAATGCGGGAGATCGACGTCACCTCGGCGCAGATCGATGAGCTGTACAGCACGGGCAAGCTGGACTGCGAGGAGGCCCGTGAGCTGCCCTGTCACACCGGGCTTGTGCTGCTGTCCGGGTCGGGGGCGGGCAGCGCACTTGGCCGGGTGCAGCCGGATAAGACGGTGCGGCTGGTCCGCGGCGACCGCGAGGTGTTCGGGCTGCGCGGCCGCAGCGCGGAGCAGCGGATCGCGCTCGATCTGCTGCTGGACCCCGACCTCGGGATCGTCTCGCTGGGCGGCCGGGCCGGGACCGGGAAGTCCGCGCTGGCGCTGTGCGCCGGCCTGGAAGCGGTCATGGAGCGGCGCCAGCATCGCAAGCTGCTGGTCTTCCGCCCGCTCTACCCGGTCGGCGGGCAGGAACTGGGCTACCTGCCCGGCTCCGAGGCGGACAAGATGAGCCCCTGGTCCCAGGCCGTCTACGACACGTTGTCCGCGGTCACCTCCCGCGACGTCATCGATGAGGTGCTGGCCCGCGACATGCTGGAGGTCCTGCCGCTGACCCACATCCGCGGCCGGTCCCTGCATGACTCGTTCGTGATCGTGGACGAGGCGCAGTCGCTGGAACGCGGCGTCCTGCTCACGGTGCTGTCCAGGATCGGCTCCGGCTCGCGGGTGGTGCTGACCCACGACATCGCCCAGCGTGACAACCTGAGGGTCGGCCGGCACGATGGCGTCGTGGCCGTCATCGAGAAACTGAAGGGCCACCCGCTGTTCGCGCACGTGACACTGGTCCGGTCGGAACGATCGCAGATCGCCGCGCTGGTCACCGAGATGCTGGAGGATTCCGCGCTGTAGCCGGGGGCCAGCCTTACCGCACGCGACGAGCCTGCGCCCCGGCCGGGCCAGGGCCGGCTTCAGGTCGCACCGGGCCGCTGGGCGCGGTACCGTGACCAGCGTCATGAGCGAACTGTCCGACGCGCCTGGCCGCCCGGCTACGACCCCAGAGCCGGCCACCCCGCGGCCAGCGGCCGCCGTTGCGGTGCCGATCTCCGTCGTGATGCCGATCAGGAACGAGGAACGGCACCTGGAAGAGGCCGTCCGGCACGTGCTGAGCCAGGATTACCCTGGCCAGCTTGAGCTGGTCCTGGCGGTAGGCCCGTCCCGCGACCGGACGATGGAGATTGCCGAACGCATAGCCGCGGCTGATCCCCGGATCACCGTGATTCCCAATCCCAGCGGAGAAATCCCCAGCGCGCTCAACGCGGCGGTCAAGGCCTCCCGGCACGCGATCATCGCCCGGGTCGACGGTCATGCCCTGCTGCCGCCCCGGTACCTGCGCAACGCGCTGCGGGTGCTCGAGGAGACCGGCGCCGATGACGTCGGCGGCGTCATGGCGGCCGAAGGCGTCACCTTGTTCCAGCAGGCGGTGGCCTGGGCGATGACCTCACCGTTCGGGGTCGGCGCGTCCCGGTTCCACACTGGCGGCCAGGCCGGCCCGGCCGACACGGCCTACCTGGGCGTCTACCGGCGGGCCGCGATCGAGCGGGTCGGCGGTTACGACGAGACGTTCCTGGTCGCCGAGGACTGGGAGCTGAATCACCGGATCTCCCAGGCGGGCGGCCTGATCTGGTTCCAGCCCGACTTGCGGGTCACCTACCGGCCCCGGGCCAGCGTGCGCGCGCTCGGCCGGCAGTACTTCAGGTACGGGCGGTGGCGCCGGGTGGTAGCCCGCCAGCACACCGGGACGATCAACCCGCGCTATCTGGCGCCGCCGGTGGCGGTGCTCGCGATGGCGGCCGGGATCGCGGCGGGCGCGGCCGGCCTCGCGGCAGGCGGCGGCCTGCGCTGGCTCGCGCTCGGCTTCGCGATCCCGCTGGCCTACCTGGCCGGGATTCTGGCGGTGACCGGGATCGCGGCCCGCACGGTGCCACCTTCGGTGCTCATCCGTCTCCCGGCCGCGCTGATCACCATGCATCTTTGCTGGGGGCTGGGGTTCCTCACCAGTCCGCGCGGCCTGACGTCGGCCGCACCCGAACCTGATGGGTCATAGCCCGACGGTGAACGACTGTTTCAGTACCGGTTCGCGCAGTTCTCATGTCCCCTTTCATGCCGCGGCGTAGCGACCGGGCCCACCGCAGGCCGCAGGGCTGGGCTTATTACCGGTTGCTCCCGGCCAGGTTCGTGGACGGCGTCACGGGTGCCGTCGTCGTCGCCTTCGCCCTGTGGACCCTCGTCTACGACCTGGGCCTGGCCAGCCACCTGGTGACGTCGGCCCTGGTCGCGATCTGGGCCGGGTCGCTGGTGCTGGCCACCCTCGCCGCCGCCTGGTACGCGGTAACGCGATCGCCGCGCCGGGCCGGACAGCACCCAGCGGTTGGCACGGCCGGATCAAGCAGGGCCGGATCAAGCAGGGCCGGATCAACCAGGGCCGGATCAAGCAGGGCCGGATCAAGCAGGGCCGAGCCCGCCGAAGCCGAGCCAGCTCAGGCTGAACCCGACGAAGCCCAGCTAGCTGAGGCAGCGCTAGCCGAAGCCCGGCTAGCTGAGGCAGCGCTAGCCGAAGCCCGGCTAGCCGAAACAGAACTCTCTGCTGCTCAGCCGGGTCCCGGTGGGCACCAGGCGGCGGATGACGATGACCCGACCGATCCCTGGGGCGTGTGGGAGCGCTGGAACAACTGGGAGCCATGGCCCGACCCCGGGCCAGCGACTGAGCACGAACAACCGGCTGAGCCCGAGCCGGCCTTCGCTGAGCCCCCAGAACTGGCTGACGCTGAGCCCCCGGAGCTAGCTGATGCTGAGCACCCGGAGCTAGCTGACGCTGAGGCCCCAGAACTGGCTGACGCTGAGCACGCGGAACTGGCTGACGCTGAACCAGTCAAGCGGGCTGCGCTGGCGTCGCGGCCGGTTGTGGCCGCGATCGTGGTGATCGGCCTGGCCGCGGCCGCCGGGGCGGGGATCACCGCCATGCTGAACTCCGGGCCGTCCTGGGGCTGGGCCTGGGGCCTGGCGATCGTGGCGGTGCTGGCCGCGCTGGCCTGGCTGATCGTGACCCGGTCGGCGGCCCAGATGGCCCGCCCGCTGGCTCAGCCGGGCGGCGTCCAGGCCCGGCCGGCCTCGCTGACCGAATCGCTGCTCGCGCTGGGCGTCGCGATCGGCGGGGCGATCGCCTCGCTGCACATCGTCCGGCCCAACGGCGATGACGCCTACTACATCTCGCGCTCGGTGTGGGTCGCCCAGCACGGCACCATTCCGGTCAACGACGTGATCTTCACCAACCAGACGGTGCCGCATATCTGGGGCGAGCCGCCGATCTCCTCGATCGAGGTGCTGATCGGCGCGCTGGCCCGGCTCTGCGGCGCCCCGGCCGCGTCCGCCACCTACCTGGTGGCGCTGCCGATCCTCACCTTCTTCGCGATCTGGGCCGCCTGGATGCTAGTCCGGCGGTGGGCGCCGGGCCGGCCCGGCCTGTGCTTCTGCGTCGCGATGGTGTACCTGTACTGGGGCGGCGTAGACGGCGGCACGTTCGGCGCGTTTCACCTGGTCCGCATGTGGCAGGGCAAGGCGGCGTTCGTGTCGCTGATGGTGCCCCTGGTCTATGCCTACCTGACGGACTGGGCCGAGCGGCGGTCGGGCCGGTCCCTGGTGCTCGTGCTGGCCGCAGGCATCGCGGCTGCCGGGCTGAGCTCGGCGGCGGTGTACGTGCTGCCCCTCGTCGCGCTGGCCGCGGTCGTCCCGCTGCTGGTCGTGGCCGTCCCGCTGCTGGCCGCGGCCCGGTTCAAGATCGCTGCCGGGCTGGCCGGGTGCGCCGTCTACATCGTCATCGCCGGGCTGCTGGTCGCGGAACTGTCGCCGCTGGCGCCGTCGACCCAGGGCGGGGCGGTCTCGCCCGCCTCGGTGTGGACGAGCGTGCTGGTGCCCGGGGTGTTCGGGGCGGTCGGCGGCATCGCCGTCTGGGCCGGGCCCTGGCTGGTCCGCCGGGGCGCGCCGGCCTTCCTGGCCACCGGCGTGGCCCTGGTCGCTACCCTGCTGATCCTGCCCGGGCTGCTGACCTTGATCGGGGAGAAGACCAACGCGAGCCCGGTCATGTACCGGACCCTGTGGGCACTGCCGGTCCCGGTGCTGGCCGGGCTGCTGGCCGCGGTGCCGCTCTCGCCCGCCCGGTTCAAGGTCGCGGCGCGGCTGCTGGCCCCGGTCCCGGCGGTGGCGGTGGTCGTGGCGCTGATCTGGTCCGGCCTCCCGCTGGTGTCGCCCCCGCTGACCGTGTGGGCCAGTCATCCGTCCTGGAAGTACTACCCCAGCGCGCTGACACTGGCCAGCGAGGTGGTCGCGGCCGACCGCCACCACGGTGACGTGCTCGCGCCCTGGCAGGTGATGGCCGCGATGCCCCGGCTGACCACGCTGGTGCACGCCGTGGACCCGCGTGAGTACTACCTGTCGACCGGCGGACTGCCCGCCGGGGCCCAGTTCGTCGCCGACCGGCTGCTGCTCACCGGGGTAGCCGACGGGGCTCGCCCGTTCCCGCCCGAGGCGCAGATTCAGGCGGCCCTGACCCGGGTTGACGTTGGGTACGTCTGTCTTTACCTATCCAATACCGGCGGCATGCGGCGGATGAAGCGGGCGGGATTCGTCCCCGGATTCCTGTTCGGCGACCTGCAGTGCCTGTACCGCGGGCCGGGCTACCCCCGGCCGGCCCAGCTCAGCGGAAGACCCAGGTCCGGTACACGACGTAGTTGACCACGGCGATGACCGCGGCGGTGAGCACCTTGGCCACCAGGTAATGCAGGCCGGCAGCGGCCAGCCCGGTGACGGCCACCACGGTCACCACGTAGTTCGCGCCGGTCAGCAGCAGGTACCTGGCGGCCTGATGGCCGACCGCGGCGGTGCTCTGGAACGCCCAGAACCGGTTGAGGCTGAAGTTAACGGTGAAAGCGATCGCGTACGCCAGGGTGGTCGCCAGCGGCAGCCAGATCCGCAGCACGCCGTGGGCCACGAACAGCGTGCCGACGTCGATGGTGAAGCTGAGCGCGCCGATGATCAGGAACCGGGGCAGGCTGCGCGAGGTCGGCGGCGCAGCCGGGCGGGATTCAGTCCCGGCGGGGGCAGCGGGCGCAGCGAGTTGCTCGGCCTGGGTCACGGATCGCATCATACGGCCTTACTAGATCGCTTACCCGGTTTGACCAAATCGGTACCAAATTTAAGTCAGCCCTAGCCTGGTAATTATGCCTAAATAGTAATGATTGGTTAATCTTCGCCGACCATTGGGTGGGTTCCCGGTAGTTTGAACTGGCTGGTCTATGAACCGCCGGGGGCAAGGCGGCGGCGCGGCCCAAGTCAGCAGCCCACAGTGAAGGGAACCCAGAAAGCAAGCTATGCAGGTTATCCCCGTAGCTCCGGCCGGCCCCGATTTCACCGCCGCGCAATTGCGATCCCACCCATCCGCGACGGTCGAGGATGGCGCGACGATCGGTGCGGAGACCACGATCTGGCATCATGCGCACGTTCGTGCGGGTGCCATTGTCGGCCGCTCTTGCAACCTCGGCAAGAATGTCTACCTCGATGAGGGCGTCCGGGTCGGTGACCGGGTCAAGATCCAGAACAACGTCTCGGTCTACCACGGCGTGCAGCTCGGGGACGACGTCTTCGTCGGCCCAAGCGCCGTCTTCACCAATGACCTGCGGCCGCGGGCGCACGCGCGGAACTGGCAGATCACCCCCACCACGGTGGCGGATGGCGCGTCGATCGGCGCCAACGCCACCATCGTCTGCGGGGTCCAGATCGGCGCGAACGCGATGGTCGGCGCCGGCTCGGTGGTGACCCGCTCGGTCCAGCCGCACGAGCTGGTGACCGGGAATCCGGCCCAGCACCGGGGCTGGGTCTGCCGCTGCGGGACGGTCCTATCCCGCGAAGAACCCGTTCCGCCCTCCCTGACCTGCCCCGCCTGCGCCCCGCCGGACACTGCTGATCCCGCTCTTATCCCGGTCAGCAAGGTCATCGTCGGCGCGCAGGAAGAGCACGACGTTCTCGACGTCCTCAGGTCCGGCCTGCTCGCGCAGGGGGCCAAGGTGGCTGAGCTGGAGGAGGCGTTCGCCGCCGCGCAGCACGTCCGGCACGCCGTCGCGGTCAGCAACGGGACCGTCGCCCTGGTCGCCGCGCTCCGGGCGCTGGGCATCGGCCCTGGTGACGAGGTCATCACCACGCCATTCAGCTTCAATGCCACCCTGAACGCGATCCTGGAAGTGGGCGCCATCGCCCGGTTCGCCGACGTGGGGGAGGACTGCACCGTCGACCCGGGCGCGATGGCCGCGCTGGTCAACGAGCGCACCGCGGCGCTCATGCCGGTGCACCTGTACGGCCTGCCCGCCGACATGACCGCGATCGCCGCGCTAGCGCGGCGGCACGGCCTGGCCATCGTGGAGGACGCGGCCCAGGCCCACGGGGCCACCTGCGGTGACCGCGGCGTGGGGAGCTTCGGAGTCGGGACCTTCTCGCTGTACGGCACGAAGAACATCACCTGCGGCGAGGGCGGCCTGGTCACGACCGGGGACGACGAGGTGGCCCGGATGCTGCGGCTGCTGCGCAATCAGGGCATGCGCGGCCGGTATGACTACGAGCTGCCCGGCTACAACTGGCGGCTGACCGACCTGCAGGCCGCGGTGGCGCTGGCCCAGGTGCGCCGGCTGGCCGACATCACCGCGGCCCGGCGCGCGAACGCGCGGACGCTGTCGGCCGGGCTGGCCGGGCTGGCCGGGCTGGGCCTGCCGCTGACGCCCGCGGGCCGCGGGCCCGTCTGGCATCAGTACACGGTGCGGATCACCGGCGAGGCCGCCGTCAGCCGGGACGAGTTCTGCGCGCGGCTGGACCGCCGCCGCGTCGGTCACGGCATCTACTACCCCAAGCTCATGCACGACTACCCCTGTTACCGCGCCGATCCCCGCGTCATCGCCGCCGACGACACTCCCCGGGCGCGCGCGCTCACCAGCCAGGTCGTGTCGCTGCCGGTGCATCCCGGGCTGGACCAGGCGGCGCTGAGCCGGATCGTCGGCGCGGTCCGGGAGGCGCTCGGTGGTTAGGCTCGCCGTCGTCGGGGCCGGGATCATGGGCGGCCATCACGCCCGGGTGGCCGGCACGGTTCCTGACGCGCAGGTCACGGTGGTGGTCGAGCCCGACGCGGCCAAGGGCGAGCGGCTGGCCGCGCACGTCGGCGCGGCCTATGCGCCAGACCTGGATCACCTGGCCGGCCAGGTCGACGCCGCGATCGTGACGTCGCCGACGCACACCCATGCCGAGGTCGGCCTGGCGCTGCTGGAGAGCGGTATCGACGTGCTCATCGAGAAGCCGATCTCCGCGACGATGGAGGAAGCCAAGACCCTGGTGGCCGCGGCGGAACGGCGCGGCCGCATCCTGATGGTCGGGCACGTCGAGCGGTTCAACCCGGCCGTGATGGAGCTCGGCCGCCACGTGGACGGGCTGATTCACATCGACATCCGCCGGGTCGGCCCGTTCACTCCGCGGATCGGCACCGGCGTCGTGCTCGACCTGATGATCCACGACATCGACCTGGTCAGCGCGCTGGCGGGGAGCGAGCCGACCGGGCTCTCGGCGCTGACCCGGCGGGTGCGCAGCGAGACCGAGGACATCGCCAGCTGCCTGATGACGTTCGCCAACGGCATGTCGGCCGCGCTCACCGCCAGCCGGGTGAGCCAGACCAAGCAGCGGATGATCGAGCTCACCCAGCGGGACAACGTCGTCCTGGCCGACCTGATCCGCCAGCAGGTGACCGTGCACCGGGTGGAGCACGCGGAGTACGTCGACGGTCAGGGGGCCAGGTACCGGCAAAGCAGTGTGATCGAGATCCCGTATCTGGAGCATCAGGGTGAGCCGCTCGCGCTGGAGCAGCGCCATTTCATCGAGTGCGTCCTCAGCCGGGCCCAGCCCGCGGTGGACGGCGCGGCGGGCCTGGCCGCGCTGGGCACCGCGATCCGCATCCGCGACGAGGCGACCTGCCTGGGGTGAGACATGTATAAGGGCATGCACGTGGCCGTGGTCGTGCCGGCCTACAACGAGGAGAAGCTGATCGGCCGGACGATCAACTCGGTTCCTGACTACGTCGACAGCATCGTCGTCGTCGACGACCTGTCCACGGACGAGACGGCCCTGCGGGCGCTGGAAACCGCGGACCAGAGGCTGAGCCTCATCCAGCACACCGTCAATACCGGGGTGGGCGGTGCCATCATCGACGGGCACAAGCGCGCTCTCGCGCTCGGATCGGACGTCAACGTGGTCATGGCCGGCGACGCCCAGATGAACCCCGACTACCTGCCCGCGCTGCTCGACCCGATCGCCGATCACGGATACGGCTTCACCAAGGCCAACCGTTTCTACAGCCGAGAGGCGCTGGCGGGCATGCCCGCGATCCGGGTCTTCGGCAGCATCGTGCTGTCCTTCGCCACCAAGCTGGCCAGCGGCTACTGGAACCTGTTTGATCCGCAGAACGGCTATACCGCGGTGACCAGGGGCGCGCTGGCCCGGATCGACCTGGACCGGGTCGCGCGCGGTTACTCGTTCGAGAACGACCTGCTGATCTGCCTGGGCATCGCGAACGTCAGGGCCAAGGACGTGCCGGTCCCCAGCGTGTACGGCGATGAGGTGTCCGGCATGCGCCTGATGAAGGTGGTACCGGAGATCTCCCGGCTGCTGTTCACCGGGTTCTGGCGGCGGATCCTGCTCAAGTATGTGCTGATGTCGTTCTCGCCGATCGCGCTGCTGCTGTTCACCGGCCTGTTCCTGTGCCTGGCCGGCGCGGTCGTCGGGATCTGGGCCATCATCGTGACCCCCAGTGAGGCCGCGCCCAGCGCCGGCACCGTGCTGCTGGCCGCCGGGCCGTTGCTGGTGGGGATCAACATGCTCGTGCACGCGCTCGCGCTGGACATCCAGCAGAGCCCAGACTGAGTCAGCTCAGCTCAGCTCAGCTCAGCGCAGGCAGTAGCAACTGTCGTCGGCGGCCAGGCTCAGCTCAGCTCAGTCGGTCCGCCCGCCAGTTCTCCGCCCCGCTCGTCCGCCGCCGGGATCTTCGGCCGGGCGGTCCACAGCAGGGGCAGCAGCATGATGCCGATCAGGATGGGGCTGGCCATATACCGGAACAGCTGGGACGGGTTGTCCAGGATCGTGCCCAGCTGCTGCGCGACAACGACGGCGCCGATCGCCAGCAGCCGGACATTCCCGCGCCGCCTGGCGAATCGCCACAGCGCCAGGTAGGCCAGATAGCACCAGGTCGCGCCGCGCCACAGCAGCCACTCCAGCTGCGGGGTCCGGCTGACTGACCACAGCAGCGCCGCGAGCTGATGCACCGGACGGGCCAGCGGCCGGGGCCGGACCGCCGCCGCATACGGGTTGCCGGCCAGCCGCGGGAAGTTGACGGCCCGGAGCGTGAGCTTCGCGATCAGCGTCCGCCCGTCCAGCCGGGCGGGCCCGGGGAAGATGCTCCAGGCGATCGAGCCCCGGCAGATCCGCGCGCCCAGGATCAGGCTCGGTGAGCGCCGCAGTATCCGCAGCCAGAGCGCGACCAGCTGGCCGCTCACCGGCTGGGCGCGGGTTTTGAACGCGGGCAGGTTGGTGGTCCAGTCCGAGTCGTAGCAGTTGCCGCTGCTGCGCCACTCGGTCAGCGGCGCGACCTGCGCCAGGAGCCGCTTGTCGGCGGCAGTGAAGATCGTCGGCTGGTCCCGGTAGGCCACCGCCAGGTCGGCATAGCTGTTGGCGTAGGTGAGCCAGGCCGGGGTGCGCTGGATGCCGGCCGCCGGGTAGACCACCAGGTTCAGCAGGAAGGTCAGGCCCAGGGCGACGCCGGTCGTGACGGCGATCCACCGGCGCAGGCCCCGCAGCAGCAGGGCCAGGACGATCCCGGCCAGCGCCACCATGATGAACCCGTTCAGGCGGAACAGGCCCAGCCCGAGCAGTTCCAGCCCGGCGACCATGATCAGCCGGCCGGTCCGCGGGTCCTGGCGCCAGCCAGGCGCCCGGCTGGCCGCGGCCAGCCGGGCGCTGGTCGCGGCCAGCAGCGACGCGCAGATCGAGAACGGTACGTCTTTCCAGACGAAGACGATGAACGTGCCGGTGGATGGCAGCGCCGCCACGACCACGGCGGCGACCGCGGTCCACCGGCCGGACGCGCCGAGACGGCGCAGGCTGGCCACGGTGTAGGCCAGCGTCGCGGCCATGGCCACGGTCTGGGCCAGCGTGAGCGCGCCCAGGCCGCCGGTGGCGTGCAGGCTCAGCCAGACCAGGCTGTCATAGATGACCGAGTGATTGTCGACCCACGGGCCCGTCGTCACGTGGATCAGGTAGGTCACCGAGTCGAAGCTCATCAGGCCCGGGTAGAACGCCGCCCACCAGAACAGGTAGATGGCCTGGCAGACCAGGTAGGTCAGCAGGGGCAGCCGCCAGGCCGGGCGGATCCGCGCGGCGACGGCGGCCCGCCACCCCCCGGGTGGCCCGGGCTGCTCCTGGGGCGTCAGTTCCGGGTCCTGCGGCGCAGCGGGCGCGCCCGAGTCTGCCGTCCCCTGGGCAGGCATAACTGTCCTCCGTGGCGGTCAGCCGGCTGAATCCCGGCGTGAGTCGCGCGCTCTCAGGCGAATTGCGACGTTCCAGACTGGAACTGGATGACCGCTGCACAGGCGGCATGCGCAATGCGAACATAGCTGAGCGGTAGGGGCGGCAGTCAGCTATCAGTCAGCCATAAGGGAGTCTTTGCGAGCATTTAACCGGCCGTACGCCTGGTACCCAGCTGAGCGACCGGGCTGGCCGGCTGACCGAACGGGCTGACTCGCCGGGCTGACTGGCCGCGCTGACTCGCCCGCGAGGCGGCGGGTCACTGGCCGGCCAGCAAGCGGCGCACCACGCGGCTGGCCGCGGCGCCGTCATCGAGGCCGCAGTAGGTGTCGGCGAAGGCCCGGTAAGCCTGCCGGTAGGAGCGCTCGACCGGGCCGAGATCGGCCAGCGCGTCGATCACCTCCGCCGAGCTCCGCAGCAACGGGCCAGGCGCGCTGGCCTCGAAATCGAAGTAGAAGCCGCGCAGCTTGTCCCGGTAGGTATCCAGGTCGTAGGTGAAGAACAGCATGGGCCGGCCGGTCCCCGCGAAGTCGAACATGGCCGAGGAATAGTCAGTGATCAGCACGTCGCTGACCAGGTAAAGGTCGGCGATGTCGGGGTAACGGGTGACGTTAATGGTGAAGCCGTCGGCCGACCGGTCCGGCAGCGCGTTCTGAACCTGGGTGTGCAGGCGGACCAGCAGCACGTGATCTTGGCCCAGTGCGGCGACGGCGGCGTCAGCGTCCAGTTCCATTTCGAACCGGTACCGGCCGCCCCGCCCGGTGGCCGCGTTGTCGCGCCAGGTCGGGACGTACAGCACGACCCGCTTGCCGGGCGGCAGGCCCAGCCGGGCCCGGATCTCCTCCCGGCGCTGCGCCTGGCCGGGGGCGTGCAAGATGTCATTACGCGGATAGCCGGACTCGATCACCTCGCCCTGGTAGCCGAACGCGCGGCGGAAGATAGGCGTGCTGAAGGGGTTCGGCGACAGCAGCAGATCCCAGTGCGCCACGTCTGCGCGCAGCAGGTCCGGGTAGATCAGGCCGCTGACGAACTGCGGCCGGTCCACGTCCAGGCCGATCCGCTTCAGCGGCGTCCCGTGCCAGGTCTGCAGGCAGATCTGGCCGTCCCGCTTCTCGAACCAGCGCGGCAGCCTGTCGTTGAAGATCACGTACCGGGCCCGGGCCATGGCCTCGTAGTGGTCGGTGCTGTCCAGCAGGATGGCCCGGCTGCCGTCCGGAGCGGCGACATCTCCGGCGGCGCTGACCCACGCGCAGTCCAGCTCCGGCTGGGCCCGGCGCAGCTCCTGATAGATGGCCAGCGGATTATCCGAGCAGCCCCGGCCGCCGAAGCTGTCGAAGACCGCGAGGTCGGCCAGCGGCCGGCGCCGCGCCTGCGGATAGACCTGCTTGCGCAGCCGGCGCTGAGCCAGTCGGCCCCGCTCATCGGGGCTGAGCGCGGGCCGGACCTGCAGCCGGAGCGCATCGGTGCGGTAGGGCTGCAGCTCGATTTTGTGCAGCCCGACGCGGGTATAGCCGGGCAGGCCGGCCAGCAGGTGCCGGGCCGCGGCCACGGTGACCTCACCGTCGCCGACCTGGGCGAGCAGCCGCCATTTCCCGGCCGACAACGGCAGGCTGAGGCCCGGGCCTGGCATGGCGTCCGGCTCGATCACGGTGGCGAACGCCTGGCCGTCCCAGGACAGCGGCAGCTGGTGCCGCTGCCCGGATTCGTTGTGCCGCAGGACGAGCTCGGCCGGGCGCCGGGCCGGGTCGGTGTGGTCACCGCGCAGCCGCAGCTGCCGCGGGCTGATCCATTCGTAGCTGGTGACCACGGGCCGGAGCGTCCGCTCCAGCAACGAGAAGTAACCGAAATGGGTCACGAACGCGGTGACTTCCCGGCCCGCCTCGCTCAGCCGTGCTCCGGCGGTGGCGGGCAGCATGGCCAGCCGGGCGGCCGGGGTGCCGTCGGCAGGCGAGATCGAGACGTCCCAGGTGAACTCGTCGTGGACGTGCGTGATCTGGGCGATCGGGCTGGCCGGGTCGACCGAGGTGACCAGTCCGCCGGCCGGCACCCGGGCCCGGAAGCCGGTCCGGCCGCGGCCGCCGTCGGGGCCCGCCGGGCCCGTCCAGGGCCCGGTTAGCTCGGCCGGCACCTCGATCGGCTGGCCGTTGCCGCGCCGGGGTGTCAGCACCAGGGCGGTCCCTGGCCGCAGGCCGAACTTGGCCCAGCCCTCGATGACCAGGACGCCGTCCCTGGCCGCCGCGGTGCAGCTGGTGACCAGGGCGGTCACTGGCCGGCCTTGAATGAAGAAGCGCCGGTCCGGCTCGGCCGCGGGCTGGATCCAGACGCCCTTGGCCACCCAGCGGCCCTCTGGCCACTGCGCGGAGCCTTCGCTGACCGCGCTGATCGGGCCGCTGCGGCTCAGGCCCCCGCCGCTGACCTGTACGAGCAGTTCCCAGTTCGCCGCGCGCCAGATGCCGGGCAAGGTGGCCAGCTTGCCCGGATCCACCTCGACCGCGAACCCGGACCAGTCGTAGCTGGCCCCGCTCTGGCCGGAAAGGGCGCTGACATCAGGGCGGAACATCCGCTCGACCGGAAGCTGGATCGTCCTGCGGGTGCGGCTGTTGCGCAGGCTCAGCTGAATACGGGAGTCATCCTGGCTGGGCGCGTTGAGCCGCCTGATATAGGCGCAGCCCTCGATCCGCAGCCGGGAGCCATTCCAGGTCACCGCGTCCAGAGCGGCGTTGAGTGTCATTTCGCTGGTGATGTCGTAAACGTGATCAGGAATGCCCAGGGCCGGATCACGGAAGTAAGGCAGCGCCACGCACCAGCGGCCGGGCTGGTCACCGCGCGGCACCATCTCCGCGTCCCGGCTGTGGCCGCCGCGGGTGAACCGCAGCAGTTCGAGGAACTCGGCCAGCAGGCCGCGCCGCAGCAGGTGGCAGTGCAGCCGGGTGAGAGCGGGGACGCCATCGTCATCGCTCTCGGCTACCTGCCGCAGGTAGCCGAAGGCCAGTTCAACGATCCTGGCCCGGTCGCCGTCGCTGGCGTAGGCGTAGGCGTTGACCAGCAAGGGCAGGTCGCTTTTCAGTACCGACTGGTCGAAGGCCGGCTTGAGTCCTGGTGCCTTTTCCGCCAGGAAGGACGCGATTGAGCCCATCGCGGCCATTCGCTGCTCATAGTTCTGCAGTTCCCTGGCCCGTTGCGTGATGGACAGTTCACCGCCGTCCCGTTCCCGCCAGTAATAGACCACCTCACGCAGGACGTCGACGGCGCGGGCCAGCACGTGCGCCCGGAGCACGACCGGCGGATCCTCGTACAGGGTGTCGGCGAACTCAAATCCGTGGGTGTCCCAGAACGCCCGCTGGTACACCTTGTTCCAGCAGGTCCGGTCCTGGAGCAGGGCGGGCAGCCTGGACACGTGGGTCCCCGGCACGCTATTGCGGAACGGGGCCACGTGCAGTGCCGACGGGCGTGCTCCTAAGGTGCTGATGCGGCTCACGCCGCCACAGGCGATGTCCGAGCCGGTCCGCTCCAGTGAGCCGATCAGCAGCTCATAGGCATGCCGGTCGACCAGGTCATCGCCGTCCACGAAGGCCAGGTACCGGCCGCGGGCGTGCCGGACGCCGGTGTTGCGGGCGATGCCGGGACCCTGGCGTTGCTGCTGGATCAGCGTGAACCGGGGGTCGCGGGCGGCGAAATCCTTGGCGATGACGGTGCTGTTGTCGGTTGAGCCGTCGTCGACCATGACGACCTCAAGATCGCTATGGGTCTGCCGGGCGATGGACTCCAGAGCCGCCCCGAGATACCGGTCAACGTTGTAGAAGGGCACGACGACACTGATCTTCGCCACCCGTGCAAGCTCCTCAAGATCGCTGCTGCTCCTCCAGCGATCCGGCCTGACCAGGGGTCACTGGCATACTCTGCAACGAGGAACATATCGTTGCGAAGCAACCAATTTACTTCCGGTTTGGGTAACGTCAAGCCAAAGTTAAGGAATTGATAAGGTCTGCTCGTCGCACTCGGGCCAGGCTCGCAGCAGCGCCTCGGCCACCTGCAAGTCGGCTGGGTAGGTGATCTTGATATTGCGCTCGCTGCCCGGTATCACCCGGACCGGGATCTCAGGCAGGTACCTGAGCACGACCCCGCAGTCGTCGGTGGCCGCGGCCGGGTCAGTGAAACCCGGGTCGGCCAGCGCGAGCTGGTGGGCCCGCCTGATCACCGACAGCCGGAAGCCCTGCGGTGTCTGGCAGCGCCGCAGCGTCTCCCGGCGCGGCATGCCGGTCATCACGCCCTCGCTGACCACCACGATCGTGTCCGGTGACGGCGCGGCCACCCCGACCGCCACTGAGGTCTGCAGGGCGGTAACGCAGTCAGCGATGATCCGCTGATCGACCAGCGGCCGGGCGGCGTCGTGCAGCAGGACGTTGCATTCCTGCGCGCCCAGGGCGGCGATGGCACACCTGGTGGAGTCCGCCCGGGCCACCCCGCCCTCGATGAGTCCGGCCAACTTGGCGTACCGGCCTGGCGCTAGCAAGCCGCTGACCTCGGCGGCATATCCCGCGGGCAGGACCAGCAGGATCTCGTCGACGCCGGGGGCGGCCTGGAACGCCGCGACCGAGTGCTCGATCAGCGGCCTGCCCGCGAGGATGTGCAGCTGTTTAGGCTGGCCATCGCCAAATCGCTGGCCCGACCCGCCGGCTAGCACGACCGCGACCGTCCGCATGAGGGGACCTTACCTGGCCGGGCCGGGGGCTTGATCTGACCGGGCAGGTGGGCGGTGCCGCCGGCCCATCCCTATGTATTCTAAGTAATCGTCTATGTACTCTAAGTACTTACCACACTGCGTAACGTGCGGAGGAATCGATCGCAGCAGGGCCGGACGGAGCCGCCGACGGGCCATCCAGCAGCGCGGCTGGCGGCCCGGCTGGCTCGCCCGGGCCCGGCCCGGACATGCTGGCCCGTCCGGTCAGCCCGGCGGCCGGGGGCCCGGCTGGCTCGCCCGGGCCCGGCCCGGACATGCTGGCCCGTCCGGTCAGCCAGGCTCGTCCGGTCAGCCCGGCGGCCGGGGGCCCGGCTGGCTCCCCCGGGCCCGGCCCGGCTGCCGCGACCCGTCCGGTTAACGGGCTGGCCGCGGCCCGCGCCATGGTTACCCTTAGTAGTACGGTCTCTGTCCGCGGCACAGCGAGGAAGCCAGATCACGAGCAGGTTGGCCTGCCGGTCGCTGGCCGCCTCCGGCTGGCTGGCCCGGGCGCCGCCGAGTACCTGCCCCGCCGGTTCGTCGGCTGGGCCGCGAGCCGGTCCCTGGCCGCTAAATCCGTCACCGGCATCTCGTTCGGGCTCGCTATCTGCGCCGCGGCCTGGTTCTCCGGCGGCACCGCGGCCGACAACGTGCGGGCCGTTATCGCGCTGAGCGGCAGTTACCTGGCCGCCTGGGCCGCGCGGCTGCTGATCGATAGGCCGGCTGGCCTGGCCGGCGGCGAGAGCACCAGCGGGCCCGCCAGCTCCGCCGCCCGGCCCGGTGCCGCTCATCCCGGGGCCGCCCAGCCGGAGACCGCGAATCCGGTGCTGCTGGCCCGGCTCATCGGGGTCCTGTCCGCCGTCGTGGTGTGCGCCGGGCTGGCGTTCGGCGCCCGCGTGGCTCGCTGGACCAGCGCCTGGGAATTCGCGACCGCCGTGCTGGCCATCGCGTCGGTCAGCCAGACCGTGGGCGCCTGCCGTGGCCTGGGCCGCGCCGCCGGGCCCGGGTTGCCCCGGGGAGCCGTCCCGGTCGCGCTGATCGCCGTGGTGGCGCCGGTCTGGGGCACCAGGATCACGCTGCTGGTCCTGCTGAGCTGGGCGATCGCCGACCTGTGTCACACCCTGGCCACCCGCGGGCCAGCCGGGCCAGCCGGGCCAGCCGGGCCAGTGAAATCAGCCGGGCCAGTGCGCAGCCCGCAGCGGGTGGCCCGCTGCCGTGATGACGGCCGCATCTCCTGCTGGTTTGGCAGCCTGGTCCGCGGCAACCTCCCGGCGCTGCCGCCGGCCATCGCGGGCCTGTCCGCCACCAGCATGGTGGTGCTGCTCGGCATGGGCAATCTGCCCGGGCCGCTGGCGCTCACCCCCGCGGTGGCTATGCTGCTCGCCGCGCCTGGCTCCAGCTACCGGCACGCCGGGCGGCTGGACTGGCTGGTGCCCGGGCTGCTGCAGGCGGCTCAGTTCCTCTATCTCGCCGCGCTCGGGTTCAGCCGCGGGGTGCCCGCCCCGCTGGTGTTCGCGCTGTGCGCCATGATCGCCGCGCGTTACGTGACCCTGGCCCGGTCTGGCGGCCAGCCTCCGGACGTGACCCTGGCCCGGTCTGGCGGCCAGCCTCCGGACGTGACCCCGGCCCGGTCTGGCGGCCAGCCTCCGGACGTGACCCCGGCCTGGTCTGGCGGCCAGTCTCCGGGCAAATCCGGATCCGGAGCGGGATCCCGGGACGGCCTAGGCTGGGAGGGCCGGATGCTGGTCGTCGGGTTCGGCGCGCTGACGGGGGCCACCGTGTTCGCCTACGCGGCGCTGACGGCGTATCTTGGTGTGCTTATCTGCTCGGAAATCATGACAATCTGCCACCCGGAGGGAGCTGGCCGGTGATAGGCATGATCCTCGCCGCTGGCGCCGCTCGACGACTTCGCCCGGACACCGACCAGTTGCCCAAGACGCTGCTTCCGGTGGCGGGCGAGACGACCATCCTGGATATCGCGCTGCGCAACCTGGCCGCGGTCGGCGTGAGCGATGTCGTCATCGTGGTCGGGCACGCGGCGGCCACCATCGCCGACCGCACGGCCAGCCTGGAGCGCAGCCACGGAGTCACCCTGGAACTCGTGTACAACGACCGGGCACTGGAATGGAACAACGCGTACTCGCTCTGGCTGGCCCGCGAGCACTTCGGCGCCGGGGTCATGCTGGTCAACGGGGACACGGTGCATCCGGTCACGGTTGAGAAATCACTGCTGGCGGCGAGGGAAGCGCACACCGGCGGCCAGAGCGCGGCCGACCTCATCATCGCGGTGGACAACGTCAAGCAGCTGGCCGAAGAGGAGATGAAGGTCTACCTCGACTCGCGCGGGCTGCTCGCCCGGATCAACAAGAAGCTTGACCCGGCCCGCGCCTATGGCGAGTACATCGGCGCGACGCTGATCGCGGCCCCGGCCGCGGCCCAGCTAGCCTCGGCGCTGGAAGCCACCTGGCGGCGTGATCCCGGCCTCTACTATGAGGATGGCTATCAGGAACTCGCTGACCGGGGCGGCGAGATATCGGTCGCGCCGATCGGCGCGGTCGACTGGGTGGAGGTCGACAATCACGACGACCTGCGCCGGGCCCGCCAGATCGCACCCCGCTGTTAGCTCCGGAACCCTGCGGCGCGGCCAGCGGTCGCTGACTAAGCTCGCCCATGGCGCCAGACCCGTTTCCGGCGCTCCATCGTCGGCGCGGACACCTGGCCCGAGACCGACGATAAGAACAGAGGAAAAGCCTCATGCCGCTGCTGGCCCGGATGCTCGCCGCACCGCTCATCATCGATGTGCGGCCGGGCGCGATCTGCAGCCTGGGCACCCTGCTGGCCGACCGGCGCATCGCCAACGAGGGGCGGGTCGCGGTCGCGGTCGGCCCCGGCCAGGGCGACAGCATCGCAGCCGAGCTGCAGATCGACGCGGCCGAGGTGTTCCGGGTTCCTGACGGTACCCACGACACCGCGGTGTCGCTGGGCAAGCGGCTGCGGGCAGGCGCCTACGAGGCGGTCGCCGGCATCGGCGGCGGCCGGACCATCGACGTGACCAAGTTCGCCGCGCACATGGCCGGCATCCCGATGGTGGCGGTCGCCACCAACCTGGCGCACGACGGGATCGCCTCGCCGATCAGCTCGCTTGAGCATGAGTCGGGGAAGGGTTCCTACGGGGTAGTGTCGCCAGTGGCGATCGTGGTGGACCTGGACCGGGTCCGGTGCGCGCCTGACCCGCTGGTCAGCGGCGGGGTCGGCGACCTGGTGGCCAACTTGTCCGCGATCTCTGACTGGGAGCTGGCCGCCGCCGACACCGGTGAGCTGGTGGACGGGCTGGCCGTCGCGATGTCCCGGTCGGCCGCGCACGCGGTGCTGCACCAGCCCGGGCCGCTGCGCTCGGATGAGTTCCTTAAGGTGCTGGCCGAGGCGCTGATCCTGTCCGGGATGGCGATGGCGGTGGCCGGCTCCAGCCGCCCGTCCAGCGGCGGTGATCACGAGATCATGCACGCGATCGACCAGCTGTTCCCTGGTACGGCCAGCCACGGCGAGCTGGCCGGAGTCGGCGCGCTGTTCTGCGCCTGCCTGCGCGATGACCCGGAGCAAGCCGCGATCATCTCCGCCTGCCTGGAGCGGCACGGCCTGCCGCGCAGCATCGCCGAGCTGGGCCTCTCGCAGGCTCAGTTCGCCCAGGCGGTAGCCCACGCCCCGGCCACCAGGCCTGGCCGTTACACGATCCTGGAGCGCCTGGCCATGTCCGAGACGGAGACGGCGAAGCGGGTGGAGGAGTATGCCCGGTCCTACCCTGGCTGAGCTCAGGTCAGCGGGCCAGCCGCAGTCGGTGATAGACCGGCTGAACGATGAGCACTGGGCCGGGCGGCTCTACATGCGCCGGTTCTCGCCGTGGGCGACGTGGATGTTCGCGCGCCTGGGCTGGTCGCCGAACGCGGTCACGCTGGCCTTTATCGGGTGCGGCATCGCGGCGGGCATCGTGATCGCCTTCGGCGGGCTGGCCACGGCCGTCGCCGGGGCCGTCCTGATCCAGGCTTACCTGCTGTTCGACTGCTCCGACGGTGAGCTGGCCCGGTGGAGTAACCGCACCTCGGCGACCGGGATCTACCTCGACGGCATCGGCCACTACCTGGGCGAGAGCGCGCTGCTGGTAGGCCTGGGCGTCCGGGCCCAAGGGGAGCTGACGATCTCCGGCCGGTATGTGACCGCAGGCCTGGCGGCGGCGCTGCTGGCCATGCTGGTCAAGGCCGAGACCGACAACGTCGTCGTGGCCCGGGCCAAGGCCGGGCTGGACGGCGGTCACGGCGACGAGGCCCTGCAGCCCCGCGGGACAGGCCTGGCGCTGGCCCGGCGCGCGGGCAGCGTGCTGCGGATCCACCGGATTACCCAGGCGGTCGAGCTGTCGCTGCTGGTCCTGGCGGCGGCGATCGCGGACGAGATCAGGGGCGGCTTGCTCGCCACCCGGGTCCTGGTCGTGTCCTGCCTGGTGGTCGCGGCGCTGATGGTGGTGGCGCACCTGGCCGCGATCCTCGCTTCACGGAGACTGCGATGAACGCCCTCACTTCGCGGAGGCTGCGGTGAAGCTGTCCTGCGTCATCCTGACCATGGGCAACCGCCCGGCTGAGCTGCAGCGGGCGATCACCAGCGCGCAGGCGCTGGGCGGCGACGCCATCGACCTGGTGGTGATCGGCAATGGCGCGGACGTGCCGGCCTTGCCCGCCGGCGTGCAGGCCATCCGGCTGCCGGAGAATGTCGGGGTGGCCCAGGGCCGCAACATCGGCGTCGGGGCCTGCACCGGAGAGGTGGTCCTGTTCCTCGACGACGACGGCTGGTATCCCGACCCCGGCCTGGGCGAGCATGTCGCCCGCCGGTTCGAGGCCGACCCGGGGCTGGCCGTGCTCTCGTTCCGGGTCGCTGACCCCGACGGCGGCCCGGGCGCCCGCTGGCATGTGCCAAGGCTGCGGGTCGGCGACCCGGAGCGATCATCGGTGGTGACCACGTTCAGCGGCGGGGCCTGCGCGATCAGGCGGTCAGCGTTCCTGGCCGCCGGGGGCCTGCCCGAGGCATTCTTCTTCGCGCATGAGGAGACCGACCTGGCCTGGCGGCTGATCGGCCTGGGTTACCGGCTGGAGTACGACGCCGCCGCGCGGATGTGTCATCCGCCGCTGCCCAACAAGCGCCATCCCGGCTTCTACGAGGTGGACGGACGGAACCGGACGCTGCTGGCCCGCCGGAACCTGCCGTGGCCGATCGCCTGGGCATATCTGCTGGACTGGCTGGCTATCACCGTCATCAGGGAACGGTCGCCGGCCGCGATCAGGGGCTGGCTGACCGGCTTTCGCCGGGGCTGGCGGATGGACCCAGGCCAGCGACATCCGATGTCGGCGGCCACGATATGGCGGATGACCAGGGCCGGGCGCCCGCCGGTGATCTGATGCCGCGGCCACGGGGGACAGCGCGCCGAGCTAGGGCCGATCAGGAGACTAGAATTCGTGTAGTGAAGGATGGCCGGCTGCAATGCTGACGCTAGAGGCCGTTACGCCGGGGGAGTTGCGGACCCGCCTGCGCACGGCCTGGCTTTCCCCGCCCGATGTCCCGCGCCGCTGGACGGTCCCGATGTTCGCGGTCTGCGCGACCTTCGGGGCGGGCGTCGCCCTGTTCAGCTCGAACGACCTGCACCGGCTCTGGGGGCTCATCGCCGCGTGTGCCTACCTGGCCGCCTCGGTGGCCATCCTGGCCTGGCGATCACGCGGGCTGGACCTGGCCATCGCCCTCAGCGTGACCGGCGCGCTGATCGTGCCCCTGTTCTGGAACGCGGCCACCGGCCGTCGCCAGCCTGAGGTCTCGGTGATCAGCCGCTCGGCCTGGCAGCTTGTTCATCGCCAGTCGCCATACCAGAGCGTGTCGTCATTGGCGACGGTGCACGATCCGAATGCGTATAACCCGTATCTGCCAGTCATGTCCCTGTTCGGGATTCCGCGCGCGCTGTTCGGGCCGGGGATCGCCACCGATCCGCGAATCTGGTTCGGCCTGGCGTTCGTGATCATTTTCGGGGCGGCCGTCGCGGTCGCCGGGGGCCGCTACGTCGTCCGCTGGACGCTGTTCGTCGCGGCGACACCGGTCATCGCGTTCGAGCTGGCGGTCGGCGGCACGGACGTGCCGATCCTCGCCCTGATGTGCCTGGGCCTGGCGATGCTATGGCGGCGGCCCCATTTCGTCCTGGCCGGAGTCGCCCTGGGCGTCGCTTCGGCGGCCAAGGCCACCGCCTGGCCGGCCGTGATCGTGGCCGCGATCCTGCTGGGGGTGCGCGACGGCCGCAAGCCGATGCTGCTGTTCCTAGGGTCGGCGGTGGTTTCCTGCGCGGCCCTGGTCGGGCCGGTGGCGGCGTTGTGGCCGTCGGCCCTGCTGGAGAACACGATCATGTTCCCGCTGGGCCTCGCTCCGATCAAGTCGGCGGCCGCCAGCCCGCTGCCCGGGCACCTGATCGCCCAGACCGGTCATACCGGGCACTTGATCGCCGTCGGCCTGCTGGCGGCGGCGGGCCTCGCGATCGGCGTCTCGCTGGTCATCAAGCCGCCCCGGACCGTGCCTGCCGCGGCGTGGTGGCTCATCATCGGCCTGACGCTGATGTTCACGCTGGCCCCGGCGACCAGGTTTGGCTACTACATCTACCCGGGTGCGCTGCTGATCTGGCTGCAGATCTCGCTGCACGGCTACCGGTCCGCCGTCGCTGAGCTCGCCGACCGGGGTGGCCCGCCCCGCCAGAAGACACTGGTCGGCCCGGCCTGAGGCTCAGCCCGGCCGGAAGCTCGCCCGGCCGGAAGCTCGCCCGGCCGGAAGCTCGCCCGGCCGGAAGCTCGCCCGGCCGGAAGCTCGCCCGGCCAGAAGCTCGCCCGGCCAGAAGCTCGCCCGGCCCTACGGCGGCGGGAAGTCTGACGGCGTGTCGCCGCCCGCGAAGGCAGCCTGGTCGCGGCAGGATGGCGCGGCTGCGGTGATGCCGCCGTAAGAGTTCGCCAGCCCGCCGACCCGGGCCGGCCCGGGGGCCGCCACCGCTGGGGCTGATCCCCGGGCCGGGGCTGATGCCCGGGCGGGGGCTGATGCCCGGGCTGACGCCGGGCCGGCCGCATGAGCCGTCGCCCGCATCGTCGGCCTGGGGGTCCGGCCGGGCTGGCCCTGCTGGGCCCCGTGACCGCCGGGCCGGGCCTGGGGCAGCGCGCGATCGCGGGCGATGGCGCTGAACAAGGCGGCCGCTCGCGGCTGGGCGAACTCGATTTCGGCTTGCGGGCTGGGCGGGTAAGGAACTTCCGGCGCGGTCACGAACTGCACCGAATCCGACGACAGCCCGCGCAGGCTCTCGGCGATGGTCAGCAGCGTGGCCTGGTCCAGGGCCGCATCGGTGGTCATCGCGCTGGCGGTGTCGCGCACGACCGCGTACAGCCGGGCGGGATTGCCCAGGATGTCACTGCGGGCGACGTACCGGACAATAGCCGCCATCAGGTACTGATCGCGGCTGATCCGCTGCAGGTCAGAGCCGAGGCCGACATGACGCTCACGCCAGAAGGCCAGCGCCTGGGCGCCCATGACGTGATGCTGGCCGGCCGGCAGGTCGAGCCCGGAGTCGGGATCGTCGATGGCCACCGGCAGGCAGATGCTGACCCCGCCGACGTCGTTGATGACGTGCTCGAAGCCGGTGAAGGTGAGCTCGATGAAATGGTCGATCCGGATCCCGGTCTGGTGCTCGACGGTGGCCCACAGGCACCCAGGTCCCGCGTTGGCGTAGGCCTGGTTAATCCGCTCCCGGTGGCCAGGGGCCGCCCGCTGGCCGGGTGAGCCTGGGCCTTCGGGCGGGCAGCCGGCCGTGGGCACCATGGTGTCGCGCGGGATGCTGACCACTGTCACCCGGGGCCGGCCCGGGGAGATGTGCAGCAGCATGATCGTGTCCGAGCGCTGGCCCTGGATGCCCGCGCCGAACTTCCTGTTCTGCCCGGCCCGGGTGTCCGAGCCGATCAGCAGGATATTGAGCGCGTTGTTGTACCGGCGCGGCTGCTGGCCCAGGCCGCCGATCTCGATCCGGCGGATGCTGCTCCAGATGCTCCGGTACTTGACGTAAGCGCCCAGGCTGCCGGTCACCAGCACCACGACCAGCAAGACCGCGACCCAGCCGCTGACCCGCCAGGTCAGCGAGCCGTGCCGGGGTCGCCGGGGTCGCCGCCGCCGGCCCGGGCGCGGCGCCTGCCCGGCCGCGTCTTGTGATCCCCCGTTGCGGCTCATGCTCCCCAGGCGTGATCATTGCCAGCGCCCTGGTGATCTAACCGTCCGGCACCGGGTCCGGGCTAAGCCACCGGGACCCTCAACCGCAGGCGCTCGGCAGGATCAGCCGTCCGGGGTTAGCGGGCCGGTGAAGGCGGCCTTGTCCGAGCAGATCTTGGTGGTGCCTTTGATGCCGCCGAAGGTCGAGCTGAGGTCACTGACGGGATGGGCCGCCGCGGCCGCATTCGATAGGCCGTCGAAGTTGGGGCCGACGATCAGCACGACCGTCCCCGCCGTGAGGCTGGCATCCTGCTGCAGGGTCGCGCCGCTGAGCTGTGCTTTCAGGGTATTGGCGGCGGGCAGGTCGGTGCTGGAGGCGTATTCGATGACCGAGTTGGTGTAGTTGTAATTGGCCGCGTTTCCCTTGCTGACCACGTCGAAGCCGCGGCTGGTGAGGTCACCGCCCGCCTGGTCGGCCAGGCCCTTGATGCCGGCGCCGTTCAGGACCTGCACCTTGACGTTGGCCGGGGCGATGGTCTCGGCGACAGTGGTGGCGCTCTGCCCGGGCTTGGCCGCCTTCTTCGGCTTGGTGCTGGGCAGCTTGGTGTCGTGCGCGAGCGCGTAGAACAGCTCGTTCGCCTGCGGCTGCTGGAGGATCAGCTTGTTGGGGTTCTGCGGGTACGGGAGATTGGGCGCGGTGATGAACTGCACCGACTTGGCCGTCAGCCCGTGCAGGCTGTCGGCGGTGTTCAGCATCTCGGACTGAGTGAATTCGCTGTCGGTGGTCATCGCGTCGGCCGCGTCGCCGACCACCTTGAGTACCTCGGTCGGGCTGTTGAGCAAGCCACTGTGCTCGATGCCCTGGACCAGCGAGGCCATCAGGTACTGATCGCGCTGAATCCGCTGGGTGTCGGTGCCGAAGCCGACATCCTCGCGGGTGCGCCAGAACGCCAGGGCCTGCGCTCCGTAGATATGATGGCGGCCAGCGCTCAGGTGCAGTCCTGACTTGGCCACGTCGGTCGCCGCCGGCAGGCAGACGTTCACCCCGCCGATGTCGTCGATGATCTTCTCGAAGCCGGTGAAGTCAAGCTGGACGAAATGGTCGACGTGGATACCGGTGACCGAGTCAATGGTCTTCCAGGTACAGATCGGGCCGCCGTAGGAAAGCGTGTAGTTGATCGGCTCCGTCACCCCGGGCTGTGCTTGCTGGCCATTGGTATGGTCGCTCGGCGAGCAGGCCAGGATCGGCACTTCGGTGTCCCGCGGCATGCTGATCACCGTGACGACGTGATGGCCCGGGGAGATGTGCAGCAGCATCACGGTGTCCGAGCAGTTGCAGCCGGTATCGCCACCGATCCGGCCGTTGCCGCCGGTACGGGTGTCCGAGCCGATCAGCAGGATGTTCTCGGCATTGGTGTATTTGGGCGGCTGCTTGCCCAGCGAGGTGGCATCGATCCGCTTGATGCTGTCCCACACGGTGCGGTACTTGACGTAGGCGCCGAGCGCCGCGACCACGAGCACGCAGACCACCAGACCGGCCAGCCAGCCAGTGATCAGCACCCCTACCGACGCCTTACGGCGTCCACGACCCTTCCGCTGACGTGGCGGTTTCCAGCCATCGTCGGGGTCGTCGTAGCGGCTCATCATTTCCTCCGGGCATGCAACCGGGCCGGGCCGGCACCGGGGTCGGGCTGAGGCTGCGCCCCATAGTACGTGGTCTTAATGTGAGCTTTCCTGTTCAGATGGTAAAGATCATGCTTAATCAGCAGTTCGGCAGGAACCGCCCTTGCAGGACGCGCGGCGCCTCGGGCGACTGCTAACGCCCGGTTGGGCATGGGCCCATCTACAGTGGGTTCCGTGCGCCCTCGAGACCACCGGACCGGTAGCTCGGCCGACGCTGGCGAGCCCGAGAAGGTCGCTGAGATCGCCAGGCACCATGAGGATACCCAGGTCAGGCCGGCTGCATCGGACGTTCAAGTATCTGGGAGTGGCGTGGGCCAGGACGCCATCGCGCCAGGCCGCTCGGTGACCGGTGAGGCACCGCCTGGCTACGGTCAGCCGTCAGGAACCGGACCAGGCGCCGGCGCGCAGCCCGCCGATGAGGGCCTGCCGCCGGGCAAACGCCGAGGCCAGGCCAGGCGCCGCGGGCCCGGGCCGCGGCCCGGCTGGCTGCGGGCCCCCTGGCAGCGGGGCCGGTCCCGGGCCGGCCAGATCTGGACCGCCGGGGCCAGTGCGTGGGCTGGTTCGGCCCCGGGGCGGCTAGCCGGGCGGGTGGCCCGGCAACTGGGCCGTCATCCGGGCACCGCGAGCGCCGGGTTTGCCCGGCTGACCGTGCTGCCCGCCATCCTGGTCGTGGCCTGGCTGCTGCCCGGCCTGCCGCTACTGCTGGCCGGCGCGTTCCTGCCCGTCCCGATGGTGCTCATCTCAGCGCCGCTGGCCGTGACGCTGACAGTGGTGGCCCTGCGCAAGGTCCCGGCCAGCTGGCCGCGGGCCCTGCCCGGGCTGCGCCGGGAGCGGGCCAGGGACATGTGGTACGGACTGGCGGGCACTGTGGCGGTGGCGGTCGGCTTCATCATCTGGCAGCTCATCTTCAGGTCAGAGGCTGTCATCGTGCTGCGCGATTCCGGGGCCCTGATGCAGACCGGCTTCTGGATCGCCCAGCACGGGTCGCTGCCGATCCCGCAGTCGCTCGCCGATTTCGGCGGGCCGCACCCGGGGCTGACCTTTTCCAGTCCCGGGTATTTCGCCAGCGGGAACTCGGTCGTGCCGGGCTCGGCGGCCGGCCTGCCGATGGTGCTGGCCATGGGGTTCTGGGTGCATGGCGTGGCCGCCGCGACCATGCTGGGCCCGGTCCTGGGCGGGCTGGCCGTGCTGGCGTTCGGCGGCCTGGCAGGCCGGCTGGCCGGGCCGCGCTGGGCCGCCGCAGGCGCGCTGGTCCTAGCCTTCACCCTGCCCGAGCAGTACGCCAGCCGGACCGCGTTCGGCGAGATCGTGCTGCAGATCCTGCTGTTCGGCGGCTTTTGCCTGGTCATCGACGCGGTCACCGTGGACAGGCGGAAGAAGGCCGCGATGCTGGCCCCGCTGCCGCTGTCGGAGCTGACCCCGCCTTCGGAACGAGCACAGCCTTCGGAACGAGCACAGCCTTCGGAGCCCGCACCGTTTCCGGGGCTGGCCGAGCTGGGGGACCGGGCCGCGCCGGGTTCAGCGCTGCCGCGGGCCGACCTGGCAGCGCCGTCTGGCGCGGATCCGACCGCCGCGACGATCGTGACGGGCGCGGAACCGGGCCAGCGGGCCGGGCCCAGGCGCGGCGGGCCCGGCCAGCCGGGCGGCAGGGCCGGCTGGCGGGACTGGCCTAGGCGGATCAGCTGGCCGAGCCCGAGCGGCGGGCGCAGCCGGAGCGGCCGGCTCGCCACCGGGCCCGGCGGCCAGCCAGCACGCGGACCGCAGGGGACCGGGCGGCCCGCCTACGGGCGGTCAGCCCCTGAGCTCCAGGTGCGCGGGCGGGCGCCTGAGCCGGGGGCGCCGGGGCAGGCCGGGGGGCGGTGGGCCCGCTGGTTGACGCCGCGGCGGGCCATGATCGGGCTGGGCGGGCTCTGCCTCGGCCTGACCGCCGTCGTGCAAGTGGGCGGTCTCCTGTACGCGGTCCCTGCGATCGCCTTCGTCGGGATCCTGGTCGCGGGCCGTCGAGCCGTGGGCTTGGCGTTCAGCGTTGGTCTTATCGTGGGTGCCGGATACGGGCTGGCCGCTGGCTACCTGCTAGCCCGCCCGTTCATGGCTTCGCTCAAGCCCATGCCTGAGGTGATCGGACTGATCGCCGTGTGGCTGGCCGCATTCACGGTCGCCGCCGTCGAGCTGCTGCGGTACCCGAAGGTGCGCGGCGCCGTGCGCACCGCGCTGGCCCGGCCGCCGCTGCGCTGGCTGCCCGCGGCCAGCGCGATCGTGGCCGTCCTCGCGGTACTCGCGCTGGCGCTGCGGCCGTATCTGCAGACCGTGCGCGGGCCGGCCGCCGGGGCGCAAGCGCACTACATCGGCCTGCTGCAGCAGGCCGGGCTGGTGCGGCTGGATCCGGGCCGGACCTACGCTGAGGACACCCTGTACTGGGTGATCTGGTATGTCGGCGCCCCGGCCATCTTGCTGGGCGCCTTCGGTCTCGCGCTGCTGGTGCGCCGGTGCGTGCGCGCGCTGATCAAGTGGCGGGACCCGGCCGGTTCGGCCCGCACCTGGGCGCTGCCGCTGGCGGTCATCGCCGTGGGCGCGGCGGCCGTGCTGTGGGACCCGGCCATCACGCCCGACCAGCCTTCAGCCAGCCGCAGGCTCGTCCCGCTCGTCCTGCCGGGCCTGATCATCTGCGCCATCTGGGCGTCGGCCTGGCTGGTCGGCTGGGCCAGGGAACGCGGCGCGAGCGCGGTGGCGACCTCGCTGGTCGCGGTGTGCTGCGTCGCGGCCCTGCTGGTGCCGACCACGGTGACGACGTTCGGGCTGGGGCTGACCCACTCAGGAAAGAGCGGCGGGCTGCGGGCGATCGCCAACGGCCTGGCCCTGAAACGGATCGGCGCAGGCCAGATCGAGGCCGTCAACGGCCTGTGCGCGACGATCCGGCCTGACTCGACGGTGGTCATTGTCGACCGGCTGGTGGCGCAGCGGTTCCTGCAGGTGATCCGGGGCATGTGCAACGTGCCCGCGGCGGCCATGCTCGATCAGCCCGCGGCCGCCGTGGCCGCGGTCGTGGCCGGCATCGGCCACGCGGGGCGCCGGCCGGTCCTGCTCGGGTCCCGGCCGGGCCAGCTCGCCGGCGACGGCGGCCGCCCGGTCAAGGTGCTGGAACTGTCGACCACGCAGGAGCCGCATACGCTGACCCAGCCGCCGACGACGCGCTGGCCGGTTCAGTACGAGATCTGGCTGACCATGCCGGCCGGGTTCGGCGTCGGGGCCTGAGCCGACCCTGAGCGGCGCGCGAGCCCGGCGGGAATTTGCCTGTGGCGCCCGCAGACCCTAAAGTAAAGGGGCACCCGACGCGGGGTGGAGCAGTTCGGTAGCTCGCTGGGCTCATAACCCAGAGGTCGTAGGTTCAAATCCTACCCCCGCTACCAGGTCAGAGGCCCCTTCCGAACATGGAAGGGGCCTTTCGCTTGCGGTTTGTAAACGGATTTGTAAACGAGCGCCCGCTGGGTCACGCTTCGTCGGTTGTGTCGCCGTTGCCCGTCGGGTCGATCGGGACGGAGGCGAGCGCGCCGCCGATGATCAGCTCGGCCAGCGTGTGCGCCACCTGGCGGTCGGCCTCCATGTCGGACTGGACGTACTGCTTCATAGTGAACGCCACATCGGCGTGGCCCAGCCGCACGCTGAGTGCTTTCCAGTCGATCTTCGCGTCACGGCCTGCTGTGGCGTAGCTGTGCCTGACGTCGTGGAGGTCGATGAGGGGGAGCCCGGCCCGCTCGGATAGCCGCTTGAACCGGCGGGTGATCGTATCGGGATGCGGGGGCCGCCCGTCCTCCCAGCAGAACAAGAGCCCGTGATCCTGGTAGTCCGGCCCGTGCTCCAGGCGCTCAGCGTCGAGTTGGCCGACCAGCCGCGCCAGTGCGGCGAGCGTGAACGGGTCGAGCGCGATCACGCGCTGTGCATTCTCGGTCTTGCCGTCCGACTCGACCACGCGGCCATCGATCACCACGCGGGTGATCTCGATGGTCAGCGTCCCGGCCGTGAGGTCGAGCCCGTCGCGACGGATCCCGGCCAGCTCGCACCGCCGCATGCCCGAGGTCGCCTCCAGTACCCAGAGGGGATAGAACCGGTCGGGCCGGGCGTGGTCGAGGAATGCGCGCAGTTGCACGACGGTCCAGACCTTCCGGCCCTGCCGCGGCACGGTCGGCGGGTGAGACACCCTCTGTCAACCTCATGCGGCGGGTTTTCGTGCTCGGTTGCGGTTGGCGGCGTGGACTGCCTCGTCGTAGGGGACGCTTGAGGCGCAGGCAGTGCCACAGGATCTCGATCCAGCGGTTGCCCAGGGCGCGCAGCGCAGCGTGGTGGGGCTTCCCGGCGGCGATCTTGGCGTCGTAGAACTCCCGGGCCCAGGCCGAGCGGGACAGGCTGCAGAACGCCCACTGCTGGACCGCTTCGCCGAGGTGATGGTTGTAGGCCAGGCGGCGGGCGATGGTGAACTCGCTGCGTCCGGACCGCCTGGTCACCGGGGCGCGGCCCGCATAGCATTGCAGCGCGTTCGGGGTGGTGAACTGCTCCGGGTGCTCGCCGATCTCACCGGCGACCCGGGCGGCGAGACGATCACCCAGGCCAGGCATGCTCAGGTAGATCTCGCCGCCCGGGAATGCCTTCCCCGGGTCAGGGTCCTTCGGTGTCTTGTCCCGGCCGGTCCGGGGCGCGCCGGTCAGCAGCTCGCCCATCCGCCTTTCCCATGCCCGCCGCTGGGAGCGCAGGAGCAGCAGCTGGGCGGCGGCCAGCCGGATGGTCCCGGCCTTGGCGCGGGCCAGCTCGGGGCGTACCGGCAGCTGGGGCGCGGCCATGGCCCTGCATGACCTGGCTCGGCGAACCGGGCGGGCCAGCCATGCCGACGCGACCGGGCGAAGTCCTCGATCTCCTCGGCGGGAGGCCGCGGCGAGGTCCGCGGCCGAGGGCCAGCGTTCCAGCAGTCCCAGGAACACCGGGGCGCCCAGGTCCCCGCCGGCGATGGTCGATCGCGGCGGGGAAGACCGCGAGCAGGTCGGCGCGCAGCCGGTTGCCGATCCGCCGCTCGTCGCGGGCGGCCCGCTCATCATCGCGGGCGATGGCCCGCAGCTCGGTGCCGGTCTCACCGTGCGGGATCAGCTTCCGCAGCTCAAGGTAAGTGTCGAGGGCGAGCAGGCAGCAGATCCGCGCGTCCTCGGCGTCGTCTTTCTTCTTCGCCGGGCCGCGGCGGCGCGCCACCAGGTCCGGGTTGACCGGCAGCACCGTGAAGCCCGCGTCCGCTAGGGCTTCCACCAGCGGGCCATGCCGGGTCTCCAGCACCACCCGCACCTCGGCCGGGTCAGCCTCCAGCTCCAGGCAGCGACCGGCCAGCCGGCCCACCCCGGCTGGGCCGTGCTCGATGCGGAACTGCTCGATCACCCCCTCTCCCGGCCTGCCGATCGCCACGTCGTGAAACGCCTCGGCCCAGTCCACGCCTACGCCAAGCACTACCGCCTCCCTCGATCTCGCCGGTCACGGACGGTGGAGGCGCTGCGCCGTGCTGATGGACCAGTCCTCGCAGGACAACACCCTCGCGGGCGTCCGGCCTCCGCCGGTCACCCCCGGGGACGCCGTCTCACCTCAGTCCTCACCGGACAAGCATCTGAAGCGTTCCCCAAGGGTTTCCGATGACAAAGGAAGGTAGTGCCATCAGCGTCCTTGGCGACGTTACGGTGAACCCACTGCCAGGCTTCGAAGTCCGCCCAAGCGCGGTGCAGGATGCGGTGCACGTTGACAACGGTCTTCGGCGCTAGCCCTGGCCCCTGGCCCTGCGGTTTCCGGCCGCGCCGGAACCGGGGGAGCGCCGCGCGAGCCGCGTAGATCGTGACGCCGCAGGACTTCACGAGATCCGCGGGCCTGGCGTCCGGGTGGGCCAGCCAGTAGTCGTACATCAGGGAGTTCCGGTCAGCCTTGCGGCGGCCTTCGGCCAGCAGCCGGGAATAGAGCGCGTCCAGCACTGCTCCGTCGATTTCCTGGGCCTTGCGCTGGCCAATGTGCGGGATGACGTAGTAGTCCGCATAGTTGCGCCAGTTCTGCCACATCGACGGCTTGACCGAGTGCCGGATCCGGGTCAGCCATTCGTTGAGCGCGTCCTGCACTGTCCGCTTGGACGGCTGGACCCGTCGCCCGTCCTCGTACTCCTTGAGCGCTGTACCGCAGGCCCGCCAGGCGGCTTTCTCAGTTGCGAAGCCGCTTCCATTGGCCTGCTGACGCTTGCCAGTCAGCGGGTCAGGATCGATGTCGAAGAGATAGGACCAGAAGCGTCCGCGCTTGTACACATGGCCTTTCATGCGGCCGGTACCTCCGTATCGATGAACTCGCGCAGTCGGGCAGTGACGACGTAGAGCCGTCGCCCGAGCCGCTTGCAGGGCAGGTCCCCGGCGCTGGCATGGCGGTACGCGGCAGCGCGGCTGATGCCGAGCAGTTCGGCCGCCTTCGGGACCGGGATGAGTAAGGGGAGACCCGCGAACGGGTCGATCCGGCCAGGCATGTCTGTGGCGTTGGTCATGCGGCCCGCCCGGTTGCCGAAAGATCGGGTGGTGCTTGGCCGCTGGCTCTGGCTCTGGCTTGGGTGAGCGCGGCGTGCCATTTCTGCCGGTCGGCGACGATGTGCAGGCCGCTGGGCGGGTGGCATGTGGTCGGGGTCGCCGGGGGTGACGGGTTCCCACTGGTAGCGGGATGGGTCGGGCTCGGTGAGGCCGAGGGTGCGCAGCAGCCAGGCTTTGCGGTCGGCTCGGTGGTCGGCGAGGGTCTTGCCGGACCATTTGCGGGAGACCAGCACGCGGCGTCCGACGTAGCCGAGGTATTCGCGGCGGTGTGCTTTGCCGGGGCACCGGCCGGGCTGCAGGCCCGCGCGGGGGTTCTTGGGGGTGACGCCGAAGCGGAGCCAGTTCGCGCAGCCGGGTGAGCATGGCTCGTACCGCAGCGCGTCGGCCAGCCGCCCGGCGTGGTCGTGCTGGGCGGGGGTGGCGGCGTGGTGGCAGTCGGCGACGTGCTTGGTCAGGTATTTGGTGAGGTAGCCGAATGCACCGGCCCGCGTCGGGTGATCCGGCCAGGACGCCCTGGGCGTCGAACCTGGCCCCGAACCGGGCGACGTGCAGCGGCTGGTCGTCCTCGCCGATCGCGTCCAGCGCGTCGTCCCAGGCGGGGAGGAGTTCGCCGGTCGCCGCGTCGAGGTACCGGCCCGAAGGCTCGTGCCAGACCGGCAGGTTGCCGCTGGGTATGTGGGGGTGTCGGCGGGGGGCCACCAGACCTGGTGGTAGGTGGCGGCGAGGACCCGGCGCAGCTCGGCCCGGGAGATGGTGCCGCGGATCGCGAGGTGGAGGTGGGGGGCGAGGCGTTTTTGGGGTTCGACGGCGGCGAAGTACGGGACGTCGTAGCCCAGGAAGCGGCGCAGGTTCTGGATGAACCGGTCGAACAGCGCGGCGAAGTGCAGCGCGTCCCGGGCGGCCCGCTGGTAGTCATAGGTACCCGGGGTGGCGGGGACGCCTTCGGCGGTGATCTTGCCGTAGCTGCCGCAGGTCAGGGTGAGGAACATGGACGGCCCGAACGTCTTGCCGCCGGGCGCGGTGTAGGTCCTCCCGATCGTGGCCGGGCTGACCTGGCGCCGGGGCAGGTCGGGGGTGTCCTGGCGGCGCCGGGTGGTGCGGTGGCGGCGATGGGCGCGGGCGGGCAGGACGTTCCCGCGCATCCCCGAACGGGTGATCTCCTCGTCCAGCTCGGCGGCCAGCTCGCCCAGCTCGGCGACCTCGCCCGGGTCGGCCCCGGCGGCCTGGGCGTGGTCGCTGTCGCGCTGGGTCTCGGCGCGGTGCTCGATCCACATCCGCTGCTCGACGCCGGCGGGGTCGGGCTCGGTGACGGGTTCGGTGTCGGGGTGCCAGCCTTCGCGGCACTGCGCCGCGCGCAGGGTCCTGGCGCGTTCGGCGCAGGAGGGGCAGACGGCGGCGAGGGTGTGGCCGCACGGGATGAGCACCTGGGCTACCTGTCCGGTGCGGATGTCGGTGCGGCGCATCTGGACGGGGCGGATGCACCCACCGTGCTCGGCGGCGAGGTCGCGGACGACGTCGCGGGCCAGCGGCATGGCCAGCCGCTGCGTTCGGGTCTGGTGTGGGGTCATGCAGCCTCCGTCTGGCCTGTGGTGCCGGGGTCGGTGGCGTGCCAGGCGATGCGGTAGCCGCAGCCGGGGCACTCCAGGGTCAGGAGCCGGGGGCCGGTGCTGGTGTCCAGCAGCGGGCCGCCGCAGTCGGGGCAGTCCTCATCCGATAGCCAGCCAGTGATCACGCGGCCTCCCCGCTCAGCGGGACCAGCGCGGCCTCGGTGGGGTAGGAGGTCATGTCGCGGATGTCGTCGTCGGAGACGAACGCGGCGCGGACCCGCACCGGGTCGGGGTCGGCTTCGAGGCGGACGAACCCGACGCCCGCGCCGGTGCGGGGGTCGCTGGAGATCTGGTCGCAGGTGGCGCCGCCGTCGCGGGAGCCGTCGCCGAGGACCATGTCGGCCTGGCTGGGCTCATCGAGGCGCAGCGCGATCTTGTCGGGGAACAGGTTGCGGATGTTCAGCACTTCCTTGCGGGGGTCCTGCAGCGCGGCGATGACGCAGTACCCGACCGCCCGGCCCTGCGTGGTCAGGGTGGCCAGGGCGGCGAGGATCCGCTCGGGGAGTTTGCGGTCGGCCTGGTAGGCGGTCAGGAACGCGATCTCATCCACCAGGACCACCACGAACGGGTGCTCAGCCGTGGGGGTGTGGTCGCGCTGGCGTCCGGCGAACCTTGCCGCCCGGGACTGCATGCCCGCTACGGCGTCTTCGAGGAGGGCGGCGATGTCGGCGGGGTCGGCGGGGTCGGCGGCGTACCGGCCGTAGGCGTCGAACAGAGCCCTGAACCGCCCCGGGTTCGTTGGAGGCTACGATGCTTTGGCCTCAGGGATGATTATAGTGTGACCTTTGCGGGTTAGCCATACATTCTCGTATTCAGCTGGAGGGATATTCCCGCAGGCCGAGTGGAGCCTGTCCTCGTTGTACCAGGACACCCATTCCGCTGTCGCTACCGTCACCTGTCCGGCGTCTTGCCACGGCCCTTCGTGATTGATAAGCTCCTTCTTGTAAAGGGAATTCACCGCCTCCGCTGCCGCATTATCGTAGGAATCACCTTTGCTGCCGACCGAGCGGACCGCGCCGATATCCCCCAGGCGTTCGGTGTAGCGGATCGACGTATACTGCACACCGCGATCGGAATGGTGCACGAGCTGGTCACCCAGATCGTCCCGGCGGGCGAAGATCGCCATCTCCAGCGCATCCAGCGCCAGGCCCGCCCGCAGGTGATCAGCGACCTGCCAGCCGACGATCTTGCGGGAAAACAGGTCCGTGACGAACGCCGTATACACAAAACCGCAGGCCGTAGCCACATACGTGATATCGGCGACCCACCGGCGGTTCGGCGCCGGCGCGGTGAAGTCCCGTCCCAGCAGGTCAGCAGGCCTGGAGTCCGCACCGGCCGGCACTGTGGTCCGCGGTTTCTTCCGCCTGGCCGCGACCCCGGTGATGCCCATCTCGCGCATCAGCCGCTCCACCGTGCACCGCGCCACCTCGACGCCCTCACGGCGCAACTGCAGCCACACTTTCCGCGCGCCGTACAGCCCGCGGCCCTTCCCGCGGTTTTCCCACACGCGCATGATCTGCCCTTTCAGCTGCTCATCCCGGACCTCACGAGCCGACGGATCACGCTCACGCTTCTTGACCGCGTAATATGTGGAGACCGGGAATTCCAGGACCGCGCAGACCGGCTCGATCCCGAACCGGCCACGATGTGAATCAATGAACCCGACTAGCGCGGAAGCCTGGGGTCGAGTTCCCTCGCGAAATACGCACTCGCCGCCTTCAGGATCTCATTCGCGCGGCGCAGTTCACGGACTTCGCGTTCCAGTTCCGCGATCCGCTGCTGATCTTCGGTCGTGGTGCCTGGCCGGGTGCCGCTGTCGATCTCGGCCTGCCTGACCCAGCCACGCAGCGCCTCGGGGTGAACACCGAGCTGACGGCCCACCCGGGCCAGCTCGCCGCGGCCCTTGCCCTCTCGCTGCCGGATCTCCAGAACCATCTTCACCGCGCGTTCGCGCAGCTCATCGGGGTACTTCCGCTGTGCAGGCATGACTCTGCATCCTTCCAGGGATCAGAGCCTCCAAGATCCCCGGGGCGATCCACCCGGCCGAACGCCAGCTCCATCAGCTTGGGATCGCATGCCCAGGGCTGGACCAGCCCGGCGGCCATCGCGGGGAGCATGGCCCGGATCAGGCCCCACAGGTAGGAGCCCTTCCCCGCGCCGGTCGCACCCGCGATCAGCAGATGCGTCCCCGCCAGCCGGACCTCGAACGGACTGCCGTCCTCCCGCCGCCCAACCGGCAGCGCCCGCAGATCACACACGGGCGGGATCGGCAGGGCCGGTAGGGGGTGGGCGAGCGCGTCCTTGCGGACCAGCTCCAGGACCACCGCTCCGGGGCGGGAGGAGCGGACCCGGCACAGGTGCGCGCCGAACCTGTGGGCCAGGCCCTCCGCGCGGGCCGCGAAGTCCGCCGGGCTCTGCCCCGACACCAGCGCCACCATGACCCGGTCGGTGCACCCGGTGACCTCGACCCCGTCGAGCACGGGGATGATGACGCGGCCCCGGTAGGTGGGTGCGAGGCGGGTGATGGTCATGACGGCCTGCCAGCGCCGCCGGTAGTACCACCACCGCCACCGGCACCGCACCGGTACCGTCACCAGCCGGGCGAACCAGCCCGGCCACGCGAACCGCAGCACCGCCAGCGCGGCCACGGTGACGGCGGCCAGGGCGGTTAAGCCGGGCCAGCCTGCCTGCAGCCAGACCTCGGTGACCAGCAGCGCGGCCAGGTCCAGCAGCGGATGGCGGAGCGCGAACCAGATGATCCGCCAGATCAGCCGGGCGAGCTGGACCAGCCAGATCACGAACTCCGGCGTCCGGTAGACCGGCGAGCGCCAGACGGGGGAGGCGAACGGGTCGGGGTTGTCGACCTGGGCGAGCTGCTCGCCCATGATGTTCGGCATTAGGATCAAGTCCTCTCAAGGGTTTGCTGACCTGGGAGACACCCGGGGCGGCAGGAATTGCCGTTCCTGCCGTCCCGCCCTGGCTGTTCACGCGGCAGCCGGGCCGCCCGCATCGTCGGCCTGGCACAGCCGTTCCACCTCAGTGGCATACGTCGCGGCGTTATCGGCGAGCATCCGTGCTATGCGCGCGTCCTCAGCGGTCACCTGACCAGGGGCCGGGCTGATGCTCACCGACACGTGGCCGTGGGAGATGGCCAGGTGCGGCCCGCCCTCCTTGGTGCCGGGGACCGCGATCCAGGCGTGCTGGTCGAGGTAGAACGACACCGTGATCTGGGCCGGCTCGCCGCGCCGGGCGCTGATGGTGGTGTAGGTGTAGCCGTCGCCGCCGACCTTCCCTCACTAGCCGTGCGGCCGGAACGGCCAGGGCCGCGCACTCCCGCGGCTTTGAGCGAGTAGGCCAGCCGACCGGCCTGGTTCACGTACGGGGTCACCGTCAGCCCGGCGAACTCCACCGGGACGAACGGCATCCCCGCCGATGCAGGGGGCAGCACCGGCTGGACCGGTCCGGCCACCTTCACCTTCACCGTCTTGTCCCGCGCCGCCGGGTCGGCGTCGATGACCTCGATCACCCACACCGGCTGCCCGGTCGCCTTGTCCTTGGCCTGCACGAACCGGTCCCCGTTGGATGCGTCGAAGTCCCGCCTCGGCTCGAACCCCCCGGCCGCGTACGCGCCGTGCGCGAACACGTGGCCGAACTCCACCGGGATCGGACCTAGTAACGCCATTGCTAACTCCTGTCTGCCCGAAGACATCGACATGTTCTATCAAGTGAAATCAGATTAAGTCACCTAATAGGACATGCCAGGCCATCGGGCAGAGCTGGTGCTGTCATGCTGCCGTGGCTCAGAGGAGGGGGTAGGCGTCCCGCAGCTCATGGCGCTGGCCAGGCATCACCAGGTCGCTGACCTGGATCGGCTGCCCGGCCGCATCGTAAGCCGTGACGATGACGCTGAGCAGGGGGCAGTCGGGCGCGATGCGGAGCAGCCCGGCTTCCTCCCCGGCGGGATGCCGGGCGGTGATCTGCTCCACGGCATGGTCAAGGCGGATCTTGCGGCGTGCCTGCAGATGCTGGCGGATGCTCTCGCCCAGCAGATCGGGGGAGGCCAGGTCCGTGCCCGACGTGAGTTCAAGGGGCAGCCACGCCGACGCCAGCTCGACAGGCTCACCGTCCACGGTCAGCAGCCGCTGCCGGGAGAACGCCCGCGCGCCCAGCCTGAGCTGGAGGAGGGCGGTAATGTGCGGTGGCGCGAGCCGCACTCCGGCCTGGACCAGCTCCCCGGCCAGCTCGGTCTCGGGCAGCTCAAGGACATCGTGGCCTGGCCGGGTCCGCTCGGCTTCGGCGACCTTCGCCCGGCCCCGCACGAAGCTCCCCTTGCCTTGCTGCGTCTCGATGTACCCGTCCTGCCGCAGTTGCAGCAGGGCACGGATCACGGTCGGCCGGGAAACCTCAAACTCGCCGGTGAGCTGGTATTCGGAGGGCAGCAGCGATCCGGGCGGGTACCGGCCGTCGTCAATCCGCCGCCGGATCTCCAGCATCACCTGGGCATACTTAGGCACCGGGTGGCGGTTGTCATCTGCCATGTTCCCAGCCCGTCCGGTCGCCTGACTTACCAGGACAGGCTAACGCCAATATCACAAGCTGTCACGTCATGCCGCTCGCTCACGGTCGCTGATACTGAGGGCGCGACGGCCGAGAGCATCCGCAGTTCCTCTTCTCCCGAGGGGCATGGGCGCTACGCCCGCGCGCCGTAGCTCGCGGGAGCGGACGGGCCGTTACCCGCACGCGGCTCCTGCTCCAGCAGGTCACTGATGGCCTTGGCGCTTTCCCGTGCACTGGCCATTGGCGAGCCGCTTCCGCCCGCGGCCTTCCGTTTCGTACCCTCCTCCGGCGACCCGCTGGGCTGCCCCGGGCGGATGTCTTGGGGGACGATCTTGAAACGGCCGCCGAGCGTCGGCAGGCAGATGTCTGACTTGCCGTCAGCACGTGCGGCATGGAACGCGGTCACGAACGCAGGAACGCAATGCGCCGAGCAGAAGTTACGTACATCGTCCTTCACGGTCACGACGATAGCCTCGCGCTCGTCGAAAGCATGCCCGTCGTCCCTGACGTCACACCACATAGCAGCACCCATCGGCTATCCACGCCTCCTCATGACAAAGAAGGCCGGGCGGCCCGGCCTTAGCCTTCTTACTCAGGAATCCGTCACGTTGGCAGCACGCAGTAAACAACCTTCCCGCCAGAATGCGGACGGTAGTAACCCCATGCCTTGCTCAGGGCCTGGACCAGCATCAGGCCACGCCCGCCTTCCGCATCGTTGTCTGCGTCAGCTGCGACAGGAGGCCGCGGATCCGGGTCAAAAACCTCGATGATGACCTCACCCGGCAGAAGGCGGAGTACCAGTGAGATCCGCTGCACGCCCTCTAGGTTCTCCACGCCCGCAGGGGATCCGGAGAATCTCACCGCGTTGGTAACGAGTTCTGAAACCAGAAGCTCAGCATCATCGATGATCTCCGTCCCTAGCCGCCATGACCGGAGCACAGCCTGAGTATGGCGCCGCCCCCAGAACGGCGCGCTCGGCAGCGTGACCAATTCCAGCCAGGACACGGCGTCGCCCGCCACTCTCCGCTGCGGATAGGCCGTTCTCGCAACCGTGTCCGCTAACGCCTGATCCGGGCTCAAAGCCATTCCTGCCTGCCGGGCCTGGTATTCATGCCCGGGTTCAGCAACCGCATCACCGGTCCTCGCTCCCAGCCGCTTTCCCGGTACCGCTGCACGCCAGGCAGGTGACTTCCTGGCGTCGCACTGGTCCGCGCTCGGTCGAATCGGCCACGGTCCCGGCCGACCGCCGCAGGGTAAGGAGCTTCGTGCCTCTCCCGCCGCACTCCGGGCACTGGCCGGGTGCAGGAGATGTCGCGCTTGTCATGATGCTGATCATCGGCGGAAGTCACGTTGCATCGCTGCGCCGTGACTGTCCGCTGTCGCACCTGGGTGTCTCGCCGCTGTCTCATGACGGTCTCGGCGCTCCGCTACCCTTACCGCCAGGAGCATTCAGGGCAGCAGGACGGAGACGCCGATGAACGCCAGCCCGACCCTGTTAGCCGTCTTGCTCGAAGACCAGGGCCTGGACCGCTACGGCAGCTTCTGCGCCGCCTACCAGGCAGCAGCCAGCGCCATCGACCCCCGGCAGCGAAGCAATGCGCCCAGCCGCGCCCAGTTCCACCGCTGGACTACCGGCGGATTACGCGGACTGCCTTACACCGATCACTGCCAGGTCTTAGAGCACATGCTCGCCGGGTACTCGGCCGCTCAGCTCCTCCAGCCCTGTCGTGACCGCGTAGTTCCTGCCCCGGCACGCGCCAACGGGCACGCGCCGCAGACCACTGCGCCAGCCCCGGCTGTACCTGTAACCACGGCGCCGATGGCAGGCGTCCAGGCCGCCTTCGCCAGCCGGTCAGAGTTCGCCGCCTATGTCCAGATGCCCTCACTGCTGGACGGCGCATCCCATGTCCGCGCCGCGGGCCTGTCGCTGAACATGATCTGCCAGCAGCTCCCCGACCAGTACCTCACCCGCCTGATCAGCGCGGGAACCACGATGTCATGCCTGTTCCTTGACCCCGGCGGAAGGGCTACCGCTTCCCGCGAGCAGGAGGAGCAAGTTCAGCCCGGGGTGCTCTCCGCATTGACCCAGCTCAACATCGACATGCTGTCCCGCATCCGGGACCGGCTGCCCGAGGATGCACGGGACCGGCTGCGTATCGCCGTCTACGACGAGACAATCCGGTTCAACATCCTGATCGCCGAAAGCCAGGCCTGCATCGTGCAGCACTACCTCCCCCGAGCCCGCGGCGTGGACGCGCCGACCCTGCTCATCCGCCCCTCATCTGAGCCCGGAAGCCTGTACCCGGTGTTCGCGAGTGTCTGGGATGCTCTCGCCGAGCGGAGCACGCCACTGTGACCCTAGAGCCCCGCCAGCTCCTGCCGTCCGCGCTCGCAGCCGTCGATCTTGCCCGCGACCTCATCCGCACCAGCGAGCCCGGCACCGTCACCGAGAAAACCGATCGCGACCTGGTATCCGACGTTGACGTCGCGATCGAGCGGGCAGTCCGCGATTATCTTCGCCGCAGCACGCCCGGTATCCGGTTCCTGGGCGAGGAAGAAGGCGGACCAAGCGGTGACCTGGGCACCTGCTGGCTGTGGGCATTCGACCCCATCGACGGCACCTCTAACTTCACCCGCGGCATCCCCCTGTGCGCCATCTCACTCGCGCTCATCCACGACGGCCATCCCGTCCTGGGCATCATCGACGCGCCGTTCCTGGGCGAGCAGTACCACGCCGCTGAAGGCCACGGCGCCTGGTGCTCCGGCCAGCGCTTGTCAGCCAGCAGCACCACGACGTTGCGCGAGGCCATCGTGGCCATCGGCGACTACGCCACCGGCCACCAGGCCGGACGCAAGAACGAAACCCAGCTCGCCGCTACCGTCCACCTCACCCCCCGGGTCCACCGCATCCGGATGCTCGGCACCGCAGCCCTCGATCTCGCGTGGGTCGCCGCCGGGCGCCTGGACGCCAGCATCACCTTCAGCAACAACCCCTGGGACACCGCCGCCGGGGTCATCATCGCCAGGGAAGCAGGCGCCGCCGTAACCGACTACGACGGCACGCCCCACAACATGGACTCGGCCGCCACCATCGCCGCACCCGCCCAGCTCATCCCGCACCTCATGCCGCTCATCCAGACAGCCACCACAATCCGCCCCCAGACCCCTGACGCCCAGATAACTCACGCGTCTCCCTATGCCGACCTGGACCGGATCCTCAGCCGCGCCCGCCACCTCCTCTTCGACCTCGACGGGCCCATCAACGGCAAGCCCGCCGCCACGCCCGCCGGATACCTCTACGAAGCACTCGCGGCCTGTAAAGACTCCGGCCGGACAACAGCCGTCATCGCTGCCGCCAGCCGCCGGGCCGCAACAGGCTACCTGGCCCGGCACGGACTCGATGACCAGGTCCAGTCCGTCATCACCCTCAACGGCCAGACACCCGGCCATCATCACCAGGCCGCCGCCCAGCTCATCCAGAACGCCATCAGCGAACTCGCCACCAGCCCATCCGAATGCGCACTGATCACCGCTAGCGCGGCCACAGTCCACGCTGCGCACGCTGCCGGACTCGCGACCATCGGGTACATCGCCGACCAGAAGCTCACCGACGCACATCCGGACGCCAGCCTGCCCAGCCTCGCCGACCTCGCCCTCAGACTCCGAGCCCGGCCATTGATGCCCCTATGTCAAGCCGACGATGGCAGGGGCGCGAAGGCGTCGATGATCAGGGGGTATAGCTCGCGGGCGATGTAGCGCTGGAGCATGCGCATGATCTCCTTGCGGCTGTTGCCGGTGGCGGTGCGCTTGGCGACGAAGGCGCGGGTGCGCGGGTCGGAGATCGTGCGGACGTGGGCGATGACCCACAGCGCGTTGTTGGCGGCGCGGTCGCCGCCGCGGTTGAGCCGGTGCCTGCTGGTCTTGCCGGAGGAAGCCTCGCACCGGGCTGGCGCCGCACAGGGCGGCCAGGGCCGCGTCGCCGCGCAGCCGGTCGGGGTTGGCGCCGGCGGTGACCAGGAGCTGGGCGGCGGTCACCGCGCCGACGCCGTGGCGGGCGAGCAGGCCCGGGGCGTGCGCGGCTGATCAGGGCGGTGATCTGCTTCTCCAGCTCGCGGGCTTCGGTGTCCAGGGCCAGCCACCGGCGGCCCAGGGCAGCCAGGGCGCGGTCGCAGGCCATCGGCGGGTTCCAGGGCGGCGCAGGCCCGGCCGAACCGTCCCTTGCGCAGGCCGTGCAGCCGGGCCCGCAGCTCATCGTCGGCGTCGAGCAGGAAGGCCTTGATCTGGTTGGAGGCCTGGGTCCGGGCCTTGACGGCGCTGCGCCGGGTGAGCACCAGCAGCCGCAGCTCGCCGACGAAGCCGCGGCGGTCTTTGGGGACCGCGGTGGCCTCGCCTGCCAGGACGGCCCGGGCGGCGTTCTCGGCATCGACCGGGTCGCTCTTGCCCTTGACGGCGACGGCGGGACCGATCCGGGCAGTTGATCTCCCAGACCTGCACGCCGTGGTCGGCCAGCAGCCGGGCCAGCCGGTATCCGTAGCTGCCGGTGCCTTCGACGCCGCGCATCGGTGACCGTGCCCAGCCCGGCGAGCCACCGGGTCAGCTGGGTGTTCCCGGCATCGGTGGCCGGGAAGCTCCGCACCGCCAGGCGGCGTCCCAGCGCGGTCCAGCACCACCGCGACGTGCACATCCTTGTGCGTGTCTATCCCGACCACCAGGCCATCGGCCACCGTGTCATCTCCCCTGGTCCAGCAGATAACGAGTCCGCATCAGCCGGGACAGGACACTCACGGCGCGCGAGCAGGCAACGCCCCTATCGGGTCACTCGGCCATGCGGCGGCGGGTGCCGGTACGGGCCGACAGATCAACGCGAAGGCACCCAGGCCAGCCGAATTACGAGTCAGGCCCTGACCGCATGAGCCACTCCAGCCCAGCGGCCACCGGCACCGCCACGCCAATAGTGGACTGAGTGCCGAATTAAGCCGTACTTAGATCAAGGCGGCGCCTGCGCGCCGCCGCGCCAGCCGCACCGGGCTCTGCCGCTCCGCGGCCCGCCCGGCACGGAGCGCCAGGTTGCGAATAATCTAGCCAGCTCAACGCTTCAGCCAAGCTGGAGTCCGTGAACCAGCCCAAGCGAAACTTCGCGCATCCTGGCCTCTGACAGTAGTGAACTTGAAGTCTCCCGCCCGCACTTCGTCCTTGAGCAGCGTAAATGGCCAGCGGCAATCTATAACCGTCTCATGATCAAACCCGTCAGCGGTCCCGACCAGGACTTCAAACGGCCGTACGGTCGAGGTACGGTGCGTGGAGGCGACCAATATGGCTACGTCCGCTGCTTGAGCAAACACCCCTCGCCCCTGGAGCAATACAACATATTTGGTACGAGTCGCTACAGATGATCCGGGACGAGCAGGCAGCCGCATCCTGATGCGATATACGTCTCCGCGCTCCACAAGGGACGAGCTTAGTCGCTCTCCCGGCCGATCACGTTCAACTGAGAGTTGCGGAAGGCTCTAGCGTTCTCCCGCTGCAGATCAAGATCATCATCCGAGTCGGGGCGATCGGCCGACCCTTGAGCTATTTGAGCATCGGCGAGCAAGTTGTCGAGCGGCGAGAAGTCCCGATGCGGGACGCTAGCCTGAGGCGAGTTATAGTCGGGGGTCGCGACGATAACCCACCACTCCGCGCTCGCTGAGCGGATATCTCTCGTTGAGCTAGCCTCGGGACTCGGTATCTGGCCGCCGGGGACATATGAGTAGATTTCGTCTAGCGTGGTCACTTGCCCCACTCCTCTGCACGACGATCAAGGAACTTGCTGACGTGACTGGATACAAAGTTGTCAGCCTCCAAGATCTTGTCCTTTATACGGGACATGTCCGCGAAGCCTTCGTACTGGGCATCAAGATCAATGTAGATATACTCCGGGCTAGCCTGTAGAGGTTCGATGTTCAGCGCGTACGTGTAGCCCTCTCCTCTCAGAACGTACTTGACGTGCGCCTCGTAGGCCATACCCCCGGCAAGCTGCTGTACATCATCGTGCCCTGAGACCATCTCAGACAGAAGGAATGCCGCAGCATCTCGGCCCGGAGCTGGGGTGTTATAGACCAGTTTGACACCAAAATTTATCGCGGAGCTACCGCTGAGGTGGTGGATGACTGTCTGAAGTATCGAATCGATCTTGTCAGCAGAACCAGGCATGCCTCGAAGATCAACCAAGTCCCGCACTTGGACCAGGGGGGGCTGGATGATTACAACGTCCTCGGGACCGCTGCCAACAAACGCTCCACCTGCCGCGCCGGGCTGCAACTGGAGGCTTTGGTAGGGATAGTCCTTAACGACTTCTGACCAGATCCGATTGATGACGTCCCGGGTGATCGCAGATCCGGGGGTCTGCATGATCATGTTGACTGATCCGGTGCTTACGACGCGCCCTTGGACGAACAAGCCAGCGATCACTGCCTGGGGGATGAGTTCCACACAGAGGAGTGTATGACCCATGCGGTGAACGGCCACAGACTTGGTCAGGATCGTCACAGAGAGTTGAGCTGCACCCCTACCTTGAGCCTCCAGCGGGAGCGCTCCGACTCCGGGATGATCGGCGCGCAGTCTGCATGTCGGTCTGTGGCCAGGGCGGTCGCTGATCATCCCGCCCGCCATCGACCCAGGACGAGCCAAGCGAACTTGGCCGTGCCGTTCAAGATCGTTCGTCCACTGGGCGCGCATCTTGACCGGCACGGCCTGGCCCGCTCCCTGGCAGGTGGGTCGACGGCAGACGGGATGATCAGGGTGTAGGTGCGCTGGAGCGCACATGAAGCCCGCACCGCCCGGCCGTGCCACACACCACGGCGATTCAGGGTCAGTCACGGTAACTCACGGGTACTCGCGAGCCCTTGACCAGGACCGGCACTTTCCCAGCTCAGGGCCAAACCCGCGCCACCGATCTTCCAAGCTGGGACCGGCGGGCGACCAGAACGAGTGATCCAGGCCCGTGGCGTTGTTTGGTGGGCCTTCACCCGGCGCGGAAGTATCAGCCCTCCCCGGGACCCGTCAAGGGTTCCAAGATCCTTTGGCCGCGCCCTTTCCCACACCCCACATATGCCGCCCTTGGCCAGGCCTCTGCTCGGCCAAAGCATCTTGAAAGTCCTGCGGACCAAGCCCTTGACGGCTCCCGCTCCGGGCGGTGATCGGCGCCTATCGGGTGAAGGCCACCAGGTGCGGAGGCCATCAGCTCGGCGCGGGAGGCAGCGATGACCAGGACGATAGCCGACAGCAGCAGCCCGTGCCCGGCCTGCAAGGGTGGCGGCCTGGTGCCCGCTACGATATGCAGCTGTACCGGACTCACGCACACCTGTGCACCCCGCGATGTGCCCTGGCTGCGCAGGCACTGGGCGGTTAGCGCTCCTGGCCGTGCCCGCGGCGTGCCCGATTGGACGGTTATCAGTGGCTAATCACGGTCGCTCACAGGCTGAACCGCCCCGGGTTCGTTGGAGGCTACGATGCTTTGGCCTCAGGGATGATTATAGTGTGACCTTTGCGGGTTAGCCATACATTCTCGTATTCAGCTGGAGGGATATTCCCGCAGGCCGAGTGGAGCCTGTCCTCGTTGTACCAGGACACCCATTCCGCTGTCGCTACCGTCACCTGTCCGGCGTCTTGCCACGGCCCTTCGTGATTGATAAGCTCCTTCTTGTAAAGGGAATTCACCGCCTCCGCTGCCGCATTATCGTAGGAATCACCTTTGCTGCCGACCGAGCGGACCGCGCCGATATCCCCCAGGCGTTCGGTGTAGCGGATCGACGTATACTGCACACCGCGATCGGAATGGTGCACGAGCTGGTCACCCAGATCGTCCCGGCGGGCGAAGATCGCCATCTCCAGCGCATCCAGCGCCAGGCCCGCCCGCAGGTGATCAGCGACCTGCCAGCCGACGATCTTGCGGGAAAACAGGTCCGTGACGAACGCCGTATACACAAAACCGCAGGCCGTAGCCACATACGTGATATCGGCGACCCACCGGCGGTTCGGCGCCGGCGCGGTGAAGTCCCGTCCCAGCAGGTCAGCAGGCCTGGAGTCCGCACCGGCCGGCACTGTGGTCCGCGGTTTCTTCCGCCTGGCCGCGACCCCGGTGATGCCCATCTCGCGCATCAGCCGCTCCACCGTGCACCGCGCCACCTCGACGCCCTCACGGCGCAACTGCAGCCACACTTTCCGCGCGCCGTACAGCCCGCGGCCCTTCCCGCGGTTTTCCCACACGCGCATGATCTGCCCTTTCAGCTGCTCATCCCGGACCTCACGAGCCGACGGATCACGCTCACGCTTCTTGACCGCGTAATATGTGGAGACCGGGAATTCCAGGACCGCGCAGACCGGCTCGATCCCGAACCGGCCACGATGTGAATCAATGAACCCGACTAGCGCGGAAGCCTGGGGTCGAGTTCCCTCGCGAAATACGCACTCGCCGCCTTCAGGATCTCATTCGCGCGGCGCAGTTCACGGACTTCGCGTTCCAGTTCCGCGATCCGCTGCTGATCTTCGGTCGTGGTGCCTGGCCGGGTGCCGCTGTCGATCTCGGCCTGCCTGACCCAGCCACGCAGCGCCTCGGGGTGAACACCGAGCTGACGGCCCACCCGGGCCAGCTCGCCGCGGCCCTTGCCCTCTCGCTGCCGGATCTCCAGAACCATCTTCACCGCGCGTTCGCGCAGCTCATCGGGGTACTTCCGCTGTGCAGGCATGACTCTGCATCCTTCCAGGGATCAGAGCCTCCAAGATCCCCGGGGCGATCCAGGCACGCCACATCGGGGCTTGCGATTTCGAGGCTCGGGTGGTGGGGCGTCGCCCACATCGGTTTGGACTTGGCGCGCCGCGCTACAAAGTAGAGGGACTGATGAGACCATGGTCGGCATGCCATATCTCCAGGTAGGTGAGTACCGCCAGATCGGCGACGGAACTACCGGAGCGCTCATCCCAGGCCAAGTAGGAACGGCTCTCGTCCAGATCCACGCGGTCGAGATTCGGTCCACTGGAGCGGCAGATCAGACGGTGTGCGGTCTGGCGTGCGGCGAACCCAGCCAGACTGGCTGGGAAGACCCGGCAACCAACGCGAGCGGCCTGCAGTGCCCGGCCTGCAAGGAGAAGACAGGCGTCTTCTAGACCGGTCACCGGGAGCGCCAATCTCCATGATCCGGAAACAGACGCGGAACAGCTACGGCCGGGACCGCTACATCCCAAGGTGTAATTCCAGTTCAGCCCAACGAATCGTCAGCTCACAGGGGCGGCCTCCGGAGCCGTGTGCGCGGGCCGTCCTGGGGGACCTGAGCTGTGTGGTCGCGTAGCGATTCGCTGCCTAGGTTCACCTGATCCTTGTCAGCACGAGTGGCCCGTGAGCGTTGACGTTTCACCGTCAACCACTGCTCACGCCGCGTGGGATAATCCTGGCCAGCAGGTGAATGTGGGGGAGGAGACGGACGGATGGATCCGGTCACGATCGGCGCAGTATTACTGGCAGTTATCACAGGGACCAGTGAGGCGCTGGGCGGGCAACTGTGGGCGGGCGTGGTGTCGCTAGTGCGACGCCCGCTCCGCTGCGGGGGATCCGTGGGCAGTGAGGTGTCGGTGGCGTCTGGGGAGGCAGAGTTGGCGGCGTTGCAGCAGGCCCCGGCCCAGCAGAAGGCGGCGGCGCTGGCGGAGCGGCTGCTGGCCCGGGCCGTCGCCGACGCCGAGTTCGGGCAGGCACTGCACGAGTGGTGGGAGCGGGTTGAGCCGGTCCGGGCCCAACTCGGGGTGACGGTCACGAACACCATCAGCGGCGGCACCCAGCACGGGCAGGTGCTACAGGGGCGGGACTTCAGCAATATTCACTTCGGCGCATCCCCGCCTACGGCACCCTCACCGCCATCACAGGATCAGGCTTCTTGAATGGCGAACCACTCCTTTGGGAAGACACGCAACACCATAAGCGCAGGTATACAAACCGGGCCGGTAATGATGGGGCGCGATTTTAAGGTGGTGCTCCCCGCCCCGATACCTCTGGCGCTGGCACAACTCCCACCTTTGGTAACAGGATTCACCGGACGGGGAAAAGAACTTGCAGCCGTCATGGGATTGCTGAACCCAACCGAGGCTACGGGAGCGGCAGTCGTGTCGGCGATAACGGGCCTCCCGGGAATCGGCAAAAGTTCGCTCGCGGTCCAGGCTGGGCACACCGCTCGCGAAAAGGGCTGGTTTCCAGGCGGAGTACTGTTTATTGACCTGCACGGTTATGACGAGTCGCCAGTGCAGCCTGCGCAGGCGCTAGACGCACTGCTCCGGGCGCTTGGCATATCAGCCGAACATATCCCTCCCAGTGCCGAAGAACGTGCGGCCTTGTACCGATCGATGCTGGCAGGAATCGCCGATCCTGTGCTGGTGATCGCCGATAACGCCTCGTCAGAGGCGCAGGTGCAGCCTCTATTGCCCGGCGCTGGACCACATCGGACAGTGATCACTTCCAGGCATACCCTTGCACGCCTGGAGGCACGGTTGGTGGACATTACCATCCTGAACGATGCAGATGGAATTGCGTTGTTGGATGCGGCCCTGCGCGCGATGCGCCCGGAAGATAACCGGATCAGCAGGGATATCAGTAACGCAAAGAGGCTCGCACAAATCTGCAGGGGGCTACCTCTCGCCCTGCAAATCGCAGCAGCGCTGCTGAAGAGTGATTTGGCACTTCATGTTAGCGAACTTGCTGACGAACTTGGAGAAAAGCGAAATCGTCTGGAGCGTCTCAGGTACGAAGATGATAGCGGTATGATTGTCTTGTCAGTCGAGGCAGCGTTTGAATTGTCTTATCGGCGGCTTAATGCCAATGCAGCACGACTATTCCGGATGCTCCTGGTCAACCCTGGTCCCGAGGTATCAACAGATTCGGCTGTAGTCCTCGACGACCAAAGCTATTCCAAAACCCGCAGATCTCTGGCGCATCTAGCCAGGGCGCATATGATCGAAGACGCACCCGGTACAGCGGGTCACTGGCGGATGCATGACCTGATGCGATTGTATGCAAAGCGACTGTCTGACACACATGCCAAAAGCGATCGACGAGATCAGGCAGGCAGTCGGCTGCTCAGCCACTATCTAAAGATGACGCAAGACGCAGTCCTTCATATCTTGCTGTTCTCGCACATACCTAGTCCGAACAGGTTCACCGGACAAGATGACGCATTGGCCTGGCTTGATGCTGAAAGGGCAAGCCTCGTCGCTGCGGTGAGCATGGCGGACCAGATGGGGAATCAACAAGTCGCTTTCGACCTCTCTGCAGTAATATTCGAGTATCTTCGCTGGCGCAGGTATGTCGACGACTGTATCGCGGTCGCCACTGTTGGCCTGAACGCGGCTCGCGCCATGACCGACCAGAACGGTGAGGCCGGAGCATTGAACAATCTAGGCCTGGCATTGCAGGCAGCTAGACGATTTGATGAGGCTATTGTATGCCACCAGGCTGCAGCCGGCCTTTCCAAAAAGCTCGGCGAGCAGCGTATCGCGGGAGCCGCCATGCACAATCTCGGCATGGCGTTGGAGGAGTTGCGGCTTTTCAGCGATGCGATCGTGGCCTACCGACAAGATCTAGCAATCTGCCGCAAATTTGACGATCTCCTCGGTGAGGGCACAACTCTGAACAGTCTCGCCATCTGCTTGGAGGAGACAGACCAAGTTGACAAGGCGCTTGAAGTAAGTGAGCGCGCCGTCGTCATCTTCCGCACGATTGATGATCGCCAGGGAGAAGGCATGGCTCTGAATAATGTTGCCGGAGTGCTAAGGAAAAAAGGAAACCTAGACGGCGCGATTGCTGCTGGCAGGAATGGCTGCGACCTTCTTCGAGAGGTGGGTGACCGCTATCACGAAGCTCTAGCATTGGTAACACTCGGTGGTGCGCTTTGTGACGCGGGGAACTACGACGAGGCAATTGCTGTTTCCCAGGCAGCTGCCGTGAGCTTTAAAGAGATCGACGATCGCCACGGAGAGGGCATGGCCCTCGGGAACCTTGCGGTGAGCTTGGTGAAGGAGGGGCGCTTCGATGAATCGATTGCCGCCGACCGAAGATCCCTAGACCTCTTCGCTGAGACCGGTGACGTATATCGGCAGGGGATGACACTGAGGAACCTCGGCATCACTCTGCAAAAGGCTCGGAATGTTGTAACAGCTATTTCTGTTCTTCGGGATGCTGTAAGAGTCTTCAAAGAGAACGGCGACCGCTTGGAGGAGGGTAAGCTCCTAAAGGAGTTGGGTATCGCCCTCAGCGCTGACGGCCAGTTTGATGAAGCTATTGCCACTTTCCGAAAGGCGCTTGGATTGCTCAGAGCGACTAACGGTAAGAGCGACGTGGGAAACGTCCTGTACAACCTTGGTGTTACTTTCCGCGAAGCGCAACGCTTTGATGAGGCAATAGACACTATGCGTGCCGCCATAAGTATTTTCCAAGTGACTGGCAAACGACGAGATGAAGGCATAGCCTTGAATGTCCTGGCGCATCTGCTGGGTAAGACAAGAAAGCCAAGCGAGGCTATCTTTGCTAGCAAGGATGCCGTTGCCATTTTTCGGGAAATTGATGATCGCAAGCACGAAGGCGTTGCTCTCTACAACCTTGGTTCTGCTTTGCGAATGGCAGAAAGATTTGATGAGGCAATCGAGGCGCTACAAAATGCTTTAAAAGCGTTTCGGGCGACTGGTGACAAGAGTCTCGAGGGTGATACTTTGTGTAACCTTGGCATAACTCTCTGGCTTTCGCAACGCACTGAAGAGGCAGTCGCCGCCTTTCATAACGCGGTCGCCATACTCAAGGAACTCGGTGACCAATATAGCGAACGTATGACACTGAACGTTCTGAAAAGGTTGCTTGAATACCCTGGTGAGGCAGGGGTCGATGACGTCCATCCTTGGTGACTCGGGAGGATGGGAAGGGGTGGTGACACAGGTCCGGTCGAGCGCCCATGGCAGCGGCGCAGAGTACCGCCCCAGCCGTGCCCGTTCCGTGCCCGAGCGGACTACGGTCCGCAGCCTTCCAAGCTGGTAGCGCGACCTCCTCGTTTCCCATGATTTTGGCCGGAACGCTGCGTGGCCACGCCGCTGCGCGGTCGCTTCGCGAGCTGTGACCCGGCGTCTCCGGCCAAGGGGCGGCAGCTACGAGGAGGACCGGAGAGGTTTCAGTAGGCGCAGGTCAGCGCTCCGGTCCGTAAACGGATTTGTAAACGCGACGCGGCGGAACGGGCCGAACCAGGGGAGACGCGGCAGCCCTGGAGAGACGTGCAGTTAGCGTAAGCCGACGTCAGTCAGGCCGGGCGAGACCGCACGCTTCGTCTGAGATGGGCGTCGCACTGCTCATAACCCAGAGGTCGTAGGTTCAAATCCTACCCCCGCTACCAGGAAAATCAGGTCAGAGGCCCGGTCACCCAATGGTGATCGGGCTTTCTTGATCTTTTGTCCGTGGTTCGTCCGCGAGCGGTCCATCAGCCCGCCAAGGCCGCCCTGCTGGCGGGACACCGAATCGCCGAGCTACATCAGGCGAGTACTGTGGATTGCATCCACAGGTGCAATCAAAGTACAATGAGTATATGTCTACTTCGACGGTCGGGTTTGCCGTGGCGGATGAGGACCAGGAGCGGCTGGCTCGCCTCGTGGAGCACTTCGGCGGCGGGAACAGGTCGGCGTACCTGCGGGCGACGCTGCCGGTGATGGAGTCGCTGGCCAGGGCCGAGCGGTTGCGAGAGCTTCAGGCTCGTAACGCCGAGCGGGCGGCGGCGGCGGGCCAGGACTATGAATCACTGATCGCCGATATCCGCCGGGTATATAAGGGTGCGGCGCCAGGGCAATGAGCGTGCCGGAGCCGGTGGCGACGCCGGTCGTGTTCGACGTGAATGTGCTCGTGCTGGCGGTCGCCGTGGGGGAGTCGCCGTTCCGGAGTTGGCCGTCACCGCCACCTACGTCGGGGAACCCGAGCGCGGATTGCCTGGGCGTGGTCAATGACGCGGCGGAGTTCGCGCTGTGGCTCTCGCCCCACATCCTGGCCAATACCGGCCGGGTGCTGTCGACAGTGCTGAAGACCCCGGATGATGAGGTCGATGAGTACCTGCGGGCGCTGGCTGAGATGGCCGAGGCGTCGGGCGGTGGCATCACCGACCCGCCGCAGGCGGTCGGGGACTGCCCAGACTGGGAGGACAACCGCATCCTTGACCTGGCATTGGCCGTGGGCGCTTTCCTGATCGTTTCCGCTGACGCGGACCTGACCGGCATGCCGCCCTGGCGGGGCCGCCCGATCAACGAACCGCCCCAGTTCGCGTCACTGGTGGACGCTTCGCGCCGGGCACGCAGACGGCGACGGTAACAACGTGCCGTTCGCTTCTGGTCAATACCAGACCGGGTTGAACGAGGTCTGACTGTGTTCTAACCCAGAGGTCGCAGGTTCATGTAAGGCCAGGGTGTAGCCGGGCCGGGGGCCGCCCCGGGCGGGTGGCGGCCGGCGGCCTGGCGCCGGGTTAAAGGTTGGCGGCGGTGTCCACGGTTTCCTGGTGGAATGTCCCTGAACTGTCTTGCCAGTAGAAGTTCAGGTCGCCCGGGTAGGTTTCGACGGCGATGTTCACGCTGCCGTCGTTCATGGTGATGGACGGGGCGCCCACGGCGCCTCCTGGCTCAAAGCTTGCGTGGGAGAACACCGGGGTCAACTGCCAGGTGCCACTGCCATTGACGTTAGTGCTTACCTCCAGTTCGCCGAACAGTTCCGTGGCCACGACGTGAACGCCGCCCGGGTTGCCCGGGTAGGCCACGATGGACGAAGGGCTGATGTCTCCGGCCGGCATGGTCGACGGGGTCCAGGTGGTGGTGCCGTTCGCGGCCCAGTAGAAAACTGATCCGTAGCCCGACCCGTTGAGAGCGACGATGTTGGCGAAGCCGTCGTGGGCCGACAGGGCCGGGGCGGAGTCGACGGACCCGGCGCCGGCCACGACCTCGGGGTGCCAGGTGGAGGTGCCGTTGAGCGCCCAGTAGTAGTCCAGGCTGTTGCCTGGTCCCTCGGCAGCGATGTTCACGGCGCCGATGTTCACCGCCAGCGACGGCGCGGAGAACGTGGTCCCGGCGCCGGCCACGAGTTCGGGGCCCCAGGTGGAGGTGCCGTTGAACGCCCAGTAGAAGTCCAGGCTATTGCTGGGCCCTTCAGCGGCGATGACCGTGGTGTTGCCGTTCTGGGCGAGTGACGGCGCGGAGTAGGTCGTCTGGATCCCGGCCACGGTCTCGGAGTTCCAGCCGCTGGCGCCATTGGCCTGCCAGTACAGGTCCAGGCTGTTGAAGCTGCCCTGGGCGGCGATCACGACGGTGTTGCCGACCTGGGCGATGGCCGGCGGGGAGTACGTGGTGCCGTTCGCGGCGACCTGCTCGCCGTTCCAGTTGTTGGTGCCGTTCTCGTTCCAGTAGAACCGCAGCCCGTCCCCGGAGGTCTGCACGGCGATCACCGAGTTGCCGTCAGCCACCGTGATCGCCGGCGCGGGGACCGAAGAGGCCAGCGCGGCGGGACCGCCCGGCGCCAGCGCGGTCACCGCGGTGATGGCCAGGGCACCAGCGGCCGAGACGGCCAGCAGTCTGGCCCGGGATCTGTTACGCCGGGCGACGGCGGGCGGGCACGCGGTTCGAAGCCTCATCTATCCCCCATCAGGCTGGAAATGGTCGCAACTCGTTCGACATGGGGTGCTGCCCTCCGTAGCTGACTGAACGCCCCAGACGATTGGCTGCAGGCTCCCAGATCCGCGCAGCTACAGGACAGAGGCCGGAATACCCCTCTTTGCGGGAAACCCTGGCCGGGGGAGAAATACCCACACGCCAACGGGCATGACGCAGCCATCCGGACCGCAGGAGCAGCCCGCAAACTTCCGGGCATTGCCGCCAGACCAGATCGGCCCGCAGAGCCGGCCGGGTCAGGTCGGCGGGCGGCGGCAGCCGGTCTTGCCCGGATCCGGTCCAGGCCGGCCTCGCGGCGATTCGCTGATTCTCGTGATCCTCGGAAGTGCGGTATATGGTACCGGCGTGGGGACGGCGCATCGATCGTGACGCGGTCCCGGATGCACGGCTTCGCGCCCTCGCTGACGAGGTTCATCGGCCGGGCGGGCGCGGCGGACGATGCCATTCGCCTACTGGATGAGTACCGGCTGGTTACGGTGACCGGGCCGGGCGGGGTGGGGAAGACGCGGCTGGCCGCCGAAGTGGCGGAGCGAGTGACCGACCGGTTCGCGGATGGTGTGTGGCTGGTGGAGCTGGCGACGGTGCTGGACCCCGCGCAAGTACCGGCCGCCACGGCAGCCGTACTGGGCGTTCGTGAGCAGCCCGGCCTCGCGGTGACGGATCTGCTGGCCGGACTGCTGGCTCGCCAGCAGATGTTGTTAGTGCTGGACAACTGCGAGCACGTGGCCGGGGCTGCGGCCGAGATGTGCGCGGCGCTGCTCCCGGTCGCCGACGACGTGCGGATCCTGGCGACCAGTCGTGAGCCGCTCGGCGTGGCCGGCGAGGCCCGGTACCGGCTCCCCCCGTTGACGCTGCCTGCGCCAGATGATCCAGGCGGAATTCCGCGCTCCGACGCGGTGGCGCTGTTCGCCGATCGAGCCCGTCGCGCCGACCGGCAGTTCACGCTGAGCGGCGACTCCGCGCCGACGGTGGCACGGCTGGTAACCAAGCTGGACGGGATGCCGCTGGCGATCGAACTCGCCGCCGCACGATTGGAGGCACTCGGGCTGTCGCAGTTGCTGGACCGGCTGGATGACCGGTTCACCCTGCTGACTCGGGCCGGCCGGGCACCCGCCGCCGCCCGGCACCGTTCGCTCGCCGCCACCGCCGACTGGAGCTACCAGTTGCTCAGCGAACCTGATCGGCGGGTGTTCCGGCGGGTCTCGGTATTTCCGGCGCCGTTCACGCTCGAAGCCGCCGAAGCGGTCGCCGGCCAGCACGCGGGGCCGGCCGTGCTGCGGCTGGTGGACTGTTCCCTGCTGGCACCGCCTCGGGTCGGGCCCGACGACCGGTCGCGATATCTCATGCTGGAAACCCTGCGCGGCTATGGCCTCAGCCGGCTGGAGGAGGCCGGCGAACTCGAAGAGGCGAGAGCCTCGATGGCCCGGTATGCCGTCGGCCTGGTGGACCAGGCCTCGGCCGGCATGCAGGCTACGGCGGGTGAACTGGCCGCCGCCCGGTGGCTCGACGCCGAAGAGGCCATCACCCGGCATGCCTTGACCTGGGCCCTGGATCACGACCGGGCCGCCGCACTGCGGCTGGCTGTGGGGTTGTCCCACTGGTGGCGGCTACGTGGTCGCCTGGTGGATGGGGAGCCGCTGCTGCGGGCGGCCCTTGAACATGCCGAGCCGGGCACCGGCGGATGGTGCGCGGCGCACTATCGGCTGGGCCAGATGGCCATGAGCGCTGGCGATTTCACGACCGCGCTCGATCACTTCACAGCCGTCCGTGACGCCGAAGCTGACCGGAGGCCATCCCCGGTGCTTGCCGACTGCCTGGCTGGCCGATGCGTCGCTCTGGCGAACCTCGGCCGGACCGCCGAGGCGGTCGAGGACGGCCAGCGAGCCCTGGCCGTCGCCGGGCAACTGCGCTACCCGGCCGGAGAGGCGCTGGCGCTCACAGACCTCGCCATCACCGCCTATTACGTCGGGGACATTGATGACGCGCTGAGCTGGGCGCGGCAAGCTCAGCGGATCGACCGGGAAAGCATCCCCGGCGGCATCGCCAGGGTGTGCGACAACATCATGGGGCTTGTGCTGATCGCGGCCGGTGAGTTCGGCGCCGCCGAGCGTTGCTGCTCCGAGGCGCTGGATGGCTGCAGGGAGGCGGGGGACCTGCAAACCCAGGCGGCGCTGCTGACGTTGCTGGGGCACCTCGACGTCGACGCGGGCCGGCTGGTCGACGCGGCGGCACGCCTGCACGAATCTGCGCAGGTTGCGCTCCGGATCGGCGAGGAGACAGAACTGCTCAACTGCATCGACAACTGCGGGCACCTGTGCGTCGCCACGCGGCGCTGGGCCGATGCCATAACGTTGTGGGCGGCGCTCGCCGCCTACACCGAGCAGGCCGGGCTCACAGATCCGCAGGATGACGCGCAGCGCCGCCAGGAGCCGCAGCGGGAGGCAGTGCGAATGCTGGGACCGGCCCGGGCTCAGGAAGCCGAGCAACGCGGCGCCGCGATGACGCTCGCCACCGCCGCCGAGTTCGCGGCCATGCTCACCAGCGCCGACCCGGCGGCGCCCCGGGCTGCGCCGCCGGGCGCGCAGCTCAGCCGGCGCGAGCGGGAACTTGTCACGCTGGTTGCCCAGGGATGCACCGATGCTCAGATCGCCGAGCAACTGCATATCAGCATCCGTACGGTTCGCTCCCACCTGGACCGGATCCGGAACAAGACCGGCTGCCGCCGTCGCGCCGACCTGACCCGGCTGGCCCTTCAGGCCGATCTGGTCTGACTGCTGCGCCCGGCAGTTGCGGGCCGCCTGTGCCGTCAACGGTCCCGTCATTCCGCCTGCCCGGCGGCGTGTGGGTACTTTTGCCCCGGCCATCGGCAAGCGCAAAGGGGTACTTGGGCCTCTGGCCAGCCGTATGCGGATCGGGGAGCGTTCCCAGCGACGGCGTCGCAATACGGGAGACCATGACGCCGCTGGTCTGCTTCGGAGGGGAGCGCTTCAATGTCGTACGAGGACAAGATCAAGCAACAGGCGGGGCCTTACCTGAAGCCGGGTGAGAACGTCCTCGCCGCGTTCATAGCGCGGCCACGCGGCGCGATGCAGGCGCGCACGGGCCTGGCCGGGAGCATCGTCGGGGGCAGGAAGGTCGGCCAGCAGCGTCGTGCCGCCGAGGAAGCCGGACTGAATCTGGCCAGCCCGATGGCGCTGGCGCTGACCGACCAGCGACTCCTGGTGCTGCGGGTCAGCCCGCCGATAGCCCTGGGCAAGGGCGGCGACGTGAAGGACCTCGTGAGCGAGGCGCCGCTGACGGACGTCGATTCGATCGACGAGAAGCGCCTGCTGGTCGGCAAGGTCGTGACGGTCACGGTCCGCGGCACGGCGTTCAAGCTCGAGGTCGGCGCCGGCGAAAACGTCAAGGGCCTGGCCGCTGGGTTCGCGCAGGTTAAGACCACCGCCGTCTAAGCCGCGAGGCAGCGGACAGGACCAAGTGGAATGGAAGGCCGCACGACCCGGGCGGCGGCGGCCAGCGGAGCCGTTCACTCGTGGATGATGATGTACTGCCACCAGGATCATGATCTGCACCCAGTGGCGCGGTTCGGCATTGATCCAGGTCCGTCGGCTAGCGGCCCCCGCCAGAGCCTTGACGAGGCGGAGCATCGGCGTAGGATCTTAACTAATAGGAAACTTTCCTATTAGTTATTGACCGTCACCTCTGACCCGCCGGAGGAAAGCATGAGGCATCCACGTCCCTTATCCCACCTGCTCGCCGGTTCGGTAGCCGTGCTGCTGACGAGCGCGTTCGCGCTGACGGCCAGCCTCGGGCCGGCGTCGGCCGCCACGAACCTGCTGGCTAACCCTGGTTTCGAGACCGGCTCGCTGTCCGGCTGGAGTTGCTCCAGCATTGACAGCGTGACGGCCAGCCCCGTCCATTCCGGATCACACGCCCTGAAGGGCGCCGCGAACAGCAGTGATGACGCGCAGTGCACTCAGACGGTCAGCGTGCAGCCGAGCTCGTCGTACACGCTGTCCGGCTGGGTGGAAGGCAACTACGTCTTTATCGGCGACACCGGCAGCGGCACTACGGACACCGACAACTGGACGCCGTCCGCGGCGACCTGGCAGCAACTTTCGACGACCTTTAGCACCGGCGCCTCGACGACAAGCGTCACGGTGTACGTGCACGGCTGGTACGCCCAGGGGACCTACTTCGCCGACGACTTGTCACTCAGCGGCGCAGCCGGCGGAGGAGGCGGGGCGACACCTCCCGGCGCGCCGGCCGGGCTGACGGTCACGGGAACGTCGTCGTCGTCAGTGTCGTTGTCGTGGACCGCTCCGGCCGGCACTGTGACGGGCTACAACGTCTACGAGAACGGGACGAAAGCGCTGTCGGTAACGGGAACTTCGGCCACGGTGAGCGGCCTGGCCGCCTCGACGACCTACAGTTTCGCGGTCACCGCGACTAACAGCGCGGGCGAGTCGGCCAAGTCGGGCTCAGTCTCGGCCACGACATCGGCGGCAGGCGGGGGCGGGGGCGGCGGGACTCCGCCGGGCAGCTTCGCGGTCGCGCCCTACGTCGACCTGACCAACAACCAGGAGCCCATGCTCAACTCGGCCGCCACCCAGGCCGGGCTGAAGGCGTTCACCACTGCCTTCGTGATCGGCAGCGGCTGCACGCCGATCTGGGGTGACACGCTGCCGGTGACCAACGATCCCACTGTTTCGGGCGAGATCGCCACGGCCGAGTCGGACGGCGCCCAGCCGATCGCCTCGTTCGGCGGCGCCTCCGGCATCGAGCTGGCCCAGTCGTGCACGAACCTGAGCCAGCTGACGGCGGCCTACCAGTCGGTCATCAACGCGCTGCACGTCACGCACATCGACTTCGACATAGAAGGCGCGGCCATCGCCGACACGGCGGACAACGCCACCCGGTTCCAGGCCGTCAAGGCGCTGGAGTCGGCCAACCCGGGCCTGGTCGTCTCGGTCACCATCCCGGTACTGCCAACCGGGCCGGTCAGCAGCGGGGACGCGTTCCTGCAGCAAGCGCAGTCGATCGGCGCCCGGATCGACGTCATCAACATCATGACCATGGACTACGGCGGGAGCTTCGACACGCCGGGGTCGGACATGGGCTCCTACGCGATCGAGGCCGCGCAGGACACCCTGGCCTTCGCTAAGACCGTGTGGCCCGCGATGACCTACGCCAACATCGGCGTGACGCCCATGATCGGGACGAACGACGACTCGGCCGAAGTCTTCAGCGAGGCCGACGCGCGATCGCTGGTCAGCTTTGCTCAGCAGAATCACCTGGGCCGGCTGTCGTTCTGGTCGGTCGACCGGGACCAGCCGTGTAGCGGCAGCGCCAGCGGACTATCGCAGTGCTCGGACATAAGCCAGGCGTCACTCGATTTCACCCGGATCTTCACCCAGTTCACCGGCTAGGCAAGCGGGCCGGCCGACGCCCGGCCACCGGTCGGGGCAGGCCGGCCCGGGGTACCTCCCTGGCCCCGGCGGGGCGCCTGCTGCAACCACAACGGCAGCAGGGGCCCCGCCGGTCTCATGGTCACCCGTTGTGCGCTGCCCGCCCTGCCCGGGCAACTCAGGCGGGGGTGAGACCGGCCGGCCTGACTGGCGGTCAACTAGCCAGCCCTCTCCTTCGTACTTGATAGACGAGAGGAGGTGGTGGCGTGCAGGAAGCTCAGGGTGCCGATTCGCTCGAACTGCTGCTGGCCGAACGCGGTACCCAGCTGATGCGGACCGCGGTGCTGCTGGCCGGCGGCCGCCAGGACGGTGAAGACCTGCTGCAGGCCGCGCTGGAGCGGCTGATCCGGCAGGGATCGCGGATTACCGGGAACCCGGAGGGATACCTCAGGCGAACGCTGTACAACCTGGCGGCCGACGGCTGGCGCCGGCGGGAAGCGTGGCGCCGCAAGCTGCCGGTGATCGGCGCCGGCCAGCGGACCACTGAGCCTGACCTGACGGCCGCCGTCGACCTCAGGGACGCGCTGATTCGCGCACTGCACCTACTGCCGCCGCAGCAGCGCTCGGCGGTCGTGCTGCGGTACTGGGAGCAACTATCAGATGCCGAAGCGGCTGAGCTGCTCGGCTGCTCAGAGGGCACGGTCAAGGCGGCGGCGTCGCGCGGCCGGCGCCGGATGCGAGAACTCGCCGCCGGATGGCTAGACAACGATCTCGAGCTGACGGAGAACAGGACATGAGCCGGGAATTCGACGAACTGGTATGCGACAGCATGGAATGGTTCACCGACAGCGTCGACATTCGGGCCGGGCTGGCGGCCGATGTGCGCCGGAATCTGCGCCGCAGGCGCCGGGCCAGGATCGGCTGGGCGACCGGAACGGCCGTGGCCGGCGCGACCGCCGTGGCCACCGTGACGGCCATGGCGGTCAGCACCGCGGGGGCCGGAAGCCTGTCCCCGCACCACAGCCAGGTCAGCCGGACTATGACGGTCCAGACCACGGCAGTGGTGATCAGCCGGGTCGACCGGGCGCTGGCCCAGGCCGACGCCGGCCAGCTGATCGCGTATACCAGGGAGACCGGCTGGGGCTTCAGGATTTACGCGGCCATCCCGCATGGCTCGCCCGCCGCTGTGGAGGCCAGCGTGATTCGCCGGTGGTCCCGTGGCCCCCTGGAGCACGTCCAGCTCACCACGCGCAGCGGCAAAGTCGCGCTGAGCCTGGAGAGCGACACCAGGTCAGGACGGAGTGTCGATACCTCGGTCAGCTATCCGCAGCGGGTCTGGTGGCGTGGCACCTACCAGGCCACCGCCCCGGCCACCGCCAAGCTTGGCTGCACGGTGGGCCAGATTGACCGGACCCCGGCTCAGTGGGCGCGCGAGGTCAGGAAGCTGTTGTCGTGCGGTGCTGCCGTCGCGGGGCACCGGCGGGTAGATGGTGCTGACACGATCGAGCTGAAGCTGGCCAGCAGCTACCAGCGCGCCTGCGCCGCGGCCAACGACCAGCGCCGCTGCCAGCCGCAGGACGTCGGCTGGCAAGGGACGTTGTGGGCCGACGCGTCGACCTACCGGCCCGTCCGGCTGATATCGCATGGCCGCCACTACGGCTTCCAGATTGACTTCCGCTGGCTGCCGCCGACGGCGGCCAACATGGCCAGGCTGCACCAGCCGATTCCGTCCGGATTCCGGCACGTCTAACCGCCGCCGCCCACAGTTACGGCGGCGGCCGCACCCCAGGCTGAGCAACGCGATCAGCGCGAGGTAGAGCACCGGGCGATGCCTTCGGGGTTCATCCCGTTGAACGGCTCGTCCAGCATCAGCGCCGGGGGGTCGCCGAGCAGCGCCGCGGCGATCCCCAGCCGTTGCCGCAGGCCAAGGGAGAACCCGCCGGCCTTCCTGCGGGCCCGTTGTCTGCAGCTGTGATCCCTCTCGCGGAGATTGGAGTGACCTGGTTGTCCGCGACAGCCGGGTCTCGGCCAGGTGCCAGCTGCTGTTACCTGCGCAAGACCGGCGGCCTGGCATTCTTTGAAGGCCGGATCAGGTACGGCGGCACGCAGGGATGGGCAGGTCATGCGGGTGCTGGTGGTCGAGGATTTCGAGCCGATGGCGCGGGCCATCGGCACCGGCCTGCGCCGCGAAGGCATGGCGGTCGACGTCGCCCATGACGGAACCGACGCGCTCGAGCAGCTTGCCGTCACCAGTTACGACGTCGTGGTCCTGGACCGGGACCTGCCCGGGGTGCCCGGCGACGAGATATGCCGGCGCCTGACGGCCGGGCGTTCGCCCAGCCGGATCCTGATGCTGACCGCGTCCGGCGGCCTGACCGACCGGGTGGAAGGCCTCAACCTGGGCGCCGACGACTATCTGGCCAAGCCGTTCGACTTCCCCGAGCTGACCGCCCGGGTTCGGGCGCTCGGCCGCCGGGCCCGGCCCGTGCCCCCGGTGCTGCACTACGGCGACATAAGCCTGGACCCCGCCAGCCGGGTGGCGCGGCGGGCCGGGCAGCGCCTGATCCTCAGCGCCAAGGAGTTCGCCGTTCTTGAGTACCTGCTCGGTCGCCCGGGCCGGGTGATTTCCGCCGAGGAGCTGCTCGAACGGGTCTGGGACGAGGCGGCCGACCCGTTCACCACCGCGGTCAAGCAGACGATGTACCGGCTGCGCGCCAAGCTCGGCGACCCGCCGGTCATCCGCACCGTCCGCGAGGGCGGCTACCTGATCGGAGAGTCATGATGGTCACTTCTCGGGCGCTGCGCCCCGCGTTCCGGCTGGCGACCCGGACGCTGCGGGTACGCCTGGCCTTGCTGTATGCCGCCCTGTTCTGCGTGTCGGCAGCGGCCCTGGGCGCGATCGCGGAGATCCTCAAGCCGAACTTCATCGTGCACGCCGGCTGCCAGGCAGCCGGGCCCCAGCCGGCTCATCCGGTGTCCGGCTGCGGGTTTGCCTCCCTGTCCTTTTTCGGCACCATCGCCCACGACGCGAGCCAGAATCCGGGCGGCGTGGTCATGATCGGTGTCGTGATCGTGCTCGCCGTCGGGGCCGGCTGGCTGCTGGCCGGCCGGGTGGTGCGGCCGCTGCGCGCGATCACCGCATCGGCCCGCGCGATCTCCGCCACCAACCTGCACCAGCGCCTGGCCCTGCGCGGTCCGGGTGACGAGTTCGCCGAGCTCGGCCAGACCCTGGACGACCTGTTCGCCCGGCTGGAGGCGTCCTTCGAGGCGCAGCGGCGGTTTGTGGCCAACGCCTCGCACGAGCTGCGTACCCCGCTCGCGGCCGGCCGGACCCTGCTGCAGGTGGCGCTGGCCGATCCGGACGCCAGCCCCCCGGCACTCCGCTCCACCTGCGAGGAATTGCTCAGCCTGGGCGAGCGGCAGGAGCGGTTGATTGGCGGGTTGCTCACGCTGGCCAGCAGCGAGCGCGGGATAGAGCGGTGGGAAGCCTTCGACCTCGCTGAGGTCGCCGGAAATGTCATCCAAAGCCGCCAGCCCGAAGCCGAGCGCCGCGGCATCCGGGTGGAGACGGCTCTGCGCGCCGCCCGCGCGACCGGCGACCCGAACATGGCAGAAAGCCTGGTGGCCAACCTGGTCGACAACGCCCTTCGCCATAACCAGCTGGGCGGCCGGGTGGAGATCTCCACGGACGTCACTGGCGGGCAGGCGACTTTGTCGGTCATTAACACCGGGCTGCCGATCCCGCCCGAGGAGGTGGACCACCTGTTCCAGCCGTTCCGGCGACTGGGCAGCGACCGTACCGGCGACACCGGCGGTCACGGGCTTGGCCTGGCCATTGTCCGCGCCATCACGGCCGCGCACCGGGCCACGCTCACCGCCACCGCCCGCACCGAAGGCGGCCTCGACATCAAGGTCAGCTTTCCCTGACCTATCAGCACCCTGACCTATCAGCACCCTGGCGGGCGCGGTGTTGCCTTTACCCCGGGATGAAGGACCGGCATCAGCGCCATCTCCGGGCCGCCGCGGGTTACCGGGGCTGGGCGGTCCGGGGCTGGGCGGTCCGGGGCTGGGCGCGCACGGTGGCGATCCAGTCCGCGACGACGTCGGCGAGCACGGTCAGCGGGAGCGCGCCGCCGCCCAGTACGGCGTCGTGGAACCTCCTGACGTCGAACCGGCCGCCGAGCGTGCGTTCAGCCTCCCGGCGCAGCCGCTGAATCTCCAGGCGGCCGGTCATGTAGGACAGCGCCTGTGCGGGCTCGGCGATGTAGCGGTCGACCTCGTGCTGGATTTCGATGTCCGCCATCGCGGTGTTGTCGCGCAGGTAGTCGACGGCGCGCTGGCGGGTCCAGCCGCGTGCGTGCAAGCCGGTGTCGACAACGAGCGGCCGGCCCGGCAGGAGTCCTCGGTGACCATGCCGAGCCGGGCCAGGTCGCTGGAGTACAGGCCGATCTCGTCGGCGAGCCGTTCGGCGTAGAGCGCCCAGCCCTCGACGTAGGCGTTGATCGTGGCCAGCCGGCGTAGCAGCGGCAGGTCGGTCAGTTCCTGCGCCAGGGCCAGCTGGAGGTGGTGGCCCGGCACCGCCTCGTGAAAGGCAACGGCCTCGGCCGTGTGCCGCGGGCGCCGGGCGGGATGGCTGGTGTTGACGAAGAAGATGCCCGGACGCGTGCCGTCCAGGGGCGCCGCGGTGTAGTAGGCCGAGCCCACGGACGAGGTATCGGCGTCGGGCACGGCGCGTACCTCGCAGCGCCGCGCGGCCAGCCGGCCGAACCAGCCAGGAGCGGCGGCGTCAGCGCGGTGCACCGCGCCGCGGCTGGCGGCGAGGATTTCAGCCGGCTCGATCCAGCACAGCCCGGGATCATGGCGCAGCCGGTCGAGGACGGAGGGCACTTCCGAGGTGCCGAGCACCCGCGCACCCAGGCCCGCGTACTCCTCGGCGAGTCCGGCCATCAGCTTCAGCCCGGTGCGGTGCAGGTCCTCGGGCTCGCGGCCGGCGCTGGTCTGCGCGCGCACCAGCGCCGCGTACGCCGCCTCGCCGCCGGGCACCCAGCACAGGCCGCAGCGTTCGGGCGGGCGGGAACGACCGGCGAGTTCGTCGGCCAGCATCCGCCGGTAGCCCGCCACCGCGGGATGTACGACCTCGGCGAGCAGCCGGTCCCGCCGGTCGGCGAAGTTGCCCAGGGTGCTGATATCCGAACCGGGCCGGCGCAGCGGGTCGCCGTCATCATCGGCCAGGTAGCGGTCCAGCCGGCCGACCGTGGCCGCGACCAGGCGGGCCACCGGGCTCCGGCCGGCCGCCAGTCCGGCCCGGTGCCGGTCGGCCACGGCCCTCAAGTACCGCGGCACGTCCCCGAGTCGGCGCAGGTACGCGTCCGCCTGGCCGGTCCCGGACACCGACACCAGCGGCAGGCTGACCAGCAGATTATGCGCGGGCGAGGTGAAGGTGTCCGAGACGGTGTGCTCAAGGAGGCCCGCGCTGATGGTGTCGGTTAGCGACCCTGCGGTGTGGATGACGACCGCGAGAGTGACCCGGTCAGTGGCATTCAGCGTCCCGGGATCCAGCCGGCGAGCCCGGCCCGCGATGCGAGCGACGCGGGAGGCCAGCGCCTGTTCCGCGATCTCGGCGGGGTCGGGCAGCCGGTCATCGTAGCCAGCCAGCCCGGCCAGGCTCGCTCCGATCGGACCGCGCTCGGCATGAACAGCGAGCAGGTCATCAGCGAGGTCGTTCGGCGTGCACGAGGCCACATCCGTACGGTAACCCGGCGGACCTTGGGCCGGGCCTGCCCCCGTCCGGTGCGATAAAACGGCCTGGCGGTCACCCGCACGGATTCGGTGCCGGTGAAGGAAGACCCAGAATAATGGTAACTCCATTCGGCGCTTTCCGTCAGGGTCAAGCTAAAGGCTTAATCGGCCGGTGCCTGGCGTCGGCGCGGGCGGAGGGCCGGGGCAACGCAACACCCAGTTATACCTGCGATCTTCTTGCGGGAGGATAACCCGCATGCCGACTGGACGGCGATTGACGATGCTGACTGGGCTGCCGATGTAGCCATCTGGCAGGCGGAGTGCGAGCAAAGCCGGCAGACGGCGGCGGCCCGTTCTCTCGACGATACTGGTCTCCGCCTGCGGGGCGGGCAGCTCGCGGAGTTCTCGGTGTGGTGGATCTACAACCACATGCTTGAGGAGTACGCCCGCCATAACGGCCATGCCGACCTGATGAGAGAGCTAATAGACGGCACGGTAGAGTGCTAATCAGGCGGTGGCGGTACATTCATTCCGCTCCGCACTTGCGCGGGCGGCCGAATCATACCGCTGTCAGCTGGCCTTCCGGCGCTTCAGTTTCTGGATGAGCTTCACGATCAGGTAAATCATCAGGGTCTCCTATCCCGGGCTCTCCGGTCGCCCGAAGATGCAGCCCGGCTGCGTTTGTGCGCGATCCTGATGGCAGCTTCACCCAGCGCTGACCTCGCGGTCAAGCTGGTCCACGGCGGCGGGGGCCCCGGTGCGCGCGGCCCGGGTGGTGACGGCGCGGGACTTGGCGGCCAGGATGCCGGTGCGGCCGAGCAGCATCGCGATAGACACGAAGATGAGACTGTCGGTCAGGGCGCCGACGGTGATCTGGCTGGCAACCATCCAGCTGCCCAGCTGAACGCTGAAGATGTGGCTGGCGCCGTAGGTGAAGTAGATGCGGCCAGCGGTGACGGCGATCCAGACCGCTGCATACGGCAGGCCAGCCCAGGAAATGGAGCGGTCTTCCTGGCTGTCGTAAGTAACCCGGATCAGCGTCCCGGCCAGGCCGCCGAGGGCGGCCCCGGCGGCCAGCCCGGCGATCTCAAGGAGCAGGCCGTGCCCGCTGGAAGCGGCGCCCTTGAAGAAGAACGGGATGATGATGGCCGCGGCGATGACCGGGCGCAGCAGTCGCATCGTGGTGATCCTGCGGCGGCCGAGGTCCGCGGTCAGCACGATGGCCAGGATGACGAGGTTGAGTATCCAGACGCTAGCGTCCATTCAGGGCTCCCTGGTGCGGCACCTCAGCCGGTGCACGGATTTGCGTGGCATGGTGTGGCTGGGCGGCTAGCACCTGATAACCGCCAGCTAATCCGTTCTGAATGGTCTTGGCCGGCTGCTCGGCGGGGATCCCGCTCTGGCGCTTTCACGCTCTGCATTCTGCTGCGTCCCGTTCGGTAACGGCTTGTCCGGCCCCGCCTCGTCCTGCCGACCATAGGATATAAGTCGAATCGACTCATTGGAACAGACATGGCTTCACCCGACCCGGCTGGGCGTCCGCTGACCGATTTCGAGCAGGTGCTGCTCGGCGTCATAGCCGCCGAGCCGCGCTCGGGGTATGGGCTGAAGAAGCTGTTCAACGCCTCGCCCGCGAACGTGTATCAGCCCAGCCCTGGCGCGCTGTACCCGGCCCTGCGCCGGCTGGAGCGCCGCGGCCTGCTGCGCGCAGAGACCAAAGTATCCAGCGGGCGCCGCGCGCTTCGGCTCTACCACGTGACGCCAGCCGGCCGATCGGCCCACCTGGCCTGGCTCCGCCAGCCGGTTGCCCCGGCCACCGTCGCCGCCGACCTGGGGCTGCACCTGATGCGCTTCGCGCTGATGGAGGAGCAGCTCGGCCGGGCGGCGGTCCTGGCCTTCCTGAGCGATCTGGCCGACGCGCTGGATGGCTATGTTTGCGGCCTTGAGCAGTACGTCGCATCGGGTGTCCCCTCCCCGCAACGGCACGCGGGGCTGGCCCTGGAGCACGGCATCGCCATGCACCGGGCCAGCCTCGAGTGGGCCCGCGCCGCGATGGCCGCGCTGGCGGCAGGTAGCAGTAGCCCAGGCCGCGGCGAGGGCACGGAGGTTGACGCAACCAGATGGTTGCCATAATGTAGCAACCAGTCAGTTGCTACTTGCTGGAGGTATGTCATGGGATTCCCCGATCGCATCGAGCGGATCGTCGAGATCGCCCACCCGCCGGCCAAGGTGTGGGCGGCGCTCACCACCGCCGAGGGCCTGGGCAGCTGGTTCGGCAACCAGGCGACGATCGACCTGCGCCCGGGCGGAGTCGGCCCAGATGACCTGGACCGGCGGCCACACCGCCGACATGCGGGTCGAACGGGTCGACGAGCCGACGGTGTTCGGCTTCACCTGGCACATCTACGGCCTGCCCGATGACGATCCGCGTCGCACCTACGTCGAGTTCACGCTCGAGCCGGCCGGTGCGGGCACGCGGCTGACCGTGGTCGAGTCCGGCTTCGCCCAGCTGCCGGACGACGCCTACCGCAAGGCGTTCGACGGCAACACCGAGGGCTGGGCGAGCGAGCTGGGCGAGCTGGTCGACTACCTCGATGCCGCCTGACATCGAGGCGATCGCCGAACAGGTCTTCGTCGCGCTGGCCGACCCGAGCCGGCGCGCCATCCTGGCCGCGCTGGCGTCGGGCGGTCCGGCCACGGCCACGGACCTGGCCGGTCGCCTGCCGATCACCCGGCAGGCCATCGCCAAGCACCTGGCCCTGCTGGCCGAGGCGGGCCTGGTGACGGCCGAGCCGGGGGAGCGGCGCCGGGTGCGGTACCGGCTCCGCTCCGCCCCGATGCAAGTGGCGCAGCAGTTCCTGGCCGCGCTGGCCCGCGACTGGGACGGCCCGCTCGACGCGCTGCGGGACCACCTCAGCCGGTGAGCTCGGCCAGCAGCTCGCCGCCCAGCACATCCGGTGGCAGACCTTTGCCGATAGGAACAGGAAGGACAGCACCGTGAAGACACCCCCGATCGTTTCGCCGCCCGAGTGGGAGGCTGCGCGCCAGCAGCTGCTCGTGAAGGAGAAGGAGCTGACCCGCGCCCGTGACGCGCTGGCCGCGGACCGCCGGCGGATGCCGTGGCTGGCGGTGGAGAAGGAGTACGAGTTCGACGGACCGGAGGGCCGGGCGAGCCTGCTCGACCTGTTCGAGGGTCGTCGTCAGCTGATCGTCTACCGCGCCTTCTTCGAGCCCGGCGTGTTCGGCTGGCCCGACCACGCCTGCCCCGGCTGCTCGCTGGTGGCCGATCAGGTCGCCCACGTCGCCCATCTGAACGCCCGCGACACCACGCTCGCCTTCGTCTCGCGCGCGCCGCAGCCGGACATCGAGCGGGTGAAGGCGCGGATGGGCTGGCACGATGCCCTGGTACACGATGACCGACGAGTTCGACGCCGACTTCGGCGTGGACGAGTGGCACGGCACGAACGCGTTCATCCGCGACGGCGACCGCGTGTTCCGCACCTACTTCATCAACAACCGCGGCGACGAGGCGATGGGGAGCACCTGGAGCTACCTCGACATGACCGCGCTCGGGCGGCAGGAGGAGTGGGAGGACTCGCCCGAGGGCTATCCCCAGACCCCGCCGTACGAGTGGTGGAACTGGCACGACGAGTACGGCGAGCTGCCCGAGGACGACGTCCACGACTCGGGTTCATGATGGTCACGGCACTGGCGGCCAGGTGGCTGATCACCGTCGTCTTCGCCGCCGCCGGGCTGGGGTGGATGCCGGTGCGCGGGCGGCCGGGACCGGCGCGGACAGCAGACTGGGTCGGCGGCGGCTTCCACGTGCTGATGAGCGCGGCTCTGATCGCCATGACCTGGCGATCAGAGCCCGCCCTGGCCGTGTGGTCGCAGACGGCCTTGTTCGGCTGCGCGGTGATCTGGTTCGGGCTGCGCCAGCGCCAGGGCGTCGGCCGGGGCCTGGCAGGCCAGCCTGCCCGGCGCCCATCATGTGCTGATGGCGGGCGCCATGATCTGGATGCTCATCGCGATGCCCGCCGATATGCACATGGCGCCGGCCGGGACCGCCAGCACGATGAGCACGACCAGCACGGTCATGCGCGCTATGTCGCACCCTGCCATGCCCGCCATGTCGCATCCCGTCATGCCCGCCCCCGTGCTGGCCATCAGCGCCCTGCTCGCGGCCTACTTCGCGCTGGCCGCCATCCCGTGGTTCGTCCGGGCCGTCGGTGCAGGGCGACGCGGGAACGGCGCGGCCGCGGCCGGCCACGCCGCCATGAGTGCCGGCATGGCGGCGATGCTACTGGCGATGCTGTGACCGGGCCCGGTTACCATCACAGTGCGCCGTCCTGACCCGCAAGCGATGGACGCTCTGGACATGACCGGACGTTCGGTTAGGAATGCCGCAGCCGCTGCTAGCGCGGCACCACGTCGCGGACGGATGCGACGGACTGCCGGACGTGGCCCCCGTCCCGAATGCGTGCGCCTTGCGGACGGCTTTCGCAGCGGCTTAGAGTGCGCACGTGCAGGCACCATCGGGCGCGCCCAGCTGGCTGGAAGCCTGCACGGCGGCAGAGCGGCCGGACCTGTGGTCGCGAGCGCGCGACGGCGAGCTCTTCGAAGGCCTCTGGCCGACCTACAACCACCATGGCAACCACACCGGCCGGTACTTCGGCTCACTGTTCCCCCAGCACGCCGGCTTGCAGATTCTCTTCGCCGACCGGCGCTGCGACCGCATCATCGCCCGTGGCCGGACTATCCCGTTCCGCTGGGACGGCACCCTCCAAGGCCTCCCGGCGGGGATCGACGCCCTCGGCATACGGGCCGTCGACGAGCCGGACCGCCCGACGGCGCTGTCCGCTCTGGCCGCGGAGGTCGCCGCGGACTACCAGGGCGGCGGCCTGAGCGGGATGGTCGTGGCGGCCATGGCGGCGGTGGCCCGCCAGCATAAGCTGGCCCCGCTGGTCGCCCCCGTCCGCCCGTCGCGGAAGGACCGCTACCCGCTGATCCCGATCGAGCGCTACGCCGGCTGGCGGCGGGAAGACGGCCTGCCGTTCGACCCGTGGCTGCGCGTGCATGCCCGCCTGGGCGGCCGGATCCGTGCGCCCGGAGCCCCGATCGCTGGAGATCACCGCGCCCACCTCCGACTGGGCGGCCTGGACCCAGATGGCCTTCCCCGACGACGGCGACTACGTGTTCCCCGGAGGCCTGGCCCCGCTGTGCGTGACCGGGGACGCGGGCGCCTACTGGGAGCCGAACATCTGGGTGCAGCACGATCCGTAAGACCGCGCTTGCGCAGGTCAGCCTGGGTTCACGTCGGCGCGCACCATCGAGTAGGACGCCATGTCCCGCCACTGCCCGGCCCGGAAGCAGGATCCGCGCAGCGTGCCCTCGCGGGTGAAACCGGCTTTCTCCAGTGACCGTTGCTCAGCCACATTGCTGACCTCGGTTTCGGCCGCGATCCGGTTCACCTGCGTGTGGGCGAACAGGTACTCCGCGAGCAGTCGCTGCGCCCGGGTGCCGTACCCCGCCCGCGGGCTCGGGCCAGCAGCCCGATCCCGATGTTCCAGCTATAGGAGGTTGGGCCGGTGTGTACCTTGAACCAGCTGACCGCGCCGATGAACTCGCCGGCCTCGTCCCCGGCACCGACGGCCACGGCAAGCCGGCCGCGGTCTTCGGTCATGAAGCCCGGCTCAGCAAAATCCCGGCGTAGCTGGCCCGGGTTCTGGTAACCAAAAAACCCGTACAGCGTCGTCTCGCCAGGATCGGTGAAGAGCACTTCGAGCAGGTCTAGCTCGGCCTCTGTGACTGGTCGTATATGTACGATTTTGGCCATAAATAGAGCTTAAGGTAGCCCGCGAAGTGGTTGTCAGCCAACGGGCCCGGGTGCCAACACGGTCCTAGGCGGCGCTCAGCGTTCTTCGTCCCGTGCCGATCCGCGGGCCCTTCATGGCGTCGAGCGCGAGATCCATGCCGAGCTTGTGGTTGCCCGGGCCCTGCGTGCCGGTCCGGTCATGCCTTCGCCGGCACTGCCGCCGCATGCCTGGTGCGCGAGCGTGCGGGCTTCCCGGTGCAGTGCGAACGCTCGGCGCTTGTCGCGTAATGACCGGGTGAGGACGGAGCCGGCCCCGGAAGAACTCGCCGCCGAACGACGAAGGAGGGCCGTAGCTCGATGCGGGAAACCGATGCATCGCTCATGGGCAGAAGGTAAGTGTCTTCGGGACCGACGCGCGGTTCGACGGTGCCGCGCAGATCCGCGGCGCGGTCGCGGCCGGGCAAGCACAGGTCATCGGCCGGGGCGTGCTGGCTGGACATGCGGCCATCAAGCTTGCTACCTGCGGGAATACCGACGATAGCTATGTGTGGGTCGATGCGCGGATGTACCTGCCATTGCGGCAAGTCGTCCCTGGCTTTGACGGCGGGAGGTACATCTTCACCTTCCGGTTCCTGCCTCCGACCGCGGCTAATCTGGCCCAGCTGACGCCCCGTATTCCCGCCGGATACACCAAGGTCGCCGGCCGGTGACAACCAGCTGAGCCGAGCTCCCAGAGGTTGTGGTATTAATCCCGTCCCGACGCAAAGGCACAGGTCAGAGGCCCGGAGGATGATCTTCTTGGCACTGGCGTGCAGTTGCCGGGGATGTGTTAGCGAAGGGGAAAGGAGTCAAACTGCTCTGCGGGTACTTCGCATTTGGCCTGCGCGTACTAGTACCCTTCCATTCTCTGGGATGTATCGTGATTCCATGGGTAACCCGCCGCTGTCTTCAGATGAGATCCGCGCCACCGCCGAGATATACCGTGAACTTGGCCCCGAGTACCACGACGCTGTCGTGGAGTCGTTCCTCAGCAAAATTGACAAGGAGATAAGCAATCGGATTGATGCGCAACTCGGCAGAAATTTGCAGGTAACTCAACATCAGAGTTCTTCTGCGCGATCGAGTCGCCAGCGGGCAATTCTCGTGGGCGTAGTAACCGGGTCGGTGATCGCAGGAATTGTGCCGAGTATAGCTTATCTGGCGGATTATCCGCCTTATCGCCTGATTGACGTTACCTGGATAATGATTGCTGTCATCTGCATTTCTTGCGGGATCAGGCTGCTGCCGCGCGTCCGCTCCCCGATCGCGCGCCGAGACAGCCTGTAAACCCGGGTGCGGCTGAGGTCAGCCGCGGGTGCGTGGCCGGTCAGCGGGCGCCGGCGGCGCTTAGGTGCCTGAGGACCTGGGCGTAGGAGGCCACCAAGCCGGTCTCGCAGTAGGGGATGCCGTGCGCGGCGCAGAACGCGCGGATGGGCGCCTGGGCCCGCCGCAGGCTGGGCCGCGGCATCGAAGGGAACAGGTGGTGCTCGATCTGATAGTTCAGGCCGCCAAGGAGCAAGTCGGCCCACCAGCTGCCGCGGATGTTCCGCGAGGTGAGGACCTGGCTGCGCAGGTAGTCGGGCTTCTCGTCGCGGCCGAAATACGGCATTCCCTTGTGGTTGGGGGCGAACGACGAACCCATGTAAACCCCGAACACGGCCTGCTGGGCGGCGATGAAGGCCAGCGCGTGCAGCGGGGACAGGACCAGGAAAACGGCGGTCAGGTAGGCGCCGAAGTGCAGCGCCAGCAGGGCCATCTCGGTCAGCCTGACCCTGGTCCCGCGACGGCGGGCAAGCGCCCGGACCCCGGCGGTATGCAGGTTAATGCCCTCAAGCAGCAGCATAGGAAAGAACAGCCAGGCCTGGTGCCGGGCCAGCCAGGCGGCGGCACCGCGCCGGGCGCTGGCCTGCTCCGGCGTGAAGGCCAGGACCAGGCTGGCGATATCGGGGTCGCGGCCTTCCTGATTGGGGTGGGCATGGTGGCGGTTATGCCGGGCCGTCCACCAGCCGTAGCTCAGCCCGGTGAGCAGGTTGCCGTGGATCCTGCCGATCAGGTCGGCGCCGCGCTTGGAGCCGCAGACCTGACGATGGCCGGCGTCGTGCCCGATGAAGGCGATCTGGGTCGCGATCACGGCCAGGTAGACAGCGACGAGCAGTTGCCACCAGCTCTGGCCGAGCAGGGCGAAGGTCGTCCAGCCAGCGGCCAGCAGGACCAGGTTGACGCTGATCTTGATGCTGTAATAGCCCGGCCGGTGGCGGAGCAGGCCCGCCCCCCTGATCGCGCGGGATAGTTCCGCGTAGTCGCTGCCAGCCGGCCCGGTGAGGCTGGCCGATTCAGTGAGTGCCTGGTCTGGGCTCGCCGCGTCGGTGCTCGCGTCAGTGCTCAACTGTCCTCCCTGGGCCCGGCCGGCCGTAGCGGCTGCCTGGTCAGCCATCGTCTCAGCGCCTGCGCCGGCCGCGGTAGCTGGCGGAGAGCGCCACGGCGCCGCGGCCGCTGGCCATGCTGGCGCTGTCGGCGGTGCTGGCGGCCTGGGTGCGCAGCGGGGTGGCAGAGATCCGCTTCGCGCGCGGGCCGGCGATCTCGGCCAGCAGCGCGGAGTCCGGGCGCACACTGGCGCGCAGCGGGATCACGCTGGCGCGGCGCATCAGCGCGCTGACGTCGCGGGACTGCGCTGGGGTCTGCAAGGTGACGACGACCCCGCTGGCCCCGGCCCGCGCCGTGCGGCCGGAACGGTGCACGTAGGCCTTGTCCTCGGCGGGCGGGTCGGCGTGGATGACCAGGTCGATCCCGTCGACGTGGATGCCGCGGGCCGCGATGTCGGTGGCGACGAGGACGCGGACCGCGCCGGAGGAGAACGACGCGAGGTTGCGCTCCCGCGCATTCTGAGCCAGGTTGCCATGCAGTTCCGCGGCCGGGATCCGGGCCGCGGTGAGCTGGCCGGCCAGCTTGCGGGCGGCGTGCTTGGTGCGGGTGAAGATCAGCGACCGGCCCTGCCCGCCCGCCAGGGCGGTGACGACGCCGAGCCGGTCCGTGGCGGAGATCGTCAGCACATGGTGCACGATCGGAACCGGGGCCGCGCCGGAGTCAACCGAATGCACGGCCGGGTCCGACAGGAAGCGCCGGACGAGTACGTCAACGTCGTGGTCGAGGGTGGCGGAGAAGAGCATCCGCTGGCCATCGGACGGGGTGGCCGCCAGCAGCCGCCGGACAACGGGCAGGAATCCGAGGTCAGCCATGTGGTCGGCCTCATCAAGCACGCTGACTTCGACATCACCCAGATGGCAGTGGCCTTGCTCGATCAGGTCGGCCAGCCGCCCGGGGCAGGCGACCACGATGTCGGCCCGGTTCCTGAGCGCCGCGACCTGCTTGCCCTGCGGCAGGCCGCCGTAAATGGTCACCACGCTCAGGCCGACCGCGGCCGCCAGCGGCGACAGGACCGCCTGGACCTGGCTGGCCAGCTCGCGAGTGGGAATCAGGACCAGGCCGCGGGGCCGGCGGCCAGGGTAAATCCGTCGGCCAGGGCAGCGACCAGCGGAATGGCGAACGCCAGCGTCTTCCCCGAGCCGGTCTGGCCGCGGCCAAGTACATCACGGCCTTCCAGGGAGTCGGGCAGGGTGGCGGACTGAATGGGGAACGGCTCGGCGATGCCAGCCTGGGCGAGTGCGGCGACGATCGGCGCCGGGACGCCCAAGCTGGCGAAGGTCAGGCCGGCCAGCGGCATCGCTCGGCTGGTTGCGACGCCCGGGCCAGGTACCGGCGGGGCGCGCTAGAGGTAGGACGGTCAAAATGCCTCTTTCGGAGTGGGATGGCCGTAGTAATTGGCAGCCACCAGATCCGTGGAGACCAGTTCCGCCTAGCGGAGCGCGTGAAATACGACCTGCGTGACCTGCATGGCCCCGCCGCACGACGTGACGTGCTGAGATCAGCCTACAACCTCGGCCGCGCGCTCTCATCAGCCCTACCCGGCGCAGGCGACAGGCGGGCGGGCCGGACCAGCCCCGGGCCCAGGCGCCGCCGCCGATATCGGCCAGCCCCGGCGGCGATGGGGTTTAATGAAACTGGTTGTAGCCGGCGTTTCGCGCCGGGTCCAGGGCGGGTGCGAATCCCTGGGCGTGGCGCCGGGGCGGGCCAGGGCAGCTACCGGCAGTCAGCTGTATCAGTCCCGGATCGCACCGGCTTTTGCCGAAGATCATTTAACCGTTGAGCATTCGGCCCGCTGGAGGGCAGGCCTACGGTGCATCAGCCCGCCGGGATTTCGGGGAGGGAGATATGGCTGGACCAGATGTCTGGGTCGTCAAGGATGACGACAGCGACATCGTCCGGGCCGCCGCCATCGTCGGGGTGGGCCGCGACTACAACGGCAATGTCACGGCCCGGCTTTCCGGCGGAGAGCAGCCGGTCGTGACGCTCGTGGCCGAGTCCTCACAAACCGGTCCCCCCACCCCGGAGGACTTTCACCGGCAGCTCGTGCGGGTGATCGCCGAGCTGTCCGACACCTCCGAGCCCGCCGCCGTCCGCCCGGTGCATGACGAGCGGCAGGGCTGGAGGTGGCAGATCGGGCCGCTGTAGGGACAGCCGCTGGAGTGATTTCGGTCAGATTTCCTGGCGGCGCAGCCGCCAGGCCGCGAGGCTGAGCACGACCGCCGGGTAGAGGCAGAAAAGGCCGAGCCCGGTCCAGGGGCTCAGGGATCCCGGGTCGGGCGTGGTGAAGGTGATGTCCAGGCCGGCCGGGCCGGGGAGGTACTTGCTGACCTGATCCGACCAGGTCCCTGGGAGCAGGCCGGCGATCCCCGGGAGCACGAGCAGCGCGCCGAACAGCAGGCCGGTGGCGCCGGCGGTGCTGCGCAGCAGGGCGCCGAGGCCGAGGCCGAGCAGCGCGACGGCGGCCAGGAAGAGGGCGCTGCCAAGGACGGCGCGCAAGGCTCCTGGGTCGCCCAGGCTGGCGCCGAGGTGACGGGCCGACAGGACCGACTGGCCGATCTCGAACGCGGCGACCGTCGCTACTGCGCAGGCCGTGAAGGACAGCCAGGGCCAGCACTGCCGCCTTGCCCCACAGCACCGGCAGCCGCCTGGGCACCGCGGTGAAGGTGCTCCGCACCTGGCCGGTGGCGTACTCGCCGGTGATGAACAGCGCCCCGAGCACCCCGGTGACGAGCATCGCGATCTCCACTGCGGCCAGGCTGACCGAGGTGGGATCGAACGCGGCCACGGCGGCCGCGCCGTGCGGCGGCCGGGCGGCGCGCAGCGAGGTGTACAGCACGCCGAATCCGATGATCACCCCGACGCAGATCAGCAGCGACCAGGCGGCTGAAGGCAGCGACCACAGCTTGGTGAACTCGGCCCGGATCACCCGGCGCTGGGTCACCCGCTGGGCCTGGCGGTAAGGGGGCAGGACGGTGGTCACGGGGCCGGTCATCGGTGTTCTCCCTGGGTGGGCGGGGCGGCGCGGTATTCGACCGCGTCCCCGGTCAGGCTGACGAAGGCTTCTTCCAGTGAGGCCTGCTGGACGGTGAGCTCGACGATGGTCAGGCCGGCCGCCTGCGCGGCGATCGCCACCTGCTCGGCGCTGAGCCCGGTGACGGTCAGCGCGCCGCCGTCGGCCGGGGCGACGGTGACGCCCGGCCCGGCCAGCGCGGCGGCCAGGGCGGCCGGGTCGGTGCCGCGGACCCGGACGGTGCCGGGCGCGGCGCTGGCGATGACCTCGGCGGCGGGAGCGTCGGCGATCAGCGTCCCGCGGCCGATGACGATGAGGTGGTCGGCGGTCAGGGCCATCTCGCTCATCAGGTGCGAGGAGACGAAAACGGTCCGGCCCTCGGCGGCCAGGCCGCGCAGCAGCGACCGGACCCAGCGGATGCCCTCGGTGTCGAGGCCGTTGAGCGGCTCATCGAGGATGACAGTGCGCGGGTCGCCCAGCAGGGCGGCCGCGATGCCGAGCCGCTGGCCCAGGCCAAGGGAAAACCGGCCGGCCCGGCGGCGGGCGGCCGTGCGCAGGCCCACCGCATCGATGATCTCTTCTACCCGGCTCCGGCGGATGCCATTGGCCTGCGCGAGCGCCTGCAGGTGGCGGTAGGCCGTCCGGGCCGGGCTGGCCGAGCGCGCTTCCAGCAGGGCGCCGGCTTCCCGCAGCGGGGCCCGGTGATCCCGGTACGGCTGCCCGTTGATCAGGGCTGACCCGCTGGTCGGTGCGGCGAGGCCGAGCAGCAGCCTGATGGTGGTGGACTTCCCTGCGCCGTTCGGGCCGAGGAAGCCGGTGACGACGCCGGGCCGGACGGTGAAGGTGAGGTGATCGACGGCGAGCAGATCGCCGTATCTCTTGGTGAGTCCGCGTACTTCGATCATGATCGGGACGTGCCTTCCGTGCTGCGGCTGGGACGAGCAACACGCTGGCAGCGCGCGGCCGGGCTGTCGGTAGGGCAGCCAGCCGCCCGATGGTGGGGTTATCCGCAGCTCCGGTGGCTGGTGCACCCCATGTCCGGTGCGGCCCGGGCTGTCTACTGTGGCGGTGTGACCTCACGCGCAGCAGCCGTCCTGGTGACCACCGCGGGCGCCCTGGGCGCGGCGCGCACCTGGCGCGCGACGCTGCACGCGCTCACCGGCCTGCTGATCGTCGCGATCACGCTCCTGCTCGTGGCGCTGTGGATCGCGGCCGGGTGGAGCCTGGCCGCCGGGCCGACGGGGGCTCCCGCGCTCGCGGTGGTCTACCTGGTCGTCGCCGTGATCGGGGTGGTCCCGCTGCTGTGGTGGCTGAGTGTGCTGAGCGCGGTGCAGCGGGCCCGGTTCCGCGCGGTGCTCGGCACCGGCATCCCGGCCCCGGCCGGCGCGCCGGGGCCGTGGCCGGCCCGGCTGCTGCGGGCCTGGCGGCTGCCTGGCACCTGGCGGCAGCTCAGTTACCACCTGGCCGCGCTGGTCGCTGCTCCGGCTGGCGGCGGCCTGGTGGCCCTGTGCTGGTCAGCGGTGCTGGTCGCGGCGATCTACCCGGGCCGGGTCCCGGCCGGCCGGCCGGCGGCCATCGCGGCGGGCGTCATCTTGATGCTGGCCGCGCCGTGGGTGGCCCGGGGCGTCGCCCGGGCCGACGAGGCGGCGGCCGGGCCCTGCTGGGCCCGGACCGCGCGCAGGAGCTGACCCGCCGGGTCGACGCGCTGGCCCGCAGCCGGGCCGGGCTGGTCGCGGCAGCCGACGCGGAACGCCGCCGGATCGAGCGGGACCTGCATGACGGCGCCCAGCAGCGGCTGGTCGCCCTGACCATGAACCTGGGCCTGACCCTGGCCACGATGGGCGACGAACACGCCTCGGTCCGGCTGGCCATCGAGCAGGCACATGAGCAGGCCACCGTGGCCCTCGCGGAATTGCGCGAACTAGTGCGCGGCCTGCATCCCGCGGTGCTCAGCGACCGCGGCCTCGACGCGGCCCTGTCCGGGCTCGTGGCGCACGCCCCGCACCCGGTGCGGCTTCAGGTCGACATCGGCGCGCGGTGCGCACCGGGCATCGAGGCGATCGCTTACTTCACCGTCTGCGAGGCCCTGGCCAACGTGGCGAAGCACGCCCAGGCCACGCAGGCGGAGATCACCGTCCGCCGTCGCGGCGACCGGCTGTGCGTCACCGTCACCGACGACGGGCACGGCGGCGCGCGCCTGGACAGCGACGGCAGCGGGCTGCGCGGGCTGGCCCAGCGGGCCGGCGCGGTCGACGGCTGGCTGCGGGTGGACAGCCCGCCGGGCGGCCCGACCACGATCACCGTGGAGCTGCCGTGCGCGTCGTGATCGCCGAGGATTCGGTCCTGCTGCGGGCCGGGCTGATCCGGCTGGTGGCCGAGGCCGGCTGGGAGGCGGCGGCGGCGGTCGCTGACGGCCGCGAGCTGCTCAGTGCCGTGGCCGAGCATCAGCCGGACCTGGTCGTGGTCGACGTACGGATGCCGCCTACGCACACCGACGAGGGCATCCAGGCGGCGCTGGCCATCCGCCGCCTGTATCCCCGGATCGCCGTGCTGGTGCTGTCGGCCTATGTGGAGGAGAGCTATGCCGCCGACCTGCTGTCGGCCGGTACGAGCGGGGTCGGCTACCTGCTGAAGGACCGGGTGGGCCAGGTGTCGGATTTCCTGGACGCGCTGCGCCAGGTGGCGTCCGGGGGCACGGTCCTGGACCCGGAAGTGGTCGCCCAGCTCATGGCGCGCAGGCAGGCCGACCCGCTGGACCGGCTTACGCCGCGCGAGGACGACGTGCTCCGGCTGATGGCCGAAGGGCGGTCGAACACGGGAATCGCGACCGCGCTGCGGGTCAGCCACAGCGCGGTGGAGAAGTACGTCAGCAACATCTTCGCCAAGCTGGACCTGCCGCCGGCGGACAGCGATCATCGGCGGGTGCTGGCCGTGCTGACGTACCTGGGTGTCAGGTCCGGCTAGACCGGCCAGGTACGTCCCGCGGCCGGGCGGCTGCGGTTCCCGGGCCGGCCGCGATTCGTCGCCGCGGAAGGAGTCCGCAGCTCAGCGCCCTGTCACTGTCCGTCAGATCACGTAAAAGATATTCTTGCACTCCCGTATCCCGCGATGGTTGGATCAGCCTACGAATTGCGACCGTGGGAGATGGCGCCTTGAGTTTCCGCATTATCCACAGCGCACAGGCGCGCTGGCAGGGGACGGTGTCGGAAGGCAGCGGTCGAATCACGCTCGGTAGCGGCGCTTTCGACGGGCCGTATTCGCTGAAGGCCCGCGTCGAAGACGTAGAGCGTGCCACCAACCCCGAGGAGCTACTCGGCGCGGCCGAGGCCGGCTGCTTCACCATGTCGCTGGCCAACTTGCTGGGCGAGGCGGGGCACCCCGCGCGCGATCTGCACACCACCGCGCGAGTGACGCTGGCCTCGGCTGAAGCTGGCTTCACCATCACCCGCATCGATCTCAAGACGGTGGGCGACGTTCCCGGAGTTGATCAGGCTTTCTTCGCTGACCTGGCTCAGCAGGCGAAAAACTGCACGGTCACGCGCGCCCTGGCCAGCACCGAGGTCACGCTCGAAGCGAGCCTGGCCGGTGACTGAGCCGGGCGGATACCGGTCTGGCCCGCGGGCCTGCGGCGGGCATGCGCCGCGCGCGGCGCACGGGGCCCGGACTTTCTGAAGCACCCCAGCAATGGAGGCAGTTCCCATGAGCAAACGCGTGATAACGGCCACGATGGCGCTCGCCGCGCTGGCCGCGGCGGGTTGCGGCAGCAGCAGCGGCGGCAGCGCCGCCGGCGGCTCGAGCCCGGTCAAGACGTGCGTCGCTTCGATCGGCTTCGAGGGCCCGATTACCGGCCCGGTGGCCGTCCTCGGCACCGAGCAGCTGCACTTCGCGCAGCTGGCCCTGGCTATGGACAACCAGGCCAACAAGACCAAGATCACGCTGGTGCAGGGCGACACCCAGCTGCAGCCCGCGCAGGCAACGACCGTCACCCAGCAGTTCACCTCGAACCCGAAGATCGTGGCGGTGGTCGGCCCGGCCGGCAGCCAGGAAGTGCAGGCGGTCGGGCCGCTATTCGGCCGGGCGGGAGTGGCCTTCATCTCCGGGTCAGCGACGAACACGACGCTGACCCAGGGCAAGAACCCCACCTTCTTCCGGGTCGTCTCCAATGACAGCGTGCAGGGCCCGCAGGACGCCAATTACATCGTGAACACCCTGCACCCGAAGGCGCTGATGATCGTCGATGACCAGGAGTCGTACTCGACCGGCCTGGTCTCCGAGATGACACCGGTCTTCCAGCAGGCCGGGATCAAGGTGGACCACGAGTCGGTCTCGCAGAAGCAGACCGACTTCTCCTCGCTGGTGGCCAAGGTCACGCCCAGCGTGTCGGTCGTCGTCCTGCCGTGGCAGGTCGCCGCCAATGCCCAGCAGTTCGGGCGCAACCTGGCCGAGCAGCATAAGAAAGCGGTGATCTTCGGCACGGACGGCCTGTTCTCGCCGGGCACGTTCACGATCAACGGCTCGTATGTGTCCTCCTTCGGCCCGGACATCACCGCGCTTCCCGCCGACGCGGCCATCGCCTCGGCCGCCAAGACGAAGTACGGGACCTTCGGCACGTTCGGGCCGCCGATCTTCGCGGCCACCCACGTGATCGACGAGGCGATCTCCTCGGTCTGCCAGGCCGGGCAGACGCCGAGCGCCAGCAACGTGCTCGCCGCGATCAAGAAGACGAACGAGCCGACGTCGATCTTGGGGCAGCCGATTCAGTTCGACGCCCACGGCGACCTGGTCAACGGCAAGTTCTTCCTGTTCAAGATCGACGCAAAGGGCAATTACGACCTGATCCCGAGCGCCTGATCGCCGAATTGGCCAGCCGGAGCGGCGCGCACCTGTCGCGGGCAGGCGCGCGCCGCGCGGCACATTGTGGGCGGGACACCTAGCGCATGGCTTTCTTCCTCCAGGAACTGGTGAACGGCATCACCACCGGCGCGCTCTACGCGCTGGTGGCGCTCGGCTTCTCGATGGTCTACGGGGTGCTGAAGCTGCTCAACTTCGCCCACGGTGACCTGTACATGATCGGGGCGTTCATCGGCTACTTCGTCATCCAGTGGTTCGGCGGGCCTGCCGCGCTGACGATCCCGGTCCCGCTGCTGATCGTGATCATGCTCGTGCTGGCGGGCGGCCTGGTTGGCGGGCTCGGCGTGGCGATCGAGCGGTTCGCGTACCGGCCGCTGCGGGACGCGCCGCGGATGGCGCCGCTGATCACCGCGCTCGGCATCTCGTTCTTCCTGGAGAACGCGGTCCTGCTGCTGTTCGGCGGGCAGACGCGGGTCTACAACACGCCGGAATTCATCCCGTTCTCGGACGGGATCCACATCGGGCCGGTCAATCTCTACGCGGTCCAGATCATGGTCGTCGTGCTGGGCCTAGCCCTGATGATCGGCCTGCGGCAGCTGGTCAGCCGGACCAGGCTGGGCCGGCAGATGCGGGCGGTGGCCACCGACCGGGAGGCCGCCGAGATGCTGGGCATCAACGTGAACTTCACGATCGCGGCGACATTCTTCCTCGGCTCGGCGCTGGCCGGGGTGGCGGGAGTCATGGCCGGGCTGCTGTTCAACCAGGTCACGAACCTGATCGGCTTCATCGTCGGGCTCAAGGCGTTCACCGCCGCGGTGGTGGGCGGGATCGGCTCCATCCCGGGCGCGATGCTCGGCGGCCTGCTGATCGGCGTGGCCGAGTCGTTCATAACCGGCTACGTTTCCTCGACCTACACGAACCTGATCGTGTTCGGGATCCTCATCGCGGTCATGCTGGCCCGGCCGAGCGGGCTGCTCGGCCAGGCCCAGCTGCAGAAGGTATGAGGCGGCCGTGAGCACCGGTCCGCAGCCGCCGCAGCCGCCCGACCCCGCCAAGGCCGGGGGCGCGGCGGCAGCCCCGGCGGCCCCGGCGGCACAGGTCCCGGCGGCAGGCGCGACGAGACCAGCGGCAGCCGGGCCGGGGGCAGCCGGACCGCAGGTCGGGGCGGATGAGTGGGTGGCCAGGCAGGCGCACCGGCGGGAGTACCGGCCGGGCTGGCCGGGCCAGGTCCAGCGCCTGTCCGACCGGGTCGGCTGGTGGCCGCGGCTGGCGGTCGCTGGCCTGGCCGGGGCGGTGCTGCCGCTGCTCGGCCTGGGCGGGTTCCAGCTGCAGGTCGGGATCGACTCGCTGGTGCTGGCGCTGCTGGCGGTCGGGCTGAACGTGGTCGTGGGCTGGGCTGGCCTGCTCGACCTCGGCTACGTGGCGTTCTTCGGCTTCGGGGCGTACGGGTTCGCGCTGCTGTCCTCCAACCAGCTCGGCTCGCACGGCATCCACCTGCCGGCCTTCCTTTCGCTGCCGGTCGTGCTGGTCGGCGCGGCCATCCTCGGGCTGCTGGTCGGGCTGCCCTCGCGGCGGCTGATCGGCGACTACCTGGCGATCGTCACCCTGTTCTTCGGCGAGGCGTTCGTCGAGTTCACCAACAACGTGGCGCCGGGCACCTTCGGCGGCCCGAACGGGATTTTCGGGATCGACCCGATCAAGGCGTTCGGGCACCAGCTCACCACCAACGAGAGCTACTACTACCTGCTAGTGATCTTGCTAGTGCTGACCATGGCGGTGCTGCGGCTGCTCGAAACCTCCCGCACCGGGCGGGCCTGGCAGGCGGTGCGCGAGGACCCGCTGGCCGCGGCGTCGATGACGATCCCGGTCAACCGGGTGCGGCTGATGGCGTTCGCGTTCGGCGCCGTGGTCGCCGCGCTGGCGGGCACCGTGTTCGCCGCGCAGCAGATCAGCGTGTTCCCGGCGGACTTCGACACGCCGTACCTGATCCTGATCTACGCCGGGCTCATCCTCGGCGGCGCCGGCAGCATCGGCGGCGCGTGCCTGGGCGCTCTGCTGGTCATGGTCACCCTGGACGGTTTCCTGCGCAGCCCGACCGACGCGGGCTACATCTTCTACGGCCTGATCCTGGTGACGCTGCTAGTCAAGCTGCGCCCGTGGCGCAAGCTCGGGGCCGTGCTGGCGGCGACCGCGGCGTTCGGGTTCGCCGCGCATGCGATCGTCAAGGCCGCCTGGCCGGCCGCGGTCGCGGGCGGGCCGCAGTCGACGGGCTGGATCGCCAGCGCGCTGCGAGACTGGGTGATCGTTCCGGCTAACCCGAAGACGCCCGGCAACATCGGGTTCGTGCTGCTGGTGGCCCTGCTCATCGCGCTGGTACAGGTGCACGGCCGCTGGCGGACCGTGTTGCTGGTGCCGTCGATCTACCTCGCGGCCTGCGTCTGGGAGGCCCGGCTCATCGTCGAGCCCTCGATCACCCGGCAGATCCTGATCGGCGCGATCCTGATCGTGATGATGAACGCCCGGCCGCAGGGGCTGCTCGGCGCGCGGCGCGTCGAGGTCGTGACGTGACCGCGCCGGGCGGAGCGCGCCCCGGGGCCGAGCCGGTGCTGAGCCTGGAGCACCTGTCGCTCTCGTTCGGCGGCTTGAATGCTCTTTCCGACCTGGAGCTGCACGTCGGCGACGGCGAGATCGTGAGCGTGATCGGTCCCAACGGCGCGGGCAAGACCACCGTCTTCAACGTGATCACCGGCGTGTATCAGCCCAGTTCCGGGGATGTCAGGTTCGCCGGGCAGTCGATCGCGGGGCAGCCGCCGCACCGGATCGCCGGGCTGGGCGTCGCGCGGACATTCCAGAGCCTGCGGCTGTTCCTGAACATGTCGGTGATCGAGAACGTGATGGCCGCGACCTATGGCGGGACCCGCGCGGCGCCGTGGGAGTCGATCCTGCGGCTGCCCCGGGCCCGGCGCGAAGAGCGCGAGGTGCGGGCGCTGGCGGAGGAAGTACTGTCGTTCTTCGGCCAGCGGCTGGCCGGATACCGCTGGGATCAGCCCGCTTACTCGCTGTCGTACGCGAACCGGCGGCGGCTGGAAATCGCCCGTGCCCTGGCCACCAGGCCCCGGCTGCTGCTGCTGGACGAGCCCGCCGCGGGGATGAACCCGGCCGAGACCCATGAGGTCACCGACCTGATCGGGCGGCTGCGGGACGAGCGGGGGGTCGCGATCCTGGTCATCGAGCACGACATGCACGTGGTGGCCGGCTGCTCGGACCGGGTCATCGCGCTGGACCACGGCGTCAAGATCGCCGAAGGCGGCTTCGATGAGGTGGCGAGCCACCCGGCGGTCGTCGAGGCCTACATGGGACGCGATCCTGAGGCACTGGCGGAGGCGGAATGAGCGGCCCGCTGCTGAGCCTGGACCGCGTCACCACCTACTACGGCCAGATGCGGATCCTGGAGGGCATTTCCCTGCGGGTGGACGAGGGCGAGCTGGTCTGCCTGCTCGGCGGCAACGCTTCGGGCAAGTCGACCACGCTGAAGACGGTTCTGGGCATCGTCCGGCCGCGGGCCGGGAAGGTGCTGCTGGCCGGGCAGGACGTGACCAGCTGGCCGGTGCCGCAGCGGATCGCCGCCGGGATCGCCATCGTGCCGGAGAACCGCCGCCTGTTCGGGCAGATGACCGTCAGGGAGAACCTGGAGCTCGGCGCGGTGCTGCGCCGCGGTGAATCGCTGGATGAGGACTTCGAGCGAGTGCACGCGCTGTTCCCGAGGCTGCTCGAGCGCCGCCAGCAGCTAGCCGGCACGATGTCGGGCGGCGAGCAGCAGATGGTGGCGATGGGCCGCGCGCTGATGTCCCGGCCCCGCCTGCTGCTGATGGACGAGCCGTCGATGGGCCTGTCGCCCGCGCTGGTCCAGCAGAACTTCCAGATCATCAAGGACATCCACGCCTCCGGCGTCGCGGTGCTGATGGTCGAGCAGAACGCGACGATGGCGCTGTCGATCGCTGACCGGGGCTATGTCCTGTCGACCGGGGAGATCGTGCTGGACGGCCCGGCGTCCGAGCTGCTGCGCAGCGAAGACCTGAAGCGGGCCTATCTCGGGCGCTGACCGGTCGCGGTAACCCGCCGCTTCGTGATCGCGGTTATCTGCTGGGCCTGCGACCCCAGTAATCGACCGCGATCATGGCGGCGGCAGGCTGCACTGGTCAGCCGGCCGCCGCGCGGGGCCCGGTGCGGGCCTGGCCGGGATGGCCGACCAGGCCGAACCGGTTCAGCTCACGTTGAGAGCAGTGTCATCGACCACGAAGGACGTCTGCTTGGTGCTGTCCTCCGTCCCGGTGAACTTCAGCGTGACGGTCTGCCCGGCATAGGCCGACACGCTGAACGTGTGCTGCGCGTAGCCGGTGATGTGGTTGAGGTTGGAATACGTGGCCAGGGTGGCCAGGACCGTCCCTGAGCTGTTCAGGATCTGGACCTTCAGGGTGTCGTAGGCGGTGGTCGTGGTGGTCTCAGCGGTGTCGATGTGCAGCCAGTAGCTCAGCTGGTAGTTCGTGCAGCCGCTGGGGATGGAGACGGACTGGGTCAGGGTGTCGGTGTGAGTCGTGCCGTAACCATCGAGCCAGGCGTCCCAGGTGCCGGTGTGCGGGGGTTCCTTGCTGTTGTCGGCGATCACCCCGGATGTCGTCGCCCACGGTGCCGCGGTGCCGGTCTCGAAGCCGGGGTTGCCCAGCAACTGGGCCGCGGTGCAGCTGCCGCCGCCGGAGGCTACGGTCCAGGTGAAGGACGCGCTTCCGCTGGCGTTGGTGGTGTCCTTGGCCGTCACCGTCACGCTGGAGGTGCCGGCCGTGGTCGGGGTGCCGGAGATCAGGCCGGTCGATGAGCTGATCGACAGGCCTGCCGGCAGCCCGGTCGCGGAGTAGGTGAGCGTCTGGCCCGAAGCCGAGTCGGTCGCGTGGATCTGCAGGCTGGCCGCGGTGCCGACGGTGCCCGACTGGCTGCCGGGATTGGTGACGGTCACCGTGTTGCCCGTGGCCGAGTTCACCGTCCAGGTGAAGGAGGCCGATCCGGACGGGCCGGTGGAGTCGGTCGCGGTCACGGTCACGGCAGAGGTGCCGGCCGTGGTGGGGGTGCCGGAGATCAGGCCGGTCGTGGAGCTGATCGACAGGCCGGTGGGCAGCCCGGTCGCCGCGGTAGGACAGCGTGCCGCCCGCGGTGTCGGTCGCCGATATCTGCAGGCTGGCCGCGGTGCCGACGGTGCTGGTCTGGTTGGCGGGAGTGTTTACGGTGACGCCGCCGCTGGCGACCTGGTTGAAGTCGGCGGTGAAGGTCGACTCGACGCCGTTCATGACGCCGGAATCGGTGATGATCAGGCCCAGCTCGCGGTTGTTGTTGAGCGAGTTGGACGGAGAAGTTCTCCGAGCCGAGGAACACCTTCGCGGTCGGGGTGCCGTAGTCGGCCACGATCGCCTTGGCGTGGACGTAGAAGCCGGTGCTGGAGGAGTACCCGGTCCACTGGCCGCCCGCGGCCGTGACCTCGTTGAGCTCGGTGGTGTAGGACGACGGGCTCTCGACCACGACCCGGACGGTGACGCCGCGGTTCTCGGCCGCGACGATCGCGTTGACCAGGGCCGTGTCGCCGAACTCTTCCTGCTCGATGTCGAGGCTGTGCTGGGCTCCGTTGATGAGGGCCAGCAGGTGGGTCTGTGAGTCGGTGGGCGACCAGACCAGGTCGTCGCCGTCGGACGGGGTGATCGAGGTCTTCGCGTAGTCGGCGTTGAAGACCGGCCCGACCGCGGCCACGTCATTGGCGTCGGTGTCGAAGACCCCGTAGTCACGCGAGGTGGAGTAGTACATGGTGTCGAGGTTGCCGGTGCGAGATGTAGGACTCGTCGTCGTCGACGGTGATGGTCTTCTGATGGGTGTAGGTGAAGGCCGTCGATGAGTAGGTCACCCCGACGCCGCCGGCCTGCAGCGTGCTGAAGGCGGCGCTGTTGACCGAGGTCTGCGCGCCGTCCAGGATGACGCGCACCTGCACGCCGGCCTTCTCGCGGTTGACCAGGTCGTTCTCCACGGTGGTGTCCCGCAGTTCGTACATGGTCATGTCGATCGAGTGCTGGGCCGAGTTGATGAAGTTGTAGATCTGGCTTTCGCCTTGATCAGGGAGAATCAGCAGCGAGTAGGTGGTGGCGGCATGCGCGGGGCTGGCGGTCAGACCGACCAGCCCGGTCAGGGCAGCGAGGGCGGCTACGACGAAAGTAGCTAAGATGCGGGTCACGTAGCGGGGCAATCCGACCTCCTGGCAGCGCGGGCAAATAGAAGCCAGGGAAGCGTACCCCGAATAAGACAGAGTGTCACTAGGCACGCAAATAACACTTTTGTGACCACTCGGCTCGGACCAGAATCGGCTGTTCAGCCCGATGACCTGCGGCTTTACCAATCAGAATTCGAACACGGTTAGCCATTCAACCGAGCGCGGGCGTAACCGAACCGGCGGGGCTGGGCCCCGGCGGTCAGCATGCCCGGCCATCCGGGCAACCAGGTTCGTGGTAACCGCGTCACTATTACGTGTCAACGGCCACTTCCCCGGCCGGGCCAAGGATCCGCCAGCGCCGTCGGGTCATTCGCGGCCCGGGCCCGGTCCGCCGCGGACCGGGCGGCAGCGGACGCCGGGCCGGGGCCGCCGCCCGGGTCACAAAGGCAGCGTCGAAGCGGCCGGCCAGCCGGGGCGGCATTCATGATCGGATGCCGCGGGGCCGAATTAACGGTTTACTAGCCGTGACGATGGTGGACGGTGGGTGGGGAGTTCACATGACCGGTCGGCCGCCGGAGCCGTGCCGCTGGTTCGCGGCGGCGCTCGCCGCTGGCCGGTTCCGCTCGTTGCTGACTGGCCAGCGAGACAGCAAGATGGAGGACAGCCGCGGAATACGGCCGGAGTGATATGCAGACTGAAACCGAAGTTCAGCTCAGTACCTCCAGCGGGGGGATCCCGCGGCCCGACTTCGCCAAGGTCCTGCGCGGGTACGACCCGCAACAGGTCAGCGAGCACCTGAACCGGGCCGACCAGGAGCTGCGCCAGCACGGTGAGCGGATCCAGGCCCTGCGCAGCGAGCTGGCCCAGATCCAGGAGCAGGCTGAGGAGCAGGACCGCGCGGCCGCCGAGCGGCCGGTATCGCGGGCCGGCCGGCAGCTGGAGCTGGCGCAGGAGCAGCAGGCCGAGATCCTGCAGGAGGCCAAGACAGCGGCCAGTGCCTTCAAGGAGAAGGCCAAGACCGATGTGGCCCAGACCCGCGCGGCCGCCCAGGTGGAGGCGGCTGAACTGCGGGCGACCGCCAAGCGGGAGGTCGAGGAGCTGCGCACGTCCACCGCGCGCGAGGTCGAGAAGCTGGCCGTGACGGCCCGGCGGGCGGCGGAGGAACTGACTGCGACGGCCAAGCGCGAGACGGCCGGGCTCCGCGAGACGGCGCAGCGCGAGGTCACCGAGAAGCGGGCCACCGCCCAGACCGAGATGGCCAAGCTGCGGGAGCGCACCGAGCGCGAGTTCGGGCAGCTGCGCCAGGCAGCGCAGCGCGAGCAGCAGGAGGGCCTGACCAGCGCCAAGCGCGAGGCGGACCAGCTGCGCGCCGAGGCGAAGCGGCTGCTTGACGAGGCCGAGGCGAAGCAGTCGAAGGTCAAGACAACGTCCGACAGCGGCCTGTCCGCCCGGCGGGAGCAGGCGGAGCGGCAGGACGCCGAGCGGGCCGCCAAGGCCAAGGCCGTGGTCGCGAAGCTGGTCGCCGAGGCCGAGCAGCGGGCCGCGACCGCCGAGCAGAAGGCCGCGGTCGCGACCGGGAAGGCCGATCAGGTCCAGCATGAGGCCGATGAGCACGCCAAGCGGCTGGTCACCAAGGCAAGAGAAGAAGCCGGACAGGTCATCGCACAAGCCAGGGACCAGGCGGCGAAGCTGCTGGCCGGTACCAAGATCGCTGCCGAACGCGAAGGTGCCACGGCTCAGCGCTTCATTGACGAGCTGAACGAGCAGAAGGAAAGCGTGGCCGCGGATCTGGTGCTGATCAGTCAGCTGCTCGGGGCTCAGATGCCGCAGCTGGCGGCCGCTCTGAAGCGCGCGCCGGCCGGGCGGGCCAGCCGCCGGTATCAGCCGCCTCCAGTGCCCTGATGTCCATCGGGCTCAGGCGCATGAGATCGTCCCTGGTCCAGTTACGGTCCGGATCGGCGGCGAGCCGGTGCGCGTGCCGGAGCCTGGCCAGTTCCAGCTCGTTGCGCACGCTGCGGGCATTGGCGAAATGCGGCGCTAGCATCTGGCGCTCGAGGTCCTCGCGAAAGGCCTGCTCCGCCTCGGCGGACAGGTAGTAATGCGCCTGTTCCAGCATGACCCGGCCGATGGCGACCAGCTCGTCCAGCTCGTAGTCGGCGAAGTGCAGGTGGTGCGCGATCCGGGAATTCATCCCCGGATTGGACTCGAAGAAGGTATCCATCCGGTCCCGGTAGCCGGCCAGGATCACCATGAACCTGTCCCGCTGGTTCTCCATCACCTGCAGCAGGATGTCGATGGTCTCCTGACCGTAGTCCCGTGAATCATGAGCCCGGTACAGGTAGTACGCCTCGTCGATGAACAGCACCCCGCCCATGGCTTCGTCCAGGACCTTCTTGGTCTTCGGCGCGGTCTGCCCGATGTACTCGCCGACCAGGTCGTCCCGCATGGCGTGGACGAGGTGCCCGCGCTCCAGATAGCCCAGCCGGTGCAGCAGCTCAGCCATCCGCAGCGCCACGGTGGTCTTGCCTGTCCCTGGCGAGCCGGTGAAGCACATGTGCAGGTTCGGCCGCGGTGCCTCCAGGCCGAATTTCTGCCGGGCGCGGTCCACCAGGAGCAGCGAGCCAATCTCCTGGATCCGCTTCTTCACCGGCACCAGGCCCACCAGTTCGCGGTCCAGGGCGGCGAAGACGTCATCAATGCCCGCCGCCGCGCGCTCCGCCGCGAACCGGACGGTCGAGTCTTCTGAAAGCGACGGCCGACGCCTGCCCCGGCCTCGTTTCGGCGCGGAACCGCTCCCCGCTGCTGTCCGCATGACGGCTCCTCTCTCCGTCCGGTCAAGCCTACGCTGCAGGTCAGCTGCCTGATCGGTCTCCTAGCAGGCGGTCAGGAGGACGAAGTACCCGCACCGGCCATCAGCACCGCAAACTCATGCCCGGCGACGGCTATCCGCATCGGCCAGCCTGGCCAAAGTCAATCCCCGCTAGGCCAGCCTGGCCCGGGTCAATCCCGCGTGGGCCATTCCAGGCTAGCCAGCCCCGGGGAGGTCGGCCCCCGTTAGGGATGGCCTATTCGGAATGGTCTCATGGCGCCGTCGCGGATCCCAGGTCAGCGGGCGGGGCGCGGGCTGACGCTGAGGCGGATCTGGGCGGCGCGGCCCAGCACCTCGGGCCGCTGGGCCAGGGCAGGCAAGGCGATGGATGCTTCCAGGCCGGCTGCGTCGGCCTGGAAGGTGAGCTGAGCGCCCTGCTCGGGCGGCAGCTGGGTGGTGATCGGATCGGGGTCCTGGCTGGCGCCGGGGACGGTGGAGGCCCACGCGGCGTGCGCGGTCAGCGCCGCCCGGCCGGCTCCCGGCTCGACGTCGACGATCAGCGAGTCCTGCCAGAGCGGGACCTGCTCAAGGGAGTTGCTGAAGTCGAAGCCGCCGCCGGACTCGCGGACCGGGAAAAGCCGCAGCGTGACGGTGTAACGCATCCGGCGTCCGGCCACAGCGGCCGGGTTAGCCTGGTCGGCCGGGTCGAGCAGGAAGGTGCGGACCAGCGTAGTGCCGCTGGCGGGCTGCGGGTCCGCGAGCACGATCGGGCACCAGTGCCCAGTGGTCTGCTCGCTCATCACGACCGACAGGCCGCGGATCGCCAGCCGCATGTCCAGCTGCCAGGAGGCCTGCGACAGGGCCGGAAGCTGAGCATCCACCAGGGTGGCCGCGATCGCCCAGCGGCCGAACAGGAACCGGCGCAGGTTCTGGTAGCCCTCCTCGGAGTTGACCTCGCCATAGGAGCCGGAGTGCGACCGGTGCACGTAGGCCCGCTGCGCCCCGCGCACATAGGCGTTCGCGATGTGAACCAGGCCGTCGGTCTGCGGGCCCATGGCGGTCCTGGGCGCCCAGGAGTAGTCGGCGGGATCGGTGCCGACCAGGCAGAAGATGTCATCCAGCGGGAACAGCGCGTCGCTGACCACCTGCGGATCCCAGCCTGGATCACAGACCTGGCCGAATTCCTTGGCCGGATCCAGGTAGCCCTGCATCAGCTCGGGCGCGAAGATATTCGAGCCCGCCGGGCCGAAGGTCTCCTCGACCCACTGCGCGACACCGCCCGCTGACCGGATGCCGCCGTGCGGGGTGCCGTAGGTGAAGAGCCTGGCCACGATGTCCCTGGCGGCGGCGCGCCCGTCCTGCTGGCAGATCTTCTGCATCATGCACCGGGCGATCAGGCCGCCCATGGAGTGGGCCACCAGGTACACCTTGTCCGCGCCCGTCCGGGCCCGGATCTTCTGGACCAGGTCATACAGCCCCACCGCGGCGTCCTCGATATTGAACCCGTCGGAGGTGACGTGCTCGCGGCCCCAGCGCAGCAGCCGCTCAGCCAGGTTCTGGTGCGGCGGCGGCTCGAAGGTGGTGGCGGCCACGTCGTAGAACCGGTAGATCCAGACCGAGGCCTGCTCGACCTTGATGGTCGTGTCGTCGAGGACCTGCTGCTGACTGCCGAAGACGTAGAGCTGATACTGCTCGTCTCCCAGCAGCCGGACCAGCGGACCCTCGAACTGGTAGAACGCCGGGCGGCCGTCTCCGGCCACGCGGATGTGGGTCGAGCCGTTGTTGAATCCGTAAAAAGGGTCGTCGACCTGCTGGTTAATCCCGGTCGTGGGTCCCGCGTAACCGCGGATGTACACAATGGGCCACTTATCCATGTCATCCCCCCAAGGCGCACTAAGCGTAACGCGGACCGGATACGCGGAGTTAGCTAAACACGGTGTTAGATAACGCTGTGCCGGATGAAAGCCCGCAGCCCGTCGTGGACGCCCATCAGCATGTGTGGGATCGGTCGGTTCGCGCCCAGCCGTGGCTGGCCAGTGACCCCGAGCTGGCCCCGCTGCTGCGCGACTTCGCCCTCGCGGACCTGCGGCCGCTGGCCGCCGCCGCGAACGTCACCGCGACCGTGGTGGTCCAGACCGTCGCCGAACCGGGCGAGACGCCCGAGCTGCTGGCCCTGGCGGCCGCCGATCCGCTGGTCGCCGCGGTGGTCGGCTGGGCCGACCTGACCCGGCCGGACATCGCCGACGCCCTGGCCGCGCTGCGCGAGCTGCCCGGCGCGCGGTTCTTGGCCGGGCTGCGTCATCCGGCGGTGGCTGAGCCGGATCCGGACTGGCTGACCCGGCCGGACGTGCTGCGCGGGCTGGCCGCGACCGCGGCCGCGGGCCTGACCTTCGACGTGGTCGTTCATCCCGCCTGGCTCCCGGCCGCGGAGCGCGCGGCAGCGGCGCGGCCCGAACTCACCTTCGTCCTGGATCATCTGGGCAACGCCGACGTCACAGCGCGCGTCGATGAGCGCTGGGCCAGCGCGATCCGCCGGCTGGCGGCCCTTCCTAACCTGTCCTGCAAGCTGTCGGGCATCCTCAGCGAGCCGGCCCCGTCGGCCCCGTCGGCCCCGTCCGCCACCGATCCCGTGGCGCATCTGCGGCCCTGCTACCAGGTCGCGCTGGACGCGTTCGGCCCGGACCGGATGATGTTCGGCTCCGACTGGCCGGTCAGCACGCTCGGCGCGCCCTACGGCGACGTGGTGCGGGCGGCCCAGGCCCTGATCGCCGACCTGAGCCCAGCGGAACAGGCCGCCATCCTCAGCCAGACCGCCCGCCGGATCTACCGGATCACCGGCTGAGGCCGCAAGCCGCCAAGGGCCGGCGGCAACGGTAAGTCACGAAGTTGGGCCCGCTCAAGGTGGCACGATCATGCGTGGCCTAGCTGTGGCGGCCCGGATCCTCGGCGCGGGCAGCGGGTGGCCAAGCGCCGGCCTAGGCATTAGCCAGTGCGGCAGCAGGCCGGCGGATTCCGATCCGCTGCTCGTCGCGGGGCCCGTCACACGCGGGAGGCGGCCTGCTCCAGGTGGGACCGGATGGCGGCCAGCGCGGCCTGGATGTTCTCCACCGAGTTCGCGTAGGAGAACCGCAGGAAGCCCTCGCCGCAGGGGCCGAACGCGGTGCCGGCCAGGGCCGCCACCCCGGCGTCCTGCAGCAGTTCGGCGGCCAGCCGGGCCGAGGAAAGACCGGTGCCGGTGATGTTAGGGAAGGCGTAGAACGCGCCCTGCGGCTCGACGCAGGTGATGCCGGGAATGTCGTTCAGCCCGGCGACGATGATGTCGCGGCGGCGGCCGAACTCCGCCACCATCGACTCGACCGGCTCCCACGGGCCCTCCAGCGCCGCCGCGGCGGCGTACTGGCTGAACGCGGACGTGCACGACACCGAGTTGATGACCAGGCGGCTCACCGGCTCGACCAGGGCAGGCGGGAACACGCCGAACCCGAGCCGCCAGCCGGTCATCGCGAAGGTCTTGGACCAGCCGTCCAGCAGGATCGTGCGGTCGGCCATGCCCTCGACGTCGAGCACGCTGGCGTGCGGCTGGCCGTACCTGATGGCCCAGTACACCTCGTCGCTGAGCACGGTCAGGTCATGGCGCATCGCGATGTCCGCGATCGCCTCGCAGTCCTCCCGGGTCAGCGCGCTGCCGCACGGGTTGTGCGGCGAGTTGATGATGAGCAGCTTCGTCCGGTCGGTGATCAGCCGTTCCAGCTCGTCGGTGTCGACCCGGAACTCGTTGCCCTCGCGCAGCGGGACCGGGACGGGGACCGCGCCGGCGAACGAGGTGATCGACTCGTACATCGGGAAGCCGGGGTCCGGGTAGATGACCTCGTCGCCCTCGCCGCACAGGGCCATGATGACGAAGAACATGATCGGCTTGGCCCCCGGCGTGACAATGACGCGATCCGGCGTCACCTTCATCCGGCCGGTGCGCTCCAGGAAGGCGGCTACGGCCTCGCGCAGCGGCGCGACGCCGGGTGCGGGGACGTAGTGCGTCTGGCCCGCCCGCAGGGCCTCGACGGCGGCTTCGACGATGTGACTGGCGGTCGGGAAGTCCGGCTCGCCTATCTCCAGGTGGACGACTTTCCCGCCGGCCGCCTCGATGGCCTTGGCCCGGGCGAGTACTTCGAAGGCCGATTCGGTGCCCAGCCTGTCCATCCGGTCAGCGAGGGAGATAGTTCTCATGGGCCTGATGATAGGGCTGCTCCGGAATTTCCGGCAGACCCGTAACTTCGGTTTATGACGCTACAGGGCGACCCTGGTGCACACGGGTAAGATCCGTCGGTCATGCTGTGAAAGTGGCTCTTGCCCCGGAACGAGGGACAGGTCAGCCTGGTAGTCCGTGATCGCAGGAGGTGCAGGATGGAGTTGTCGTCCGACGGGACAGGGCTGCGGCCACCGGCCATCGCCCGGTCGGGCCACGAACGGGACGTGGCGCAGCTGTTCGCCGCGGCTGAGCCGGACTTCGCCCGCTACGAGCTGGTCAAGGAACTCGTCGACGAATGCATCGACCTTTCACTCAACTACCGGCAGAGCGGCCACCCCGGCGGATCCCGGTCCAAGGTGCACATGATGCTGGCCCTGCTGCTGTCTGGGGCGATGCGCTGGGACGTGCTGCGGCCCTGGCGCCGGTTCGGTGACCGGTTCGTGCTGTCGGCCGGCCACACGGTGCCGCTGGTCTACGCCACGCTCGCGGTGCTCAACGAGGCGGTCAGGACCCGCCATGAGCGCACCGGCGCGCCCGAGTTCGCCTTTCCCGACGACGGCCGCTGGGCGCTGACCTGGGAGTGGCTGCTGCGCCTGCGCAGGCACGGCGGCCTGCCCGGGCATGCGGAGATGGAAGGCCGGACCCTGTTCCTGAAGTTCAACACCGGCCCGTCCGGGCACGGGATGCCGCCGGCCGCCGGCGAGGCGCTCAGCCTGAAGCTGGCCGGCGCGGGCCAGGTGAAGGTCTTCGTGTTCGAGGGGGAGGGCGGGCTCACTCCCGGCTCCGCGCACGAGACCAAGAATCTGGCCTGGGGCCTGGGCCTGGACAACCTGATCTTCATGGTCGACTGGAACGACTTCGGCATCGACCCCCGCCCGGCCTCCAGCGTGGTCCACGGCACGCCGACCGACTGGTTCGCGCCTTACGGCTGGCGGGTGTTGGGCACCGAGCACGGGATGGAATGGGGCCCGGTCACCGAGACAGTGCTGGCGGCCGCCTGCGGCGCCAGCCCGGCCCTGGAGCCGACCATGGCCTGGTTCGTCACCCAGAAAGGCCGCGGTTACGGCAAGGTCGACGCGCCCAGCCACGGCACGCCCTGGCCGATGAACGCCGAGCAGTTCTGGGCCAACCGCAAGGCGTTCATGGCCCGCCACGGGGTGACCTACGAGGGCGTCGACCAGCCCGCCCCGGCCGGTGCCGACGCCATCATGGCCCAGGCCGAGGCGAACCTGCGCGTCGCCATGAGCGTGCTGCACCGCGACGACGACTTGGTCACCTGGCTGTCGGACCGGCTGCTGGCCATCGCGGGCACGGTGCCCGACGACATCGACGGGTTCCGGCTGGGCGGCCAGGCCGGCGAAGTGTTCTCCGACAAGCGCATCTTCGACGTGGCCGCCTACCCCGACAGCATGTGGAAGAAGCCCGGCGAGAAGGCCCCGAACCGACCGGCCTGGCCGCCTGGGGTGCCTACGTCAACTCACTCGCCCTGCGCGACTACGGCCGCCCGCTGTTCATCGCGGCCTCCGCTGACCTGGCCGAGTCCACCAACATCGCCGGATTCGGGCACGACTTCGACGGCTCGCCGGGCACCGGCTGGTACGAGCGCGAGCAGAACCCCACCGGTGCGCTGCTGCCCACCGAGATCACCGAGTTCACCAACGCCGGGGCGATGGCCGGGCTGGCTACCGTCAACCTGGCCCGGGACCCGTTCGAGCAGTTCGACGGCTACTGGGGGGCGTGCTCGACCTATGGCTCGTTCTCGTACCTGAAGTACGGGCCGATCCGGCTGTTCAGCCAGCTGGCCCAGGACTGCGAGCTCAAGGTCGGCAAGCTGCTGTGGATCGCGGGCCACTCCGGGCCCGAGACCGCCGAGGACTCCCGCACGCACTTCGGCATCTTCTCCATCGGCGTCACCCAGCTGTTCCCCGACGGGCACGTCATCGACCTGCACCCGTGGGAATACAACGAGGTGCCGGTGCTGCTCGGCGCGGCCTTCAGCCTGGACGTGCCCATCGTGGCGCTGCACCTGACCCGCCCCCCGGTGGAGATCCCCGACCGGGAGGCGCTGGGCATCCCCTCCCACCTGGACGCCGCGCGCGGCGCCTACGTGCTGCGCGAGTACCGCCCGGACCTGCCCAAGGGCGGCACCGTCTACGTGCGCGGCACCATGCCGACCAGGAATGTGGTCAGCCTGCTGCCGCAGCTGGACGCCCACGGCGTCAACGTCAAGATCGTGGCCGCCATCAGCCCGCAGCTGTTCGCCCGCCAGCCCGCCGAGTACCGGGAGTTCGTCATCGGCCCGGCCGGCCGGCTGGACGCCATGATCGTCACCAACGGCGCGTTCAAGCTGATGCAGGACTGGGCGGGCGGCCCGATGGTCCGCGAGTACTCCTTGTCCTCGGACTGGGATGACCGCTGGCGGACCGGCGGCTCGGTGGCCGAGGTGATCGAGGAAGCCCACCTGGACGAGGCCCACATCCTGGCCGCGCTGACCCGCTTCGCCGCCGACCGCCCCGCCCGCCTGCGCCGCCTCCGAGACCAGCTGGACGACGCCTAACGCCGACGGCCGACATCTGGGCAGCCGCCCGCCAGCCGCGTCAGCCTGGTGCCGGCGCCAGGGAGCTCGGCGGCGCGGCGCGCGAGCGCGGTGGCCCCCAGGGATACCTGGTCGATGTGATCGCTGAGATCGCCGTGGACGCGGCCGCTGATCAGGCCGGGCTCCCCTGAGCACCGGGGACTCCTCCTGTCCCATCACCACCTCCGGCCCCAGCACCGCCTCCGGCCCATCCGCAGCCTCGCCCGCAGCCGTCGCGGCCCGCCTCACTTATACCGGATTTGGTGCGGACAAAACAGACATTTAGTCATCGGAAACGTACCAAATCCGGTATAAGTGCCCGGAAGCCCAGGCCGTACTGCGTCCGCCCAGCCCTGCGGCCTCGGTGCCGCCGTATCGCTTGACTGGATGGCGGCTGGCTTCTATGGTTATACCAACATCATAGAATAATGACATGATGGAAGAAGGCTCATGTTCAGGTTCCGGCTCGACAGCTCCACGGGCGTCCCGCCGTACCTGCAGCTCGTGCATCAGGTCCGGCAGTCGCTGCTGCTGGGCTACCTGCAGGACGGCGATCAGCTGCCGACGGTCAAGGACGTCGTGGGGGACCTGGCCATCAACCCGAACACCGTGGTCAAGGCCTACCGGCAGCTGGAGCACGAGGGACTGGCCGGCGGCCGGCCCGGCCAGGGCACGTTCATCACCGGCAGCCTCTCGCCGGCCCGCCCGGCGCGTACGCAGGTCTTGCGGGCATCGCTGGAGGAATGGTTCCGCGCGGCCGAAGAGGCCGGCCTGGGCGACGAAGCGGTCACGGCGCTGATCGCCGTGGTCCGCCACGACAGGAAGAAGGAGAAAGTCTGATGACACTGGACTGCGCCGGCGCCGCCCCGGCCGCGTGCGCAGGCCACCGGGCTAGGCAAGCGTTACGGCCAGGTGTGGGGACTGCGCGACTGCAGTTTCACGGTCCCGGCCGGCGCCGTCGTCGGCCTGGTCGGCCCGAACGGCGCGGGCAAGACCACGCTGCTGGCCCTGATCGTCGGCCTGCTGCGAGCCCACCGAGGGCGCAGTAACGGTCTTCGGCGCAGACCTCGCACCGCCACACCGCGAGCACGCTGGCCCGGGTCAGTTACGTCGCGCAGGACCATCCGATGTACCGCGACTTCAGCGTCGCGGACATGCTCCGGCTGGGCCGGTCGCTGAATCCCAGCTGGGACCAGGAACTGGCCGTCGGCGCGCATGGAGGCGCTGGGCATCCCGCTCAAGCGCAAGATCAAGGCCTTGTCCGGCGGTCAGCAGGCGCAGGTCTCGCTGGCCATGGCCCTGGCCAAGCGCGCGCCGCTGCTCGTGCTCGACGAGCCGGTCGCCAGCCTGGACCCGATCGCGCGGCTGGAGTTCATGCAGGACGTGATGGCCGCCGCGGCCGAAACCGGCCTCACCGTCATCATCGCCTCGCACGTCGTCGCTGAGCTGGAGCGGCTCTGCGACTGGCTGATCGTGCTCACCCGCGGCTGGGTGCAGGTGGCCGGGCCCGTCGACGACCTGATCGACACGCACCGGCTGCTCACCGTCCCGCGCGCCACCCCGGACGCTGACCTGCCCGGTATCCCCATCCACCGCGACGACAGCGACCGGCACTCCGCCATGCTGATCCGCACCGGCCCGGATGGCGAAGCGACTCCAGGCGCATCCCGGATGGCCAGGCCGAACCCGCGAGCTTCGAGCAGCTCGTGCTGGCCTACCTGCAGCGCAAGCCGGCCAGGGGCGCGGTGCCGACAATCCCGCCCGGGCCATGCGGGGTGCCCGGGCCGACCACGAAGGCGGTACCACGATGATCTGGGTCAGCTGGCGGCAGCACCGCAGCCAGGCCATCACCTGCCTGGCCATCCTCGCTGCGGCTGGCGCGTTACGCGATCGCGGTCAGCCTGTCGATGCGCACGCACGTTCGGCCACGAGCGACCTGGCCGCCTGTCTGGCTCGCAGTCGGCGGCGCGAGCTGCCATGGCGCGGTCAACGAGTTCATGACAAGTTCGGCGGCGCGGTCAACATCGCGTTCTGGGCCCTGCTCCTGCTTGCTCCCCGGGCTGATCGGCGTCGTCGTCGGCGCGCCGCTGCTCGGCCGGGAGCTGGAGATGGGCACCTGGCGGCTGGCCTGGAGCCAGACGCGTGTCCCGGACCCGGTGGCTGAGCGTCAAGCTGGCCCTGGTCACCGGCGGGCTGGTGGTCCTGGGCGCGGCCATGACCCTGGTGATCACCTGGTACCGGGCGCCGATGGACCGGCTCACCGGTCAGCTTCTCAATCAGGCCTACGACTTCGAGGGCCTGGTCCTCACCGCCTACATCCTGTGCGCGTTCGGGTTCGCCGTGCTGGCCGGGCTGCTGCTGCGCCGCAGCATCGCCGCCATGGTGGTCGCGTTCGTGCCCTGGCTGGCCTCCGGATCGTGATCGAGTCGTACGTTCCGGCCGTATTTCTTCCTGACTCCGGTGACGCTCTCGGCAGGACTGCGCGAGTACCTGCTCCAGCACGATCGGCATCAACGTCGTGCCGCCGCACACCGGCCACCTCGGCGACTGGGTGCTGAGCGTGGTCAACCGGGGCGACCAGGTCGTCACCCTATCAGCCCGCCGCCGGTTCTGGACCTTCCAGTTCATCGAGGGCGGCCTGTTCCTGGCGCTCGACGGCCGCCGCGCTCGGCGCCACGATCTGGCTCGTCCGCCGCCGCGCGGCCTGACCTCTTGCGCGGCTCCGCGCGGCCTGATCGCTTGCTCATCCGCGCGGCCTGACCGCTTGCTCGGCTCCGCCCGGCTGGACCGGGAGCCGGGCCTGGGTCTTAACCGGTGCTTTCGGGGCGGGGCCGGGCAGCGGGGCAGGCTAGCGGTACTGACCAGTTAGCCCTCGGCCGGGACCGCCATCTCGCCCAGGAGTGACCAGTCGTCTTGCGGGAGCTTCACGTTGACGATGCGCGGAGTCTGGATCAGGTGCGGCGGCAGCGTCCCCTGCGCCGTGCGGAAGTGCTCCGACTGGACGTGCGCCGCGGCCGCGTCATCATCGCCGAAGGCTTCGACCAGGACATATTCGGCCGGATCCGCGACACTCCTGGACCAGTCGAACCACAGGCAGCCGGGCTCGGCCCGGGTCGCCGCGGTGAACTCCGCGGCGATCTGCGGCCACTGGTCGGCGTACTCCGGCCGGATCCGGAACTTCGCGGTAATGAAGATCATGAGAACCCCTCATCGAGCCGGTGGGCCACCATCGTCCCGCAGGCCTTCGCGACGCAAAACCCCGGTCCGGCCCAGGCGGCCGCGCCCGGGTCCAGACCGCGGCGCTGGCCAGCGCGGCCGCCACCGCCTGCGGCTCGGGGCCAGGCGCCTGCATCCCACCTTACGGCGATCCGGCGGCCCAGCGGATGGTGAGCCGGTCCAGCGTGTAGCCGAGCGCGTTGACCGTCGGCTGAATGAAGTTGTTCCTGATCGTCTGCGCGGCCTCGGCCTCGGCCGTCCTGATGAGCGCCCCGGTGACCTGCGGGGAGCGGGTGGCCTTGTCGAACGCGATCTGCTGGGCCTGGGCGTAGAGCACCGACTCAGCGAACTGCGGGCGCAGCACCAGGCCGCAGGCCAGGCCCGGGTACGTCCAGCTGTGCTGGGTGTCGACGGGCTTGGACGGGATGTCGTCGATGGTGACGTCGTGCACCGATTGCGGCAACTGCGGGCGCGGCAGCACCATCATGACCGTCACATGACCGGGCTGGCCCCCATGCGGGCGGCTTGTTACTCGCAGCGCGTAATGACCGGATCCCGACGCCCACCAGGCAGGCCCAGGATTGAGATTAACGGTAGCTGACGCGTGACCAACCGCGTTAAAGGTGCTCGAATACCAGCAGGGCAGGAAGCCCATGCTCTTGGAGACCTTACGCGTGAACAGGAAGTTGAAGTTCGCCTGGCCGAGCGCGGGCCGGGAGATACCTTCGATTTTCTGCAGCACCCACGGGCCAAGATCAGTATTCGTGGTGGAGGCCGCGCTGATCGTCTGCCAGGGCCAGCCGAACCTGACGTGTGGCAGATGAATATTGACGCCAATGAGGTGGAAGGCCGCCGACAAGGCGAAGAGGACGATCGACGCGATAGCCCGGCGGAAAATCAGGACTACGACGACCAGTAGCGTGGCCCGGCCGGCCCACCGGGGCAGGTGGCGCCGCGGCCCGCCCCGGCCGAACCGGCCGTAGCCGCCGGGCGGACGTCGGCGCCCGGCCGGTTGCGGCGGCCAGGAGGGCAGCCGCCGGGTCCGCCCCGGCCGGACCGGGCCATAGGCCGGCCAGTCGGTACCTGGCGCAACTGTGCCCGGGGGAACGGTGCCCGGGGGAACTGTGCCCGGTGGAACGGTGCCCAGTGAGGCCATTCCCGGTGAGGCCATTCCGGGCGGGGCCGCACCGGGCGGGGCCATTCCGGGCGGGGCCGCACCGGGCGGGGCCATTCCGGGCGGGACTGTTGCTGACCTGGCTGCTCCTGGCCCAGCCGGGTCCGGCCCGGGCCCCGGCGGGGGCGGCCCATGGCCGGAATAGTCGTGCCGGTACCACGTGGCTTCCCGCCGGTCGGGCCTGCTTCCGGTCAGCGAGCCCAACAGGAAGAGCAAGATACTAATCACGGCGCATACCTTCTTCGTCTGCTCGCACGAATTCCTACACGGTGGCGGGATAGTTGAGGCTCAGCACGACCGGGACGGCCCCGAATGGCCTGCGGAACCGGCCGCCCGGCTTATCTGGCGCGTTGCTGGCCGGAATCTTCGGCCAGCGCATATTGAGGTGGTTCATGGTCAGGCCGGCCACTGAGTAGGGGAATTCCATGGCCGACGTGTGATGCTCCTTGAGCAGGCCGCCCCAGCGGAACGCCGCGAAGGCGTTAGCCAGGTCGCGCACGGACAGGTGGCCCGGCGCGGCCAGGTCGATCTGATAAACCGCCCAGGCCAGTTCGATCAGTTCATCGGCGCACTGCTCCAGGGCCGCTGATTTCGTCGGATAGACGGCACCGCCGGGAGTCACCGTGCCCAGCTTCTCGCCGTGGACAGGGGAGAGCCGGGGCCGAGCGTCGCATTGCATCCAGTCACAGGCGGCCAGCAACTCCCAGCGGATGCCTATGTAACTGGCCACATCGCGGTACAGCGGTTCCTGGCGAAGCAGCGGCACCCGGGCGCTGGCCAGGAACGCGGTCCGGACCGAGACCGGCAGGTCTTGCCGGTACCGCCCGCTGGCCCGGCCGCCGCTGGCCCGGCGGCCACTGGCCCGGGTACGCGGGGTCGTGGCTGCTGGCGGCTTGACCGGCCTGCTGACGGGTGCGGCGGCAACTGCGTCCAAGGCCGCCGCAGCCGGCCGGTCAGCGGACCGGCGAGCGGGCCGGATGGCTGGCTGTAGAGCGGGCCGAGGGGAAAGCTGGACGGCCTCCCAGAAGGTGGGCTGAATGGCCGGGCCTGCGCTGTGCTGGGTGGCAGACAGCGGCGTCGGCTGGGTGGCGGGCTGGGCTGTCGGCCTGGTGGCGGGCTGAGCGGTGGACTGAGTGATCGGCTGAGCGGCCGGCCGGACCTGAGACTGGGTCGCGATTGGCGCGGTGGGCTGGGCGGCGGGTTGGGTCACGGTTGCGGATCGGCCTGGCGCGGCGGAGGGTCGGCCCGGCGCGGCCGGAGTGGCAGTTGCCGACGGCCGAGGCGTGACGTGGGCGGTCGTGGTGAGGTGGGGCAGCCCGGGGATCGGAATGCTGGATCCGCCGGCTCTGGATCCGCCGGTCCTGGTCCCGGCGTGCGGCCCGGCGGGCGCGGCGGTGGAATCGAAGCGATAGAGGTTATAGAGACGCATGAGGCTGATGAGTTTGGCCCCGTAGTCCGGATCGGTGGCATATACGCCGGTCAGGGCGGCGGCGAAGGCGTTCGGGTCGCGGCGGTCGGCCATGGGCAGCCGGTAATACGGGCTGGTGGCCAGGAGTTCACCATGATCATCGATGCTCTCGGCCACGTCGTGGTACACCCGGAACGGGGCATCGCGGGTCACCGCCTGACCGTCCTGGTACTCCAGGGTCGGCAGCATGTCGCTGCCCGCTGGCCCAGTGCCCTTGATGCCGAACAGGTTGTGATCCTTAACGGCCAGCGTGCTTCGGCCCCAGCCCGACTCGTCGATCGCCTGGGCGATGGTCACGGAGGCCGGTACGCCGTATTTGCGCTGCGCCTGGATCGCGGCGGGGGCGATCTCGGTGATAAAGGCCTGCTGGGCGCTAATGTCCGGGACCGGCGCCGCGCCGCCCGCCGAGGCAGGCGGATTCCGGTTCCTGCGATGCGGCGCGGCCGGAACCGGCGGTGTCGCCGTCGGCGCGGCCGGGCTCGCGGCTGACCTGGGCGAACCTGAAGACGGCTGACTCGCGCCCGGCGACGCTGAGCCTGACGGGGACGGGCTCGAAGCGGGCGGGTTTGCGGCGGCCGGATTTGAGGCGGCCGGGCTCGACGCCGACAGACCCGAGGTTGCCGGGCTCGACGCCGACGGACCCGAGGTTGCCGGGCTCGACGCCGACGGACCCGAGGTTGCCGGGCTTGAGGCAGATGGGCCTGACGGCGGCGGGCTTGAGGTGGACGGGCTTGAGGTGGGCGGGCCTGCGGACGGCGGGCCTGACGGGGACGGGCTTGAGGCAGATGGGCCTGACGGCGGCGGGCTTGAGGTGGACGGGCTTGAGGTGGGCGGGCCTGCGGACGGCGGGCCTGACGGGGACGGGCTTGAGGTGGGTGGGCCTGAAGTTGAGGGACCTGATGTTGACGGACCTGAGGTGGACGAGCCCGGTGCGGACGCGCCCGGAGATGAGCAGGCCGGGCCGGCTGGGGCTGCGGTCGCGGGCAGGCCAGGGATGGCGCTGGTGCCTCGCCTGGCCTGGTGCGCGGCCGCCGCCGGGGAGGTGGGGCTGGCCGGCAGCACGCCGGCAATATCAGCCTGACCGGCGACGGGGCCGGCCTGGCTAGCCTGGCCGGCCTCATTTTTCGCAGCTGCGGGCGGCGCCTGGGTCGGCTGCGGTTGCTCCTTGGCCTTCCTCTTACGCCAGGTCGGGGGCCGGGCCGCCGACTGGTCCGTGGCCGATGATGCGCCGGCGGACGCCGCTGATGACGGGATCCCGGGAATGTCCGGCTCGGTCCTCGGCCCGGCCGTCTGGCCGCGGACAGAGCTGGCGCCGGCCCGCTGGCCGGCGGGCTGAGCTGGCGCCGGCTCGGCTGGACCGGGCGAGCCTGAACCCGCGCTGGGTGAATCCGGGGCCGCACTTGATGGGCCCGAGGCCGCGCCGGGTGAGCCGGCGGTCTTGAGGGAGTTAGGCGGGCTGGCGGCTGGGTTGGGTGGGCCGGTGGCCGCGCGGGGTGGGCTGGCAGTGCTGGGGGAGTTGGCTGAGCCGGTGGCCGCGCCGGGCGAGCCGGCGGTGTTGGCGGAGCTGGGCGGGCTGGCGGCCGGGTTGGGTGGGCCGGTGGCCGCGCGGGGTGTGCTGGGGGAGTTGGCTGAGCCGGTGGCCGCGCGGGGTGAGCCGGCGGTCTTGAGGGAGTTAGGCGGGCTGGCGGCTGGGCTGGGCGGGCTGGCGGCTGGGTTGGGTGGGCCGGTGGCCGCGCGGGGTGGGCTGGCGGTGCTGGGGGAGTTGGCTGAGCCGGTGGCCTGGCTGGGTGAGTCGGCTGGCGCGCTGGCTGAGCTGGGTGTGCCTGACGGCGCGATGCCGGGGATGTCCGGCTGGCCCGGGGACGCGGCCGGGGCATGCGCCCGGTCCGCGTGGGCGCTGCGGTGCCCGGGAGGCGGCTGCTGGGCTGGCTGGGTTGGCTGGGTTGGCTGGCTTGGCTGGGTTGGCTGGCTCGGCAGGTCGCCGTTGTTGACGAACCCGGCTACACCATCGGCGCTCAGCGGATCGCGGTACTGATGGGCGTTAACGGAATAGTCCGGGAGCGAATCGCCGCCGATCGTGTGCAGCACGCCGCCGGAGTAGTCCGTGACCACCTCGACATGACCGTCGAACAACACCCAGTCTCCGGGCAGCGGCCGGTATCCGTCGCCCAGCGGGTGCCAGCGCTGATGTGCTTTCGCGTCCTGCAGAATCGAGACAATGCCCAGCGAATCGGGATTCGGGTCGACCCGGACGTCGGCCCACTTGCTCAGCGGCCACGGGTAGGACGTACCGCCGGTGACCCAGCTCTGCTGGCCGACGACCTGGGCCCCGAGTTCCAGCGTCAGGCTGGCGAACGCGGCGCAGGACTGGCCGTGGTCGGCGCCGTCGATGCTGTCCTGCTGCCAGATGATCGCTTCCAGCTGAGCGGGCGTTTTCTCCGCCGCCATCCTGAGGTAGTACCTGGCCGCATCGACGATGGCCAGGCGCAGTTGCGCATCACTGGCGGGAGCCGGCTGAGCGGCCTGCCTGAGGGCCAGCAGCCGGATATTCATTCCGGTCGGCGAGGTCAGCTCGGCCGCCGGGCCGGGCACGAAGGTGAGCCCGGCGATCGCTCCGCTGGCACTGAGGCTGACCACAGCCGTGGCCTGCTGCCACAGCGGCTTGCCCGCGGAGTGCATGAATCCACCTCCTTCCGGTGGCACGCGAACTGACGAATAGGCCGGCGGGTGAATCACCGGAGGAGCTAAGGGCGCCGAACGCCCTGGCGGTGCCGAGCTGATGGTGCTGATGGTGCTGGTATGACTGGTGGTGCCGGAGATGCCGGGGGGCCAGGGACGCTGAAGAGGGCCGGGGGCGCTAGGCGAGCGGTCTCAAGCCGCTCAGGTTCCTGAGGATGGCCTGGACCTGCGCGTCGCCGGGGTTGTCGGCGTTCTCGAACAGCACGGTGGCGGCCCGGGCGGCGCTGTGCGAGGCGCCGACGACCCACTTCTGGTACACATCAGCCACCAGCGCAGCCTGGCCGGCCGGGCTGGTCACCGCGCGGGCGCAGAGGCTGGGGAAGCCGTCGCGCGCGATGAGCGCGGCCGAACCTGTGTACCGCCTGCAGTTCGCTGGGCTGCTCTCCAGCCCGGCCTGGACCAGCGTGTTGCCGTCGGCCCTGGTCACCGTGGCGCCGCCGATGATGTTATTGATGGCTCTGGCGGCCACCTGCAGGCTGTCGACGGGCGCGGTCGGGTCGTAGGGGTGGTGCAGGTTCAGCGACCAGGCCACCTCGCCGCCTTGCGCCGGGGTGATGGGCTCAAGGCCCAGCCGCCCGGTCTTCGGGTCAGCGAAATCCGGATTGTTACCGCTGGTCAGGAGGGCAAACACCCAGAGGACCTGGCGCGTGGCCTTGGCGCAGGCGAAGTTGACCTGGCCCGGCTCCGACTTGACGTCCGGGTTCTGGCAGGCCCTGGTGACCTCGCCCTGCACGATCGCCACGCTGGCTGGCCACGAAGGCCCAGCGGCGGACAACTTGACGATCAGCGCCGCGATCAGCGCCGCCACGATCAGCACGGCCAGCGCGACCTTGCGGCCGTGCTCCGAGCCGCGCCGGTATGCGCTGCGCCGCCCCTGGCTGACCAGCGTCTCGGTGCGATCGCCCGGTCCGTAGTCCGCGCCGTCGCCCTGATCACCGTCGGCGCCGGAAGCGAGCCCGGGCCCCGGAGCCGCGCTCACCGCCAGGTCGTCGGCCGGCTGCGCCGCGCCGCCGGTATCGCCGGGCGCCCAGTAGCTCAGTTCCTGATCCGACGGGACCGGGGCAGGCGGAATGAGGGCGGATGGCAGGAGGGCGAGTTCTGGCTCTTGATCGTGGCCGGACGCGAATCCTGCTAGTTCCTGTTCCAGCGAATTGCGCGCGTCCGAGAGCCGACGTTCCAGATCCGTGGTTTTGTCCTGCAGCTCGGCGAGGCGCTGGCTCCTTATGCGGCTATTGTTCTCGAAATGCGTTCTCATCCCTACCCCTAGCGTGTGGCCTTGGCCTGGCCTGTCCAGCTCTTTTCACGGTCGGCCGTTATGGTCGGCCCGCGGTATTTGTTATGGGCGACTGCGGCCGGGCCGCGGTCGCGGCCCGGCAAGGCTGGGGAAGGAGCCGATTTCGGTGCGGGCGGCCGTGCTGCCCGGTAGGCAGCCGTGCGGTAGATAGCGGCCCGATTGGCAGCTGCGCGGTAGCCAGGGGCCCGCTAGCCAGCGGTCCGCCGGGGCGGCCGGCCTGGGCGGCCGGGGGCTATCGCGAACCCGCGCGGCCTCCCAGATCTGCACCGGCCTGCCATTACGGATACCGCGCTTCGGCTGCCCCGCTCGGGCGGACGCAGTCGCGGCAACCGCTGTTGGCCAGGGCCTGATGGGTCGGCAAGTAGGTCTTGGCCCTGGCCGGGCCGCACTGATGAGCAGGGGCATGCGGGTAATTAGAACACATGTGCGAGTCGCGAGGGAAGAGAGATGCATTAGAACACATGTTCGTTACCCTAACGCAGCTGACGCCGCCACCGGGCCAGAATCAGCGCATGGCCCGCGCCACGCGTCTCACCTGTGCGTTCGGGCCAGCCGCACCCGTTAGCCGGGCCCGATGGTCGCCAGGACGGTCGGCCCCGACCCCGCCCGGGCGGCCGGCCCGGTCTCGCACTCGCCGAACGGGACCCGGCCGGCCGAGGCCGCCGTCTGGCCACCCGGCCGCGGTGCACTAACCTCGAGATTTCGCCTGAAGGCGCGCCAGGCTTGATCGTTTAGATAAGAAAAGTGCCTTTGAGCTGGAAGAATGGGAATTGTCGAGAGACCCGCCCTGGCCAGTTCGAAAGGCACTTTCCGCATGCATCTTACCGCCCGCCGCCCCAAGATCACCGTGACTGCCGACGGGACCGGGCTTGTCTCCCAGGCCGGCGGCCTGCTGCTGACCCGGGCACTGCAGGTGACGGGCCTGGACCGCGGCCTGGACGCGGCGCTGGAACGGTGGCGGCCCGCCCGGGCCGTGCACAGCCCGGGAAAGATAGTCACTGACCTGGCGGTGACGCTGGCGCTGGGCGGGGACTGCCTGGCCGACGTGGCGATCCTCCGGGCCCAGCCCGGGCTGTCCGGGCCGGTGGCCTCCGACCCGGTGATCTCCCGGCTGGTCACCCGCCTGGCCGCCGAGGGGCCCCGGGCGCTGAAGGCCATCCGCGCAGCGCGGGCCGCTGCCCGGGACCGGGCCTGGGAACTGGCCGGTGACGCTGCCCCGGGAGCGGACGGTGGCCTGGTCACGGTGGACATCGACGCGACCATCGTGACCTCGTGCTCGGAGAAGGAACTTGCCGGGCCCACGTGGAAGAAGACCTGGGGCTTCCACCCGCTGGCCGTCTTCGCCGACCACGGGCCCGGCGGCTCCGGCGAGCCGCTGGCAATCATGCTGCGGCCAGGGAACGCCGGCTCCAATACCGCTGCCGATCACATCGAGGCCACCCGGCTAGCCCTGGCGCAGCTGCCTGCCCGGCTGCGGCGCCGCGCCCTGATCCGCGCCGACTCCGGCGGCGGCACCCAGGGCTTCCTGGCCTGGCTCGCGAAGCCGGGACGGCGGCTGCCCTACTCGGTCGGGTTCACCGCCACCGACGACGTCCAGGACGCCATCGGCAAGATCCCTGCACGCGCGTGGACTCCTGCCTATGACAGCGACGGCCAGGTCCGCGACGGCGCCTGGGTAGCTGAGCTCACCGGGATGCTGGACCTGGCGAACTGGCCGAAAGGCATGCGGGTCATCGTCCGCAAGGAACGCCCGCACCCCGGCGCTCAGCTGCGGTTCACCGACATCGACGGCCACCGGTTCACCTGCTTTGCCACCAGCACCAAGGGCGGGCAGCTAGCTGACCTGGAACTGCGTCACAGACGCCGCGCACGATGCGAGGACAGGATCCGCTGCGCGAAGGACACCGGGCTGCGCAACCTCCCCCTCCACGGCTACGCCCAGAACCAGATCTGGTGCGAGATCGTCGCCCTGGCCTGCGAACTGCTCGCCTGGACCCAGATGCTCGCCCTCACCGGCAAGGCCCGCCGATGGGAACCGAAACGGCTGCGGCTGCGGATCTTCGCCTGCGCCGGGCGGATCGTCCGCGGCAGCCGGCGGCTACGGCTCCGCCTCGCCGCGAGCTGGCCATGGGCCGGGCAGATCACCGCCGCGATCGGCCGCCTCCAGGCACTGGCACCCGGCTGACCAGCCCACGCCATCCCTACGACCAGGAAGGACACCCAGCGGGCCCGTGGAACCCCGCCCACCCGGCGCGATAGCCGGGCAACAATGACGACCGGCAACGGAAAGCAATCCAGAGCCACATCCTCAAGCCACCCAGCCAAGATCACGAAAGATGCAGGCTAACTGCCGCGCGAATACCGGCAGCGGACGGCAGCCTGGGTGCTTACCGGTCCGGCCGGTCAGGAAATAGTCATCCCGGCGAATCCAGGCCCCGCCGTGCCACCCGGAGCCCGCTCCCGGTAGGTTCTTTTGCGGAAGTAGTCATGGCGTGCTGGCTTAGCGGAATTGGCGGCCTGATCCGGCTAACCGAAGACCGGGCGGGCGGTGCCGTTGTCCGGCGGTCAGTTATTCTGGGCGACGATGGTGTAAGTCTCAGGCATCGGTGGAATAGGTCTCCCGTCACTGATCAACACGGGGGAGATCAATGCCAACGCAACGCAGGACCCACACGCCGCCACGCCGCAAGCCGGCGGCCAGTCGCTCGATGAGCAAGACTCGCAGCACCATGACTGTCGGCACGGGCACGCGCCGGATCGCCAAGGCCGCGCCTGCCAAGGCATCCACCAGGACGGTTTCGTCGGCGGCCGCGAAGGTCACGACGGCGTCGGCCAAGATGACCTCGGCGGCGACCAAGGCCACGGCGTCAGCCCGGACGATGTCCACTGCCGCCAAGGCGATGAACAGTGCCACCAAGGCGATGACCAACGCGGCCAAGATGATGACCACCGCCGCCAGCACGGTGGCCGCGAAGCCGGCCCGTCCGGCAGCCAAGAGCCGCGCGGCGGCCAAGAGCAGCGCGGCGGCCAAGCGCCAGACCGCAATCGTCAGGCACTCGCCGGCGCGGCCCGCCTCGGCCACCCGGACGGCGACGGCCAGGCGGCGGGCATCGGCTACCAGGCCGGCCGGGATGCGCAAGGCGTCCGAGACCGCCCGGGCGACCGCCAAGCCGGCCAGATCAGCCAGGTCCGTGACTGCGACCAGGTCGGCCAGCGCCGCCCGGCCAGCCAGCACCACCCGGCCGGTCGGCAGCATCAGGTCAGCCAGTTCGACCAAGTCGGCCAGTTCGACCAAGTCGGCTAGCTCCATCAGGCCGGCCAGCCCAATCCGGCCGGCCAGTTCGACCAAGTCGGCCAGTTCCGCCAGGCCGGCCAGTTCCGCCAGGCCGGCCAGTTCCGCCAGGCCGGATAGCTCCATCAGGCCGGCCAGCCCGGCCCGCTCGCGCAACTCGCCGCATGGCAGCATCAGTGTCCGGCCGATGACGATGTCCGGGTCGAGGATGCCCCGGCCTTCAATGCGGACCGCGTCGGTCAAGCGGGCCTAGTGCCTGACTAACTGGCGGAGTCCTATCCCGGTAACGGGAGACGAGCCCGCCTGCGGTAACCGCAACAAAGTCCAGATTTCCCGGCCGCGGCGTTCTCGCCGCGGCCGGGAGATTGTCCTGTCCGCCCGATGGGCAAGAGCGGGCTTTTCGCGTGATACCGGCACAATACTTACCGTCCAGTGGCCGGGCCGGAGGTCGTCCGGCGCCAAGAAGCGAGAATGTGTTGACATCGGGTCCGGCGCGCACGACGATTTCGCTGCGGCGGCATTCCGCCGTTCACAGGGAGCCGGACGGGTGGGGACGGGCACCGGCCAATGCCGAAGATTGTGCTGAACAGGTTCTGCATATGGCTGTTCACGCTGGGCCTGCTGGCCAGCGCGCCGGTAGCGTTCTGGCTCGGATTTCAGGACGTGATATGGCCAGTGTCACTGTCGGCTCAGCTGCTCGGCCTGTTTTTCCTGGTGGCCGGACTGGCCGGGATGACCAGCGCGGCCCTGCTGGTGCCGCGGGCGCTGCTGGTGCGGCGATCGCTGCAGGCGATACGGCACGGCCGGTGGCGGTGGCCGCAGCTGGGCCAGCTCTGGGTGCCGGTGACCGAGCAGGCGCGGCCGCTGGGCCGCTGGCCCCGGCCCCCGCAGCCGCGGCTCGCGGCGAAACAAGCCAGCGTGGGCCAGATCACCGTGATCGCGGCGGGCGCGGTGGCTGGCGTGTACGTCGACGTGACCATCGTGGCGCATTCGTTCCGGTACGACACCGTCGAGGCGGCGCTGTTCGGCTTGTTCGGGCTGCTGTGCCTGGGCCTGGCCTGGCGGACGCTGCCGGTCGCCTGGCCCGGGCTCAGCCAGTACCTCAAGGGCGTCGGCATCTCGGTCACGGTGCTGGGAGCGGCGGCCGGGTTCTGGTACCAGAGTTTCTACCTGCCCGAGAACACCCAGGTCGGCATCCAGTACGGGATCTCGGTCGTTTCGGTGGTGAAGTCGGGGACCGACCGGCTGGTCACGCTGAATCTGACCATGGAAAACGAATCGTCGGTTCCCGCGCTGACCGTCGGGTCGATGATCGAGGTATTTGGCGTCAGCTACACCAAGACGCAGCAGCCGGACGCCGTGTCCAACGCCGCGGCGCAGGACCAGCTGAACTCCGCCCTGGCGGCGCAGAATCCCACCTTCACATATCCGGTCAATAGCGCCGCCATCCTGCCTCCGGTGGATCTGAGCATCAGGTACGGCGCGCAGCAGAACAGCATTCCGCTGGCTCTGATCCGGCCGGTCAACAACGACAGCCTGCTCTTTCCTGACGACGCCAGTTCCCGCGATTTCCAGGTCGTGATTCCCGAGCCGCAGGTGCAGGCGCTCGACGTCCAGTTGCGCTTCCAGTACGCCCGCACCAGCCGGCTGGCCCTGGGCTATCCCACCGATACCTACCACCAGCCCGCCGATTGCCTGCCGGTCCGCCGGGCGGCCTGGTTTATCAATCAGAGCGCGCTGGTGCGGTTTACCCGGGGCGGCCAGATCTTCTACTCCGACTGGTGCGGTGACGTCGCCGACCCGTTCATCGCCTGGGGCATCGAGTCGGCTCACGGTAGCCACGAATCCGGCACCGCCCTCGCGGCCATCAGCTCGCACCTGGGCATCTTCACCAGTTCCAGGGACGAGATGTTCACCCTGCCGTGACCGGGCCAGCGCCGCCGGGCCGCGCCCCAGCCCGGCGGCCCGGCGGCGCCTAGCCAGGGATGACGGGCAGGACGAGCGCGGACGGGCGGGCGCTGGTGTGCCAGACCGTGTTGTCCGCGACCTGCCAGCGGGTGCTGGTGGCCAGCGGCTCGCCGGTGCCCAGGTTCCTGTCGTATTTCGGGAACGCGCTGGAGGCGAGCTCCAGCCGGATCCGGTGCCCGGCCAGGAACACCTGAGCGGTGCTCCACAGGTCGATCTCGAACCGGTAGACCGTTTCGGGCTCCAGCGGCACCTCGCGGTCCATGCCGTCGCGGAACCGGGCCCTCACCATCCCGTCACAGATCCGCTGGCAGTAGCCGTCGGGGTGGACATCGACCAGCTTGGCCATGAAGTCGGTGTCAGGCGCGGTCGATGAGGCGAACAGCTCCACCCGGACCGGCCCGGTCACCTCGCAGTCGGCGGACAGCGGCGCGGTGGTGTAGACCAGCACGTCCGCGCGTTCCTCGACCGCGGCATAGTCGTCGGGCCCGCCGATCTGGCTGGACAGCGGGCTGGTCAGGAATGGCACCGGATCGGCCGGGTCGTGCCGGTAGCGGTCGGGCGGGTCCTCGGCGGGCGGCGGGCTGAGCTGCAGTATGCCGTCCCCGTGCCGGGTGTTGGCCCGGCCCGCGCCGGTCAGGTAGTACCTGGTCCACTCGGTCCGGGGCAGCGGCCAGTCATCTTCGTCGCGCCACTGATTGCGGCCCATGATGAACAGCCGGGCCCGCGGATCGGTGTCAGCGCCATTTTCCTGGCCGGCCAGGTAGTGCCGCAGCCAGCGCAGCTCGTACTCGGCGAGGTCGAAATCCGCGCTGGGCCCGAAGTTGATGTCACCCAGCTGCCGCTGGCTGTGCCGGGTCAGCTCGTGGCCCCACGGCCCCACCACCAGCCGCTGGGCGCGGCGGGCCTGCTCGGAGCCGGCGCTGGCGGCCATCAGGGCGAAGTTGATCAGCGTGCCGGGCTGCACGTCGTCGTACCACCCGGTGATGTGCAGCGCGGGCAGGTCCAGGCCCGCGAGCTGATCCTGATAGGTCTGCGGCCGCCAGTACTCCCGGTCTGAGGGCGGATGGCTCAGGTCGGCGCGCCAGTGCGGTGCCTCGAATCCGGCCTTCTCATCCATGGTGAGCAACGGAAGGTGGCGGTAGACCGCCAGCCAGTCGATGCCTTCCACATACTGCACCAGCCGCCCGCTGACCATCCGGTGCCAGCAGATCTCCTGCGGTACGTGCAGCCCGCTGGGCCACTCGACGAACGGGTCAGATGGAGTCACGTGCACGACCATCGCGGTCAGGTGCGGCGGCCTGGTCAGCGCGGTGAGCCACTGGATGCAGCCCAGGTAGGACGCGCCCCAGGTGGCTACCTGGCCGGTGCACCACGACTGGGCCGCGGCCCACTCGATGGCGTCGTAGCCGTCGGGGCCTTCGTAGCGATAGGGCGTGAAGACACCATCGGAGTCGCCCCGGCCGCGGACATCCATCCAGATGAAGCCCAGCCCCCTGGCGGCGTACCAGGCGGCCTTGTCGCAGGCGGCCTGGGTGTTCTTGTTGTACGGGGTGCGCGCGATCAGCACCGGGGCCGGCTCGGCGGGCAGGTACACATCCGCCGACAGCGTGACGCCATCGCGCATCGGCACCCGGACGTTGTAGTGCCGTCGCCCGGCCGTCATGAGGCCGGCCCGCTGGCGCTGCTGTTCATCTGCCCTCCCGGCTCACCGGTCACAACAGGGTCCTGGCCGACAATATACATGTAATATGTTACATGTCATACTACGGTCATGCTGCCAATCGATCCGGGCCTGCTCGACCGGGTGGTCGTGGACCGGTACACCGATGTCATAGGGCCGCGAAACGACATGCTCGGCCCGGTCCGCGACGGCGGGCGGATCGAGTTCCGGACCGTCCCCGGCTGCTGGGGACCGATGATGACGCCGTCGATCCGCAGCGGGCATGAGGTCACCCGGCCGGTCCGGGTGGCGGGCGCGGACGTCGGAGACGCGATCGCGGTGCACGTGGAGGAGCTGGCGCAGGTCTCCCTGGCCACCACGTCAGGGACCGAGCAGGAACGGGCCGACCGCGGCCTCAGCGATTCGTCGGTCGCCGCGATCTGTCCGTCCTGCCGCGACGCGGGGCGGCCCTACCGCTACCCCGATACCTACCTGGACGGGACGGGCGGCTCGGCGCTGCGCTGCGCGGCCTGCCGCAGCGAGGTGATGCCGTTCGAGGTCCGGCAGGGCTACACCATGGTGTTCGACCCGGCCGAGGGGATGGCCGTCACCGTGTCCAGGCCGGCCGCCGAGCGGCTGGCCGCGGCGGCCAGGGACTGGGCCGGACTGGGCCCGTGGGCCCGGCAGCATTCAGCTGTCGCGCTGGCCTGCGCGGACCTGGCCGGGATGGCGGCCCGCTGCCAGCTGTCAATGGGCAATCTGGGCTGCGTCCCGGCCATCGACATGCCGAGCTCGCATAACTGCGGCGATTTCGGCGCGTACCTGGTCGGCGCGGAGCACGAGTTCGGCGTGGCCAGCTTCGCCGACCTGGCCGCGCGCACGGACGCGCACATGGACGTCAAATCGGTCCGGGCCGGATGCGTGCTGATCGTCCCGGTCAAGGTGGCCGGCGGCGGGCTGTATGCGGGCGACGCGCACGCGATGATCGGCGCGGGCGAGATCGCCGGTCATGCCGCCGACATCAGCGCCCGCATGGTGGTCCGGGTGCAGGTACTGAAGGGGCTGACCCTCGACGGGCCGGTCCTGCTGCCACCCGCGGCGGACCTGCCCTTCCTGGCCCGGCCGTTTACCCCCGCCGAGCAGCGGGCCGCCGCGCGGCTGGCCGGGGCGCACGGCACCAGCGGCGAGGGCCCGGTGCTGCCGGTCCAGGTGCTCGGATCCGGCCGGGACCTGAACGACGCCGTCGACAACGCGGTGGGCCGGGCCGCGGCGCTGCTGGGCATCTCGCCGGACGAGGTGCGGAACCGGGCCACCGTCAGCGGCGGCGTCGAGATCGGCCGGCTGCCCGGCTTCGTCCAGCTCACTTTGCTGGCGCCGGCCAGCGCGCTGGAGCGATCCGGGCTGCTGCCGCTGGCCGAGCGGTGTTACCAAACCTCGATAGGCTGACCAGGTCCGGTCCGCAGTCGGCGATCGGGGACGGGATGACGCACTCATGACTGTGGCGGGCCGATCGGGGGTGGCCGCAGGCCGCGTCGGGATGTTCACCGAATCGGTCATCAGGGAGATGACCCGGCTGGCCGACGAGCACGGCGCGATCAACCTGGCGCAGGGGTTCCCCGATTTCGACGCGCCGCAGGAGATCAAGGACGCGGCCTGCCGCGCGATCTCCGGCGGCCTGAACCAGTACCCGGTGACCTGGGGCGCGCCGCGGCTGCGGACCGCGATCGCCGCGCATTACGCGGGCCGGCCCGGCTGGCGGGGGCTGGATCCGGAGCTGGAGATCGTGGTCACCTGCGGCTCGACTGAGGCCATGGCGGCCTCGTTCCTGGCGCTGGTCGATCCGGGGGACGAAGTGATCCTGCTGGAGCCGTTCTACGAGAACTACGGCCCGGACGCGTTCCTGGCCGCCGGGGTGCCCCGGATGGTGCCGCTGCACCCGCCCGACTGGGATCTGGATCTGGACCGGCTGGCGGCGGCCATCGGGCCCCGGACCCGGGCCATCGTGGTGACCACCCCGCACAACCCGACCGGGCACGTGTTCTCTGGCGCCGAGCTGGCCGGGCTGGCCGAGCTGGCCATCGCCCATGACCTGCTGGTCTTCACCGACGAGATCTACGAGCACATCATCTACGACGGCCGCGAGCACCTCTCGATCGCGACCCTGCCGGGCATGGCCGAGCGGACCGTGACGATCAGCGCGCTGTCGAAGACCTACTCGGTGACCGGGTGGCGGGTCGGCTGGGCCATCGCCGCGCCCGCGCTGATGGCCTCGATCCGCAAGGTTCACGACTTCCTCACCGTCGGCGCGCCGGCCCCGCTCCAGGAGGCGGGCGTAACCGCGCTGCAGCTGCCGGCCAGCTACTACACCGGGCTGGCCGAGTCCTACACCGCCCGGCGCGAGCTGTTCCTGACCTCGATGGCGGGCCTGGGCCTGGAACTGCGGCCGCCGCAAGGCGCCTACTACGCCCTGGCCGGCGCGGGTGACCTGCGCCGCCAGCTGGGCTGCGCCGACGATACCGAGCTGTGCCGCCTGCTGGCGGTGCAGGCGCGGGTGGCCACGGTGCCGGGCAGCAGCTTCTTCGCCCGGCCGCAGGACGGGATCGACCTGATCAGGTTCGCGTTCGCGAAACGGGCCGAGACGATCACCGAAGCCGGCCGCCGGATGCACGAATTCGCCGCCCGAGCCTGACCCGCTCGCCATTCCGGGCCGTATTTTCGGCGTGACTGTGCCGAGAGCGTCCTGGCCCGGTTCTCGCCGCGCCAGGACGGTCGCCTTTCGGCCAGCCGCTCTACGGAAGCTGGCCAGCCTTGTCGACGAAGGCACGCTGGAGGATGGCGCTATCGCCATTCACCCGGCCTGTCTTGACGTTGTAGTCCCGCTCGCCGATGTACCGCAGGGTGGTCTTATTGAAAATCCACTCAATCCGGTACTCGTGCTGAACATCGGTGCTGGTCCAGGCGATTCCGATCCCGTGCTTGCCGACCGCGTTCGTAGCGTCCGGGACAACCGTCGCGCCCGGCAGGAGTGCCGCCACGCGGTAGAGCGCCTCAGCCACCGCAGGGGGAAGGATCGCCTCACGGATCAGGTCGCCGATCTCGGTAGCCGGATCATCATTTGTCCATTTCTTTCCGGCCTTGAGGTAGTTCAGCAGCGCGGTCGTGCTGGTCGGCAGTGACTGCAGCAGCCGGTAGGTGGCATCGCCGAGATTGCCCTCGCTCGGGCACGTGAAATTCGGTCGCGGCGCGTCTCCTGACCGTGAGCGGTCGACCTTGCCGTTCACCGCGGGGAATGGTGACAGCGGTGTACGGGAGCCACCCTCTATGAGCAGCCCGGTGACGCACATGTTGGCTACCGGCAGCCAGACCTGCCGCTCGTGCAGCTTTTCCATGGTCGAAGTCTCATGGCCATTGACGATCGTGTCCTCCGTGTAGGCGACTGCACTGCGGATATACATGAACTCGCTGTCGCGCACGGTAGGGCTGGGCGGGCCCGCAGCAACGTTAGCGATCTTGGCGAGCAGGGCGGCAGCGGTGGTGGTCGGGGTGGCACCCCTGGAGGGTCCGCTCAGCGGTGCGGCTGGCTTGGCGTGTGAGGACAGGGCGTTCGCGCCGATGACGACGGCGGCCGCGGTCAGTGCCACCGCCAGGACGCCGGCCCCCGCGACGGCGGCCAGGCTACCGGGGCGCTTCCTGCGGTGGTCGGAAGCGGGTAGCCGGCTGGTCGCGTCCGTTCGGCGAATTTCGGTCATCAGGTGCTCCTTGAGGATCTGGTGGCGGCCCGCGGGCAGGTCCCGTCCGGCCGGTACTGGCAGCAGCCGGGCCAGCCCGGTGATCTCCCGCTCTCGCCGGAAGCCGTTGTGGTTCATCGGGTTCCTCCTCGCGTTGACCGGCTCGCGTTCTCGCGGTCACCCTCTACCTGTTCGCTCGCGGCGCCGAGTTCCGGCCCGCTGGGATCGTGCTCCGAAACAGCGGCGAACCTTTGCAGCTTGCGCCGGGCCCGGGACAGCCGCGAGCGCACCGTTCCCACCGGCACCCCGAGCGCTTCGGCTGCCTCGGCGTAGTTCAGGCCGGACCATACGCACAGCGCGAGCACATCCCGCTCACCGCGCCGCATGCTGCCCAGCGCCGTGTGCACCACCTCCAGCCGGGCTGCGTCATCGATGCGGCTGGCTAGCTCATCGGCGAAGTCCGGCACATCGGGTGGCGCCAGCAGCCGGCTCATCGCCGCCTGCTGCCGCCGGGCCGCCCTGGAGACATTGCGAGCCACATTCAGAGCGATGCCGAGCAGCCAGGGCAAGACCGAATCGCCCTCTGGCCGAATCGTGCTCCGCAGCCGCCATGCCTCGAGGAACGTTATCGAGACCACCTCTTCTGCGGTCGACCAGTTACCGGTAAGCCGGAACGCATGGTTATAGACCGCGCGGGCGTATTCCTCGAAGAGCACGCCGAACGCGTCATGATCTCCGGCGCGTACCCGGGTACGCAGACTCAGCTCCACGTCGTGCTCTGTCCGATCCGCGTCTGCGAGTTCCGCGCCTGGCCCGGGAGTTCGGGGCGGAGGCAGGATGAGGTGGCGGAGCCAGGATAAAGCGGCACCCGTCAGCAAAGGCCGGCCCCTGCTGTTTCGAGCCGCCCGGCCGCCCGGATTCCGGTGCTGACCCGGCGATTGCGGCGATGAGCTGGGTTAACGCGTGCTGGCCGGGCCGGGCAGATGGAATCATCGCGATGACGACGTGCGTTGTTTGTAGTACAGCGCTAACAGACAGTCCCCGATCAGCGCTGTTAGCTGCCAAGCCCCGAGCGAGGCGCGCCCTGTGCCTGCGGCCAGGCTCTAGATGGCCCGGCCGATGAGCTGATCGCGCCCGCATCGGCTCGTGCGCATGGTCGCGCGTCTGCTCATGTCCCCCTGGAGTCGACCATGCGCTTTGCGCGCCCGGCCCTAGAGCAGATCTATGCCCGCGCCCGGTCCTTCCGGTGGCGCCAGGTCCTGACCGGCCCGGGCCGCTGGATCACGATCGCCAGCGTCTGCGCGGTATTCAGCCTGACCCTGGCCAGCGTGGCCCTGGCGGGGGTCCTGCCGCGGCCGGGCCGGGTCCGGAGCGGAGCAACCGGCCAGCTATGGCGCGGCGCCAGCCCGCCAGCAGCCCGCGACCGGCCACCCGTCCGCCAGTCACTCGTCCGCCAGTCACTCGTCCGCCAGTCACTCGGCCGCCAGTCACTCGCCCGCCAGCAACCCGTCCGCCAGTCACTCGTCCGCCAGTCACCCGCTGGCTCAGCACCGGGCCGCGAGCCACGAGCCCCAGCCGCTGCGGACCTCCTGCCGGTCCGTGGCCCACATCGGGGACTCGACCTCGGTCGGCATGGTCTCGCCCGAGGTCGTGCCCGATCCGGCCCAGCGGCTGGCGGCCCGCTACGCCGACGTCGGCGTCCGGCACCAGCTGACCGACGCCTCTGGCGGCCGTTCCATCGTGGAAGTGCTCCCCGGCCAGGTCAACGGCGACAACGTGGCCCGGGCCTGGGCGGCCCGCGGTTACCACGGATGCTGGGTGTTCGCCCTGGGCACGAACGACACGGCCAACGTCTCCGTCGGCTCGGATGTCGGCCGGCTGGCCCGGGTCGAGCGGATGATGGCCGCGGCGCACGGCCAGCCGGTGTTGTGGGTCAACGCCCGCACCCTGCTGTCCGGCGGCCCCTGGAGCGAGGCCAACATGCAGGTCTGGAACTACACCCTGATGCGGGCCTGCGCCAGGTACCCGAACATGCGGATATTCGACTGGGCCGCTATCGCCCGGCCCAGCTGGTACCTATCGGATGGAATCCACTACACCCCGGCCGGGTTCGCGGACCGCGCGCAGGCCATTGCGGACGCCCTGGCCCGGGCATTCCCCCGGGGCGGCAGCCCGAGCCACGGCTGCATCGTCCGCTAGGCCGCCGTTCCTGAGCCATCTCTTTACCAATCACAATGTGTAATCATTAAATAACTCTGGGTAGTCCATTCTCTATCCGCGGTGCTGTGACCCTGCCTGAAGAGGAACTGGCGGGCCGGCCGCGGCAAGGGGGATGGACCATGCCGGAACCGGCACGCACCGGCCAGCGCTACATGCCTGGCCTGGACGGCCTGCGCGCCCTGGCCGTGCTCGCTGTCGTCGCCTATCACGAGCAGTTCGGCTGGGCGGCCGGGGGCCTGCTCGGCGTCGGCGTGTTCTTCACGCTGAGCGGTTACCTGATAACCGACCTGCTGCTCGGGCAGTGGGCCGCGGCCGGGCGGCTGCAGCTGGGTGACTTCTGGCTCCGGCGCGCCCGGCGGCTGCTGCCGGCCCTGTTCGTGATGCTGGCGGTGGTGACCGCGTGGGTGACGGTCGCGGACCGGGCCCGGCTGGCCGGGCTGCGCGGCGCGGTGGCCGCGGCCGCCTCCTACACCAGCAACTGGTACCTCATCGCCGGGAGCGGGTCGTACTTCGCCAGGTTCGCGCCGCCCGGGCCGCTGGACCATCTTTGGTCGCTGGCCGTGGAGGAGCAGTTCTACCTCATCTGGCCCGGGCTGCTGCTGCTCGGCCTGTACCTGATGCGCCGCCGCAGGCCGGACACGCTGCGCTGGCTGATGCGGCCGGCCCTGCTGCTGGCCGCCGCCTCAGCGGTCGCGATGCTGTTGCTCTACCAGCCGGGCCTGGACCCGACACGGGTTTATGAAGGCACCGACACCCGGGCCTTCGGCCTGCTGATCGGGGCCGCGCTGGCCGCGGCCTGGCCCAGCCGCCGCCAGGCCAGGACGCCCAGATGGGGCCGCCTGAGCCTGGAGGCGGCCGGGATCGCGGGCCTGGCCGTGATCGGGCTGATGATCTGGCGGACCGGCGAGTACTCGCCGTTCGCCTACCGCGGCGGCCTGGTCCTGCTCTCGGTGGCGACCGCCGCCGTGGTCGCCGCCGCGGCCTGCCCGGCCACCTCGGTGGGACTGGCCCTCGGCTGGCGCCCGCTGCGCTGGATCGGCGTCCGTTCCTACGGCATCTACCTGTGGCACTATCCGGTCATCGTGCTGACCACGCCGGCCAACGCGGGGGAGAACCTGGTCCGGGCCGGATGGCAAATGGCGGCCAGCGTCGTGGCGGCCGCGCTGTCCTGGCGGTTCATCGAGGAGCCGGTACGACACGGCGCTATCGGGCGGCTGACCCGGCGGCTTCGCTCAGGCAGCGGGCTGACCTGGCCCGGCCGGCCGGGCCAGATCGCCGCCACGGCGGGCGCGTCCGCGGTGGTCCTGGTGGCCTTCGCCGGCCTGGCCGGGGCGTTCCCGGCCCCGGCCGGGGGCTCGGGCGGCGCGGTTGACCTGGCCGCCGGGCCAGGACTGCCGGCCGCGAGCAAGTCGGTCACCAGAGCGAAGCCGCTGCCCGCGGTGGCCGGCCCGCGCTCCGGGTCCGGCCCGCTGCGCACCTCCTGCACCTCGGTGGCCCACCTCGGCGACTCCACGTCAGAGGGCCTGGTCTCGCGCGACTACCTGCCCAACCCGAAGAAGCGGCTCGCGCAGCGGTATGCGGACGTCGGAGTGCGGACCGTCCGGACCGACATCTCCGGCGCGCGGTCAGTGGTGGAAGTGCTGCCTGGTGAGGTCAACGGGTATGACGCCGCCCGCAGCCTGGTAAAGGAGGGGTTCCGCGGCTGCTGGGTCCTGGCCCTGGGCACCAACGACACCGCCGACGTGGCGGCCGGCTCCAATGTCAGCCTGATGACGCGGATCCAGCGGATGATGTCGGTCGCCCGCGGCGAGCCGGTCATGTGGGTGAACGTCAAGTCGCTGCGCGGCAGCGGGCCCTACGCCGAGCCGAACATGCTCAAGTGGGACCGCACGCTGCTGCAGGCCTGTGCCAGGTACCCGAACATGCGCGTGTTCGACTGGGCCGCGGTGGTGAAGACCGGCTGGTTTATCCCGGACGGGATCCACTACACCTCGGCCGGCTACGCGGCCAGGGCCCGGATGATCGCCAGCGCGCTGGCCCTGGCGTTCCCGCGCACCGGCCACAGCCCGGGCTGCGCCGTCAGTTAGCGAACCCGGCCGCCGCGCACAGCCGGGCGAACTCATCGGCCAGGGCCCGCGGGGTCCAGTGCGCGTTGAGGCCGCTGGGGTTGGGCAGCACCCAGAGCCGGGTGCCGGGGCTGAGGTCGGGCTCGGGCTGCGGGCCGATGCTGGCTTGCTGGCGGCCGAACGCGATCCGGTAGGCGCTGATGCCCACCACCGCCAGCCATCCGGGGCGCAGCCGCGTGACCTTGGCCCGCAGCAGCCCGGCTCCGGCCCGCAGTTCAGCGGCGCTGAGCTGATCAGCGCGGGCGGTGGCCCGGGCGGCGATGTTGGTGATGCCCAGGCCCAGGCCGAGCAGCAGGTCCTGCTCGTCGGGGCGGAGCTGGCGCTCGGTAAAGCCGGACTGATGCAAGGCCGGCCAGAACCGGTTGCCCGGCCGGGCGAAATGGTGCCCGGTGGCCGCGGAGTACAGGCCCGGGTTGATGCCGCAGAACAGGACCCGCAGGCCCGGCGCGGTCACATCGGGAATGGTCTGGTCCGCCGCCGCGGCCAGCTCGGCCTGGCTGGGACCCGGCTGGCGGCGAGCTGGGCTGGGCGCCCGGTCCGCTACCACCTGGTCACCCTAGCGGACCCGTGATCGCGGCCTGGTCCGGGCCAAGCCCGGTCAGCCGCGGCGCTTCGCCTCCTGGTCGCGGTGGATCCGGTCCAGGGCGACGGCCACAGCCAGCATCAGCACGTCGTCCTCGCCTTCGCCCACCTCTACACCGTAGGTGTCGCGCAGCCGGAACCAGGCCCGTGATATCCGGGCCAGCGTCCGGCGGCCGTCGGTGATCTCGAATTCCTTCGCGATGAGATCGCCGGTCGCCTCCAGCTCGGTACCGTCCGCGAGATCGATGACGAACCGGTGCCGGAAGGGCGAGACCATCATCCGGCGCACGGTGGCGGCCAGCTGGCCGTCGCGGTCGATCTCCATGGTGTCGCGCATGGCCATCAGCCTCTTGCGCACGGTGGCGACGATGGTGCCGTCGGCGTCCTTCAGTTCCAGCCGCTCGTGTATCGACATCGCCTTGCCGTCCACCAGCAGGACCTGATTGTCGTCCTGGTCAGTGATCCAGAAGTCGCCGCCGACCGAGAACATCTTCTCCTGCACCAGATAGCGCATCCCCGTCTCCCCTTCTTGACTGCGATCAAAGCTGAGCGTACAGAAAGGTGAGGGATGTCCCTTATCAGAGGTGCGCCAGCCGGGCCTGAGTCGTCACCGCGGGGTCAGCGCGCAGAACTCGTTGCCCTGCGGGTCGGCCAGCACCGTCCAGGTCACGTCGCGCTGCCCGACGTCGGCCGGGCGGGCGCCGAGGTCAAGCAGCCGCTGCAACTGCGCCTGCTGGTCCTCGCCCCGGTGCGCCCTGATGTCCAGGTGCGCCCGGTTCTTCACCGTCTTGGGCTCGGCGACGTGCACGAACTCCAGGTAGGGCCCGATGCCGGCCGGCGACCGGAGCGAGGCGAAGTCCGGGCCTGACTCGCGCACGTCGAAGCTCGCGGCGGCGCTCCAGAACCGGGCCGCCGCCACCGGGTCGGCGCTGTCCACCACCACGGCCGCGACCGGCCCGATCCCGGCGTACACCGGGCGCGGCTCCAGCACGCAGAACTCGTTGCCCTCGGGGTCGGCCATGACCTCCCACGGCACCTGGCCCTGCCCGATGTCGATGCTGACCGCGCCCAGCTCACGCAGGCGGCTCACCTGCTCGGCCTGGTCCTGCGGGGTCTGCGAGGCCAGATCGAGGTGGACCCGGTTCTTGGCCGCCTTGGGCTCGGGCACCCGCACGAACACCAGCGGCAGCGCAGACGGGCCCGGATAATCAAAGCCGGCCGGCCAGACGTCGGCCTCGTCCTGGTCTTCGTCCTCGATCGTCCAGCCCAGCGCGGCCGACCAGAACCCGGCCAGCCGGGCCGGGTCGGCCGCGTCCACCGCGATGTGCACCAGGCGAGTTGGCATGCGAGCCAAGCTGTCATCCCGCCGGTGCCGCGGCAACCCGTTTTGGCCGGCCGCCCCGGGCCGGGACTGGCGGCGCCGGGCCGGGTCTGCAATCAATGTTGCGTTCTGCCGATATTTGCATGTATCTGTTGACACTCTTCTCGTGACCGGCGCATACTGTGACGATCGCGGACAAGAAGGTGGCCTTGGTACTTGCCTGCATAGGCGGACCTGTGCCCGCCTAAAGCGTGGGAGGAGCCTTGCGTGGAGGCCATCAATAGCGCCCAGATAATCGGCGAAACCCTTGAAGAGGCCATCAACCACGACTACACGACCGAGGTAGTTCCGCTCAATAAGCGCCGCCCCACCTGGCAATTGCAGGCGCTGATGATGACGTTCTGGGCGGGCTTCTCCTATGTATTCATGGGATTCTCGCTGAATGAAGCGGGATTTACCCTGGGCAAGACGGTTTTCATCATCCTGCTCGGCACCGCTGTGTACTGGGCCTACGGGATGTTCGCCGCCTACCTGGGTTCCCGTACCGGCCAGACCCACTCGCTGCTGACCCGCTCGGTCTTCGGCGTGTCCGGGTCGATCATCGTCTCCGCGATCATCGTGCTGACGCAGATCGGCTGGGCCGGCTTCCAGGGCAACCTGACCGTGCAGATCCTGAGCGGTCTTTACGGCTGGGGTCACGTCCTGCTGATCGGGGTCATCCTGACCATCTTGATGATCACGAACAATTTCCTCGGCTTCACCGGCATCACCAACTTCGCCCGCTACGTGGTGGCGCCGATCATGACGTTGTGGCTGTCATTCCTGGTGATCAAGGCGCTGACCACCGAGGGCTCGTCGGTGCTGGCCGCCCACCCCAAGGCGGTCGTGCCGATGGGCGTCTTCCCGGCGCTCACCCTGGTCATCGGGTTCGTGATGTGGGGCGAGGAGCCGGACTTCTTCCGGTTCGCCCGGCCGAAGTTCTGGACCGCGGGCGCCATCTACGCCTTCTCGCTCATCTTCGGGTTCGTGCTCAGCGGCGTCGGCGGCTGGGTCATGGGGCAGGTCGCCGGGACCGCCGACTTCGGCCCCGCGGTGCGCACCATCACCAACTACTCACTGTTCGGCGCGTTGTGGGTGGCGGTGATCGTGCTGGTGCTCGGCCAGGTCTCAGTCAACGACGGCAACTACTACGTCGTCACGAACGCGATGCAGAACCTGCTGGGCGGATTCAGGTCCTGGAAGCGGCAGTACACCTGCCTGATCGCCGCGGCGCTGGGCGGGCTCTCGGCCTGGATCGTGCCTTACGTCATCACCAGCGGGTTCGAGCGGGTGGCCGGCTTCACCGCCATCGGCGTCCCGACCGCGACGATCATCATGGCCATCGATCACTTCGTGGTCCCGCGCCTGTTCGGGATCTCCCGGCCGCTGGACCGGGTGCCGGAATGGCATGAGACCGGCAGCGCCAACTGGCCCGCGATTGTCTCCCTGCTGATCGCCGTGGGCCTGGGGGCCTGGGCTTCCGGGCTGCTGCCCGGCGGCGCGCCGAGCATCAACCTCGGGCTGGTCCCGCTGGAGGCCTGGGCGCTGGGCGGCGTGCTGTACCTCGGCACGGTCGCGGTCGCGCGGAGCCTGCCCGGCGCGGACCTGCGCGGCCTGCTCGGCTTCAGCGTCCCGGCCCGCCAGTCCGCCGACCGCTACGCCCCCGGCACGATCGTCGACGTGGCCGCGGACCCGGGCCAGCTGGCCGAGGGCGCGGTGGCGGTCTCCTAGCTCCGCCTGCGGGCCCGATCGCCACTGAGCCGGGGCGCGGCCAGTTCAGTGGCGGTCGCCCGCGGGCGGGTTACCTCACAGCGCCGCCAGTCCCGCGGCACCGACCTGAACGGAGGCACCAGATGCTGGACCTGCTCATCACTGGCGGCGAGGTCGTGTCGGCGGCGACCACCCAGGCGTGGGACATCGGGGTGCGGGACGGGAAGATCGTGCTGCTGGCCAGCCCGGGTTCGGTGACCCAGGAGGCGGCCAGGACCATCGACGCCACCGGCAAGTACGTGATCCCCGGCGGGGTCGACGCGCACGTGCATTTCAACCTGCCGCTGTCGGCGGTGATGACCGCGCAGTCCGCGAACCCGGGCACCAGGGCCGCGGCCTTCGGCGGCACGACCACCTTCATCGACTTCGCCAAGCAGAACGGCGAGGGCAGCCTGCTGGCCGCGATCGAGGCCAAGCGCCAGGAGATAACCAGGGACCAGCCGCACGTGGACTACGCGCTGCACGCCATGATCACCGGGCGCAGCACCGTCACGGTGATGGACGAGATGACGGACGCGTTCTCCGAGGGCATCACCTCGTTCAAGATGTTCACCGCGTTCTCGGCGGCCGACGACCCGGTCACCGGCGGCTCGCTGTACTCCGACGACGGCCGCATCTGGGGCGTGATGACCCGGGCCGCCCAGCTCGGCGCCGTGGTCATGGTGCACTGCGAGGACGACTCGATCATCAACTACAACCTGCACTGCCTGTATCACGAGGGCCGGGCCCAGGCCAGCAACATCGCCCTGGCCCGGACCGGGCTGTCCGAAGAGGCCGCGATCAGCCGGGTGCTGCTGCTGTCGCGCCGCTCCGGCGCGCCGGTGTACATCTGCCACCTGACCTCCCACGAGGGCGTCGAGGCGGTCGCGCAGGCGCAGGGCAGGCGCGAGCCGGTGTTCGCCGAGGCGCTGCACAACTACCTGACCTTCACCGCCGACTACTACGCCCGCGACGACGGGCAGCTTTACCACACCTACCCGGGGCTGAAGGGCCAGCGGGATCAGGCCGCGCTCTGGTCGGCCGTGCAGGAAGGCATCGTCCGCTCGCTGTCCTCGGACGACTTCACCCTGCCCCGGGCCGACAAGATGGCCGGCCAGAACGCCGACAACGTGACCGGCGGCCACAACGGCATCGAGACCCGGATGGGCGTCTTCTACTCCGAGGGCGTGCGGCGGGGCAAGGTCTCGGTCAACAAGTACGTGGACGTCACCGCGGAGGGGCCGGCCAAGATCTTCGGGCTGTTCCCGCGCAAGGGCGCCATCCTGCCCGGCAGCGACGCGGACATCGTGCTGCTGGATCCCGGCCTGACCTACGACATCCGCCAGGACGAGCTGCACGCCGACTGTGACTACAGCGTCTGGGACGGCTGGCGGTGCCAGGGCTACCCGGTGACGACCATCCTGCGCGGCCAGGTCCTGGTCGAGGACAGGAAGTGGGTGGGCCCGGAAGGGACCGGCCAGTTCATCGCGGCCGGGGCGCCGACCGAGCCGTGATGGATCAAGGCGGCGAGCACGCGGCCGGGCCCGGCCCGGCACCCGACGCGGTGCGCGAGCACACCATCGCGGTCCCGCTGACCGGGCCGGGGCTGGCGCTGGTGATCATCGACCTGCAGTACGCGAGCGCGTGCCGGACCACGGGGTACGGCCGGTGGCTCAGCGAGCACGGGCGGGCCGCCGAGGGCGACTACCGGTTCAGCCGGATCGAGCAGCTGGTGGTGCCCAACACCGCGGCGCTGCTGGCCGGATTCCGGGACCGCGGCTGGCACCGGATCTTCGTCCGGCTGGGTGCCCAGGTGCCCGGCGGCGCGGACCTGGTCCCGCAGATCAGGGGGCTGGAGCACGAGTTCGGCAACGTCAGCGGAGCCAGGGAGTTCGAGTTCCTTGACGAGCTTGCCCCCCGGCCAGGCGAGCCGGTCGTGACCAAGCTGTCGGCCAGCGCGTTCACCTCCTCGGGCCTGGACGCGCTGCTGCGCAACCTGGCCGTCTCGACGCTGGTCTTCGCCGGCGTCTCGACCAGCCAGTGCGTGGACCTGACCGCGCGCGATGCCGCCGACCGGGGCTACCGGTGCGTGATCGTCGAGGACGCGGTGGCCGAGGACGGGCCGGCCTTCCACGAGGCCACGCTGGAGCAGTTCCGCAGGCTGTTCGGCGCGGTGATGACGACAGGTGCGGTGCTGAGTGCCCTGACCGGGCAGGCGGAGGTCTGAGTGAGCGAGCGGATGGTGCTGGACGGCCTGAAGGTAATCGACGCGGGCACGATGGTGGCCGGCCCGTTCGGCGGCACGCTGCTGGCCGACCTGGGCGCGGACGTCATCAAGCTGGAGAAGCCCCTGGCCGGCGACCCGATGCGGGAATGGTCGCCGATGAAGGACGGCCGCTCGCTGTGGTGGAAGGTCACGGCCAGGAACAAGAAGCTGATCACCCTGGACCTGGCCACGGCCACCGGGAAGGCGCTGTTCCTGCGGCTGGCCGAGACGGCCGACGTGGTGATCGAGAACTTCCGGCCCGGTACCTTCGACCGCTGGGGCCTGTCCTACGCGGAGCTGGCCAAGGTCAACCCCCGGCTGATCGTGGTGCACGTCAGCGGGTACGGCCAGACCGGCCCGTACGCCCGGCGGCCCGGCTACGGCACGGTGGCCGAGGGCATCTCGGGCATCCCGTCCTTCACCGGCTTCCCTGACCGGCCGCCCACGCTGTCGGCGTTCCCGCTGGCCGACGCGCTGGCCGCGATCTTCGGGGTGATCGGGCTGCTGTCGGCCATCTACGAGCGCGACGTCTCCGGCAGCGGGATCGGCCAGGAGATCGACGTCAGCCTGTACGAGCCGCTGTTCCGCCTGGCCGAGAGCCAGGTGGTCGGGTACGACCAGCTCGGCCTGGTCAAGGAGCGGCGCGGCAACCGGCTGGAGGAGGACTCGCCGCGCAATGCCTACGAGACCGCCGAGCCGGAGGAATGGATCACGATCTCGGCCAGCTCGGACCGCACGTTCGGGCGGCTGGCCGCCGCGATCGGGCGTCCCGAGCTGACCGCCGACCCCCGGTTCAAGGACAACGCCAGCCGGATCGCCAACGACGCCGCGCTGGATGAGATCATCGCCAGCTGGATCGTCCAGCGCTCGCCCGACGAGGTGCTGAAGACCTTCGAGGCGCACGACGTCATCGCCGGCCCGATCCTCACCATCAGGGATATCTTCGACGACCAGCACTACCAGGCCAGGAACGACATCGTCGAAGTACTCGACCAGCACGTCGGCCTGCTGAAGATGCCGGGCGTCTTCCCGCGGTTCTCCCGCGGCCCGGGCCAGGTCCGCTGGTCGGGCGGAAACCTGGGGGAGCACAACGCCGAGGTCTACCAGGGCCGGCTCGGCCTGACCGACGATCAGCTGGCGGCCGCCAAGGCCGAGGGGGCCATCTGATGGCCCAGCCGGTGGTCGTCTCTTACGGGTCCAGCCGGTACGAGAAGCACCCCGAGCACGAGCTGGGCTGGCACCTGTGGCAGGCCGCGCGGGCCTGCCTGGACCGGGCCGGCCTGGATCCCGGTGAGGTGGACGGGCTGGCGCTCGCCTCGTTCAGCTATCCGCCGGGCAGCGTCGTCACCCTGGCCGAGCACTTCGGCCTGCAGCTGCGCTGGGCCGAGCAGGGCGCGTTCGGCGGGGCGTCCAGCGTCATCGCCCTGGGCCACGCCGCCCACGCGATCCGGGCCGGCCAGGTGCGCAACGTGCTGATCCTGGCCGGGGACGTGTTCTCGGTCGCGACCCACGACGCGCTCCTTGATCACTTCACCCCGGCCATCCGCGACTACCTGGCCCCGCACGGGTTCGGCGGCGCGAACGGGATCTTCGCGCTGGTGCAGAGCAAGCACGCCAGCCGGTACGGCACCACCAGGGAGCAGCTCGGCAAGATCGCGGTGACCCAGCGCCAGCACGCGCTGCTGAACGACAACGCGCTGTTCCGGCAGCCGCTGTCGCTGACCGAATACCTGCAGGCCCGGCCGATCGCCGAGCCGATCGCCTTGTACGACTGCGTCATGCCCTGCTCGGGCGCGGAGGCGGTGCTGGTCTGCCGCCGCGACACCGCAATCGCGCTGGGCCGGCCGATGATCGACATCCTGGCCATGAAAGAGCTGCACAACGCCCACCCGCGGAACGCCTCGTCGCTCCCGGGCGGCTGGGAACTGCTGGCGGGCAGCCTGTTCGCTGACGCGGGCGCCAGCCGCGCCGACATCGACTTCGCCGAACTGTACGACGACTACCCGATCATGGTCGCCATCCAGCTGGAAGGCTACGGGTTCTGCAAGCCGGGCGGCGCCGGGCCGTTCCTGGACGCCACCGACATCTCCATCCGCGGTGATCTGCCGGTCAACACCGGGGGCGGCCAGCTGTCCTGCGGGCAGTGCGGGGCCGGCGGCGGCTGCATCGGGCTGGTCGAGGGCATCACCCAGCTGCAGCACGAGGCGGGCGCCCGGCAGGTAGCGGCCGCGGAAACCGGGCTCGTCTCCGGGTTCGGCCTGGTCAGCTACGGCAAGGGACTGTGCACGGCGGGCGCCATCTTGCGGCGGGCGGCATGAATCCCACCCACTACGAGACGTTCCTGGCCCGGGCCGCCGCACAGCCGGGCTACCCGCTGCAGCGCTGTGTTTCCTGCGGCTGGGTCGCGAACTTCCCCCGGGTCTGCTGCGTGCGGTGCCTGGCCGAGGTCGAGTGGTTCGCCGGCTCGGGCACGGGCGTCGTCACCTCGCGGGCCATCATCCGGCGGACCCACGATGCCAGGTACGAGCCGCACGTGCCGATCGTCATGGCCCACATCGAGCTGGCCGAGGGGCCCGAGGTGATCGCCACGATCGTGGGCCGCGGCCGGCTGGAGCCCGGATCGGCAGCCCGGTCACCCGGGCCGGCCCGGGCCTGGCCTGGTCGGTCCTGCCGCAGTTCCAGCTCGCGGGCTAGCGGCGCGGCACGTGCGGCGGCACCAGGATGCGCTCGCGGGGACTGGCGGTACCGTCGCCGGCACCGGCGGTGCCGTCGCCGTGCTGTCGGTGAGCCACCTGGTCGGCGACATCAACCAGGGCGTGACCGGCCCGCTGGTGGCACTGTTCATCACCGAGTACCACTTCTCCTACGCTTCGGCCGGGTCACTGATACTGGGCACCACCGTGGCGTCCACGGTGGCCCAGCCGGTCCTCGGCTACCTGGCCGACCGGGTCAGGTCCGCCTGGCTGCTGCCCGCCGGGATCCTGCTGGCCTGCGCGGGCGTGGCCCTGGCCGGCCTGACCCGCAGCTACTGGCTGATCTTCGGGCTGCTGACCGCCAGCGGCCTGGGCGTGGCCACCTACCATCCGATCGGCGCCCGCCTGATCAACCGGGTCACCCCGGTCCGCCGCGGCGCGGCTATGAGCGTGTTCTCCGTCGGCGGCGCCCTGGGCCTGGCCCTGGGCTCGGTCCTGCTCGTGCTGGTGGTATCCGGGCGCACCCTGCACGGGACCGCCTGGCTGCTGGTGCCCGGCGCCGTGACCAGCGGGCTGCTGGTCACCCAGGTGCGCAGGCTGAACCGGCTGGAGGCGGCCGCCACGGGCCGGGCCGGGTCATCCAGGCCGGCCCAGCCGGACGCCTGGGGCCGGTTCGCCCAGCTGTCGTTGGTGATGATCGGCCGGTCGGTGGCGTTCTACGGGCTGACCGTCTTCGTGCCGCTGTACTGGATCATAGGGCTGCACGCGTCCCGGGTCGCGGCCGGCGCGGCGCTGACCGGCCTGCTGCTGTCGGGGGTCATCGGCTCGCTGGCGGGCGGGCGGCTCGCCGACCGCTCGGGTCCCAAGCCGGTCATCGTGGCAGGGCTCGGCCTGCTCGCGCTGAGCCTGCTGGCGCTGGCGCTCGCGCCCGGCTCGCTGGCCGCGGGCCTGCTGCTGATCCCGCTGGGGCTGGGCCTGTACGCGCCGCACAGCGTCATGGTGGCGATGGGCCAGGAACTCGTGCCGAACCATCTCGGGGTCGCCTCGGGCCTGCTGCTGGGCCTGGCGGTCAGCGCCGGCGGGCTGGCCGCGCCGCTGCTCGGCCGGGTCGGTGACGCCTACGGGATCGGATGGGCCTTCGGCCTGCTGGCCGCCGCGGTGCTGGCCGCCACGCTGCTGGCCGGCACACTGCCCCGGCTGCGCCTGGGCGCGGCCGCATGAACTCCCCTTCGCCCGGGCTCGGCCGCCCGATAATAACGCCCGTGTACGATCATTTTGTGACAGTTTCTGGCATAAACTCAGCGGGCTCTGCTAATAGCAGCTCAGATCTGGAAGCCCGCATTCTGGAAATACTTGAGGGGCTCACGCCGAAGCAGCGCAGGCTGGCCCGGTTCATCCTGGAGAATCAGATTTATATTGCGTTCGCCTCGGCCCAGGATGTCGGCCAGGAAGCGGGCGTCGACGCGGCCACTGTGGTGCGATTCAGCCGGCGGCTGGGCTATGGCGGCTTCGCTGACCTGCGGGACGCGGTCCGGCAGCGGATGCCGTCCTTCCTGACCGCCACCGAGAAAGTCAGCCGCACGCTCGCCGCCAAAGGCCGCAAGCGCGAGATCATTGACCTGATCTTCTCCCAGGACGTGGAGAATATCGGCGCCACGGCCAATGCCAACGAGCCCGAGGTACTGACCGAGACGATCCGGGTGCTGAACCGCGCGAACGAGGTGTACGTACTCGGCTCGGGCCTGTCCGCCCCGATCGCCAGCGCTTTCGCGCATCAGCTGGGCCTGGTGGGGGTGAAGTCGCGGGCCGTGCTCGGGCCGTTCGTGCAGTCCGCGGTGGAGATCGCCGGGGCCACCGTTAAGGACGTCGTCGTCGGCATCGGGCTATGGCGGTACGTGCGGGACACCGTGGCGCTGCTGGCCGCCGCCCATACCGCGCAAGTGCCGACGATCGCGCTGACCGATTCGAAGATGTCCCCGCTGGCCCGGCAGGCCAGCATCGTCTTGCTGGCCGCGACCCAGACCCCCGAAATCCCGCATTCAGTGACCTCGCTGCTCACGTTGTGCAACGCGCTTTCCAGCGGCCTGGCCCTGACCAATCCGAATAGGACGCTGCGCAGGCTCCAGCGGATCGACGAGCTGTACGCCGCGTCCGGCCTGCTCATCGATTAGCCGGCCGAAGGGAACTCGAACTCCATGGTGGCATTGTCCGGAACGCTGGAATTTCTGCGGTCGGCCGGGATCGGCGAAATGGATCCTGACCTGGCCGGCTTGCTCACCAGGGAGCTCGACCGGCAGCGCGGCCAGATCGAGCTGGTCGCCTCGGAGAACTTCACCTGGCCCGGCGCCCTGCAGGCGATGGCCAGCCCGGGCGCGAACAAGCTGGCCGACGGGTACCCGGGCCACCGGGAGACCGGCGGCTGCGAGATCGTCGACGCCGTCGAGCAGCTGGCCATCGACCGGCTGCGGGCACTGTTCGGCGCGGATCACGCGAACGTGCAGACTCACTCGGGGGCGCAGGCCAACATGGCGGTCTACTTCGCCTGCCTGGACCCGGGCGACACGATCCTGGCCCTGAGCGTCGGGCACGGCGGGCATCACACGCACGGCCAGCCGGGTAATTTCTCCGAGCGCTTCTACCGGGTCGTGTCCTACGGAGTCGACCAGGACACGCACCTGGTCGACTTCGCCCAGGTGCGCGCGCTGGCCCGCCAGCACAGGCCGCGGCTGATCGTCTGCGGCGGGTCGGCCTACCCGCGCCAGGTCGAGTTCGCCCGGTTCCGTGCGATCGCCGACGAGGTCGGCGCGTACCTGCTGTGCGACATGGCGCACGTGGCGGGCCTGGTCGCGGCCGGGCTGCACCCGAACCCGGTGCCGGTCGCGGACTTCGTCACCTCGACCGTGCACAAGACGCTGGCCGGGCCGCGCTGCGGCGGCTTCATCTTGTGCCGGGCCGAGCACGCCCGCGCCATCGACCAGGCCGTCTCGCCCGGCACCCAGAGCGCGCCGTTCCCGCACCTGATCGCGGCGAAGGCGGTCTGCTTCGGGGTCGCCGCGACGCCGGCCTTCGCCGCTTTCCAGCGCCAGGTCTGCGCCAACGCCGCCGCGCTGGCCGAGGCCCTGGCCGGCCGGGGCTTCGACTTGCTGACCGGCGGGACGGACACGCACCTGCTCGTGCTGCGGCTGGCCTCGTCCCAGCCGGGGGCGCAGGCCGCGGAGCAGCTGCTGGACCAGGCGGGCATCACGGTCAGCCGGTACCCGGTGCCGTTTGACCAGCGGCGCCCCGCAGACGTGTCCGGCCTGCGGATGGGCACCCCCGCCGTCACCATGCGCGGCTTTGACCAGGCCGACTGCCGCGAGGTCGGCTCGATCATCGCCGACGTGCTCGACGGCGCGACGTCGGCTGCCCTGCTGCGGGCCCGGTCCGCGCGACTGTGCGATCAGCACCCGCTGTACCCCGGCTGGCGCGGGTACCTCGACTGGCCCGGAGCCGGCCCGGACCTGGCCGGCCCAGAGCTGGCCGGCCCAGAGCTGGCCGGGCCGGAGCTGGCCGGGCCGGAGCTGGCCGGGCCGGAGCTGGCCGGGCCGGGACTGGCTGGGCCGGGACTGGCTGGGCCGGGACCGGCGGCGGGAGACCGGGCCGTCCCGGCCGCCGCTGGGCCCGACGGGGCCGGGAGCCGGTGATGCCTGTCAACCTGATCACGGGCCTGGCCCGCCCGAACCGAGCCGAGGTCGACCTGGGCATCCTGACTGCCAACACCGCCGCCGTCCGCCAGCTGGCCGACCCGGGCACGTTCTTGTTCGGCGCGGTGAAGGGCAACGGCTACAGCCTGGGGCTGCCCGAAGTAGCGCTGGCCATGCGGGCGGGCGGGGCCGGCGGGTTCACCCTCGCCGACCCGGCCGACGCCGCCCGGATCCGCCAGGCCGGGCTCCGCGAGCCGATCCTGCTGTACGGCGGATTGCTGCCCGCCCCCAGTGCTGTGGCCGGGCTGCACGAGCTGGACCTGATGTGCACGGTCGTCGACCTGACCTCGGCCAGGGGCTTCTCGGCCGCCGCCGCGCCGTCGGCCCCGCTGCGCGTGTTCGCCAAGGTGGACGTGGGCCTGGAGCGGCTGGGCGTCTACGCCGAGGCGGCCCTGGATTTCGTCCAGGCGGTGACCCGGCTGCCGGGCCTGCGGCTCGAAGGCATCTACGCCCACCTGCACGGGAGCGAGGACCGGGCCTACACCGACTGGCAGCTGAGCCGGTTCGATCAGCTGCTGGCCGAACTCGCCAGGGCGGGCATCGAGATCCCGCTGCGGATGGCCGAGAGCAGCGCGACCCTGGGCTTGCCGCCGCATCCCGTCCCCCCGGTCAGCCAGTCCGCCGCCAACGGCAGCCCGGCCGGCGCCAGCGGCGGCGGCGCGGCGCGGCCCAATGCGATGGATCCCGGGCATCTGCTGTACGGGATCCTGCCGCTGGGCCGGACCGGGCTGCCGCCCGGTATCGCGCCGGTGTTCCAGGCGCTGACCACCCGGGTGCTGCAGGTGAAGCAGGTCCGGCGGGCCGAGTTCGTGGCCCAGGCCCCGGTCCCGCCCCGGGACCAGCTGCGGATCGGCATCATCCCGATCGGCCGCGGTGACGGATTGCGCTGCATCACCACCGGGCAGGTCCGGGTGCGCGGGCAGCTGGTCCCGATCATCGGCCGGCTGTCCCTGGAGCACGCCCGCATTGATCTCACCGAGCTTCCGGATGTCCAGGCCGGTGAAGAGGTCGAGATCATCGCCGGCCCGCCCGGCGGCGGCATCAGCGCCGCCGAAGCCGCCGCCGCCAACGACCTCGACCCGGTCGGCCTGCTGATGGAAATCCGCCCCTCCGTACCCCGGATCTACCGCACCTCCTGACCCGCCGATCCCGGCCGCCGCTGCCGACACCCAGGACCCCAGACACCCCGCGCAGCCCGCTCCGAAGCTGTGATCGACCATGATCACGGTTATTCGCTGGGCCGGCAGCCCAAGGCCGCGTAGTTAAGAGCTCGCAGAGGATTAACACGCTGTCTTGATCTCTGATGGCATGTCGATGCCTTCTGCGGCTGCAAGCCTGTAAAGGTCAGCCAGGCTGGCGAGCCGGTTCGGTCCGGGCTGGATGACGTGTCCGGCCTGGTCCAGAAGCTGGCGGACGTCGCGGATGCGCCTGTTGATCGTTTCGGGCCGGACGGTGAACAGCGCGGCGATGGAGACCTGGGGCAGGGCGAGGCGCTGATGGAGGATGGCGGCCAGGAGCCGGTCGGCGAGGGTCAGGACGGGGCGGCGGCCGGTGCCGGGGGCGGCCAGCCGCGGGCGGTGGCCGCGGCGCGCATCCAGGCTCGTCTCGCGCTGCTGGTCATGCAGGGTCAGCAGCGCGGTGATCAGGGCGTCCCATTCCGGGGCGGGCAGGCCGGTCAGGGCCGGGTGGCAGAGCCAGGCCAGGTCCGGGCTGGGCTGGTCAAACGGATCGGGAGCATCGCTGGTCTGGTCGTATGCCTCGGGGCGGAGGGTGTAGTTCCAGTCGCCGTGCCAGTCGTGACGGGTCAGGGGTAAGGCGTCCATCTGCCGGTCGCTGATCTTGACGCCGGTGTCGTAGGTGCTGGTGTCCAGCTCGGCGCGCACCCGCAGCCCGGCGCGGGTGGTGGTCGCGGCGATTGTCTGCACGATGACCTCGTGGCTGGCCAGCGGCCGGCCCCGCCAGTTCATCGTGATGTGGCTAAACAGCCGGTGCTCAACCTTGTTCCACTTTGACGTCCCGGGCGGGAAGTGGCAGACGGTGATCTCCAGCCCGGTTTCCACGGCCAGGGATGCCAGCTCGGCCTTCCATGCCCGGGTGCGGTAGCCGTTGGAACCGCCGGCGTCCGCGGTGATCAGCAGCCGCCGGGCCAGGGGGTAGTCGCTGCAGCCGGCCGCCTTCCACCAGCGGCGGATCGACTCCACCGCGAAGGCCGCGGTGTCATGGTCTGAGCCCACCGACACCCAGCCGGCGTTCGCCGTCACGTCATAGACCCCGTAGGGGACGGCCTTGCCCAGGCCGTCTTCGGGAAAGTCATGCGTGCGGGTGGCCACAGGCTGGCCCCGGGGCCGCCATTCCCGGCCCGCGTTCCTGAACTCGCCGACCAGCTCCTTCTTCTTGGTGTCCACGCTGACCACCGGATCCGCGGTGCCCTGATGGTCCTTGACCTGCTCGTTGATGTACCTGAACTGCGCATCCCGGTCCGGGTGCAGGCGGCCCTCAATGGTCTTGGCGTTGCCCTGCAGGCTGAACCCCTCCGCCCGCAGCAGGTCACCCACCGTGTCCGCCGAGACCTGATGGCCCTGGCTGGTCAGCTCCGCCGCCAGCTTGCGGGTCGATTTGGTCGTCCACCGCAGCGGCGACATCGGATCGCCCCGCTCCTCCGGCTCCACCAGGGCCAGCAGCGCCGGACGAAGCCCCCGATCCGCATCCGCTGCCCGCTTGCGGCCCCCGCCGGGCCTGCGGGCCCGGCCCAGCGGCTCAGCACCGGAGTCCAGTTCAGTAACGCCCAGCGACACCGTCGCCTCGCGGACCCCGGCCGCCCTGGCCACCTGCCGGATCCCGCCGTGCCCCAGCGCACGGGCCTCGGCGCCCATCAGCAGCCGCCGCTGCCGCTCATCCAGATGCGGGAAGATCGCCCCGAACTTCGCAGCCAGCCCATGCCCCGATTCCTCTGCACCGCCCATACCACCCCAGCATGCCGCATTCCAGGAAGCTACGGGTTATTTTTCTGCGAACCCTAAGGGGTCTTGGCTGGGGTCAAGTGGGTCTTGGGCTGGCGGCGGCGTGGCGGCCTGGCATGGGGCGGGACCTCTGGTAGATCGGAGTCTGCCAAGATCACCCGACCCCCAAGAGGTCCCGTTGAGCGCTCAGTCTGCCACGCCTGCCATGGTCTCGTTCACCCGCACGGTCACGGCCGCGGCGGGGGTTTTCGCGCCGGGACATTTAGGAGAGCTGACCCAGCTGGTGCCGTTTGAGCTGGTCGATGATGTGCTGGAGGCGACGAGAACGGTGCAGCGGCGGCTGCGCCGCCTGCCCTCGCGTACGGGGGTGTATTTCGTGCTGGCGCTGGGCCTGTTCCCCGGGCTGGGCTACGCGCGGGTGTGGGACAAGCTGACCGCCGGGCTGGCCGGCCTGCCCGGCCTGGCGGTGGCGTGCCCGTCGGAGAAGGCGCTGCGCGATTTGCGGCGCCGGCTGGGGCCCGGCCCCGCTGAAAGCGTTGTTCGAGGTGCTGGCGGGGCCGCTGGCCTGGCCGCATGCCCCCGGGGTGAGGTTCATGGGGCTGCGGACCGTCGCGTTCGACGGCTGCAGTTCGCTGCATGTGCCTGACACCGCCCGCAACCGGGCCTGGCTGGGCCGGCACCGGTGCCGGGACAACTGGACGGCCTATCCTGCGCTGCGGCTGCTGGCCCTGGCCGAGACCGGCACCCGCGGCCTGCTCGGCGCGGTGATCGGCCGGGCCGCCGACGGGGACGAGCCGGCGCTGGCCCGCCGCCTGCTGCACCTGCTGGGCCCGGGGATGCTGGTGCTGATGGACCGGGGCTACGACACCGCCAGCTTCCTCGCCGAGGTCGCCGCGACGAAAGCGCACTTCCTGGCCCGCGCGGCCGCCACCCGCGCCCCGCTGGTCGCCGAGATCCTGCCCGACGGCTCGTACCTGACCCAGATCGCCGGGCTGGACGTGCGGATCATCGAGGCGCACGCCGCCATGACCAGCGCGGACGGCAGCCACGCCGGCGACCGCTACCGGCTGATCACCACCCTGCTCGATCACCAGCGGTTCCCCGCCAGCCGCCTGGTGCGGCTGTATCACGAGCGATGGGTGCGACACGAAGTCGCTTGGTGCGAGTGGAACTCGCAGAAGGAGGACCGGCTGATGCTGGTTACGTAGTTCCCGGTTCAGTTCGCAGGGACTGTTCCCGCCCTGGCGTGCGCCGCGAGTAATCGCGGGGTGCGGAGCCCGGGGAGACGCCCAAGGCCCCCCGTTCCGTCCGGGGGGAACAGGCAGGGGAAAGGCCGGACGGGTGAACGCAAGTGAATCGCCGATGACGCCTCGTTACGTGGACTCCTGCAGACGGGATGCTGGAAGCGGGAGAACAGGGACCGCCGCTGGAAGGCGGCAGGTGCTGGCCGGTGTCCAACGACCGGCCGGGAGCGAACCACCGTCCCCGGGGTCCAGGCGGCACCCACCCCGGTCGCGCCTCGGCCAAGCGAAACGTGACAACCCCGTTGGGGTCCGGCAGGCCTGGCCTGCCGGTCGGCCGGACGTGAGGAAGGCTCAACTCCCCAGCGGGCGCAGGAAGGCCCGAGAAGCGAATGCCGGCGGCCGAAAGGCAGCGGGAAACCGGGACCGTGAACTGGCTCCTCCGCCAGTGGCTCCCGCATAACCGGCCGGATAGGGATCATGTCCCGGCCCGAAAGGGCGCTGACGCGGGCCTGGTGGGCCTGCGGAGAAAAGCAAGCCGAGACGCCGGAACCGAAGGGCAAGTTGGACACCATGGGCGGCACCCCTGGCGAGCTAGCGCCAGCGCCGTCCCCGGTGAACGGACCAGAGGACGGCTTCCCGGACTGGGACCAGGTGAACTGGGGCCAGGCCGAGGAGAACGTAAGGCGGCTGCGGCAGCGGATCTTCGCGGCATCGCAGGCCGGGGACCTGAAGAGGGTCCGCAGCCTGCAGAAGATGATGCTCCGGTCCCGAAGCAGCGCGCTGGTGAGCGTGCGGCGGGTCACGGAGGTCAATGCTGGCCGCAAGACGGCCGGGGTCGACGGGCGCATCGTGCTCGCGGGCCGGGAGAAGGCCGACATGGCCGCCTGGCTCCAGCATGGCGCGGCCGCGTGGAGGCCCCTGCCCGTCAGGCGGGTATACGTCCCGAAGAGCAACGGGAAGCGCCGCGGCCTGGGGATCCCCGTGATCGCCGACCGGGCGCTGCAGGCCCTCACGGTCAGCGCGCTGGAGCCCGAGTGGGAGGCCCGGTTCGAGCCGAAGTCCTACGGGTTCCGGCCGGGCCGGGGATGCCACGATGCCATCGTGGCCATTCACGGCATCGCGAGCGGCAAGCTCGCCAGGCGGCTATGGGTGCTGGACGCCGACCTCCAGTCGGCGTTCGACCGGCTCAGCCACGACCACATCCTCGCCTCACTTGGCGGGTTCCCCGCACGGGGCCTGGTGCGCCGGTGGCTGAAGGCGGGCGTGGTCGAGGACGGGGCACTGTCCGCGACCGAGGAGGGCGCCCCGCAAGGCGGGGTGATCAGCCCGTTGCTCATGAACGTGGCACTGCACGGCATGGAGGCAGCGGCCGGAGCACGCTACTACCGCAACGGTGACGCGGTCCCCGGCTGCCCGCTCCTGGTCCGCTATGCCGACGACGTTCTCGCCCTCTGCCATTCCAGGCAGCAGGCCGAGGAGGTCCAGGCACGCCTGACCGGATGGCTCGCGCCCCGAGGACTGGCCTTCAACCAGGACAAGACGAGGATCACCCACCTGGACCAGGGGGTGGACTTCCTGGGGTTCGAGATCCGCCGGTTCGGCGGCAAGCTGCTGACCAAGCCGGGCAACGCCGCACTGCGGCAGATCCGGAACCGGCTGTCCGCCGAGGTGACGGCCCTGCGAGGGGCCAACGCCGACGCGGTCATCGGACGGCTCAACCCGATCATCACCGGGTGGGCCGCCTACTACCGGATCGGGGTGTCCAGCCTCGCCTATAACAGGCTAGACGCGCACGTCTGGCGGCTGACCTGGAAATGGGCCAGGCACACCCATCCGGACAAGCCGAGGCACTGGGTCGTCACCCGGTACTTCGGCATGTTCAACCCGTCCAGGAACGACAGGTGGCTGTTCGGGAGCCGGGAAACCGGCCACTACCTCCGCAGGTTCTCCTGGACAAAGATCGTCAGGCACACACTGGTCGCCGGACGGTCATCACCCGATGACCCCGCCCTGACCGGATACTGGGCCAAGCGCCGTGAGCGCATCCGCCCGCCGGTCAGCCCCGCGACCTGGCACCTGCTGCGCCGCCAGCACGGCCGGTGCCCCCTCTGCCGGGGGCTGCTGCTCTACGCCAGCCACGAACCTCACGACGAGCGCCAGTGGGAGCAGTGGCACCCCACCATCCGGAAGGCCATCCGCAAGGAGGCCATCACCGCCGTGATGGACCTCGGCACGCCAGGCGAGCAAGCCGCATACCACCTGATACACGCCTACTGCCGACGGCGAACCGGCGGCAGGGCCAGCACGCCATAGGGCCTGCTTGAGCCGAGCTGCGGAGAAAGTCCGCACGGCCGGTTCTGAGGGGGCGGGGGTGCAGCAATGCACCCCCGCTACCCGACGAAATCGAGTCGGCGTTCTACGCCCTGCGCCACACCCTCCTGCAGGGCCGGGTGCTGCGCTCAGGCGACCAGCCCGGCGCCGAGCAGGAAACCTGGGCGCTGCTGGCCCTCTACCAGCTGCTGCGCAGGGCCATGACCGACGCCACCGGGGCACGCCCCGGCACCGACCCCGACCGGGCCAGCTTCACCACCGCCCTGCAAACCGCCCGCGACCAGCTCACCGCCGCCGCCGGCATCGCCCCCGCCACCCCCGCCCCCGGCGCCATCAGCCAAGCTGTCCTGGCCGCCCTGCTGCCCCCCCGCCGCCCCCGCTACAGCACCCGCACCATCAAAAGCCCCCGCTCGCGCTACCCATGCCGCGGCAACTCCAGCCCCGCCCTGCCGGTCACCATCACCGCCATCACCATCACCATCACCCCGCCGCCGCCCCCCGGCACCCGCTCCCGCCAGCCCGTCAAACGCCGCAGGCCCACCCGCGGCAGCCACCGCGACCACGTCACCACCCTCATGGCCACCAGCCCCGGACGGCCCTGGACCGCCCGCGAACTCGCCAGCCACCTCCACCACCTCAACCTCCCCTACCCCTACCTCCAAACCCAGCTCGGCGCCTGGGCCCGCACCGGCCTGCTCACACGCACCGCACCCGCCACCTACACCCTCAGAACACCGCCATAACCCCTCGACAAACCACCCACACCCCTAACTACGCGGCCTTGGCCGGCAGCCCCACCGAATAACCGTGATAACGAAGCGGATCGGTATCGCCGGTACTAGACATCCGCGGACGGCCAGGTCTCGGAGAAATCCAGCGTGGTCGGACAGGTCACGCTGCGCTTCGACACCCTGCGCGCGGTGGCCCTGCCCAGGGACGATTCGCGGGACCTGATCGTGAAAGTGGCGGAGGAACAATGGACCAGCTAAAGCGCGCCGACTGGCGCAAGAGCAGCTACAGCGGCGACAACGGCGGGGACTGCGTCGAGGTGGCCCGCAACCTGCCGGGCCTGGTCGCGGTCCGGGATTCCAAGAACCCGGATGGCCCGGTGCTGGCCTTCACCCCGCGGCAGTGGGCCGCCTTCGCCGCCGCGGTGCTAGCCGGCGAGCACGACCTGGCCTGAGCCTTCGCCCCGCCTCGGTGCTGGCCCGCGCGGTGGCGGCTTGCCGGTACCGGGAGCAGGCCCGCCCTGCTGCGGGGGCCAGGCCGCGCCCGCAGCCCATCAGCCTGCGCGGCCCGCACCTGGTAATCGCCGCTGAAGAGCCGGCCGTGGGGCGCACGGGGCGGGTTCCGCGTTTGACCATGTCATAGTCATAGTGAGCTATTTATCCTGATTCTTCTGCGCTGGGTCGAGTGTCCGGCAATGCTACCGGATGGAGCAGATAAGGCCTGGTGAGAGGCGCGCGATGCCCAGTAGCCCGGGCGCGGATCCGGCGTAAGGCAGGTTTGTGGGGCCAGAACCCGCGGATGGCAAGAGGAAGAAGGTCAGGACGGCCGGGCGGCACGCCGCGCCGGCCCCGGCGTGGAAGAAAACCACCGGGCGGGTAACCGCCGCGGTCGCCGCGGTCGCTGCCATCGGGGCGGTCGCGGCGCTGCCCGGGCTGCGCGGTCTGGTAACAGCCGCGCCGGCGGCTTCCGCCGGGCACCAGGCCATAGCCCGGCTGAGCTATTCCGATGAGGTGATGAGCCCGCCCGCAGACAGTCCGGTCTGGTTCAGGAAGGGCGGTTATCCGCGCGGCCGGGCCGCGGTGAGCAGCGCCATCAAGGCGGTGAATGCGGCCCATGCGGCCGGCAAGTCCGGCGGCTCCGGCGACCAGCCGGGCCAGCCGAGCCAGCCGGGCCAGCCGGGCAGCGGGTCGCACGTCGCGGGCAGCCCGACCACCGCCAGGGCGCTGAGCTGCACCGGGACCGCCGGGATGCTGCCGGCCAACTACGCGGCCATCGTGGGCTTCCTGACCGCGCACGGCTACACCGCGTTCGCGGCGGCGGGCATCGCGGGCAACATCTACCAGGAGTCCGGCGGCAATCCCGAGTCGGTCGGGTCCGGCGGCGGCGGGCTGATCGGCTGGACCCCGCTGCCAGGCGGGTTCGTCACCGGGAACCCCGCGGCCGACCTGCAGACGCAGCTGGCGGCGCTGCTGACCTACAACCAGCAGTGGTCTGGTTACCTGCCGGCCTTGAACGCCGCGACCAGCGCCCCGGCGGCGGCCTACATCTACATGGCCGATTTCGAGCGTCCTGGCATCCCGGCCGCGGCCAACCGCGAAGCAGCGGCCAGCGCCGTGGCCCAGGCCTGCGGGATGTTAGCGGTCCGCCTCGCGCTCACCCTCTGACCCCGAACCCGGCCCCGCCCGTCCCGCGACGTGTCCCCCGCCCACCGACGCGCCCCGCCCGTCCGAGGCTCAGCGCGGGCCGGGCGCCCCGGGCTCCGGGCCGGGTGCGCCCCGCTCCGGGTCGAGGGCGGCGGGCTCCGAGGCTCAGCGCGGGCCGGGCGCCCCGGGCTCCGGGCCGGGTGCGCCCCGCTCCGGGTTGAGGGCGGCGGGCTCCGGGCCGAGGGCGGCGGGCTCCGGGTCGAGAGCGCCGGGCTCCGGGTCGACCAGCGCCCGTTTGGCCTCATCGATCTGCCGGCCGCGCAGCGTCGCGGCCCGGTCGGATTCGGGTGAGGTGGCCTCGGGGAGCAGGCCGCGCAGGGCGAACTGCGCGATCTTGTTGAAGACGGTCGCCGGGGTGCCGTCGCCGTCCTGCTCGAACCAGGTCGCGGTGCCTTCGACCAGCCCGAAGACAATGGTCGTGGCCAGGCAGACGTTCTCCACCGCGAACACGCCCTCGGCCTGCCCCCGGGTGATGATGGCCTGGTAGATGTCCCTGAGCTGGGCCCGCTTGGCCCAGAAGTCCGCGAATCGCTCCCGGCGCGCTTCGGGCTGGATCTGCAGCGAGCCGAGATTGCCCGCGCCGCTGCAGTAGTGACTGAGGTCGTTCAGTACCAGCAGGTAGATCGCGACATCGGCGGGCAGGTTCGCGGCGGCCAGCCGCTCGGCGTAGCGCAGCGACGGCTCGACGGTCTGATTCAGCAGCGCCGCGAGTATGTCTTCCTTCTTGGCGAAATGGTGGAACAGCGAGGCCTGGCGCAGGCCGACCGCCGCCGCGATCTGGTGCGTCGTGGCGGCCGAGAAACCGACAGAGGTAAATAGCCGGGCCGCCGCGTTAAGAATTTCGCCGCGCGGATCGACGCCGGTGCCGACCACCGGATTGGCGCGCGGCCGTCCCACGGCTGACCTGCGAACAGCCGCTTCGGTCATGGCGCGCCTCCCAGCCCTCCGGTTAGCAGTCATAGTAGCCAGGCTTTTGTCGTGGTATTTCAGTCGGCTGAACCGCCGGCTTCCTTACCCGTCATCGCTGATGATTCCGGCCGTGACGATCGCGGTGCCGTCGACGGTAATGGTCGGCAGCAGGGCCATAACGTCCCAGTGCACGGGGGAGGAAACCCCCGAGGCGGCCGTCTTGGTCAGCTGGGTCAGCATCGCGTCGTCGCCGAAACCAAACGTGATCGTCCCCCTTAGGCGCTCGAATTCCAGGTGCTGGCTGAGCTTGGCCTGGGGGTTGGTGCCGATGTTGGCGTGCACAGGCCCGTGATAAGGCGAGCGGTCGCCGGCCGTGTCCATGGCCCGCAGCCAGTTCCGCAGCCGCGGCGCGTGCCAGGCATCCCCGTCCACCTCGTCGATATAGCCGTCGGTCACGTGCAGCCGCACCGGGGTGCGCGGGAACTCGATGTCGTCTGGTTCCCAGAGCACGAAGCCGTCGGCCACGATCCAGCCGCTGCTGCGGCCGGTCGGTATCAGGACGCCCGGCTGGGCCGGCGGCACTAGCGCCCAGGTGCCCTTCCAGTCGCCCCGGTCCGGGTCCCAGAGGAAACCATCGCCCGGGTCGCCGCGCAGCCCGTCGATGTCGACGCGCAGGTCCATGCCTGCCGACGAGGTCACGTGCAGCTCGCGGGCGCCGGTGAACCGGCTGGCGATCTGGTCCGCCTCGCGGCGCAGGGCGTGAATGTCCACCCGGCCGACGGTGCGCAGCAGCACCTCGCCGAGGTTCTCGTGGCCGGTGCCGTCACCCGGCGAGATGATCCGCGCGCCGCGCCGGACCGCTTCCACCATGAACTGGGCGTACCCGACCGACAGGTCCACGATGAGGTCGGGCGTGGTGGTGGCCACGGCGACCGTCTTGGACCATTCGATCGAGGGCTGGATGGAGGCGGACGGCGGCGTCGCGACGATCAGGGCCTGCGCGGTGGCCCCGAACGCGCGGGCCTGCCCGACGAACAGCTCGACGATGTCGGGTGCGGTTCGGGAGTCCGCGATGACCAGGACGTCGGTGCCGGGCCGCAGGTGCGCCATCTCGTCGTAGATGGTGTGCACGATGGAGACCAGTTCGCTGCGCATGTGGCGTCTTCCTTCCAGGTCACGGGTAGCGGGCCCGGCCCGCCGAGCCGCGGGCCAGCTTGCGGATCAGGGCCCCCGCGGACGCCAGCGCCCAGACGAACTCCAGCAGCAGGAAGCCCCACTGGCCGCTCGTGGCCGCGAGCTCGGCGAGGATGCCCGCGCCGGCGAAGTTCAGCACCAGGTAGAGGTAGGTATCGGTGCCGAGGTGGCGGAACTGCACGAGCAGGTAGGCCGACAAGATCAGTACCGCGCCGACGAGCTGGAGGATCTCAGCGAGCCGCATGGCGCGCTCCGGCCGGGCGCGAACGGGGGAGCAGCCAGCGGCGCGGGCCGCGCTGGCCAGGAGCGGCACCCGGGCGGCCAGTCAAGCAGCCGCGCTCAGCGGGTCGCAGTCGTCGCCGGTCCTTTGGGCCGGCCGGGTATGCACGGTCAACGGCAAACCCCCTTCTGCGAACCTGACCCCGCATCCGGACAAGCCGGGCCGCATCCTGAATGAAGCCTGAGAAAAAACAGTGGCAATAATATCAATCGACCGATAGAAAGTCAACGAACCAGGCCATCCCGGGACCGGTGCGGACGGGGTCATAGCCGTAGCATCCGGCCGACGCCCGCGGCGCAGGCCGCGGCGTAGACCAGGTGCCCGGCGGCCATGTCCTCGGCCGCGTGCCCGACCGACTTGAACACCGTCAGCTCGGCGGCCGTCCTGCGGCCTGGCCGGCTCCCTTCGAGCACTTCGCCGATCTCGGTCAGGGACTGCGGCGAGTGCCCCTCGACCTCGAGCGCGCCCGACGGATAGGGGGCGCAGGCCGCGGCGCGGCCCTCGACGAACAGGCGGGCCTGCCCGGCCGTGGCCGGATCGATCTCGCGGCCCATGCCCACCGAGCTGACGTGCGTGCCAGGAGCCAGCCAGGTCGCGTCGAGCACGGGCTCGGTGGCGCTGGTGCAGCAGCAGACCACGTCCGCCTCGTGCAACGCGGCCCGGACGTCGGCGGCCAGCCCGGCTCGCGGATAACGCAGCGTGAGCGCCTGGGCGGCGGCCGGGTTCCTGGCCGCGATCCGCACCTCGGCGAAGTCCCTGACCAGGGGCAGGTACTCCAGGTGCGCGGCGGCCTGCACGCCCGAGCCGATGACGGCCAGCACCCGGGCGTCCGGGCGGGCCAGCACGTCGGCCGCCACCGCGGTCACCGCGGCGGTGCGTCCGGCGGTCAGCGCGTCGGCGCTGATGACGGCCAGCGGCGTCCCGGTCGCCGGGTCGAACAGGGCCAGCAGCCCGAAGTGCAGCGGGAGGCCGCGGGCGGCGTTGCCGGGCGTGAAAGAGATCAGTTTCGCGCCGTAACCCAGCCCGGGCAGGTAGCCGGGCATCGACTCGAGCATCGAGCCGGGCGCATGCGCCGTGCCCCGGTCCGGCACCGAGGCGGCCCCCTGGCTGAGCATCACCAGGGCGCGGCGCTGCGCGTCGAGCAGGTCGCCGGGGGTCACCAGCGCGGTGACTTCCTCGGCCGACAGGTACAGCACATCGGTCACTGGTCCGCCTCGTAGCGTGGGTCTTGACGCCGCACGTCTAGAAGTCAGGGTAGTTGACCTTCTATCGGTCGATAGATATTATTTGGTTCCGACCTAAGTCTCAGGCTAGGTCGCGACCTGGTCCAGGTGCTAACGCCACACGCGGCGCCAGGCGATGCGGGAGGTGGTCTGCGTGGGCTACACCCAGATTTCAGCGGACTCGCACCTCCGGCACCGATCTGGCGCTCCGGGGAGGGTGAGGCGATGATCCGCTCGGATTCCACCGACGACAGGACAGGCGCGAGGCCACCTGGCCGCAGGCCCGGCCGGCCGGTCAGTTTGATGGCCAAGGTGGTCGCGGTCACCGCCGCCGCCGCGGTCGTCGGGGTGGGCTGCAGCTCATCGGGGGGCGGCGGCAGCTCGGCCAGCAGTTCTCCGTCAGGCACCAGCCTGGCCACGGTCAATACGACCCCGGCGGCCAGCGGCCCGATCTCCTCGTTCTCCTGGGACCTGCCCTACGGCGAGCCGCCCTCGCTGGACCCGACCCAGGCGGTCGCCTACTCGCAGAACACCGTGCTTTCCAACCTGTGCGAGGGCCTGCTGCGGGTCAACCCGGACAACACCTACCAGGCGGTCCTGGCCAGCTCATACTCCAACCCGACCCCGACCACCTGGGTCTACAACATCCGCCCGAACGTTAAGTTCTGGGATGGTCACACGCTGACCGCGGCGGACGTGGTGTACAGCCTGAACCGCAACATCGATCCCAAGGTGGCCTCGCTCTGGGGCTCCCCCTGGTACACCGACGTCAAGAGCATCAAGGCGACCCGGGCCGATGCAGGTGACCATCACCACCACCCACCCGGACTACGTGCTCAACCAGATGCTCGCCACCGCGGCCGGGGTGGTCGGCGAGGAGGCGTTCACCAAGCAGGCGGGCAAGTCCTACGGCACCGCCAAGGGCGGCCTGATGTGCACCGGGCCGTTCAAGATGGGCACCTGGTCCCCGGGGGTCGGGATCACCATCATGCGCAACGCCGACTACTGGGACACCTCGAACCAGGCCAAGGCGGGCCAGATCAACTTCAAGTTCGTGACCGACCCGGCCACGCTGACCAACGCGCTGCTGTCCGGGGCCATCGACGGGACTTACGAGGTGCCGATCAGCGCGGTCGACAAGCTGCGCAGCAGCAGCGTCGGTCACTTCTACCTGGGCAAGAGCACGGAGTTCGGGACGCTGAGCATTACCAACAAGCCCGGCCCGATCCAGAACGTGAAGATCCGGCAGGCCCTGGAGCTGGCCATCGACCGGCCCGCCATCGCCAAGTCGATCTTCAAGGGCACAGCCACGCCGATCTACTCGCTGGTCTTCCCCACGGCGTGGAGTTACGCCAAGGGCAGCCTGGCCGCGGCCTACGCGGCGCTGCCGAACCGGTCGGTCGACCTGGCCCAGGCCAAGCAGCTGGTCCAGCAGGCAGGCAGCCCGAGCCAGCCGCTGCTGGTGCTGGTCAGCGCGGGTGACCCGTCGGCGGTGTCCATCGCCGAGTATGCGCAGTCAGCGGCGGCGTCGATCGGCCTGAAGATCCAGATCGTGCAGCAGCCGCCCGCGCAGGCGCTGGCCATCCCGTTCGACGCCAACGCGCGCAAGCATTACGACCTGATGCTGCAGATCAGCGGGTACTACGACATTCCCGAGCCGCTGGAGCAGCCGCTGATGGGCTGGCTGCCTGGCGGGCTGTTCAACTACAACGACTACAACAACCCGCAGGTCACCACCATCTTGAACCAGGCGATCGCGACCGCCGACCCGAGCGCCCGCGCCGCGCTGGTGAACCAGGCCCAGGCGATCGCGCAGGGCCTGGGATATCGCGACGCTGCCGCTGGTGAACTTCGACGAGCGGCTGTTCATGAACAAGCGGATTACCGGCGCCGTGGCGTCCTTGCCGTCGAGCCTGTACTACCCCTGGGCGGTCGGCGTCGGGGCCGCGAAGTGATTCCGCCGCAGTGGTGAGAACCGGGTCCCGGGTTGGGTAGCGGGATGCTCGACCGGGCCCGGTCCCTCACGCTCTTCATCATCCGGCGGTTCGCCGGGCTCTGCCTGACCCTGGTGGTGGCGAGCTTCGCCATCTTCGGCGCACTGTACCTGCAGCCCAGCAACCCGATCGCGTTCCTGGCTCACGGCCGCCAGCTGAGCCCGCAGTCGATCGCGATCCTGCGCGCCCAGTACCACCTCGACCAGCCGTTCCTGCTGCGGTACTGGGACTGGCTGCTGGCCGCGCTGCACGGCGACCTGGGCCAGTCGCTGGTCACCAAGACGGCGGTGTCCTCGGTAATCGCCGAGCGGATCGGGACGACCGCGTTCCTGCTGGTCTACGGCTCGCTGCTGATCATCGTGTTCGGCGTGGCGCTGGGCATCGTATCCGCGCTGCGGCGCGGTGTGGTCGGGGGAGCGATCACCAGCGGGCTGACCATCGGGCTGGCCACCCCGTCGTTCGTCGCGGCGATCATCCTGATCACCGTCTTCGCGGTCGAGCTGAGCTGGTTCCCGGCGTTCGGGCAGGGTACCGGCTTCGCCGACAGGCTCTGGCACCTGACCCTGCCCGCGATAGCCCTGGCCCTGTCGTCCATGGCCTACCTGAGCCTGGCGCACCCGCTCGGCGGTGCGCGAGGAACTCGGCCGCGAGTACGTGGAGACCGCCCGCGGCCGGGGCATCCCGGGCCGGCTGATCATGCGTCGGCACGTCGTGCGCAACGCGCTGATCCCGATCACCACGGTGTCGGCCATCACGATCGCCGCGCTCATGGTGGGGACGGCCGTGGTGGAGACCGCGTTCGGCATCGCCGGCCTCGGCTCGCTGCTGGTCCAGTCGGTCTCGGACGGCGACTTCGCCGTGGTCCAGGGCATCGCGCTGATCCTGGTCACCGGGTTCGTGGTGATCAACACCCTGGTGGACGTGCTGTACGCGGCCCTTGATCCGCGCATCGAGATGCCCGGGCGGACCACATGAGCAGCGTGGAGTCTGCCTCGCCGCGGGCGCTGGGCAGCCTGGTCCGAGGGCCTGCCGGCGGCTGGCCGGGCTGGGCGTGGCCCCGGCCGTGGCGCTGATCTTCCTGGTTATCGTGGCCATCATCGCCATCATCGGGCCCTGGATCGCACCGCAGGATCCCAACGCGGTCAACCTCGGGGCCAGCCTGGAAGGCCCGTCGGCGGCGCACTGGCTGGGGACCGACGTCGTCGGCCGGGACCTGCTCTCCCGGCTGATCGTCGGCGCCCGGACGAGCCTGCTCGGGCCGCTGCTCGTGGTGCTGATCGCGACGACCGCCGGCACCGTGCTGGCCATCGTCTCGGCCTGGCTGGGCGGCTGGGTGGACAGCGTGATCTCCCGGACCATCGACATCGGGTTCGCGTTCCCCGGGCTGCTGCTGGCGTTCGTGGCCGTGGCCGTGTTCGGGCCCGGCCTGACCGCGCCGGTCCTGGCGCTCTCGCTGTCCTACATCCCGTTCGTGGCCCGGGTGGTGCGCAGCGCCGCGATCAGGGAGCGGTACCTGCCTTACATCGCGGCCTCCGCGGTCCAGGGGTTCTCCGCGTACTCGATCTGCCGCCGCCACCTGCTGCCCAACGTCCGCGGCATCGTGCTGGCCCAGGCCACGCTGTCGTTCGGGTACGCCATGGTGGACCTGGCCGCGATCTCCTACCTCGGGCTGGGCGTGCAGCCCCCGACCCCGGACTGGGGGCTGATGGTCTCCACCGGGCAGGCCTCGATCCTGCAGGGCGCCCCGCAGGAGTCGATCTTCGCCGGGCTGGCCATCGTGCTGACCGTGGCGGCCTTCATGGTGGTGGGCCAGTGGCTGGCCGACCGGGTGCCGGGCGGCGTGGCATGACCGAGCTGCTGGAATTGCGCGGGCTGCGGGTCGGCCTGATGGTCGGCGGCTCGGTGCAGACCGTCATCCACAACGCGTCGCTGACCATCTCGGCGGGCGAGGCGCTCGGCCTGGTCGGCGAGTCAGGCTCGGGCAAGTCGCTGACCGCCCGGGCCATCGCCCGGCTGCTGCCCGACCAGGCCGTGGTCCGCGGCGACCTGCGGTTCCGGGGCACCTCGGTGTCCGACATGAACCCTGAGGCCCTGCGCGACTACCGGACCCGCGGCATCAGCCAGATCTTCCAGGACCCCCGGGCGCACATCAACCCGGTGCGCCGGATCGGCGACTTCCTGACCGAGGCGCTCATCACCAACCTGCACCTGCCCAGGGCCCAGGCCCGCCAGCGCGGCATCGAGATGCTGCAGGCGGTCGGCATCGACGACGCGCCCCGGCGGCTCAGCCAGTATCCGCATCAGCTGTCCGGCGGGCTGCTGCAGCGCGTCATGATCGCCGCGGCGCTGGTGGTCGAGCCGCAGCTGCTGCTGGCCGACGAGCCGACCACGGCCCTGGACGTGACCACCCAGGCCGAGGTGATGGCCATCCTCGACGAACTGCGCCGCGAGCGCGGCCTGGCCATGCTGTTCATCACCCATGACCTGGAGCTGGCTGCGGCGGTCTGCGACCGGATCGCGGTCATGTACGCGGGCTCGATCGTGGAGAACCGGGTAGCGGACGCGCTGATCAGCGACCCGCTGCACCCCTACACAGCGGCGCTGCTGCGGTCTCGGCCGTCCATGACCGCCTCGGCGCGGCGGCTGCCGATGATCGGTGGCCGGCCGCTGTCCGGGTTCGAGATCCCGGCCGGCTGCGCGTTCGCGCCGCGCTGCCCGTACGCGCTGCCCAGCTGCGAGCTGACCGTCCCGCCGCTGCGGCCGGTCGCCGGGGACTTCGTGGCCTGCCACCGGGCCGAGGAAGTGCGCCACCAGCTCAACCACCCGCCGGAGGCCGGCCGTGACCAGTAACGGCGGCCGCCGGCCGGGCCGGACCGGCCTGGCCGCCCGGGGCGGCGACCAGGCCAGCGACCAGGCCGGCGGGCCGGACAGCGTCGTGGTGGAGAACCTGACCAAGGTGTTCGCGGCGCGGGGCCTGGCCGGGCGGGGCCACGGCACCATCGTCGCGGTCGACGACGTGTCGTTCCGGGTCGCCCGGGGCCGTTCGCTGGGCATCGTGGGGGCCTCCGGGTCGGGCAAGACCACCATCGCCCGGATGATCGTCGGGCTGGAGCGGCCGACCAGCGGGCGGATCGAGGTCGAGGGCCGGATCCGCGCCCCGGGCCGGGTCAGCTCGGCCGAGCGCCGCCGCCGGGGCCGCGAAGCGCAGATCGTCTTCCAGGATCCTTATTCCTCGCTGGATCCGCGGCAGCGGGTGTCGGACTGCCTGTCCGAGGTCATCAAGCTGCACTTCGGGCCGGCCCGGGCCGAGCGGCCAGAGCTGGTCAAGGCGCTGCTGGCCCAGGTCGGCCTGGACGAGCGCCAGGGCCGGGCGCTGCCGCATGACCTGTCCGGCGGCCAGCGCCAGCGGGTCGCGATCGCCCGCGCGCTCGCGGCCCAGCCCCGGGTCCTGATCCTGGACGAGTCGGTGGCCGCGCTGGATGTCTCCATCCAGGCGCAGGTGCTGAACCTGCTGGCCGACATCCGCGAGGAGACAGGCGTCAGCCTGCTGTTCGTCTCGCACGACCTGGGCGTGGTGCGGCAGGTGACCGACGACATCATCGTGATGTGGCAGGGCCGGGTGGTGGAGCGGGGCGGCACCGGGCAGGTCCTCACCGCCCCGGCCAGCCCGTATACCAAGGCGCTGCTGGCCTCGGTCCCGCGACCAGGCTGGAAGCCGCGCCGGGCGGTGGCCGCGCTCGGCCAGGTGAGTTCACCCGCGGATACCGTTCAGCAGGAGGGTGTTTCAGATGACTGATCAGCCCGCGATCATGACTGTCACCGGGGCGGTCCGGCCGGCCGACATCGGGTTTACCCTGCCGGCCGAGCACCTGTACATCACCTCGACCAGCCCGGACGGCTGGCAGCTCAACGACGAGGACGTGTTCGCCGGCGAGCTGAAGGCGTTCACCGATCTGGACGGGACCTGCCTGGCTGACCTCACGCCGCCGAGCATGGGCCGCAACCCGGCCGGGCTGGCCGCGCTGGCCCGGCGCAGCGGGGTGGCGATCGTGATGTCCACCGGCTGGTACACCGACGCCGCGCTGCCGCCCGAGGACCGGCTGGACCGGCGCACCACCGACGACATCGCGGAGCAGCTGATCACCGAGATCAGCCAGGGTGAGGCGGAGACGGGCATCCGGCCCGGGATCATCGGCGAGTTCGGCCCGGTCGGGCGCTGGCTCACGCCGATGGACGAGCGGCTGCACCGGGCCTACGCCCGCGCGCAGAAGGCCACCGGGGTGCCGCTGTCGACGCATGCCTGGCGCTGCGAAGTCGGCCTGGTCCAGCTCGACCTGCTGGAGGAAGAAGGCGTCGACCCGAGCCGGGTGGCGATCGGGCACTGCGACAGCTGGCCGGTCCTGTCTTACTGGCAGCGCATCGCCGAGCGCGGCGCCTACGTCCAGCTCGACAACCTCAGCCTGCACCCGCCCGCGCTCGAGCGGCTGCTGATCCGGCTGGTCGGCGAGCTGATCGAGCTGGGCCACGCCGACCGGCTGCTGCTGTCCCACGACCTGGCCCAGGGCGAGGAACTGCGGTACCTGGGCGGGCACGGGCTCACCTACATCAGCGAGTACTTCCTGCCCGCCCTGTCGGCCGCGGGCGTGCCGCCGGATGTCCTGGACACCATCACGATCGGCAACCCGCGCCGGCTGCTGACGGTGACGCCGTGACCGGGCCGCTCACCCCGCAGCTGGCGCTCGGCCTGCGCGGCCCGGCCGACGCCCAGATCAGCCCGGACGGGCGGCAGCTGGCCTACGCGGTCGGCGACCTGGCCGCGGCCGGCACCCGGCACCCGCTGACCCAGCTGATGGTCAGCGACTCAGCCAGGGACACCGCCACCGCGGTGTCCCCGCCGGGCGGGAACGCGGCGAGCCCGCGCTGGTCACCAGACTCGGCCGGGCTGGCCTACCTGCTGGCCCCGCCCGACGGCGAGCACGGCCTGTTCCTGGCCTGGCCCTGGGACGCCCCGGCCCGCCAGCTCGGCCCGGCCCTGAGCGGGGTCAGCTCGCCGGCCTGGTCACCGAGCGGCGAGCGGATCGCGGTCCTGGCTGACGAGGCGGAGGCAGCGGACGGGCCGGCCGCCGGGCCGGACTGGTGGCCGGTGCCGCGCCGGGCCAGGATCTGGATCCTGGACCCCGCCGCGGAGACGGCCGTGGCCGGCTCGCCGGCCAGCGTGCACGTCTGGGAGTACTGCTGGTCACCGGACGGGACGCGGCTGGCCGCGGTGGTGTCGGACGGGCCGGGGGAGGGGCAGTGGTTCAGCGCCCGGCTGGCCCTGGTCGACGCCGACAGCGTGACCGACCTGGTGGACGGGCTCGCCCGCGAGCCCGGCGAGCCCAACCCGCGCGAGATCTACCGGCAGATCGCCGATCCGGTGTGGTCACCGGATGGCCAGCACCTGGCTTTCATCATGGGCGCCCGCAGTGACCGCGACATCATCGGCGGTGACCTGGTCGTGCTCGACCTGCGGACCGGCCAGCTGGCCAATCTGACCCGCGGGCAGCCGATGACCGTCACGTCGCTGGCCTGGACGGCATCGGCGCCGCTGACGTTCGCGGCGTACCTGTCCGGCCAGCAGGCGATCGGCCAGGCCGGGCTGGACGGCAGCCCGCTGCGGATCCTGTGGCGGGACCGGGCCTCGTTCGAGCGGTTCTGGCCGCGGATCTCGCTGTCGGATACCGGTCGCATCGCCACGACCAGGGAAGACCCAGTCACGCCGCGGGAGGTGTGGACCGCCGACGTCGGGCCGGATGCGCTGGCCTGGCGGCAGCTAAGCGACCTCAACGGCGCGGCTAGGTCCTGGCCGCATCCGGTGTTCCACGAAGTCAGCTGGCAGGCCAGCGACGGGACGCCGCTGGCCGGGATCCTGGCCCTCCCGTCCGGTGACGGGCCGCCGCCGCCGCTGGTCACCTGGATCCACGGCGGCCCGAATTTCCTGCACAAGTACCTGTTCTACGCGGCGGCCAGCCCGTGGATGCTCGGCGCGCTGCCCGAGCTCATCGCCAGCGAGAGCCTCGCGGTCTTCCTGCCCAACCCGCGCGGCAGCATGGGCTGGGGCAGCGCGTTCGCCGAGGCGGTGATCGGGGACATGGGCGGCGCGGACAGCACCGACATCCTGTCCGGTATCGATCACTGCGTGGCGCGGTTCGGCGTGGACGGCGACCGGCTGGGCGTGGGCGGCTGGAGTTACGGGGGCTACATGTCCGCCTGGCTGATCACCCAGACCAGCCGGTTCGGCGCGGCCGTGGTCGGGGCGGGCAACTCGAACTGGCGCAGCCAGCACGGGACCAGTTCGGTGAGCGACTGGGATCAGCAGTACCTCAGGGACGACCCCTACCGGATCGGCGGGGCCTACGACGCCCGCTCGCCGCTGACCTACGTCGCCGGGGTGACCACCCCGACGCTGCTGGCCCACGGCGCGGCCGACTCGATCGTGCCGCCGGGCCAGGCGCTGGAGTTCGCGACCGGGCTGCGCAGTGCCGGGTGCCCGGTGCAGGTCCGGTTCTACGAGGGCGAAGGGCACGACTTCGGGAACCGGGACACCCAGGTGCGGCTGGCCGAGGACATCACCGGGTGGTACCGCCGCTGGCTGCTCGGCTAGCCGCCGGCCGGCCCTGGGCGGCCGACGGACCGGGTCGCCGCGGAGCGCCGGCGCGGCCCGGCGCCGGGCCCCAGGCGGGCTGGCGGTGGCTCGGGCTGGCTTAGTCCGGCAGCGCGGTGACCATGAGCCGGATCCCGCCGCTGGTCAGCCGCACGTCGGCGGGACGGCGCTCGGTGGCGGTCCACGGGTCAGCGTCCGTGCCCGGATGCAGCTCGAAGAACGGATAGCAGCTGCTCGCGATCTCGACCCGGACCCGGTGCCCGGGCTGGAACCGGTAGCCAGTGTGGCCCAGGCTAATCTCCGCGGTGTCACCGTACTGGGCGGCCGCGACCGCGCGGGCGCCCAGCAGCACCCGGCGGGCCGCGCCATCGGGCCAGACGTCGACCAGCTTGGCGATCACGTGCATGGACGGCGCGTCCGCCTCGATGGCCAGCCTGACCTCGGCCGGGCCGGCCAGGTCCAGCGGGGCGGTGAGCTCGGCGCTGGTGAAGGTGAGCACGTCGGCCCGGCTCTGCACGGCCCGCTCGTCGGGCTGGGCCGACAGGACCGACCAGGGGTTCGGGGCCAGGCTGGGCACCGGGTCGGCCGGGTCGTGCCGCCAGGAGCCGGTCGCGTCGTCGGTGCACAGCACGATCTCCCGGCACCGCGCGCCGGGCGGCGGCCACTCGTCCGCGGTCCGCCAGCCCGCGTGGGCCAGGTGCCAGCGGACCCGGGGCGGGTCGGCGCCGGTGACCCCGCGCACGTGCCGGTCGAAGAACTCCACCACCGCACCGGTGTACTCAGGGAGCAGTTCCTCGATCGCCTCCGGGCTGGCCGCCTCGCCCAGGCCAGCCGCGGGCCCGTCGTACCCGACCGGGTAGAACTCGTCGTCGATGGCGTCCAGGATCAGGAACTGCGCGCTGGCCAGATCGGGCCGCCGCCGCATGTCGGCGTAATCCGCCAGGCACGATTCGGCGCGCAGATCCCAGTAGCCGGTCCAGTGCAGCACCGGGATCCTGATCGCCGCCCGCGGGTCGGCCAGGCCGAAGAACGCCAGGTTGGCCTGCTCGGACCCGGCTACCGTGATCTCCCGCAGCCGCTCATAAGCCGGGCACCGGCTACCCGTGCTGCGCTCGATGACGTCGCTGGTCGGGATCACCGACCAGTCGACCTGGCGGGCGTAGTTCCTGTTGTCCATCCAGTAGTTCGCCGCCCACTCGACCAGCTCCAGGCTGTAGACGCCGCCGTGGTCAACAGCCCGGCCGGTGCCGATCATGCGGGGGACGATGGCGCGCAGCGCGCGGTGGCCGCTGACCGCGGCGGCCAGGCCCGCGAAGCCGAGATAGGAGTCACCGAACATCCCGACGGCGCCGTCTGACCAGCCCCGGCTGGCGACCCAGTCCAGCGTGTCGTAGCCGTCGGTGACCTCGAACTCCAGCGGCCTGCGTTCTCCCTCGGACCGGCCGCGCCCGCGTACGTCCTGGGCCACGAAGGCGTAGCCATGCCCGTTGAACACCTCGGCGATCCGGTCCAGGAACGTGAACGCCGAGCCCTTGTCGTATGGCGTCCGCACCAGCACCGTGGGCAGCCGACCGGCCGACGTCCCCGGGAGATAGACGTCGGTGGCCAGGCACACCCCGTCCCGCATCGCGACCATCGCCTGGCTGGCCCCGGCAGCGATGTCGCTGAGCGGCGCTGGCTCACTCTGGTTCATCGAGAGTATCTTTCTATCAATCGATAGACAAGTCAACAGGCGCGAGTAGCATGCCAGTGTGGCCAGCCCTGATGACCTACGGGCGGCGGACGAGGCGCGATCCGCGGCGGAGATCGTGGACGCGGCCTATGAACTGCTGTCCTTCGAGCCGGGCCAGGAACCTGACTGGCCTGGCTTCCGGCGGTGCTTCCATTCCCGGGCGGTCCTGGCGCTGCGCGTCTTCCCCGGCGACGCGGACATCTCGGTGCTGAGCCTGGCCGAGTACGCGCAGGCGCAGCTGCGCGAGGGCCTGAAGGAAGAGGGCTACACCGAGACCCCGCAGTCGCGGGAGGTTCAGGTCACCGGCTCGGTCGCGACCGTCAGCCAGCACTTCACCATGAACTTCGCAGGCCGCGCCCCGGTCCCGGCCATCGACGTCTTCGCGCTGATCCGCCTGGACGGCCGCTGGCAGATCGTCAGCGTAGTCAGTGACCTCACCTCGCGATCCTGACCGGGACGAGATGAGCCGGGCCCGGTCCCGCCGCTGGGGCGGGAGCCGGGCCCGGAGGTGTGCGCGGCGCGGCCGCGGGGCGGTTAGGGCTGGTTGAAGGAGGGGCAGTTGCCGTTCACGGCCGGGTTGGGCAGGACGGGACTGGTGTTCGTGCCGCCGAACCTGACCACGTCGGGGGCGCCATACTGGGCGTCACCGCCGAACGTCTGCGTCGTCACGCCCGGCAGGACGTTGCCGAAGTTCCAGACGCAGGCGCCGCGCGGGGCCTTCACCCCGCCCAGCTTCTGGCTGTTGTTCAGCGAGAAGAACGGATAGAAGTCCGAACCCAGCGGCTTGATGACGCAGTCCGTGCCGGTGGAGGTGTCGCACAGCGACTCGGACGCGGGTGCGTCAGTCTCGAACTGGATCTGCGGGTAGGGTTGTCCGCCGGTCGTGAACGGCCCGATATACCGGAAGGCAGTCGGATGGTTCCCGGTCCCGTCCGGCCAGGCATTGGCCTGGTAGCCGGTCCCGTCGAAGTCCAGGTCGCCGTTCTGGAACACGTTATCCAGACAGCCGGCCACCGGGTAACTCTCCTTCACTGGCGTGCCGTTGATCGTTACGGTCCGGTTGCCCTTAGGGAAGCAGGCGGCGTCGGAGAACTCGCACAGCGCGCTGGTCGTAGCGTCGTTGGTCGGGCAGGCCACCGGCCCGCTGGTGCCCTCAGTGGTCGCGTTATCGCAGAGGAATGTGCTGAGATCACATGGACCCTCGCCGGTGGCCGCCGGGCCTTCAGAGCCGCCGTTGCAGGTCTGGAACACATTCGGATCAGAGAAGGTCTGTCCGCCCCCCTCGTCGATGCTGACAGGGAAACTGTTGCTGACCGAGTCGCAGGACTCGAAGTGACCGATCTCCTGCTGCATGAGTACGCCGCCTTCGAGCGCGGCCCAGGGCACCTGGTTCTGCGGGGCGGCCGTGCTGTATTCGGCGTGGAAGGTGAACGGGGTCCCGTCGCAGGTGTTGAGGTTGGTGGTCATGAAGCCGTTCCCGGCGCTCGCGACCATGAATCCGGTCTTGCCGGTAGTCAGGTCACTGATTGTGGTGGTGAAGCCGGCGCCCGGGTCGGTAATCGCGACCTTCAGCACGTCGCCGGGGCGCATCTCCAGGGTCTGGGCGTTGGGGGTCTCGGAGGAGATATCGGACAGCTGCGGGCTGGGCGGTCCCGCCGGGACGCCATTGCGCTGCAGGTAAGCGAACTGCTGAGGCTCCTCGCAGGCCGGGTTGAGGAACTCGAAATTAAACGTGCCCTCCAGGCTGTCGATGGTCAACGCGGCGCACCACTTGGTCCGGCTGCAGCTCACGCTGTCCTGGAACGGGGTGAACCCGGGCGGGTAGAGCTGGAGTTCCATGAAGGCTGAACCCGCGTCGGTCGGTGCGCCCAGCCCGGTGTTGCTGTCACTGTCAGGCGTGCAGGGGTTCTGCGGGTAGGAGTTCGGGTCGCACAGCGGGAGCCCGAACCACGGGGCGATGCTCAGCTCGCCGTACTTGGTCACGCTGCCGTTAGCGGTCGGGGCCTTGCCCGGGTCGACGGGCAGCTTCACGAGGTAAGTCATCGTGTTGCCCGAGCCTGCCGCGTTCGAGATGAACTTGACGCTGGGCTCGTCGTGACCGATGTAGTGGCCGTTGTCCTCGAACCGCTCGGTCGTGGTGACGGTCTTGCCGTTGATGGTTTCCTGTTCCCGCAGGAACGGGTCGGTGCAGCCCATCTTCGAGCCCGGCCGCAAGGCCTTGTACTTCGTGCTGAACCCGTTGCAGTCCATCTGGTTGACGGCGTTGGGCTTAACCTGGCCCGCGCTGGCCGCCGCCGGGGCGGACTGGCTGGAGGTCATGGCCGTCGGCCCGGTCACGGCGGCCTGGCCGGGTGCGGCCATCCAGACCCCCGCGATGGCCAGGGCCGGGGCCAGGGCGACCGCCCAGGCTGATCGGCGCCGCAGTAGTTTCAGGTTGAGCATAGAGCCGCCCTTCGGTCGGGCCTGCCCTCGGCCGGGCAGGAATCACCGCACCACTGGTGGCCCCGCAGCTGTGCGCAGTGCAACTGTGCGCAGTGGCTTTGGGGCGGAATGTATTGGCTGGCCGGGGGGCGCGTCAATGCCTTTCACCATAATCGAAGGCCGGGCGCTCCCGGCCTGCCCCGGGCCCGGCTGGCCATTCCCTGGCCTGGCCTGAGCCGGGCGAGGTCGCAGGTCAGGTGAGTTCGGCCAGATACTGGGGCAGCATCGCGCGCCAGGTGGGCCAGTCGTGCGACCAGTCAGCGCCCCAGTTGTCGACCCGGTTGGGTATCCCCTTGTCGCCCAGCACCGAGGCCATTCGCCAGGACTCCCCGGCGTCCTCCCAGGCCCCGTCGCCGGAGGCGAGCACCGCGAACCGCTGGCGCAGCCGCTCTAGCTGCGCGCCTTCCAGTCCGGGCAGGAACTGCAGCGGCGCGGAGAAATACAGGTCCTGAGTCCAGATCTCGTCGTAGAAGCGCTCGATCCGGTAGGTGCCGCTCATGCCGACGGCCGCGGCGAAGACCTCGGGGTACCGGCACAGCACGGCGATAGCGTTAAAGGCCCCGATGGAAGCCCCGGTGGCGATCAGGTCCAGGGCCTGGCCGCCCAGGTCGGCGTGGATGGCCGGGACGACCTCGCGCCTGATGCACTCATGGAACTGGTTCAGCACCCAGACCCGGTGCTCGGCCGAGCCCGCCTTGGTCACCATGGCCTGGCCGGCCAGGCTGTCCACTGAGTACAGCTTGATCCGGCCCGCCTCCAGCAGCTCGCCGCACGCCTCGACCAGGCCGTGCCGCTGGACCTCCTCGGCGTCACCGCCGGCCGAGGGGAAGATCAGCACGGGCCGGCCGGTGGTGCCCCACCGCACCAGCGAGATCTCTTCGTGGAGGCGGCCGGAGAACCACCGTTCGCGCTCCTTCACGGTGTCACTCGAAGAAGAAGTGTCACTCGTAGAAGAACTTGTGCGGTCCGGGAAAAATCCATGACAGCCCCTCTCGCAGCCGATCGCGCCAATTCTCCCAGCTGTGGCCATCCCTGGCCTCGACGTACCTGACCGCCATCCCGGCCGCCTCGAACGTGGGCACCATGGACCGGTTGCGGACGATCAGCGGCTCGTACATCCCGCAGCTGACGAACACCCGGTCGGCGACGTGCCGCGGCGCGGCACGGTACCGGTTGACGAACCGCACCACCGGCTCGAAGGCCGGCCCGCCGCCGTGGTCGTGCCCGATGTCGGTGAACACGAACGAGCCGGACTGCAGCAGCAGCGAGCCGTAGCGCCCGGGGTAACGGTAGGCGGCCGACAGCGCGGCGACCGCCCCGAAGCTCGCGCCCATCAGGCACCGGGCGGCCGGGGTGGCCGCGAGCGGGAAGTCGGCCTCCAGCCGGGGCACCAGCTCCGCGGTCAGGTACCTGGCGTGCGCCGCGGAGTTGGCGTACTCGGCCAGCCGGTCGCCCGGATGGCTGAACGCCACGATGACCTCGGCCACGTCGAGCCGGTGAATGAGGTTGTCCAGCACGGTCTTGGCCGCGGCGTAGCCCAGGTAGTCCCCGCCGTCGTGCACCACCAGCAGCGGATAGCTGGCGCTGCGCCGGAACCGGGCCGGCAGGTACAAGGTCACCTGGGTGTCGCGGCGCAGCGCCCGGCTGGGCACCACCAGGTCGGCCAGCGCGCCCGGGCGGGCGTCAGGGTCCGGCTCGGTCCACTGCGGCGTCTGGTAGCCGCGCGCGAAGCAGACCGAGGAGCTGCCCACCGGGCTGTGCGAGCGATGCGGGTTCAGCGGGTCGTTGACCTGCTCGCGGTGCTCGCCGTTGCGCACCTCGAGCTGGTACTCGAACCGGGAGCCCTCAGGCAGCTCGATGACGACGTACCGCAGGTCGGTGCCGTGCAGCAGGCGCAGCGGGATGCGCTGGGGCAGACCCACGGCGCGGTGCAGGAGGTGGACCTCATCGGCGCGGCCCTGGTAGAGGAACGTGCACCGGTCGCCCTCCACGATGGGCACGTCGTGCCGGGCCACGAAACGGTCGGCCATCGGCTGGGTCAGCGGCCGCCGGTCCCGCAGCCGGTTGATGGCCAGCTTGCGGCTGACCGCCAGGCCCGCCGGGCCGCTTACCGTGCTCAGGCTGCCTCCAGGGAAATCACCCGGCCGTCGGGGGCCAGCACCAAGGTATCCGGCGGGTAGCCGCCGTCACTGCTGGTCTCGACCTGGCGGCCGGCCTCGAGCAGGACGCAGCGGGCGGGCGCGAACCGCCGGGCGAAGACCGCCATCCGCGGCCCGTCGTCGAGCAGCATCCGGGCCCTGGCGTGCGGCAGCAGCACCACGTCGCGCAGGATGGACAGCCCCGCGCCGTACACCTCGGGATGGCCAGGTCCCTGCGGGGCCCGGTCGTAGAACAGCACGATCCGGCTGGTCAGCGCCATCGCGCCGGCCGACCAGGCGATAACAGGGGAGTTCAGCGCGGCGGCGATGTTGAACAAGTGCAGGGTCGAGGCCAGCACCCCCACGTGCCCGCCCGCGATGACCAGGGCCGCCGCGCCTTCCAGCAGCCGGGCGATCTCGTCCCGGTGCCCGGCGATGACCGGCCGGGCGTGCGGCTGCCAGGCCTGGTAGAACTCACCGTGCAGCTGGCCGACGCGGCGCAGGTGCGCGGCGTCCAGGTCGCGGACGGCGGCCAGCGCCTCGGTGACGGCCTCGGCCCGCAGCCGGTCCTGGCCGGCCCGGCGCTGCAGCTCGTGCACGGCCTGCAGCGCGTGGTCCAGCCGGAGCAGGTAGATGTCCTGCAGCTCGTCGAGCTGGCCGCGGACCCGCCGCTCGCCCGCGGCGAACCGCGGATCCCTGTCCTGCACGTCCAGCCAGCGCCAGTAGAGCCGCAGGTTGACGTCCTGCCCGCTGAGCAGCTTGCTCAGCTCCTGGTCGTCGGCTTCCCGCTCCTGCCAGCCGGCCGTGATCGTGGCTATCGGGCCCTCGATGCGCTGGGCGGCCACGACCTCCTCCAGCGTCGGGTTACGCTGCGGCCCCAGCAGGGTCACTCTCACGCGGCATGCACGTGCAAGGTGGTGCCTACCGCGTCGAGCATCTCGTGCAGCCGGTCGTAGTCCGGGTGGCGCATCCTGACGTAGGCGTTGGCCATGTAGCCCGCCGCCACCGCCTGGGTCGGCGTGCCCGGCGGCGGCAGGTGCGCGTCGATCACCCACTCGCCGAACTGCTGATGCAGTTCATCGACGCCGGCGTAGCCGCTGATGTGGCCGTCGCGGTCCGGGCGCAGCGCGACGATGCCGCTGGCGTACTGGCGGGACGGCGTCGCGCTGGTGTGGCCGGCCACGATCGAGCCCGCCCACTCGCGGTAGATGTCCAGGTCGTTGCCGGCCGAGTACAGGTCCCAGGCGCCCACCCCCGGCGGGCGGCAGCCGATCTCGGAGAACTTCAGCCCCTTCGGGCCGAAGAACCATTCCATGTGGGTCGCGGACGTCTGGATGCCCAGCGCGCCGATGACCCGCGCGCCCATCTCGCGCAGCTCGGCGTACTGCGCCACGGTGTCGATCCGGTTGGTGGAGATGAATTCCGGCGAGATCCACCGGGTCCGCATCGCTTCCAGCACGTTGGGGAAGTAGTGCGAGACGAAGTCCATCGCCACCTGGCCGTCCACCGTGATGGTGTCGTAGAAGCCCTCGTGGCCCTCGACGAACTCCTCGATCGCGATCGAGGAGGCGCCCTCGCCGCCGAAGACGCCCAGCGCCTGGTCCAGCTCGGCGGGGTCGCGCACCGCGGTGGTCCCGGCCGCCCCGGCGCCGCTGCGCGGCTTGAGTATCAGCGGGAAGCCGACCTGCTCGGCGAAAGCCAGCGCCTGCGCGGCGCTGCTCACCGCGGCCGAGGCGGCGGTGGGCACCCCCGCCTCGCGCAGCGCCTGCTTCATCGACGGCTTGTCCCGGCACAGCCAGGCCGTCCTGACCGAGGTGCCCGGGATGGCGCAGGCCTCCCTGACCTGGGCCGTGGGCATGGTGTGGGCCTCGACCGTGGCCTCGATCCGGTCCACCCACAGCTGGTCCTGGGCCTGGCGGACCACTCGCGTCATGGCGTCCACGTCGGTCACTGACGAGACCTGCTCGTAGTGCGCCAGCCAGCCCTTCAGCTGGTCGTCGAGCGCGTCGGCCGGGTACTCGCCGACGCCGATCACCGTCGCGCCCGCCTCGGCCAGAGCCCGGGCGAACTGGCGCTGGTTGGCCGGGAAGAACGGCTCGACGAAAATGACGTTCATGCCTGCATGCTAGCCGGGACAGTCCAGGCCCGGCCGCCGCGAACCAGGGCGAGGGTGACCAGGCCGCAGGAGGGGTACCTTTCCGGCATGGCGGCCGTATGAACGTCCTGATGATCTCCCCCGGCTACCCCGCCGAGATGGCGTTCTTCACCCGCGGCCTGGCCGCCGCCGGGTGCGCCGTCATCGGCGTCGGCGACCAGCCGCCCGCGGCCCTGCCCGCGGCGGCCCGCGACGCGCTGGCTCATTACCTTCCGGTCGGCTCGCTGGCCGCCGCGGACGCGGTCATCGCAGGCGTCCGCGAGCTGGCCCGGCAGGTCCGCATCGATCAGGTGGAGTGCCTGTGGGAGCCGTACATGATCCTGGCCGCGCGGCTGCGCGAGGATCTTGGCCTGCCCGGCCTGACCGTCGAGCAGACCATCCCGTTCCGGGACAAGGAGCGGATGAAGCAGCTCCTGGACGCCGCGGGCCTGCGCACGCCGCGGCACTTCCCGGCCGAGACCGTCGCGAGCGCGTGGGCCGCAGCGGAGGCGGTCGGCTTCCCGCTGATCATCAAGCCGATCGCGGGCGGCGGGTCAGCTGACACCTACCGGGCCGACTCGGCCGCCGAGCTGGACGCCATCTTGCCCATGCTGGCGCATATCCCGCGGGTCAGCGTCGAGGAGTTCATCGACGGCGAGGAGTTCACCTACGACACGATCTGCGCGGGCGGGCGGGTGCTGTTCGAGAACATCAGCTGGTACCGGCCGCGCCCGCTGCTGACCAAGATGCACGAGTGGATCAGCCCCATCGACGTTGCGCTGCGCGAGCTGGACGTGCCGGACCTGCAGGGCGGGCGGGCGCTCGGCGCGGCCGCGGCGAAGGTGCTCGGATTCCGCGACGGATTCACCCACATGGAGTGGTACCGCACCTACGACGGCGAGGCGGTGTTCGGCGAGATCGCCGCCCGGCCGCCGGGCGGGCAGATGGTCGACCTGATGAACTACTCAACCGACGCTGACCTGTTCGCCGGGTGGGCCCAGGCCGTCACCCAGGGCCAGCTCTCCCAGCCGATCGAGCGGCACTACAACGCGGCGAGCATCTTCAAGCGGGCCAGGGGCAGCGGGGTCATCACCCACCATGAGGGCCTGCCTGAGCTGCTGGCCGAGTACGGGCCGCACGTCGCGGCGGTCGACTTGCTGCCGGCCGGCGCGCCCCGGCGGGACTGGCGCGCGGTGAGCATGTCCGACGGCGTGGTCATCGTGCGGCACCCGGAGCTGGCCGCCACCTTGGAGATGGCCGACCGGTTCGCCACCGGGCTGCACCTGTATGCCGATTGAGGCTTGTTCCCCGCGCCCGGTATCGTCTGCGCCCATGTGGAAATCGGACCTGCCCCTGGCCGCAGACCTCGCCGCCGCCGTCCGCCGGGTGCTCCCTTCGGTCCGGGCCGACCTGGAGCGGCTGGTGCGGATCCCTTCGGTGTCCGCCGACCCGGCGGCGGCCCCGCACCTGCGGGCCAGCGCCGATGCGGTCGCGGCGCTGATGCGCGAGGCCGGCCTGCCGGAAGTGGGCGTGCTGACCCTGGACGGCAGCCCGCCGACCGTGCTCGGCCGCCGTCCGGCCCCGCCCGGCGCGCCGACCGTGCTGCTCTACGCCCACCATGACGTCCAGCCGGCCGGGGACCGGGCCGGCTGGGACAGCGACCCGTTCGAGCCCGCCGAGCGGGACGGCCGGCTGTACGGGCGCGGCGCCGCCGACGACAAGGCTGGCGTCGCGGTCCACCTGGCCGCGCTGCGGGCCCTAGGTGACGAGCTGCCGGTCGGGGTGACGATGCTGGTCGAGGGCGAGGAGGAGATCGGCTCGCCCACCTTGCCGAAGTTCCTGTCCGCCCACGCCGACCAGCTCCAGGCTGACGTCGTGGTGCTGGCCGACTCGGTCAACTGGTCCGTCGACGTGCCCGCGCTGACCACCTCGCTGCGCGGCGAGACCAGCGTCACCGTGCAGGTCCGCACGCTGCGGCACGCCGTGCACAGCGGGCTGTACGGCGGCCCGGTGCCGGACGCGCTGACCGCGCTGTGCCGGCTGCTGGCCAGCCTGCACGACGAGCGCGGCGACGTCGCGGTGCCGGGCCTGACCTGCGGCACCGCCGACAGCCCGGACCTGGACGAGGCGAAGCTGCGGGCCGACGCGGGCGTGCTGGACGGGGTGCAGCTGACCGGCACCGGCCGCCTGGCCGACCGGCTGTGGATGCGCCCGTCCGTCACGGTCATCGGCCTCGACGCGCCTCGGGTCGAGGACGCTTCCAACACCCTCATCCCGGTGGCCAGGGCCGAGGTCAGCTTGCGGATCGCGCCCGGCGACGACGCGACCAGGGCCAGGGCCGCGCTGATCGCGCACCTGCAGGCGCACGCGCCGTGGGGCGCGGAGGTCAGCATCGAGTTGGGCGAGCTGGGCGAGCCGTTCACGGCCCGGACCGGGGGACCGGCCTACCAGGCGTTCCACGCCGCGCTCGGCGCGGCCTGGGGCCGGCCTGCGGTCGATATCGGCGTCGGCGGCTCGATTCCGTTCATCGCGGCCTTCGCCGAGGTGATACCGGGCGCGGAAATCCTGGTCACCGGGGTCGAAGACCCGGACACGCGAGCGCACGGCACGAACGAGAGCCTGGACCTGACGGTGTTCGAGCGCGCCTGCGTGGCGGAGACGCTGCTGCTGCACCAGCTCGGCGCGACGACGCCGGCCCGTTAAGCCCGGAAGCCGGGGAATGGCCAGGGCCCGCTGACCGGTTTCGCTGTCGGCCGGGGCCGGCCCGGACAGGGCCGGCCCCGGCCGGTCTGCGCCCCCCCGGGGATCTTTCGCCGAGACGGCTAATGCAAATACGGTTGACGGTCCTTACCCTGAACGCCAGCTTCGCCTGACTCTCGTTTCGTCACGCGGCTCAGGATCCCCGCCGCTGTCCGCCCCCGCAGGTCACCAGGCAGGCATAGGCAGTCTTTCTCGCTGTTACCAACCGGTCGATCAGATCCGCATAGGTCGGACAGTGTCGGACAGTCAGCGCGCCGGGCAGGGCGGCCGGTAGCTCAGCCCGGGCACATAGGCGTCCCATTCGAGCCTGGTCAGCGGCTGGCCCGCGGACGCGCACACGCCTTGAGCAGCGGCGGCCGGGCTGGTATCCCACAACCGCACCGTCCCGTCCGCGCTGGCCGCGGCCAGCCAGTGCCCGCCGGGCCCGAACGCCACCGAGTACACCTGGGCGGCCGGCCCGGTCATGGAGGCGAGCAGCGCGGGCCGCGCGGGCTGGCGGACATTCCACAGCCACACGGTGCCGTCGGTGACGCCGGCCGCCAGCGTCATCCCGTCCGGGCTGAACGCGACCGAATAGACGTAGCTGGCCGGGCCGGTCAGCGGCCGGCCGGCCAGGACCGGACGGGCCAGGTTGGTGACGTTCCACAGCCGCACCGTCTTGTCGGCGCTGCCCACCGCGAGCGTGCGGCCGTCCGGGCTGAACGCGACGGCGATGGCATAACTCGCCGGCCCGGCCAGCGGCACGCCGAGCAGCGCGGGCTGGCGCGGGCTGGTGATGTTCCACAGCCGGGTGAGGTTGTCGGCGCTGGCCGCGGCGATGGTGCGGCCGTCCGGGCTGAACGCGACGCTGAACACGTACGTGCCCGAGTCGTGCACGGTAGCCAGCAGCCGGGGCGCGGCCGGGTCGGTGACCGACCACAGCCGGACGGTCCCGTCGTCGGCGCCGGTGGCCAGGATCGTCCCGTCCGGGCTGAACGCGACGGACTCGATCAGCTCCGCGGAGCCGGCCGCCGAGGCCCGCAGCGGCGGGCCGACCGGGACCGGCGGGATCCCGGGACGCCATAGCTGCATCGTCCCGTTGCCGTAGCCGGCCGCGAGCAGGCCGCCGGGCGCGAACGCCACCACGTTGACGATCGTGCCGTTCACCGGTACGGCCGCGAGCTGCTGGCGGGTGGCCGGGTTCCACAGCTCCAAGTCCGTCCCGCCCACGGCCAGCAGCGCGCCACCGCGGCTGAACGCCACGCTGTTCACCGGGCCGCCGGCCAGCAGGACCGGCGTGGGCAGGAGCCAGATCCGGGCCAGCCCGTCGGCGTCCGCGGTGATCAGCCGGCCGCTGCCCGCCCAGGCCAGCGAGGTCACCGGCTGCGGGTGCGGCAGCGTGGCGGTGACCGCCCGGCTGGCCACGTCCCAGATGTGCACCATGTTGTCGCTGCTCGCGGCGGCGATGGACCGGCCGTCGGGGCTGAACGCGACCGCGTTGACCCAGTCGGTGGCCCCGGTCAGCGGCGGGCCGTCCGGCACCGGCTGGCCCGGCCGCCGCAGCCGCCACAGCCAGACCTTGTCGTCCTTGCCGCCGGCCGCGAGCACCGTGCCGTCCGGGCTGAACGCGACCGAGTAGACCAGGGCGGTCGGGCCGGTCAGCGGCGGGCCCGCCGGCCGCGGCCGGGCCGGGTCCGCCACGTTCCACAGCCGGACCGTGTCGTCGGCCGAGCCGGCCGCCAGCCACCGCCCGTCCGGGCTGTAGGCCACCGACTCCACGAACCCGGCCGGCCCGCGCAGCGTGGCCAGCGGCCTGGTGTGACCGGGGCGGGCCAGGTCCCACAGCCGAACCGTCCGGTCGGCGCTCGCGGCGGCCAGCATCGCGCCGTCCGGGCTGAACGCGACCGAGTACACCGTGCTGCGCGGCCCGGTCAGCGTGGCCAGCCGGACCGGGTGCCGGGGGTCGCGCACATCCCACAACGCCACGTCCTGGCTGGCTCCCGCCGCGGCCAGCAGCGAGCCGTCCGGGCTGAACGCCACCGTGTACAGCGGGTTGCTGCTCTTGGGCTCCAGCGGCGGGCCGAGCGGGACCAGGCGGCGCATGCTCACCGCGTTCCACAGCCGCAGCGTGCCGTCGGCGGCGGCCACGGCCAGAACCTGGTGATCGGGGCTGAGCCGCACCGCCTCGGCCACCCCGGGCGTGTCGGTCAGCCGGGCCGCGACCGGCGTGCCAGATGACTCCAGCAGGCTGGCCCGGGCCTCGGAGGTGGGGGAGATCCGGTAGGCGGCCAGGCTCAGCTGGGCAGCCAGGGCGACGTTCTGCCCCCGGACCTGGTTGGCCTCCACCGCGACCTCACGCGAGTCCGCGTCGTTCCTGGCCATCGTGGCGCTGTCGCGCGCCGCGTTAGCCGCCGCCCGGAGCATGAAGGCGTATCCGGCCAGGCCGCAGGTCACCAGGACCAGCGCGGTCAGCGCGGCCACCAGGCGGTGCAGCCAGCGGGCCCGGATCCGCTCGGCCAGTTCATGGATCCGCTCCTGGTCGGCGGAGCTGGCCAGGAACCGCCGGGCGAGCGTGCTCAGGCTCTCGGCATGGCCGGGCTCGGCGGCCCAGTCCGCGGTCACCGCGAGCTGGCTGCCGCGCAGCAGCGCGGCGTCGTCCTGGTCCGCTTCCGCCCAGGCCTGCGCGGCCTCGCTGACCCGGCGGCGGATCCGCAGGTTGTCCCGGTCGGCGTCGATCCAGGCGCGCAGCCGGGGCCAGGCGGTCAGCAGGGCGTCATGGCTGATCTGCGCGGTGCCCGCGTCGGTGGTGATGAGCCGTTCATCGACGAACCTGGCCAGCACCTGGATGGCCGGCAGGCCGCCTTCGGGCCACTCGTCCAGCTCGCTGAGCTGGACGATGCTGCGGGTCTCCGGCACGTCACTGGCCCCCTGCACCAGGCGCAGGAACAGCTGCCGCGCGGTTTCCTGCTGGTCAGCGGTCAGGCTCTCGTACACCGATTCCGCGGTGCGGGCGATCGCCTCGCTGATGCCGCCGGCCGCCCGGTAGTCGGCCAGGGTGAGCTGGGCTCCGCGACTGTGCTCCCACGTGGCCAGCAGCGCGTGCGACAGCAGCGGCAGCGCGCCCGGCTCATGCGCACCGGCTGAACCAGGACCAGCTGAACCGGGACCGGCTGAACCAGGAGCAGCTGAAGCGGAACCGCCGGACCCGGTGCTGGCCCAGCGGCCGGCCGACTGGCGCGGGGCGAGATCCCGCAGCAGCACCTCGATCAGCCCATCGGCCACGTCGAGCCGGGCCAGCCGGGCCGGCTCGATGATCACGCTGCGCACCTGCGCCTCAGACATGGGACCGAGCACGATCTGGCGTTCTTGCAGCGCCCGGGCCAGGCCCGGATGACGCAGCGCGCGGTCGTAGAAGTCGGCCCGCAGGGCCAGGACCACGATGGCGGGCCCGGACAGCGCGCACACCGCGGTAATGAACGCCCGGCGCTGGTCCTCGTCCGGGCAGTCGGTGAAGACCGCCTCAAACTGGTCCACCACGATGAGCGGGCGACCGGCCGGGCCGCCCAGGTCCAGCCGTCCGGCCAGGGCCGGATCGCGGGCCAGCATGGCCGCGATCTCGTCCGCCCCCTGCGGCCCGGCGCTGAGCACGCTGAGCTTGGCGGCGAGTTCCGCGAGCGGATCGGCGGACGGGGTGAACAAGGCCACCGGCCGGGGGAGGTCCGGCGGTCCGGCGGCTGTGCCAGGCGGTCTGGCGGCTGTGCCAGGCGGTCTGGCGGCTGTGCCAGGCGGTCCGGCGGCTGTGCCCGGCGGTCCGGCGGCGGTCGGGCCGGCCAGCAGCCGCGGAACCAGCCCGGCGCGCAGCAATGAGGACTTGCCCGAGCCGGAGGGCCCGACCACGACCAGCGGCACCCCGACCGCGGCCGGGTCGCCGCCCAGTCTCGCCGCCGCCCGGTCACTGACGGCATCGCCGCTTCCGGCCTGGCCCAGCTCAGTCCTGCTGCCGGGCTGGGTGCCCGTGCCGGGCTGGGCGCCTATGCCGGGCTGGGTGCCTGTGCCGGGCTGGGTGTGTGGGCCGGGCTGGCCCGTTGCGCTGGGTGCCGGGCCGGGCTGGGTGGCCAGGGCGACCAGCCGCTCGGTGATCTCCTCCCGGCCGAAGAACAGCGGGGCGTCCGCCCGCTGGAAGCTGGCCAGGCCCAGGTACGGGGCGCGGGACCCGGCGGCCCGCCGGCCCGGCGTGCGCCGGACCCGGCCGAGCGCCTCGATCCACGCCGCCACCCGGGCCGGGTCCGTCTCGCCGCAGGCACCCAGGATCGCGGGCAGCAGACTGGGCTGACTCGGCGGCGGCAGATGCCGTCCGGAAAAGTAATCGCCTATCGTGCTGGGCGGTAACGCGGCCGCCCGGGCCACTTCCCGCACGGTCAGCCCGGCCTGCTGGCGGGCCAGCGTCAGCTCGCGGCCGAAGTCCTGCTGGGTGGCGACCCGTCCCGGGTCCGGACCGGCGCCTTGATGTGGCGGCTTGTCAGCCATCGTGATCCCCCAACGACCAGCCCGGCCTGAACCGGAGCCGACCAAGCCCCGCTCAGCGCGCAGGCAAATTGATGTGAATTTCCCCCGACAGCTCGGTGACCCGCGACGGTCGATTGACCCGGAAGGCTACCCCTATTACCCCAGATCACACTTTAGCGACATGCGGGTCTTGGGCGGGGATAATCTCGGCCGTGACCTGGCCGGGCCCGGCTCGCTGGCCAGGACCCGCCTGAAGCCAGGCGAGCCCGCGGGCCTGGTAATTGGCTAGTCTGCGAGTTGTGCGGGGCCGAACTGCGCGGAGCCAATCGGAGCGGGGCCAGTCCGGGCTGTGCTCGTCCGGGCTGGGCCGGCGGGGCCCGGGCTGACATGCCCGCGTCTGGCTCGGAGCGGGCCGGCCCCGAGCGGCTGGCGCGGTATCAGCGCAAGCGGGACTTCACCCGCACCCCCGAGCCCGCGGGCGCGCCGCCGCAGGAGGCCCAGGCGGCCCGGCGCCGGTTCGTGGTGCAGCGGCACCGGGCCCGGCGGCTCCACTACGACCTGCGCTTCGAGATCGACGGCGTGCTGGTCAGCTGGGCGGTGCCCAAGGGCCCGACGCTGGATCCGAAGGTGCGCCGGGCCGCGATCCACGTCGAGGACCACCCGATCGAGTACCTCGAATTCGAGGGCGTGATCCCGGCCAGGGAGTACGGCGGCGGTGATGTGATCGTGTGGGACCTGGGCACCTGGGAGCCGCACGCCACCGATGATCCGGCCGCGGCGGTCGCGGCCGGGGAACTGCACGCCGACGTGACCGGGCACAAGCTGCAGGGCCGCCTGATCCTGGTGCGCACCGGCCCCGGCCGGCCGGGAAAGCAGCAGTCCGGCCGCGAAGCCGGCCAAGAGCAGTGGCTGCTGCTGCACAAGAACGACGACTGGGCCGTCGCGGGCTGGAACCCGGAGGATCACCCGGCGTCAGTGCTCAGCGGCCGCACCAATGACGAGGTCAAGGCCGACCCGCACTGGGAATGGCATTCCGACCGGCCTGCTGCTCGAAGCCGCCGTCCCGGTCGGCTCCCCCGCACCGTCCGGCCCGCGAGTGAGCCCGTCCGGTCAGAAAGCGAGCCAGTCCGGCCCGGGAGCGAGCCAGTCCGGTCAGAAAGCGAGCCCGTCCGGCCCGCGAGTGAGCCAGTCCGGTCAGAAAGCGAGCCCGTCCGGCCCGCGGGCGAAACGGTCCAGCACGGGAGCCAGTACATCCCGGAAGAGGGCCAGTCCGTCCCGGAAGGCCGGGACACCGGCGAGCCCGGCCGCGGAGCCGAGGGGTGCGGAGCTGGCCGCGGAGCCGGGGAGTGCGGAGCTGGCCGCGCTGGACGGGCTCGGCAGCGGCGGCACGTGGGAGGTGTTCGGCCGCAAGCTGCGGGTGACCAACCTGGACAAGGTCATGTTCCCCGGACTGCCCGGCCAGAGCCCGGTGACCAAGCGGGAATTTATCCGTTACGCGGCCCAGATCGCCCCCGTCATACTGCCTTACCTGGCCGGGCGGCCGCTCAACATGAACCGGTTTCCCGGCGGGGCCGATTCGGCTGGCTTCTGGCACAAGCAACTGCCTGATCACGCGCCCGCCTGGGTGCCGCGCTGGGACAACCCGGCCGCCGACCCCGGGGAGGTCGCCACCTACCTGGTCGTCGACGAGCCGGCCGCGCTGGTGTGGGCGGCCAATTTCGGCGCGCTGGAATGGCACGCCTGGACCTCCCTGGCCAGCCACCCGCGCCAGCCCAGCTACGCGCTGATCGACATCGACCCCGGCCCGGCCACCAGCTGGGACGAGGTGGTGGCCTTGGCCCGGCTGCACCGCACCGCGCTGGAGCACCTCGAGGTGCGCGCGCAGCCCAAGCTCACCGGCAGGCGCGGGATCCAGATCTGGGTGCCGATCGCGCCCGGGCCGGGTTTCGATGAGACCAGGGCCTGGGTCGAGCAGCTGTCCAAAGCCATCGGGGCGGTCGTGCCCGACCTGATCAGCTGGAACTGGGACGTGCGCGGGCGGGGCGGCCGGGCCAGGCTCGATTACACCCAGAACGTGCGTAACAAGACGCTCGTCGCCCCCTACAGCCCGCGCCCCGCGCCCGGCGCGCCGGTGTCCGCGCCGATCGCCTGGGAAGAGCTGGACGATCCGGCGCTGCGGCCCGACCTGTTCACGATCCGCACGATCGGCCCCCGGCTGGCCCGCAGGGGCGACCTGTTCCGCCCGGTACTAGCCACCGATCAGCACCTGCCGCCGGTCCGATGACCGGTCCCCGGCTGGCCCGGCGGGGTGACCAATTCCCCCGGGTGGCTAGCGATCAGCACCTGCGACGCTCCGATAACGGGTTTCGGGTCGACCGTAACCGGTTTGATACACCACGCGGGGTTCGGACGCGTCATCATTTACCGGGACGGAAGCCATTTTCTGCTGAGTCCGCCGCTATCGGCTCGCCGCTACGGCCGTCGTTCACGGCCGTCAGCGAGAGCCGTCGCTAACGCCCGTCGGTACCGGGCGTCGGCCTCGGCCCGGCCTTCCGTTTTAGTCCAGCCAGGGTTTATCACCGGAGGTGGCGTGCACGGCATCGGGAGTCTCGGTTCGACAGTGGCGGCCACGGTGGCGGCGCTGACCTTGGCGGCGTTCGGCCCGGCCGGCCCCGGGGCGCAGGGTGGCGGCGCGGGCGGCCCGGCCATCGGCCTGCCCGCGCCGCAGCCGGATGTCGTCCGGGCCTGCGCCGCGCCGCCGTCGCCGCAGTTCGCGCAGTGCCTGGCGCTGGTGCGGACCAACGTCGCCGCGCACCGGGGCGCCAGCCCGGACGTCACGCCCGCCGGATACAGCCCGGCCAGCCTGCGCAGTGCCTACGACCTGGCCGCGGCGGCGGCCTCGTCAGGCCAGGGCCGGACGGTCGCCGTGGTCGACGCGTTCGACGACCCGAACGCCGAGAGTGACCTGGCCACCTACCGCAGCCAGTACGGGCTGCCGTCGTGCACCACCGGCAACGGCTGCTTCGCCAAGGTCAACCAGGACGGCCTGGCCAGCCCGCTGCCGGCCGCGTCCGGGTCGACCGGCTGGGCCACTGAGGAATCGCTGGACCTGGACATGGTCTCGGCGATCTGCCCGAACTGCCACATCCTGCTGGTCGAGGCGGATTCCACGATGATCTCGGACCTGGGCACGGGGGAGGACGCCGCCGTCGCGAACGGGGCCCGCTACATCTCTAACAGCTACTCCGGGCCTGATGCCTCCGGGGACAGCGCATTCGAGAAGTACTTCGACCATCCCGGTTCGGCCATCACTGCCAGCGCGGGCGACGACGGCTTCGGCGTCGGGTACCCGGCGGCGTCCCGGTTCGTGACCGCGGTCGGCGGCACCGAGCTCACGATCGACAAGGCGGTGGCCCGCGGCTGGACCGAACGGGTCTGGTCCGGCACCGGCTCGGGCTGCTCGGCGTTCGAATCCCGGCCGTCCTGGCAGACCGGCAGCGGCTGCACCCACCGGGCCGTGGCCGATGTCGCCGCTGATGCCGATCCCGATACCGGGGTGGCGATGTACGACACCTACGACCAGGCCGGCTGGCTGGTCGTCGGCGGCACCTCGGCGTCCAGCCCGATCATCGCGGCCACCTACGCGCTGGCCGGCCTGCCGGCCACGGGCGACATCCCGGCCTGGTACCTGTACCGGCACGCCAGCCAGCTCTACGACGTGACCGCGGGCAGCAACGGCTCGTGCAGCCCCGCCTACCTGTGTCACGGGGAGCCTGGCTACGACGGCCCGACCGGCCTGGGCACCCCGCACGGCCCCGGCGCCTTCCGCGCCGCCAGCCACACCGTGACGGTGAAGTCGCCCGGCACCAGGGCGTCGGTCAAGGGCACGACCATCAAGTCGCTGAAGATCACCGCCACGGACCAGGACCCGGTGCAGAAACTGACCTACCACGCGACCAGCCTCCCGGCGGGCCTGACCCTCAGCAGCTCCGGAGTGGTCACGGGCACGCCGACCAAGCTGAGCCGCAGCCAGGTGACCGTACGGGCCACCGACGAAACCGGGACCAGCGGGTCGGTGACATTCACCTGGCGAGTGGATTCCAGGGGCACTATCAGGTCCGGGCTGTCCACCACCCGCTGCATCACTGACCGCAGCGGCCTGGTGGAGATCGTCCGCTGCGGCGCCACCCCGCTGCGCTGGCTGATCGTCCCGCAGGCCGACGGCACGTACACCATCGCGCTGGCCAGCGCCACCGGGACCTGCATGACCGTGCCGGGCGCCCGGACCGCCAGCGGGACCAAGGTGGTGACCGGCAAGTGCGTCGGCAGCACGTCGCAGGAGTGGAAGATCGGGGCCAACGGTCACCTGGTCGACAAGCACGCCGGCAAGTGCCTGGCCGACCCGGCCGGCAGGCCGAACGGGACCCAGCTGATCATCGCGGCCTGCCGGGACGCCGCCTCGCAGCACTGGGATCTGCCTTGACGGGACCCGATGCCACGGTATTGGCTGTCCCGCAATGCCTGTCAGGGCAGAAGGTACAGGTCTGCGGGTTCTCTTAGGTCTGCGAGGACGGCGGCGTGGTCGAATGGCCAGACGCCATTTACCGGCTGGTCGACGACACGCCGGACAGAGCTGACCGAGCCAAGACCTTCAGGGCCTGGTGGGCCTATGTGGATGTAATCGACGCGGACGCTGGGCTCGAATCCAGCCGCGACGTAGGGGTTGGCCGCGATCCAGGTCGCTGACGGCTGTGCCGGGTCCGCGTACTCCCACGCGTCGAGGAAGACCTGGCCAGGGACGGCAGGTGCCGTCTTGTAGCCGCCGAACTGCCGTACTTCGTCGGAGTCTGGCCATGCATTGAAGTCGCCTGTTACAACGGGCGGAAAGTCGGTTCCACGGCTATGCGCCGTTACGAACTCGGCCAGCACCCTGACCTGTTGACGACGCACCGCGGAGGCATCAAGGGCCGACGTGAGGTGGGTGGTGAAGAACGGCACCTGGTGCGTGGGAGCGTCGATGCGGGCATAGAGGGCAAGACGGCCGTCATCGTCGTCCTGGCGGGCAGGCAGCTCCACCACGTCGTGCTCCGCGATGGACCAGCGGCTCAGGACGGCGTTGCCGATATCGACCGTGGAGTCCCCCAGCCGTCTTTGCCACCGTTGCGGCGCACGGGATGGTGCCCAGGTCCAGTGCATGCCGAGGCTGGACGCGAGCCATCCCGCCAGGTTCTCCCCGCCGCAGGCCCACACCTCCTGCAGGCCGATGACATCGGGTTGGAGATCGCCCAGCGCCGTGAGGATGGCCCTCCGCCGTTCCTGCCACGGGCCAAAGCGCCACCAAAGGTTCCACGTCAGCACGCGCATCACTGTCGCCCTCTCGTTCCGCCTCGCAAGAGCATCCTGGGCCAGGTCTTCATACGGGCGATGGGGTGCTAGCGGCGGGTGGCGTCCAGGTGGCGGGCGGTTGCGGCCAGGTCAGGCAGCCGGCCGAAGATCTCGCGGGCCTCAGCGGCGGTCCGGTCGGTGATGTCCGCGGTGACCCGCCTGCCCGCGACGTCGAGCCGGACCGAGGCCAGCCCGAGCCGGCGCTGCACCGGTCCCTGCACCCAGCGGATGCTCTGCACCTTCTCCAGCGGCACCCAGGTCGTGGTCCGGCAGACCCGGCCGCGGGCCGCCGTCACGTAGCGGTCGTCGCCGCCCCAGGCCAGGAAGTGGTAGCTGAGCGGCGCCTTCCAGCAGGCCTGACGCGGCGCCCGGCGCTCGGGCCCCGGCCGCGAGGCGAGCAGCTCGCTGATCATCTGCTCGGCCTCAGCCCGGGACCCGACCGGGATGAGCGCGCGCAGCCGCTGGGCCTGCGACCGGTTCTCCCGGCGCTGGCGCGGGCCCGCGACATCGGCTTCCAGGCGGCACCAGCCCAGCGGCCGCCACAGCAGCGGCTCGACCAGGCGGACCCCCTGGACCCGGCCGGGGCGGATGGTCTCCGCGGAGACCTGCACCAGCCCGGACCGCAGCCGCAGCCCGTCCGGCGCGGCCGCGACGACGGTCCCGTAGTCGGAATTGAACTGGCGCCAGACCGCGACCAGGACGCCGCCTCCGAGCGGCAGGAACGAGGCGACCAGCTCGGTCCGCCCCGTCAGCCCGATGACCAGGGCGAAGGCCGCGATCACCGTGGCGGCGTAAGCACCGGTCCGGCTCAGTACGATCGCGGCGGCCAGCCAGGCTGGACTTGACCCGGAACAGCAGCCGCTCGGGCGCGGCCACTTCGAGGGCCAAACCGGTCGCGCTGGGTAGCCGGGCTCCGCCGGTCCACTGGACTTCGCCGGGCTCTTGGGCTCCGCGGGGCTCCTGGGTTCCGCCGGTCCCCTGGACTCCGCGGGGCTCCTGGGTTCCGCCGGTCCGCTGGGCTTCGCCGGTCCGCTGGGCTTCGCCGGTCCGCTGGGCTTCGCCGGTCCGCTGGGCTTCGCCAGGCTCCTGGGCTCCGCCGGGCTCATGGGCCACCCCGGGTGATCCAGCCGCGATCACCCCGCCGGTCGCCGGCCCGGCCGGGCGGGCCTGCGCTAGCAGCCGCTGCCGCAGCAGCTCGGCCTCGGCCAGCGGCAGGCTGGCCAGGCGGCCGCCGGAGGAGTCCGCGCCCGCCATCCGCAGCCGCAGTTCGGCCAGGCCCAGCACCCGCGCCACGCCGGTCTGGACCACGTCGATGGCCTGGACCTGGGACAACGGCAGCCGCAGCGACTGGCGCCGGATCAGGCCGGTCTCGATACGCAGGACCCCGCCGGACACCTGCCACCGGGTCACCAGCCAGCTCACAACGCCGGCCAGCAGGGCGATCCCGACGACGGCCAGGTTGGTGATGAGCTCGCTGCCTGATCCGCTGCGGTTCGCGAAGGACACCCCGATCAGCACGATGACGATGGTCACCAGGTGCCGTCCGGCCCGGACGACCGGCGACAGCGGATGCAGCCGGTGCCAGGGGTCAGTCCCGGGCGGCGGGCTGGTCACAGCCCGGCGGCCTGGGCTTCGCCGAGCGCGGAGAGCTGGTCGCGCAGTTTCGCTGCGGCCTGCTGGTCCAGGCCGGGGATGCGGGCGTCGCTGGCGGCAGCCGCGGTGTGCATCCGCACCGTGGCCAGGCCCAGGCTGCGTTCCACCGGGCCGGCCGTGACGTCGATGAACTGCATCCGGCCGTAGGGGATCACCGACTCGCGCCGGATCAGCACGCCGCGCCGGACCATCAGGTCCTCGCGCCGCTCGGCGTAACTCCACGCGGCCACCCGCCGGGCCAGGAACCGTTCCCAGACCAGCCCGGCGGCCACCAGGGCGAGCCCGATGCCGAGGCCGAGCCCGGGCGCCACGGCCAGCCCGAACAGCAGTCCGCCGCCGAGCGCTGCCGGGACCGTGGTCAGCCCGGCCTGGATCCGCCGCGCGCGCAGCAGCCGGTCCGAGGGACGCTGCCAGGCGATGCCGTCGTCAGGCCCGGCCGCCGGGCGGCCACGGTCATCCGGTGCGGGGCGCTGGGCCGGCACCGGGTCGCCAGCACGCTCCAAACCAGTCACCGGGGGGCACCTGCCTCAACTGTGCAGCGATCTGACATTTGACCATACCAGCCGGGTTCGGGCCGGACTGGCAGCCCGCCGCCGGTCACCCCCAGGCCGGTCAGCGAGCCGCCGGTCATCCGGGCCGGACTGGTCAGGCCGGGCCTGGCGCCTCGGGCGGGTATCCCCGGCGGTCACCCCGGCCGACCCGTGCTGGATCAGGCGGGATCAGGCCGGGCGGGCGGGTGGCCGGCCGCCTGGCGGGCCTTCTTGCGGCTGGCCACGACGGATTTCACGCCCTCGATGGCCAGGAACGCGGTGATGACGGCGATCAGGATGGGCGTCTGGAGCGCCTGAGTCAGGAACGCGGCCGCGGCCAGCAGGGCCGCGCCGCGGCGGGCACGAAGTTGCGGTTGCGGGCGTGGCGGTGGGCGCTGGGAACCGGTCCGGCGATGACCTCCCCGTTCTGCTGGGCGCACGAATGATCAGGGCTAGTCGCCGGTGGCGGGGTCGATCTCGGCGGCGATCTTGGTGATGTTGTCGGCGGGGAAGCCGCCGCAGCGCGCGTGCTCGTAGAGGATGTCGGTGTCAGGGGCGACGTAGACGCAGTAGATCTTGTCGTCGGTGACGTAGCTGTGCAGCCAGCGGATCTCCGGGCCCAGGTTGGTGATGACCTTGTTGGAGGTAGCGCTGATGTCGTGCAACTCGGCCGAGGTCAGCTGGCCGGCGCCCGGCAGGCTGCGCTCGATGACGTACTTCGGCATGGCGTTCTCCTTGAGGAGTGGTAACGTACCTTCGGTACGCTACTAAACATTCTACTGGTAGGAGATTATGCATACTAGCGGTATGCCAGTCAAGGACAAGCGTGTCCTGCAGGGCCAGAGCACCCGGGAGGCCCTGCTGCGCGCAGCGCGTGAGCTGTTCGGGACTCAGGGCTTCGCGGCGACCTCGACCGAGGAGATCGTGGCCGTGGCCGGGGTGACGAAAGGTGCCCTGTACCACCACTTCGCGGACAAGGACACCCTGTTCCGGGTCGTGTTCGAGCAGGTGGAGCACGAGGTGTCCGACGCCGCGGTCGCGGAGTTCATGCGGCCCGATTCCTGGCAAGCCCTGCTCGGGGGCTGCGATTCGTGGATCAGCGCTCACGCTGACCCGGCCGTGCGGCAGATCGCGCTCGTCGACGCCCGCGGTGTGCTCGGCTGGGAGGCCGCCCGCGCTATCGAGAACCGGTTCAGCACTGTCGCGCTGCGCGGCGCGCTGCGCAAGGCGATGCAGGCCGGCGTCCTGCAGCGCCAGCCGCTGCGCCCGCTGTCACTGATGCTGACCGGAGCACTCAGCGAAGCATGCCTGTACGTGGCCCAGGCCGACGACCCGCAAGCCGCCCGGGCCGAGATAGGTGCTCTCATCAGCGGCCTGCTCTCCGGACTGCGCCAACAGCCCGGACCAGCCTGACCGGCACCGTTGCATTGAGCGTCATCGATGAGCAGGGACGGCGGCTGGCTCCTTCCGGGGCTCGCCCGCCGGCTCAGCTCGGCCGGTTCGCCATCGCCCGCGCCGCGTTTGGCCGGTCGTGATCGCGGTTATTCACATGGGCCGCAGGCCCACCAAATAACCGCAATCATGGAAGCTGCTGGGCCGGCCGGGCGCAGGCCGACCACGCGAGCCAGGAAGCGGCGGCTGCGGGCGCTGGTGAGCCGACCGCATCGAGCTAGCGGGGCTGCGGGTGCTGGTGAGCCGGGCTGCGCCGAGCTAGCGGGGCTGCGGGTGCTGGTGAGCCGGGTTGCGCCGAGCTAGCGGGACCGCGGGTGGTTGGGCAGGCGGCGCCAGGCCAGCCAGCCAAGCCCGGCCAGCACGGCCAGGCCCGCGACGGACAGGCCCGCGATGGCTCCGGCGGGCAGGCCCCCGCCGGGGGCGGGCGGGCGCTGGCTGCCCGGCGCCGGGGTGGCGGTCGCGGCGGGCGGGCTCGTGGTGGCGGGCGGGGTGGTCGCCGGGCTGGCCGATGTCCTGGCCGCGAACGCGACGACCTGGGTCGCCACTGGCGCCAGCAGCAGTCCCGCGCCCACGCTCGGAGTCGAGAAGTGATTGGCCAGCGGGCCGATCGGTGCCTGCTGGACGACCTTGCCGGTGAGCGGACTGAGTCCGTAGAGCATCCCGTTCTGGCTGATGGTCCAGACTTTCCCGGCGGCGATAATCGGCGGGCCTCCGCCGGAGCCTGAGCTCCACAGCAGGCGCAGCCCGAGCAGCGCCGGCGTGGCGCGGACCGCGATCACGCCGCTGAAGCACGGCAGGAAGACCGTCGTGCCGGAGACCGCCGAGCCGCCGTCGATGTCCTGGCCGCAGGCCGAGCCGAGCTGGGCGTGCGGCGCGCCGATGCCGCCCAGGTGCGAGCGGTTCAGCAGGTAGACGATCCGGGATTTGCCCGCGAACAGCACCTGGCCGCCCGGCAGCAGGGCCGGTCCGGTGGACATGTCGAGGTCATTGGCGTTGTCGTCGGCCCAGCTGCGGGGGGCGAAGAACTGGGCCAGCCGGAGCCCGGACGTCAGGTCCAGGACGGAGTCGCTGTTGTCATAGGGCTGGCTGGCCGAATGCACCGAGCCGTTCCCGGTGGTGACCCAGATGTGCCCGGTGCCGTCGACCGCGGGGGCCGCGCCGCCCATCCACACCGCGCCCTGGGTCTGGCCAGGGGCCGCGTCGACGGTGAAGAAGGCCGGCGCCCCGCCGGTTTCGGGGACGGCCACGACCCGGCCCCGGTAGACCGAGCAGTCACCGAAGTTGCCGCCGAACCCGAACACCACATGGCCCGCGGCCAGGTTCAGCCCGGTGCGCTGCAGCATGGCCGCGGTGTCCGCGCCGGGCGGATCCACGTCCTGGGCCAGCTTGACCCGGCCCGACGCGGTACTAAGGCCGTACAGGATGTGCACGGGCCGGCCCTGCCGCAGCTGGTCAGCGACCACGAAGATCTCGCCCCGGGCCGGGTCGATGACCGGCGTGCCGGTGATGCCCACGGCGGGCTGGATGTCGCCGCAAGGCAGCGAGCTGGCCGGGACCGGGGGGCCCAGGTGCCGGGACCAGGCCACCTGGCCGGTGGCGGGGGACAGCGCGTACACGGTGTTGTTCTCGGTCGCCACGTAGACCCGCCCCGCGGCGACCAGCGGCTCACCGTAGAGCTGGCCGTCGAGCGCGGGCGAGGTCCAGGCCCGGCGGCTGGTGTCGATCGAGGTCACCGCGGCCGCTACGCCGGTCCCGGCGGCGTTCTGGTGGTAGACCGGCCAGGTCCCGGCGCGGTCCGGCGATCCGCCGCGGTCCGCAGCCGGGCGGGCGGCGGCGGGGCTGGCCCCGTAGCCATAGCTGATCCCGACCAGCGCGACCGCCGTCATGGCCGCGGCCAGGAACCGGGCGCGGGCCCGGCGCCGCTGCGGCCGGCCGGTCATGCTCGCGCGGCGGCATCGGGACAGCGGCGATCGCGCATTGTCAAAGCCTAGCGACGGGATGCGATCTGGACGCGCGGGCTGCCCGAACCTGCTCCGGTCCCTGATCGCCGGGTCAGGCGCCGAGGCCACCGGGGCGCTGCTGCGCCGGTACCCGCGGGCCCGGCCACCGCGGCGGCGGACCGTCCAGGAAGGGAGCGCGGTTCGCGTCCTGGCTGGCCGGGCTGCGTAGCGAGCAGGCAGCACAGGGGTTGGCAGCACAGGGGTTGGCAGCACGGGGGGTTGGCAGCACAGGGGTTGGCAGCACGGGGTTGGCAGCACGGGGTAGGCAGCACGGGTCGGCCGCACAGGAGCCGGCCGGACAGCGGGTAAACAGGGACGGTGAGGTCAGGCGACAACCAGGCCCGGGAGGATCAGGCTCGCGCCGGCGAGCTGAGCTTCCTGCACTGGAACGTGCATTCCTGGCGTGACCCGGTCGGCCTGCCCAACCAGGACGCCGTGGCCAGCCTGATCATCAGGCTCAGCCCGGATGTCGTCTCGCTGGTCGAGGTCAGCGAGCCGTGGGCGGCACCCAGCGCGCTCCCGGAGCTGAGTCGCCGGACCGGATACTCATGGATCTTCGTCCCCGTGGTGGAGCCGGGCCAGGCCGCGCCGGACGGCGGTTACGGCAATGCCCTGCTGTCCCGGCGGCCGGTGCTGGCCGTCCAGCAGTGGCAGCTGACCTGGCCGCCGACCGTGTATGACGGCACCGAGCGGTCAGAATCCCGCGCGGTGGCCCTGGCCAGGCTCGCGCTCCCCGGCGCCGCCGTCTGGGCTGGAAGCACGCACCTGCCCAGCGGCGACCGGCAGGCCCGGGCCGCCGCGCTGGGCCGGCTGACCACGCTGACCCAGGGCCTGGAGCAGCCTTGGGTGATCTGCGGCGACTTCAACACCGCGCCGCGGACCTGGATCGGGCGCGGCCAGCCGGTCGTGGTCGGCCCCCGCCCGGCCCGCCCGACGTTCCCGGCCCGGTTCCCGTTCCGGGCGCTCGACTATGCCATCGCCTCACCCGGCATATCCCTGCGTGCGCGGCCGCTGCGCACCGCCGGGTCCGATCACCGGCCGCTGCTGGCCCGCTGCCGGATCCCGCCGGCCGTCACCGCCGCCAGCCGGGCCCGTCAGTAACTGCCTCCCGGTGGCCGGGCCTGCGCCCGCTATCTGCCCCGTCACCACGCGCCAGCCGGGGCCTGCTCGAGACGGCCTCCCTGTGGTCCAGGTCAGCGCGCTGCGAAATGATGGACCTGGCTTTGCGTGATCTGGCGCGGACCAGGGCCGTATGAGGAGCGAGGCAGCATGCGCGCAGCTGAGGCTGATCCCGGGGCACCGGCGGCGTTCCCGGCGTTCTCAGCCGACCCGCCCGCGGGCCGGGTGTTCGCGGCCGGGCGGGTGATCAGGAGCACCGACGTGACGCCGGACGGCCGGCTGCGGCTGGACGCGCTAGCCCGCTACCTCCAGGACGTGGCCGAGGATGACCTGGCCGACGCCGGGCTGGACGAGCCTTACGGCTGGGTGCTGCGCCGCGTCAAGATGGCCGTCGGCGGCTGGCCCCGGCACGCCGAGCCGGTCACCCTGCGGACCTACTGCTCGGGCACCGGACCGCGCTGGGCCGAGCGGACCACTACCCTGGCCAGTTCCGGCGGCGACCTGATCCAGGCCGTGGCCACCTGGGCCGCCGTGAACCTGCCGGACGGGCGCCCGGCCCCGCTGGATAACGGGTTCCACCGCGTGTACGGGCCCAGCACCCAGGGCCGTCAGGTCTCAGCGCGCCTCGAACTTCCCGCGCCGTCCGGATCCGAGCCGGCCCGGCCCTGGCCGCTGCGGCGCGCCGATTTCGACCCGATTGGCCACGTCAACAACTCCGTGCACTGGGCCGCGGTCGAGGAGATCCTGGCCGGGCTGGACTGGCTGCCCGCGACCGCGGAGCTTGACTACCACCGGCCGATCCTGCCGGGCTGTCTCCCGACGCTGACCAGCAGCTACACCGCGGGCCAGCTGGGGGTCTCGGCTGCTACAAGGCGCCCAGCGGCTGGCCTCCGGCCGGCTGAACCAGGCATCCCGGATCAACCAGGCACAATGGTGGCAGGCCACCAGACCAGGTGTCGCGCTGAGCGTGCGAGGAGATGCCGTTGCTCGGGAATTCTTCCATCAAGAACGCCACCTGCATCGAAGACCTGCGGGTCATGGCCCGGCGCCGGGTCCCGCGGGCCTTCTTTCAGTACGCCGACCACGGCTCATACGCCCAGTCGACGCTGCGGGCGAACCGGGCTGGCCTGGAGGCGATCAGGCTGCGGCAGCGGGTCGGGATCGATGTCGGGAAACGTGAGCTTGCCACCACGATCCTGGGTGAGCCTGCTGCCCTCCCGCTGGTGCTGGCCCCGGTCGGGCTGACCGGCATGCAGGCCGGGGACGGCGAGATCCTGGCCTGCCGGGCGGCGCAGGAGGCGGGTATCCCGTTCTGCCTGAGCACCATGTCGATCTGCTCGGTCGAGGACGTGGCCGGGGCCGTCTCCGGGCCGTTCTGGTTCCAGCTGTACGTGATGCGGGACCGCGGTTTCGTGCGCGAGATGGTAGAGCGGGTCAAGGCGGCCGGGTGCAGCGCGCTGGTCGTCACCCTGGACCTGAACATGCTCGGACAGCGTCACTGCGACATCAAGAACGGCATGTCGGTGCCGCCCCGGATCACCGTGGCCAACGCGCTCGGCGTGGCGGCCCGGCCCGGCTGGGCGCTGAGCATCCTGCGCGGCAAGCGCAGGAACTTCGGCAACCTGGCCGGCCACATCGGCGCCGGCGCTCGAAGCTGACCAGCGTGGCCCAGTGGACCGCCACCCAGTTCGACCCCAGCATGAACTGGTCCGACCTGGAGTGGATCCGCGACATCTGGCCCGGGAAGATCATCCTGAAGGGGATCACCGACCCCGAGGACGCCCGGATCGCGGCCGGCACCGGCGCGTCGGCGATCGTGGTGTCCAACCACGGCGGCCGCCAGCTCGACGGGGCGCCGCCGGCCATCACCGCGCTCGCGCCGATCGCGGACGCGGTCGGCTCCGAGGTCGAGCTCATCTTCGACAGCGGCATCCGGTCCGGCCAGGACGTACTCAGGGCCCTCTCTCTCGGCGCCCGGTCCTGCATGATCGGCCGCGCCTACATCTACGGCCTCGGCGCGGGCGGCCAGGCCGGCGTGACCCGCGCCATCGAGATCATCCGCAAGGAACTGGACACCTCGATGGCGCTGACCGGCTGCACGTCCGTATCCGAAGCCGGCCCCACCTCCTCACCGCCCCCGGCCCGTCTAGGTCCGCCGACTAAGCGTCCCCTCGCCGACCAAGAGCCGGCCCGGCCAGTTCGGTGCGGGTTGGCGGAGCCTAGCTTTGGGTGGCGCCGCTGTTTCGCTCTGCTACGAAGCTGCCCCAGCCCTGTTCGGTCGCGATCAGCCCTTCATCGCGCAAAACCCTGAGCGCCCGAAGGGCCGTGTTCCTGCTGACGGCGTAGTCCTGGCACAGCTGGCTGGCGCTCGGAACCTGCTCGCCTGGCCTAAGTTGGCCGCTCTCGATCTTCTGGCGCAGCTCAGCCGCGATCCTGCGGTAGGGGGCTCCCTGCTCGCGCGGCGGCATCAGGCAAGTCTAAAGATCACCCTCACCATCATTTGCCCTGGTCAGCCTAGGTGATGCTAGGTGGTGCAAGGTGGGGTAATGTGCTTGCCAAGCCGGTCTCCGGTTCAGCAAACGGGACGAGCAGACGTCCCAGCCGGAGCCGCGCCTACCGGAGGCACCCCCATATGAGCGGCCCTTACCCGTCAGCCCAGGTGAGCGACGATGACCGGCAGCAGGAAGAGCAGGCCTGGGCCGAGCGGCGGCAGAAGGTGACCTGGCTGCGGATGTACTGGGAGAACTACTACGAGATCAGCTGCGAGGAGGGCGGTATCTTCCAGGCCATTCCCAAGTTCGATCGCAGTCTCGACATCCTGACCGCCGACACGGCCTCAGACCTGCTGATCAGGATGAAGGATCATCACTCCCGGTACTTAGGCCAGTGATCTTGACCTACCTGCTGACGCTCGTACTCGGCTCGCTGATGTTCACGTTTCTGATCAGGCGGTAGGGCGCCCAGGCCAGCGCGAATTCCGGTATCAGCGGACGGCTACAGGTAGCGGACCGCGGGGGAGGGGGCGGTGACGGTGAGGCGGACGGTAGCCGTGCCCAGCACCGGGTGGCGGGCGGTGACCTTGACCCGGCCGGAGCGGCCGGGCCTGGAGCGGACGAACCCGCCGCCGACGCCGCCGTAGGCGGCGAAGGAGAACGGGTTCTGGGCGATCAGCGTGGCCGGGCCGGTCAGCGACAGGCGCACCGTCCCTGTGACATGCGGCCGCTGGTGGCCGTAAGCGTCCAGCGCGCGGAACGTAATCCGGGTGGCGTCCGTCCCGTCCCCCTGGATCGAGCTGTCGTCGCAGGTCAGGACCAGGCGGTCGCGTGCGGTGTCGGCGGACATCCGCACCGTGGTGACCTTCTGGCCGCCCACGTAGCCGTCGATGCGCAGGTCAGGGCGGCTGCGGCCGGGCCCGTCGACGGTCAGGTCCACGAAGACCGGGGGATAGGCCAGGCTCGGGTAGTTCTGCGTGTCGGGCGTCCCGGTCGCGAAGTGCTGGTCGCCGAGGTAGATCTCTAGCCGGTCGCAGTTAGTGGCGATCATGGCACGCGGGCCCGGGCCGCGGCGCGGCGAGCCGGGACCGAAGTCCCAGCGGAAGACCGGCTGGATCACCGGGCGCACATCCGGGCTGACCTGCGATTGGTAGAACGCGGCGCCCGGCTTGGGCACCCGGAAGGTGTCGACCACCCCGGGGGTCTTGAGCGCGTCCCAGACCCTGATGCCGGTGTGCAGCGAGGCGTAGTCGAACCCGGCCCAGGCCAGCAGGCCCGCGTACCGGCTGTCGGACCGGGCGATGTCGTGCACCTGGGCGTGCATCCGGGCCTGCTCGGCGAGCACCGCGCCGGAGTCGGTCCAGCGGTAGCGCGGCGATCCGTCCAGCGCGCCGACCGCCTCGCTGACCAGGTAGGGCACGCCGGGCAGCGGCGGCAGCAGGCTGGCGTTGCCGTCGCCGGCATGGTAGTCGTCGTAGCTGAACACGTCCTGCGACCAGCCGGACATGGAGTAGTGATCCATCGCCCCCGCGGTCGGCCGGGAGCCGTCCAGGGCGTCGGCGAGGTGCCGGGTCCGCGCGTAGAGCTGCTGATAGTTGAGCGACTCGTCGACCCGGGTGGCCCACACGATCACCGAAGGCCTGCTGCGGTCCCTGACCACCATGTCGGCGACGTTGTGCGCCAGCAGATCCTGCCAGGCCGCGTCGCCGACCCAGCCCCAGCCGGGCGGCTCCTGCCAGACCATCAGGCCAAGTTCGTCGCAGGCGTCCAGGAAATGCGGTGACTGCGGATAGTGCGAGCAGCGCACCATGTTGCAGTTCAGCTCGGACTTCAGGATCTGCGCGTCCCGGCGCTGCAGCCGCTGGCCGGCCGCCATGCCCAGGTAAGGGAAGAGCTGATGCCGGTTCAGGCCGAAGATCTTGAAGCGCGAGCCGTTCAGGTAAAACCCGTTCACTCCGAACGCCGCTTCCCTGAAGCCAGTCCTGACCGTCGTGGCATGCGCCTGCCCGTCGGCGCTGACCGCCGTCACCCGTACGGTGTACAGGCTGGGACTATCGGGCGACCACAGCCGGACGGCGCCGATGCCGGTGATGCTGAGCCAGGCCACGGTGCGGCCGGGCCGGGTGATCGCGACGGTCGCGGTGGCGGTGCCGAGGACGCGCGTTCCGTCTTCCAGCTGGGCGGTGACCCGGACCGGGCCTGCTGGCAGCGCCTTGACATCGATGCTGGCCTGCACGTCCACCCGCCGGCCGCTGGTCAGCACGCTGGCCGGCCGGGCGAACACGTCGGCCAGGAACACGTCGGGCACCGTGCGCAGGGTGACGTCACGATAGATGCCGCCCGGCTGCAGATAGTCAATGGACTCGGCGCCCCGGACGTTGCCCGCGGGCGGCACGGGCAGCCAGCGCGAGTCGACCACGACGGCCAGCACGTTGCCGGTGCCGGTCAGGTGCCCGGTCAGCTCGGCGGACCACGGCAGGTACCCGCCCTGGTGCGCGCTGACCTTAACGCCGTTAACGAAGACGTCCGCGTTCACCAGCACGCCGTCGAAGTCCGCGAAGACGCGGCGGCCGGCCAGGTCGGCCAGGCTGAAGTGCTTGCGGTAGATCCAGACGTGTTCCCATTTCGCGTGATCCCAGTTGCCCCAGGACAGCGGGGTCACGGTGTGCGGGAGTGTGACCCGGGTGAAGTGGCGGTCGTCAAAATCAGGCCCGGTCGCGCCCGCGGTGTACCGGCCGCCGAACAGCCAGCCCTGATTGAACGCGTAGGTGCGCGCCGCCCTGGTCCCCGCGACCGCAGGCTGCACCGGCGGAAGGGGGGTGGCGGGCGGAGCGACCGCCTGCTCCGGGTGGCTGCAATCCGCGGTCGTCAGCGCCGCCGCGGTCAGGATTCCGCCGAGTGCGGTGGTGCGCAGAATGGCCCGCCGGGACGGAGCGGGCGGCCTGGCCGGAGCGGGGTCTGTTCTTAATGGGAGGCGGCCCTGTTGCGGCAGGTCCGGCCTCGTCATGGCGCTCAATATATATACAAAACTGCATGGGCCCGGCCGGCCCGGTGAATGGAAAGCGCCCGGCCGCGGGATTGCGCCGGGCTTCCCGTAGTCGGCTCACAGATGAGGTCCCAGGCAGCGTCGTCAGGTCCGCGCCTGGCGCCGACGGCGGGTAGTCAGGTCGCCGCCGGGCGCCGATGACGGCGTCATCAACCCGCGCCTGGCGCCGACGGCGGCGTCGTCAGGGTCCGAGCTGGCGCCGATGGCTGGCGTCGTCAGGGTCCGAGCTGGCGCCGATGGCTGGCGTCGTCAGGGTCCGAGCTGGCGCCGATGGCTGGCGTCGTCAGGTCCCCGTCGGGGTCGGCGTCGGCGTCGAGGTGTCAGTCGGGGTCGGCGTCGGCGTCGAGGTGTCAGTCGGCGTGGGCGTCGGAGTGGTCGGCGTCGGGGTCGGGGTCGGGGTGGGGGTGGACGACTTCGGCGGGGACGGCGAGGACGAGTGCGACGGAGGGGCCGTGGTGTGCGGGGGCGGAGCTGGCTGGCCACCGCCGCCAGTCGGCGTCACCGGCAGTACTCCGACCGGGGTCGGGAACAGCGGCGGCAGCGGGTGCGAAGCGGTGTGCACCTTCTTGCGGGAGCCGGTGCCGACCTGGGCCGGGGAGGCAATCGCGGCTGGCGAGGGGTCCGTCGGAGCCGAGACCAGCGGCCCGGCCGCCGCGGTGGTGGTTTTACCCGGGCTGGGCGAGGACGCTGAGGTGAGCTTGTAGACCATGCCGCCGGCGCCCACCAGGACGACCAGCGCGGCCGCTGCGGCCACCGGCACCCAGGGCACGCGCCGCCGGGACCGGTGCCCGCCACCGTGCCCGCCGCGGTCCCCGGTGAAGCCGCCCGGCCGCCCTGGGTCGTCGTCCTCGTCCTCGTAATCGGGCCCGTCGTAGCCAGGCCCGTCGTAGCCGGGACCGTCGTAGCCGGGGCCATCGAGACCTTCCAGGCCGAGACCTTCCAGGCCGAGACCTTCGGGACCGGGACTTTCGGGACCGCCGTAACGGGGATCGTCGTCGTAGCTGGGATCGACGGGACCGGGATCGCGGAACCCCGCGCGACGGAACCGGAGCCCGCCGAAGTCTCGCTCGGCGGGCCCGGGGCCTGGTCCGGGACCGGGACCGGGGTCGAGATCGAGGTCGGGCTCGGCATGCCCGGGACTGCCGAGATCCGGCTCGCCACTGGCTGGACCGCCGAACTCCAGCTCGTCAAGCCCGGCTTCGCCAAGGTCAGGCCGGAACGAGGCCAGCCCGCCGCTGGACGGCCCTCCGGAAGCGGGCCCGCCCGAGGCTGGCCCGCGCGGGATCGGCCCGGTAGCCGGGCCGCCGGAGATCGGGCGGGTAAAGGCGTGCGCACCCGAGGGCGGCCCGCCGGCGGCCGGACCTCCGAGGCCGGGTCCCCCGGCGGCCGGCCCGCCTGAGTCGGCCCCGGCGGTGGAACCTGCCACCGGCGGCAGGCCCGCGGCCGAGATACCGGAGACCGGCCCGCCGGTCACCGAGCCACCCAGCCCGCCCGGGATCGAGCCGCCCGGGATCGAGCCGCCTGTGACTGAGCCGCCTGTGACTGAGCCGCCCGGACCTGAGCCGCCTATGCCCGGGCCGCCCGGACCTGAGCCGCCTGTGACCGGGCCGTCCGGACCTGAGCCGTTCGCCGCCCCGCCGGGCAAAGCATCGCCGTGGGAAACGTCGCCGTGGAAAGCCCCGCCGTCGGGGATGCCGCCGTCCGGGACGCCGCCGTTCGGGACAGCGCCGTTCGGGACAGCGCCGTTCGGGGCGCCGTTCGCGGCCGAGCCAATGGGCGCTGACCCGATCCCGGACAGCCCGTCAGTGACCGGCCCGTTCCCGGCAGGCGCCGAGCCGTTCGCGGCCGGAACCGGCCCGCCCGACATCGGCTCCGCGAAGGCCTGTCCGGCATAGGTCGGAGCGTCGTCCCCCAGCTCGTCGTGATCCGGGCCGCCGGCCTGGGGCTCCTGGCCGGCCGGCTCGTCGTACTCCGGCTCGTCGTACTCCTGCTCTTCGTCCTCGGGCTCGTAGCTGACCGGCTCCGCGTCATCGGCGGTGGCCATGATCCGCTGCCAGAGGGTCACCGGCGGCATCTCGAACGGCACCAGGCTCAGCATCGCGGTGCCGAAGTTCCGGCCGCCGCGGATGTCGGCACAGTCCTCGCAGGCGTCGATGTGCCGGCCGATCAGGTCCCGGACCCGCGGGGTCACCTCTGACGGCCCGGGATCCTGCTCTTCGACGATGGTCTGCAGGGTCGCGCAGTTCGTCCAGCCCCAGCTGGCGTGCCGCACCACTACGGTCGCGACCGCGCCGCGGAACCTGACGCTCGCCTCGGTCACCAGCTCCTCAGCCTGATCGACGGACAGGCGGACGATGGCGGCGATCTCGGCGTGCTCGATCTCGTGCCGGTAGGCCAGGTTGAGTGCCTCCCGGTCGCGGGCGGGCAGCCCGTCCAGCGCCGTGGTGACCACCAGCCGCGCTTCCCTGGCCCGGGCCTCGGCCTCGATGGCGGCCACCTCGATGTCCGCGGTGTCCGCGTCGGCGGGCTCGGCCTCCTGCTCCAGGAACTCATCCAGGGTGGTCGAGCCGGGCCGCCGCCAGTGCAGCTCGCCCAGGCTGCGCTGGCGAGCCACCGAGTACAGCCAGGTGCCGAGCCAGTCCTGGCCGGACAGCTGGCGGATGTGCGTGCTCGCGGCGAGCAGGGTGTCCTGCACCGCGTCGGCGGCGGCCAGTGGGTTGCGAAGCAAGCCCAGGCAGTAGTCGTACAGGCGCTCTAGGTAAGTCTCGTAGAGATCCTGGATGGTCTGGCGGTCCGTCTGCGACAGCTGGCTCGCCTGCCCGGCCCGGCCGGCCCCCCGGCTGTAATCAACCGACATAGGACCTCCGATCCGGTCCTGGCTCCCCTGGCGGAGACATGCGCCACCACCTGCCCGTTGCCCCGCTCCTTAACTTGTCAATGCTGGCCTGGCGGCGCAAGGGCTAAGGCGCGTTCAATGCTGATCTTTGATGATAAGACTAGCTTGAGTGGGGCCAAGACTAGCCTGACTGGGCGGCGGTCAGGTACCGCGCTGGATCTGCCGCAGAAATTCGGCGTTCGAGGCCGTGCCGCGGGTCCGGTCCAGCAGCAGCTCGATGGCCTGCTGGGGGTCGAGTTCCGCCAGCACCCGGCGCAGGGTCCCCAGGACGGCCCGCTCGTCCGGCGCTAGCAGGAGGTCGTCGCGGCGGGTGCTGGACGGCACCACGTCGATCGCCGGGAAGATGCGCTTCTCGGCCAGGTCGCGCCGCAGCCGGAGCTCGGCATTCCCGGTGCCCTTGAACTCCTCGAAGAACACGTCGTCCATCCGTGATCCGGTCTCGACCAGCGCGGTGGACAGGATGGTCAGCGAGCCCCCGTCCTCGATGTTGCGCGCCGCGCCGAGGAACTTGCGCGGCGGGTACAGCGCGCTGACCGCCACCCCGCCCGCCAGGATCCGGCTGCTCGACGGGGCGACGAGGTTGTAGGCCCGGCCCAGCCGGGTGATCGAGTCGAGCAGCACGACCACGTCGCGGCCCAGCTCGACCAGCCGCTTGGCCCGCTCGATGGCCAGCTCCGCGAGCGCGATGTGCTCGGTCGCGGGCTGGTCAAAGGTAGCGGAAATGACCTCCCCGCGAATGGACCGGCTCAGGTCGGTGACCTCTTCGGGCCGCTCGCCCACGAGCAGCGCCATCAGGTGTACCCCGGGGTGGTTCGCGGCGATCGCGGCGGCCAGGGCCTGCAGCACCAGGGTCTTGCCCGCCTTCGGCGGCGACACGATCAGGGCGCGCTGGCCCTTGCCGATCGGCATGACCAGGTCGATGATCCGCGCGGTCGGCGAGCCGCCCGGCGACTCAAGCCGCAGCCGCTCCTGCGGGTAGACCGGGGTCAGCCCGGCGAACTGCGGCCGCTGGGCCGCGTCGCGGGGATCGAGCCCGTTGACCGTGTCCACGCTGGCCAGCTCGGCGAGGCTCCGGCCCTGGCCCGGCCGGGTCCGGATTTCGCCCGCGATGAGGTCGCCGGGGCGCAGGCCGTGCTGCCGCACCGTGGCGGCCGTCAGCTGAGGGTCGTCGCGGCGGCTCTGGTAGTCGGCGGCCCGCAGGAACGCGGTGCTGCCGCTAGAGTCGATGATCCCGGAAACTGCCACCGGGGGATCGGTCCGGGCCGCCTGGGATGGCGGCGGCGCCGACACGCGGCGCTGGGTCATGGTGGTCATAATTTCCCTTTCCTGGAAATTGGCATGGGCGCATAACGATGCGCGGAAACGGCGAGTCCCGCCCGCCAGAGAAAGGCGCCGAGCCGGAACGAATAACTCGTGGCTGATCGCTTCCAGACAATGATCGTCGCCGGCCAGGCTGGCCCTTGCGCGAGACGCTCTACGTCCCCCACCCGGTCTGATCCGGGGGAACGGAGCCTGGGGAATCTGCTACGGGATGACCCCCGGTACGTCACCTCAGCACCGGCGCAGCCATCTCCTGACTAAACTATATAGCCTAACCACGAAGAACTAGCAAGTCATTCCCACGCGCCGAGGATATCCGTGAATGCTGAAACGCTCGCGTCGCTGGCCACCGCCGCCGGGACGCTGGTCCTGGCCGTGGCGACGTTCAGCGCGACCCGGTCCGCGAACCGGTCAGCGCGCGTCGCCGAACGCTCCCTGCTGGCTGGCATCCGGCCGGTCATCGTCAACGGGCAGATCGGCGACCCGGTGCAGAAGGTGGGGTTCAGCGATCAGCACTGGGTCCACCTGGAGGGGCCTGGCGCTTCGCTGGAGGACGCCGACGGCAACGTCTACCTGGCCATCGCGCTGCGCAACGTGGGCAGCGGCATCGGCGTGCTGCAAGGCTGGTATCCCAGGATCGGGCTGGTCCTGGCCGACGTGGAGCACGCCAGGCCGGAGGATTTCCGGGTGCTGACGCGTGACCTTTACGTGCCGCCAGGCTCGACCGGGTTCTGGCAGGGGGCGTTCCGCGACCCGAACGACCCGCTCCTGGAGGAGTTCGCCAAGGCCGCGCGCAACCGGGCCCCGATCACGATCGAGTTGCTCTACACCGACCTGCACGGGGGCCAGCGGACCATCACGCGGTTCGGGGTGAGCTCGGCCGCGCAGGCGGACAAGTGGCTGGCATTCGTGAGCAAGCACTGGATACTCGACGGGATCAGCCCGCGCTGACCAGCCCGCTGGCCGGCCCGCTGGCCGGGCCGCGCTGGCCGAGCGGCGCGCTGGGCCCGGAACCGGCCGGTAGCCTGTCCGGCGTGCTCGAAGAGGTGAACGTCACCCGGTACGTGACCCCGCTGCGGGAAGGCGGCTCGCTGCCCGCCATCGTCGAGGCCGACAACCTGGGCACCTACGTCTTGAAATTCCGCGGCGCGGGTCAGGGGCCCAAAGCCCTCGCGGCCGAGATCATCGCCGGGGAGCTAGCCCGCAGGCTCGGGTTCCGCACCCCCAACCTGGTCCTGGGCTACCTTGACCCGCGCATCGCGGGCAACGAGCCCGACCAGGAGATCCAGGACCTGCTGCGGGCCAGCAGCGGGCTCAATGTCGGGGTGGACTTCCTGCCCGGCTCGGCGGGCTTCGACCCGGGCGGCTGGCCGGTCGACCCGGGCTTCGCCAGCGAACTGCTCTGGCTTGACGCGCTGATCCAGAACGTCGACCGCACCTGGCGCAATCCGAACCTGCTGGTCTGGCACGGGCAGATCTGGCTCATCGATCACGGCGCCGCGTTCTACTTTCACCACAACTGGGCCACGGCCAATCCGCTGGCGCCCTTCCCGGCGGGCGATCATGTGCTGCGGGCGGCCGCGACCGGGCTGGCGGCGGCGGACGAAGCGCTGGCGCCGCGGATTACCGCCGGGCTGCTCGAAGACATCGTCGCCCTGGTGCCCGCCGACTGGCTCGGCGACGGGCGGCCCGAGGCGTACGTGGCGCATCTGCGGCAACGATCGCAGCACGTGCTGGAGGTGATCGCGTGACTCGCGGCGAGCCGTTCGAATACGCCCTGATCCGGGTTGTGCCGCGGGTCGAGCGCGGCGAGGCCATCAACGCCGGGGTCATCCTCTACTCGCAGCGGCACGGCTTCCTGGGCTGCCAGATCGAGCTGAACACCGAGCGGCTGCGGGCGCTGGATGCGGGCGCGGACGTGGCGGCGGTGACCGCGGCGCTCGCCGCCATCGACGCGGACTGCCAGCGGCCCCGCCCGGCCGGGCAGTCGGCCGGCGACCGGTTCCGCTGGCTGACCGCCACCAGGAGCACGATGGTCCAGCCCAGCCCGGTGCACAGTGGCCTGACCACCGATCCCGCGGCTGAGCTCGCGCACCTGTTCCGCAAGCTGGTGCGCTGACCGGCCTGGTGCGCTGGCTGGCCCGGAGTGCGCCAGGCTGGCCCGGAGTGCGCCGGCCCGCGAGCCGGTCAGCCGTCGGCGATGCGGCTGAGGGCGCGGGCCAGCGTATCCAGCTCGCCCGGCGCCAGCGGGTCGAGCAGGTACTGGCGGATGACGCGCGCGTGCACCCCCGCCGCCTGGCGGAGCGCGGCCCGGCCCGCCGGGGTGATGGCCACCAGCACGCCGCGCCGGTCATCGGCGGCGCCGGCCCGCCTCAGCCAGCCGCGCCGCTCCAGCCGGGCGGCGGCCCGGCTCAGCGAGGGCTGGGTCAGCCGGACGGCCGGGGCCAGGCGGCCCAGCCGTAGCCCTGGCCCTGGCGCCTGCTCCAGCCGCAGCAAGATCTCGAAGTCGTTGATGCTCAGGCCGCACGCCTGGGCCAGCGCGCGGCCCAGGCGCTCGGTGATCAGGGCGTGGGCCGCGGTCAGCGCCGCCCAGGCCCGCGCGCACCCGAGTTCCTCGCCGGCCGCCGGGTCCGGGATCACCGCAATGGCCAGCTCGACAGCGTCCGCAGCGTGCCGGAGATCTCGGCCTCCTCATACGCCAGGTGGGCCAGCAGGTCGTCGCTCAGCCGCTGCAGCGCCTGGATCAGGTGCGCCCGCGCCGCCGGGTCATCGGCCTCCCCGAGCGCCCCGGCCGCCGCCTCGACTTCGGTCAGCTGCCCGGAGATGCGCAGATGGTCGGCCTCCAGCTGGTCCACGACCGGGTTCAGCGCCGGATTGACCCGGCGCAGTCCGGGAAATAGCGCCATCGACTCGAGCTGGTGGTGGGAATGCACGAAATGGCAGTACTGCAGGCAGTTGATCTTCAGCTGCCAGAGCGGGCTGCGGGCGGCGAGCAAGGCCAGCCCGGCCTGGATCTGCCAGGCCGGCTGGCCAGCGCCGGTGTCCACCGCCAGCTGGGCGAGGATCCGCAGATCCGCCCGGAGCATGTCATGGACCCATTTCAGCTCGTGGACCAGCGCCTCGCCCCGCGCGCTGGCCGGGCCCGGCGCGGGCTCAGTCGGGGGCGTGGGCGCGGGTTCAGCTGCGGGCTCAGCCGGGGGCGCAGACACGGGCTCGGCCGCGGGCTCAGCCACGGCCACCGCGGCTGCCCTGCCAGCTAGCCGGCCCGGCCGACCCGCTTCGCTCAGTTATATGCATGCGCATGTATGTAGCTTACCGGTGCCGCCGCGCGGGCCGGAATCTGCCTGCCGCACCTGCCCGCCGCACAGAAGTCCGGACAGCACAGCAGTCCGGACAGCACAGCAGTGCGGACAGCACAGCAGTGCGGACAGCAGCCCGTGCAGAAATCCGCGCAGCTCGTGACTATTGACCTGACCTGCGGGTAGGGCCAACCAAGCGGGTAGACGGCCGATGGTTGGGGGGACCAGATGGCTAAGACCGGACCAGCGCGCCGCCTGACCAAGGCCGCGAAAACGGGGATTACCGAGCTGCCGGGCAACGCCGCATGGCTGCTTTCGAAGACGACGATGCCCGGCCGATCCGCCGCAGCGGGCGCGTCGGACGTCGCGACGTCGGTAGCCAGCAGCGCGGGCAGCATCGCGGGCGGTGTATCGGAGACGGCCTCGTCGGCAGCGGACAGCGCCAGTTCGGCCCGGACCGCCTTGCGGCGTAAAGGCCGGCAGGCGAAGCGCCAGCTGACCGGTGCGATCCCGGGCCAGGGCCAGGACCGGGACTCGGATTCGGACTCGGTGGCGACGCTGATGCGCCAGGCGGACGCTGCAGCTGGCCAGGCGCAGGAGAAGGAAGAGCGAGCGCTGTCCCTGGCCCAGGAGGCCAAGGACAGCGCCGACGAAGCGGCCCGGGTCACCGCCGAGTCGCAGGAGCACGTGCAGCGAGTGCGCCGGGACGCTTCGGCCCGCAGCCGCGCCACCCAGCAGAGCGCCGAGCGCGCGCGAGACCGGGCCCGGGCCGCCGTCCAAGACGCCGACCAGGCCCTGAACCACGCCAGGGAGCTGGCCACGCAGGCGGCCACGGCCGCCCAGGAGGTATCCGCACAGGCCAGCCGGGAGGCTGAGCAGTTCGCGGCGCAAGCCAGGGAGCAAGCCGCGCACGCCAGGGAACAGGCGACGGCCGCGCAGCGCCGGGCCGCCGAGGCTGACCAGCTGCGGCGTTCCGCCGAAAGCGGCGTCCGCGCCGCTCAGGCCCGTCCGGCCCGCGGCGCGGGCTCATCGCGCCGGGCAGGCACAGCCCGCGGAGCAAGCTCAGGTCGCGCCGCCGGACGCAGCCGTCAAGGCACACCGAAACGCCCGGCTAGCCGCACGCGCCCGGCCCGAGCCACCCCCACCTCCAGCGGCGGTGCCCCCAGCGCCAGCAGCACGTCGCGCAGCACCAGCGGCACGGCTGCCCGCCGCCCAGCCCGGAGGGCCAGCGGAACAGCCCGGAGGGCAAGCGGCACCTCCCAGAGTGCCGGCGACAACGCTCGCGGTGCCCTTAGTGCCAGCGGCAGCGGAGGCTCGCCTGGAACCGGGCGCTCGGCTGGCCGCACTCGCCCGGCCCGGGCGGCGGGCTCGGGGCGCGGTGCGCGCTCAGCCCAGCGGGCCAGCCGGGCCACAGCGGGCGACGGGCGCCTCGATGTGCTCTCGAAGCAGGAACTGCTGCAGCGGACCGATGACGCCGGGCTGGCGGCCAACCCGTCGATGAGCAAGTCCGAGCTCATCGCCGTGATCTCCGGCCAGGGCGGACTGGACCTGGCCGCGCTGACCAAGAGCGAGCTGATCCGGCTCGGCCGCGGCGGCAATGCGCCCGTCCGGTCCTCGATGACCAAGCCGGAGCTCATCGCGGCGATCAGCGGCTCGCCCGCCAGCTAACTAGCGGCGGCGATCAACCGGGGGATGGTGACCAAATGCGACTGTTTACTCACAAGAGCAAGTGGGAGCGCCTCAGGGACGCGGCGATGTCGGCCGCCGCTGATCGCGTCGAGTTGCGGGGCCTGACCAAGATGACGGCCAGCAAGGTAACGGCTGGGGCGGTAGCGGGAGCCGCCGCGGTCACGGCCGCGAGCGCCGCGATCTCGGCCATCCGGCACCAGGAGGACCGGCCCCAGGAGGAACGGTGAGACCAGGCGGCTTGCTGCAGCCGGGTGACATCGGGATCACCGCGCTGGTGCGGGCCCGGCTGCTCGGCTTGCAGATCCTGACGCTCGACGCTCAGGTGGTCCTCGGAAAGCAGAATCAGGGGGCCAGCCCCGCGCTGGTCATCACGCCGGAACCGGCCGGCCGGGTGCTGCGGCCGGCCCGGGCGTCACGGCCGGCCCGGCCGTCACCGGCTGAGCTTCCGGCCCGGCCTGACCCTGGCTCACCTGTTACTGGCTCGCCTGATCCGGGCTCAGGAGACCGACTCGCCCGCGCTGTCGTGCTGCTGGCCCAGGGCGCCGAGACGCTGGCGCGGAGCCGGGATTCCCATTCCCGTCCGTCCGGCCGGCCGGGATGATCGCGCTCCGCGGCTGACGCTGAGCCGATGCGCCGCGAGCGCGAGCGCGACGTGGCGGGGCTGCTGGTCGCGGTCATGCCCAGTGCCGACCGGCTAAGCGCTCGCCGGATGACGCTGACAGACTGAGATCGTGCCCCGCCTGCCTGGCCTCGACCCAGCGAAGGACGCTGGGCTATCAGGAGTCGCTGGGCCGGATGCGGATACCGAGGCCGCGGATACCGAGGCCGCGGATACCGAGGCCGCCGCGGTCACCGGGTTCTGGCGAGACCTCGGGCTGCCGGGCCTGATCGATGTCCACGCGCACTTCATGCCGGCCAACGTGCTGGCCAAGGTGTGGGCGTTCTTCGACGCTGGCCGGGCCGCGCCGGGCCAGCCCTGGCCGATCCGCTACCGCCAGCCCGAGGTCGCGCGGCTCGCCCTGCTGCGCGCTTTTGGGATCCGCCGGTTCACCGCGCTGCTGTATCCGCACCGGCCGGGAATGGCGGCCTGGCTGAACTCCTGGGCGGCTGATTTCGCGGCCCGGGTTCCTGACGCGCTGCACAGCGCCACATTCTTCGCTGAGCCTGGCGCGGACGGTTATGTAGCGGACGCGATAAGGGCGGGCGCGCGGGTGTTCAAGGCACACCTCCAAGTGGGCGGCTATGACCCGCGTGATGAGCTGCTCGTCCCGGTCTGGGGGCTGCTCGCCGAGGCCCGCGTTCCGGTCGTCGTGCATTGCGGTTCCGGCCCGATGCCGGGCCACTACACCGGTCCAGGTCCCATATCGCAGGTACTGGCCAGGAATCCGCGGCTGACCATGATCGTGGCCCATCTCGGCGCGCCCGAATACGGGGAGTTTCTCGATCTCGCGCAGCGTCACGCGGGTGTTCATCTCGACACCACGATGGCATTTACTGACTTCCTTGAGCAGCTCGCGCCGTTCCCGGCTCAGCTGCGGCCCCGGCTGGCCGAAGCCGCCGACCGTATCTTGCTGGGCAGCGACTTCCCGAACATTCCGTACCGGTATCTGCATCAGCTGCAAGCCCTGGCCCGGCTGGACTTGGGTCCGGCCTGGCTTCGCGCGGTCTGCCACGATAACGCGGCCGCGATGTTCAGCCTGTGAACCCTGGCCCACAGCACGCAGTCAATCTGGCATCATAGATCCCAATGAGCAGATCCAGTTCCTACCGTTTCCCCGTGACCGTGACGCAGCTTCCGGTTATCCGCTGCCAGATTTGCGGGAGCACCTTCGCCTGCAAGCCTGGTCAAGCCGCGGGCACCGTGCTGACGGAGCACTATCACCGGATGCACCCTGACGTGCTCGCGGCGGCAGCGCGCGACCAGAGCGACGCCAGCCGCTGACGCTCGTCAGCCGGGCTGAATTGTTATTCCGCGCCCGGCGTAGAACCGGCCGAGCGCGACCCAGCCGATTCTGGCATTTTCCTGGCTCTGGCCCGGCAGGCCGGACGGGTTATGAAAGGTAATGCCGTCATTGTCTGCGCCGGTAACCAGTACCAGATGCCCGCCGCGCGCGGGCGGCTGCCGGTCGGTCCAGCGAATCGATGAGTGCACCGAGATAATCGCCAGCTCACCGTGACGCACGCGGTTCTCGATGGCGTCGGCCGGGAAATCTGTCCAGACCGTAGCGGAGATACCGAACTGTGCCTTTATCCAGTCCGCGAACGGCCAGTAGAACAGCCCGTCGACATGGTCGGGATGCACGATGTAACCGCCGGCCTCGGCGCACTGCCGGGCCAGTGGCACCGCCGCGGGGACGTCAATGCCGCGGTAGGCCGCGATCATGCGCAGGCAGGCCATGCCGCAGGTCCGCCACGACCAGAACTCATATTCCGCGGGATCAGCCGCGCCCGAGGCAGCCCACCTCGGGTCCGCGGCCGCGCGCAGCCGTCCGGCCAGGAACTGCGGCACCAGTTCCGGTGACTCCCACTGGCACCGGTAGGGGACCGGCTGTGGCGCGGGCACGGTTCAGCCCCGCAGCTCAGCGGGAAAGCCGGTCCAGCGCAGCCCGGCGGGCAGGTGATCCATGTCGTTGAAGCTGACCAGTACGGGCGGGTACCCCGACCCGTACCGGATCACCGACAGCGCGGCGTTGCACTGGTTCAGCCCGATCCAGCGCCAGTCCGGCCCGCCGAGCGCGTCCCGGATGAACCAGCCGATCAGGAAGTTGTGCGTGATGATGAGCTCACGGGAGTCCCGCGAGCCCGGGCGGGCGAACCGCTCGATCGCCGCTGCCGCCAGTCTGGCCCCCTCCTCCCGTTCGGCATCGGTGTAGGAGGAAACGAGCTGGGCGTAGCTGGGCGGCAGGTCGGCCTCGTCGGCCGGCGGCGGATAGTCGCCGACCAGGTCCAGCTGCTGGCCGGGGACCCCGGGCAGGTGCCTGGTGACCAGCTCGGCGGTCTGGGCCGCGCGCGGCACCGGGCTGTGCCACACCGCCGTCAGGCCGGCCGACCGCAGCCGCTGGCCGAGCAGGTCGGCCTGCTGCCGTCCGGCCTCGCTCAGCATCCCGTCCGGGTCGGCCGCGCCGTGCCGGGCCAGATAGATGTGCCGCACCGCCAATGTCAGTCTCCTCGGTGAGAAGCGCCGGGAACCGCCGGGGTCTGCCTCGGCGCAGGAGTCTAGCCGGGCGGCCCGGCGGATCCGTCCCGGCGTGACCGGGTGCTGGCCGTCTGGGCGAAATGAAACCGGCTGGCGGCCGTGCGATCATGACAGCCATGGCCAACGCCGCCCCGCCGCGTCCGCTGCTGCGCACACTCGTGGTCCTGACGCTGATCAGCGGGCTGGTTGACGCGGTGAGCTACCTGGGCCTGGGGCATGTGTTCACCGCGAACATGACCGGCAACATCGTCATCCTCGGTTTCGCCGCCGCCGGGGCACCGGGGTTCTCGGTCCCGGCCAGCCTGGCCTCGCTCGGCGCGTTCCTGCTCGGCGCGGTGAGCGCGGGCCGGATCGCTACCGTGATCCGTGATCATGGCCGGCTGCTGCTGCTCGCGATGACGCTGGAGGTGATCTTCGTGGCCGTGACCGCGGTCATCGCGTTCTCGGTCAGCGCCATCTCCGCGGGCTGGCCCCGTTATGCCGTTATCGTCGGCCTGGCCTTTGCCATGGGCATCAGGAACGCTACGGTGCGGCGGATAGCCGTACCTGACATGGCGACCACCGTGCTCACCATGACGCTGACGGGCCTGGCCGCGGATTCACGCCTGGCCGGGGGTAACGACAGGGGCGCGGCGCGGCGGGTCATGTCGGTGGCCGCCATGCTCGCCGGGGCGGTCGCCGGAGCCGCCATGTTCCTGCACCTCAAGGCGGGCTGGCCGGTCACCGTCGCGGCGCTGATCGTGGCCGCCGCCACGGTGATCTACTGGCGCAGCGGCCCAGCCAAGCCCGGCGGCCCAGCCGGGCCCGGCACCACGCCGGCGCCGGCCAGCGGCCCGCCCGGCAAGATGTAAGCATGAATGGCATGAACGACACTCCGCAGGTCACCGAGGACCCAGCTGCTTCCAGGCTGGTGCTGGCGGTCGACGGCCAGGAGGCCGAGCTGGTCTACCGGCGCCACGGCGACCGCCTGGTACTCGTGCACACTGGCGTGCCGGCCCAGATCGAGCGACACGGATACGGCGGCGCGCTGGTGCGCGCGGCGGTCGGCAAGGCGGCGGCCGAGGGGCTGACGGTCGTGCCGGTGTGCCCGTTCGCCCGCCACTGGCTGCAGCGCAATCCGGATGTCGCGGCGACAGTCAAGATCGACTTCGGCTAGCTGGCGCGGTCCGGGCGGCCGGCCTGGGCGGCGATGATCTGCGCGCAGGCCAGGGACTCGGTATGCGTGGTGTCCACCTCCAGGTCGTAAGCCACGCCCTGGTGGACGACCTCGGCCTGGGCCGCGGCCATCCCAGGGACCCGGTCGCCCCGGGCCAGTTCGCGGCCCGCGGCGACGGCACTGTCACACTTGACGGCGACCCACAGCACGTCCAGCCCGTTCAGTGCGTGCTGCCATCGCTGCCTGGACTGCGCTGCGCCGAGGAAGACCTCATCGACGATGACCCGGGCGCCACAGCGGGCCATCGCGGCGACCCCCGCCATCCAGGCCGCTTCCAGCGCCCGGAACTGCGGCCCGACACTCACCTCGCCATCCTCGGCGACCTTGATACCGGCCGACGATAGCCGCAGGGCCGCGGGCATGGCCTGGATCATCATGTCGACCCCGAGCGCCAGCCACGGATCGGGCAGGACCGCCTGCAGGCACCGGACAATCCCGGACTTGCCTGAACTGGATGCGCCGTTCAGCACGATCACCTGAGTTGTCACCGCGCCACAGTAGAGGGCTCGCGGCCTGGCCCGAAACCCCTTTCCGGCCGGTGCCGCCTCCGGTCACGCCCGGCGAACTACCCGGTCATGCCCCAGGCAGGCCGCGGGCGGCGCCTAGCGGGCCGGCGGGTTGGGGGGGCGTTAGGCTGGCCGGGCGTCCGGCCGAATTCCGCCCCGACCGGCGGTCATCGCCCAGCTTGGGAAATTCGAGCGGCGTGGCACCGGCCGACCGCCTGGGGAACGGGCGCAGGTCGCCCCGATGGCCGGTTTGCTGCCGGGTTTGGCACTTACTTGCCGTAGATTTTTCGCCACAACCCGTCATTTCGGTTGAAGCCGCAGGTCATCATATGCTCCGCTGTCAGGTGGGGCGCGGAATATCTCGTTAACGCGTCCCCGGGGGGTTGGCGGTATGGGAGAGAAGGGCCGCGAGGCATCACTGCCTCGACGTGTGCCGGGCGCTAACCAGGCGCCCACGCCACGGCATAGGTCCGATACGCCCGCGTCCGATGCCGCGCCGTCAGTAGCAGGCCAGCCCCCGCAGCGCGCGGCGTCGCCGACGGGCGCCGCGCCTCCCGCGCCGCCCGCCGCCAGTCCAGGCTCGGCCCGGTCAGGTCAGCCAGGGTCGTCAGGCCAGCCAGGGCCGTCAAGTCCGTCAGGTCAGCCAGGGCCGTCAAGTCCGTCAGGTCAGCCAGGTTCGTCAGGCCAGCCGGTGTCGGCAACCGGTGCGGCCCCCCCGCCGAGCCGGCCTTCCGGGCCGGACCAGCCGGGCAGTGCCGGAACGCTGCCCCGCCGAGTCCCTGGCGCCAGCGCGCAGTCGATGCCGAGGCCCACGTGGCGCATGGAGCAACTGCCCGAATCAGTGATCCGGCTGCTGCAGGCGGCCGTGGCGGCGGAGACCGCGCTCTCGCCCTCCACCCCGGCGGCACGTCCAGTTTCGGCGGTGCCGCAGACACCCCGGCCGCAGACACCCCGGCCGCAGACACCCCGGCCGCAAACACCCCGGCCGCAAACACCTGGGCCGCAAGCGGCGGGGCTGCAAGCACCTGGGCCGCAAGCTGGCGGGCCGCAAGCCGGCGGGCCGCAAGCCGGCGGGCCGCAAGCACCTGGGCCGCAAGCTGGCGGACCGCAACCCGGCGGGCCGCAAGCACCTGGGCCGCAAGCACCTGGGCCGCAAGCGGCTGGGCCGCAAGCGGCGGGGCTGCAAGCACCTGGGCCGCAAGCTGGCGGGCCGCAGGCCAGGCTGCCGCTCATGGCGGCTCCGGCCGGCGCCACGCCCCGGACCGCCCGGCTGCGCCGCCTGCCCGGGGGCCTGGCTGCCTCCGCGCGGTCAGCGGCCCCGGCCAGCCCGCCGCCCGTCCGGCTGATCAAGCCGACCGAAAGCACGCAGGCCAGCCCGGCCGCACAGACCACGCCGGGTGAGCCGGCTGATCCCTCGACGGGTCAGCCAGCTGCTTCCGCCGCCTCGCCCGTTCCCTCCCCTCCGCCTGCGGTGTCCTCCGCTCCGCCAGCGCCGCCCTCGGCTCGGCCCGTGCCATCCGCCGCCCGGCCGGCCGCCGCCGCAACCGCGGCGGGCACGTTCGCGGCTTCACCTGCCCTGGCGGCCCGGCCGGCGCCGGCCCCGGCCGCTGCCCCCGGGACCAGGCGGGCTGCCCCTGGCGCCCGGCCGGCTGCCCCCGGGGCCCGGCCACCGGACCGGGCGGACCGGCCGCGCCGCTCCCGGTGGAGTGGGCCGGCCAAGTGGCGCATGCTCGGGCTGGTGGCCTCGGTCCTGCTCCTGGCGGGCACGGCTGCGATCATCGGCCTGATGCCCAGCCACCCGGGTCATCCGGCCGGGCACTCCGGCCAGGGAACGCAGGCCGGCCACGATACCGGGGCGATCAGCGCCGAGGCGCGGACCAGGGACCAGGCGGCCGCCTGGATCGCCCAGCAGGTCAGCCGGTCGGCCATCGTGGCCTGTGACCGGCTGATGTGCGCGGCTCTGGAGGCGCATCACATCCCGGTCGGGGACCTGCTCGTGATGCAGCCCGGGGCGATCGACCCGCTCGGCTCCGAGATCGTCGTCGCGACCGCGGCGGTCCGCAATCAGTTCGGCACCCGGCTGAACTCGGTCTACGCGCCGACAGTGCTGGCCAGCTTCGGTTCCGGTAGCGGCGCGGTCGTCATCAGGGCGATCGCGCCACTGGGCGCGCGCGTCTACGCCGCCGGACTGCGCACCGACATCCAGGCCAGGAAATCGGGCGGCACCGCGCTCCGGCATAACCGGCGCGTCACGGTGACCGGCGCGGCCCGCCAGCAGCTCGCGGCCGGCCAGGTCGACACGCGGCTGCTCAACATCCTGGCCACGATGGCCACGCTGTATGCCGTGCATATCGCCGAGTTCGGGCCATCCGCGCCGGGGGCGGGCCCGGGCGTCCCGCTTCGCACCGTCGAGCTGGCCGGCCCGGCCGGCGCGGCCTGGTCCAGCGATTCCGGGTACGGCCGGTCGGTGCTGGCGTTCCTGCGCCAGCAGGTCCCGCCGTTCCGGCCGTCCAGCATCGAGCCGAGCCGGCTAGCCAGCGGCCAGCCGGTGCTGCAGGTCATGTTCACCGCGCCGAGCCCGTTCGGCCTGCTGCACAGCCAAGGCCGTAGTTAACGCCGGGCTAGCTGACCGCCAGCACGGGTCCGGCCGGGATCAGCCAGGCCGGCCGAGGGCACCCGCTCATGGGCACTGCCGCGGGGTGACTGTGCTCAGCTGGCCGTATCCTGCTCAGCCCGCCGTATCCTGCTCAGCGTGGACCCCGCCGCGTTCGTCCGGGCGCACACGCGGCTGGCCGCGGTGCCGCTGGTGCCGGAGATCCGCCTGCACCTCGCGGACGAGCCGTTCGGCATCTGGGCCGACACCGAGCAGGAACTGGACACCGGCGGCCTGCCGCCGCCGTTCTGGGCATTCGCCTGGGCCGGCGGCCAGGCGCTGGCCCGCTACCTGCTCGACCACCCGGACCTGATCCGCGGCCGGGGCGTGCTGGACATGGCCGCGGGGTCAGGCCTGGTCGCGATCGCCGCCGCCCGCGCCGGGGCCGGGCCGGTAGCAGCCAGCGAGATCGACGCGCTCGCGGTGGCCGCGATCGGGCTCAACGCGCGCGCCAACGACGTCGCCGTCACCGCGGCCCTGGCCGACGTGACGGCCGGGGACGTCCCGGCCGCCGAAGTGGTGCTGGCTGGTGACGTCTGCTATGAGCGATCGATGACCGGCCAGATCGTGGCGTTCCTCAGCCGGGCGAGCGGGGCGGGCCGCGACGTCCTGATCGGCGACCCGGACCGCGCCTATCTGCCCCGGGCCCGGCTGGAGCCGCTGGCCAGCTACGACGTGCCGGTACCGCGCACGCTGGAGGACGCCGACGTCAAGCGGGCGACCGTCTGGCGGCTGGCCGGTCAGGCCAGGTAGCGCGGGCCGGCTCCCTGATGGCGGCCCGCGGCGCGCTAGTCGCCCAGATGACGCAGCGCTGGCCCGTCGTAGACCTGCCGCGGACGGGAGATCTTCTGCTCGGTGTCGAGGATCCCCTCGACCCACTGGGCCAGCCAGCCCGGCGTCCGCCCGATCGCGAACAGGACCGGGAACATCTCCACCGGGAACCCCATGGCCTGGTAGATGATGCCCGAGTAGAAGTCCACGTTCGGATAGAGCTTGTGGTCGATGAAGTACTCGTCGGCCAGCGCAATGCGCTCCAGCTCCAGCGCGATGTCCAGCGCCGGGTTCCGCCCGGTGACCTTGAAGACCTCGTCGGCGATCTGCTTGATGATCGACGCGCGCGGATCGAAGTTCTTGTACACCCGGTGGCCGAAACCCATCAGCCGCAGCTCGCCTCGCTTGACCCGGGCGATGTAGGCAGGCACGTTGTCGATGTCGCCGATGTCGTCGAGCATCTTGAGTACCTGCTCGTTGGCGCCGCCGTGCAGCGGGCCGTAGAGTGCCGCCGCCGCGGCGGCCGCCGCCGAGTACGGGTCGGAATGGGCGCTGCCGACCGCGCGCATCGTATTGGCCGAGCAATTCTGCTCGTGGTCGGCGTGCAGGATGAACAGCACGTCGAGAGCGTGCTCCAGGACCGGGTCGGGCCGGTAACTCAGCTCGGTGGTCTTCCACATCATGGACAGGAAGTTGCCCGCGTAGGACAGCTGATTGTCCGGATAGGCGTAGGGCATGCCGACCGCGTGCCGGTAGGCGAAGGCAGCGAGGGTCGGCATCTTGGCGATCAGCCGCTCGACCTGCTTGCCGCGCTTGTCGGCGTCGAAGATCGCCTTCGCGTCCGGATAGAACGTGGACATCGCGCCGACCGTGCTGACCAGGATCCCCATCGGGTGCGCGTCATGGTGGAACCCGTCGATGAACTTCTTGATGTTCTCGTGTACGAACGTGTGATGGGTGATCTCCTCGATCCACTCCTGCTCCTGCTCCAGCGTCGGCAGCTCGCCGTAGAGCAGCAGGTAGGCCACCTGCAGGAAGCTGCAGTGCTCGGCCAGCTCCTCGATGGGGTAGCCGCGGTAGCGCAGGATCCCGCGGTCGCCGTCGATGAAGGTGATCGCGCTGCGGCAGCTCGCGGTGTTCATGAAGGCCGGGTCGTAAGACAGCAGGCCAGCGTCACCGGTGCTGGTCTTGATCTGGCGCAGGTCCGTAGCCCGGATCGTGCCCTGCGCGATCGGGATGTCGTAGCTCCGGCCAGTCCTGCTGTCGGTGACATGCAGCGTGCCGTCGCCGCTGCTGACGCTGTCGGACCCACTCATCCCATCACCCCTTCTTTCACCCTCATTGCTATCACCTGCCGCCAGCGCGTCGTTAGCTGGATCGACATCTGCCGCGAAGGGGTCAAACCGCGACAGCCGCTCCCGCGGCCGGGCCGCTGGCCTGGCCCCGGTCATGGGGGGCTCGGACTGGATGGTCCGGTCAGGAAAAGTCCTTATCCATTATCTCGCCGACTATGTCGGCGGTCCGTTCCGGAGGCTCGCTCTCGACGCTCAGCTTCTCCATCACTTCGCTGTACTTTTCCACGTCCTCGCGTTTATCGAGGTAGAGCGCACTGGTCAGCTGCTCGACGTAGACGACATCGGGCAGCTCTGGCTCGGGGAAGCGCATGATCGTGAACGCGCCCCCCTCGGCCGCGTGGCCGCCCGAGCGGAAGGGCATGACCTGCAGCGTCACGTTCGGCCGCGCGGTTGCCGTGATCAGCGCGGCTAGCTGGTCGCGCATGACCGCCGGGCCCCCGATCGGCCGCCGCAGCGCCGCCTCGTCCACCACGGCCCACAGCCGCGGCGCTCCCGGCTTGGTCAGCAGCTCCTGGCGGGCGGCCCGGAGGTGGACCCGGCGGTCGATCTCCGCCGCCGAGGCGCTGGGCTGGCCGCGCGCCACGACCGCCCGGGCGTAGCCGGCCGTCTGCAGCAGGCCGGGGATGAACTGCAGCTCGTAGACCCGCAGCTGCGAGGTGGCTTCCTCCAGCCCGACATACACCCCGAACCAGTCCGGCAGAACATCGGAGTACTGATGCCACCAGCCCGGCGAATTGGCGTTCCTGGCCAGCGCGACCAGGGCCGCCCGCTCGTCTTCGTCCTCGACGCCGTACATCACCAGCAGGTCGATGACGTCCCGTTCCTTGAAGCTGACCCGCCCGAGCTCCATCCGGCTGATCTTGGATTCGGACGCCCGGATCAGGTAGCCGGCCTTCTCCCGGGTGATGCCCCTGGCCTCGCGCAGCTTGCGTAGCTGGGACCCCAGCAAGATGCGCAAGACCGTGGGGCTGCCACCCGGCTGAATCGAGATCACTGGCCACTCCCGCCCATGACGCCCCGGCTCGCACATGCACTCGTGACTGTCGCATGCACGTGCATCGGGCCTTGCGCTTGCAAGGTACCCGGGAGATGATGACGGTTGCGCTCAAGCCGCGCGAGAGGCGGCGCTAACTCATGGCAAGCAACGCCGAACGGCCGGGCCGGGCCAGCCCAGCCGCTGGGACGGAGGATATGGACACCGGCCATAGTCCGCTCCTGATCGCAGGCGGGCATCGGGAGCTTCCCGTTAACGGCCGCTCGGCCGCTCCTGCTGATCACGGTTTCCAGGCGGCGCCGCAGCCCGCTGCCGAGTGCGCGCTCGGACCCGGCCTCGAATCGGTCCGGATCGGTCGGCGCTTTACCCAGACGGCGCTGCGCCTGTGGGGCATGCCGGATTTGTGCGATCAAGCAGAACTGGTCGTCTCTGAGCTTGTCACAAACGCTATCCGGCATGGTTTGCTCTCCGCTCGGCGGACCATTGAGGAGTATCCGATAGGCCTGAGATTACTATCTCAGGTGCCTTTTGTGACCTGCATGGTCACTGATCCTGGCGGCCGCATGCCGGTCCTGAGCCCAGCCGAGACGGATGCGGAGTGTGGCCGGGGCCTGCACGTAGTGGCCTCCTGCAGCTTGCGCTGGGGCTGGCGCCCGGTGGAGGCTGGCGGGAAGGTCGTCTGGGCGCTGCTGCGCGGGAACTGACCTTCATCCGCCAGCCTGCCAGCCGGGCGGATCTAGGCGCCGGCCCGCTCGCCAGGCCGGAAGCGGGCTCGCCCGCTAGGCCAGAAGATCGTCAAAATCGCCATCCTTGGCGCCTCGGATGAAAGCGTCGATCTCAGTTTTTGTATAGATGAGGGCCGGACCGGCCGGGAATCTCGAATTGCGAATCGCCACGTCGCCGCCGGGCAGGCTGGCGACTTCCACGCAGGCACCCTGAGAATTGCTGCGCTGGCTCTTGCGCCAGGCCGCGCACTGAAGATCAGTGGCGGGTATCGCGTTATATATATCGGGCATCAGTTTGTCTCTATCTCCATATCGCCGGTCACGGCCGGTCGGGCCTTGAGTGCTCCCCGGAGGTGGTCCTGCGGGGCTGCCCCCGGAGGCGGCCCGGCCGGGCTGCTTCCCCGTGGGAGCCTCCTGGGGCGGGGACGAACGGCATCGTAGCCTGATGCACGTGCATGCGCACGAGCATTTGCGTGGGCATCGACGCCTTAGTGTGTATATACAATTACAAAGGGTGATATCTTCGGGGGAGCCTAGTCTGGCCCGCTTGTCAGCGCCGGGTAACTAGCAAGTAAACGGAGGCAAAAAAACAGCCAGTGACGGGCCGGGAGCAAGAAGGCTCCCGGCCCGTCGCTGACCGTCTGTGTCTTACCTCGCGGCTACATCTCCTTGACCGCTTCCTGCAGGGCGGAGTCGACATCCTCCGGCTTGACGCCCAGTTCCTTGGCGGTCTGCTTCTCCGCCTTGGTTACCGCGTGCTCGATCGCCTGCTCCACCTTGCTCTCGCCCACGACGACCAGCCCGGCCTGGCCCGGGTCGATGAAGTCGCCCAGCTCCTTGGCCTCGGAGCGGGACATGCCCCGGGCCAGGTGGCCGCTGACCCCGCCGATGACGCCGCCGACGGCGGCGGTGCCGAGGATGCTCGGCGGGAAGATGACGCCGATCGCCGCGCCGGCCGCGATGCCCCACCAGGCGCCGTGGCGCGTTGCCGTCTCGTCCTTGTTCTCATGCACTTTGCCGTCGGGGTCCTTGGTGACGACGGCCGCGTCGTACGAGCCGACCAGCCCGCTGGCGTGCAGGCCCTTGACGATCTGGTAGTCATCTCGGGCGGCCGCCTCGCTCGGATAGGTCGCGACATAGATGAACGTCCCGTTTGAGCCGGACATAGATTTCCTTCCCCCCGGTCATGCTGGCCGTGTTGCCAGGCGCGTGTAGTCGCCCCGGCGCTGGCCGGAATCGCCAGCCAGAGCCGACAGCCGCAGTCTGGCCGCTGACCAGGCCTGCGGCGTCACCCCGGCCGGGTGAGGTTCTTCCCTATCGCGGTACTTACGCGGATATGACACGGAAACCGGCCCTCCAGTCCGGCCGGCCTCGCGGGAAAATGAAGTACGGGCAGCTCACGGGGCAGGCGCAGCTCGACCTCAGCGGGAACTGCTGGCAGGCTTGGGGGGCATGACAGTGCAGACACCAGCACCGCAGGTCTGGCCCACGCTCCGGGCCAGGAACGCCCGGGACCTGATCAAGTTCCTGGTCGACGCGTTCGGCTTCGAGGAGGTCGTCGTCTACGGCGAAGGCGATCGGGTCGACCACGCCCAGCTGGCCTGGCCGCCTGGGGGCGGCATCATGCTCGGCTCGGCCCGCGAGCCAGCCGAGGAGGATCCCTGGGCGCTGCGCCCGGGCAGCTTCGGCGGGTACGTCGTCACCGACCAGCCGGACGCGCTGTTCGCCCGGGCCACCGCGGCCGGCGCCACGGTAGTGCGCGAGCTGCACGAGACCGACTACGGCTCCAGGGACTTCGCGGTCCGAGACCCGGACGGCAATCTCTGGTCGTTCGGCACCTACCCGGGCGAGCCGGTCGCGCGCTGACCCGCCCGGAACCGTTGCGGCCACGCCGGCCGGCCCGGCTCCCGCCGGTCAGCCGGCCAGGATCTCGGCCAGGTTGAACCGGACCGGCTCCTCCAGCTGCGCGAACCCGCACGAGCGCGGCTCCCGGTCCGGCCGCCACCTGGCGAACTGCGCGGTGTGCCGGAACCGGGTGCCCTCCATGTGCTCGTACCGGACCTCGGCGACCCGCTCGGGCCGCAGCGGCACGAACGACAGGTCCTTGCCCGCGTTCCACCGGCTGTGCTCGGACTCGCGCGGGTTGCGGACCCCCGTTTCCCGGTTGGCCCAGTTCCACGGGTGCTGATCGAAGCTGGTGACCAGCGGCTGCAGCTCGCTGAACAGCTCCCGCCGCCGCGCCATCGGGAACGCGCCGACCACGCCGACGCTGGCCAGCCTGCCCGCGTCGTCGTACAGGCCCAGCAGCAGCGACCCGACCGCGTCCGGCCCGCTCTTGTGGACCCGGTACCCGGCCACCACGCAGTCCGCGGTGCGCTCGTGCTTGATCTTGAACATCACCCGCTTGTCCGGCTGGTAGGTGCCCTCCAGCGGCTTGGCCACGATCCCGTCGAGCCCCGCGCCCTCGAACTGGCGGAACCACTGCTCGGCCAGCTCAGGTTCCAGGGTGGCCTGGGTCACGTAGACCGGCGGCCCGGCGTCGGCCAGGGCCTCGCGCAGGACGGCCCGTCGCTGGCTGAACGGCCGCTCGGTGTAATCGGTGTCGTCCAGGGCCAGCAGGTCGAAGGCGATGTAGGAGGCCGGGGTCTGCTCGGCCAGCAGCCGGACCCGGCTGTCGGCCGGGTGCACCCGCTGCAGCAGGGCCTCGAAGTCGAGCTTGCGGCCCTCGCCGTCCGGGATGACGATCTCGCCGTCGATGACGCACCGGCGCGGCAGGTGGGCCCGGATGGCGGCGACCAGCTCAGGGAAGTAGCGGGTCATCGGCCGCTCGTTCCGGCTGCCGATCTCCACCTCATCCCCGTCCCGGAAGATCACTGACCTGAACCCGTCCCATTTCGGCTCATAGCTCAGCGGGCCATGCGGGATGTCCTTGACGGACTTGGCCAGCATCGGCGCGACCGGCGGCATGATCGGAAGATCCATGACCCCATCTTCCCTGGTCTGGCGTCGCGCCGCAGCGCCCGGGCCGGGCGGGCGCGGCCCGGCGGCCCGGCTGGCGGCCAGGATCTGGCCCCTCCCCGGTGTCCGTCGGCCGTGCCCGGAAGATTATCTTTGGTGTAGTAACATCCGGTTCGGCGTGACGTCGCTTGCAGAGCACCGGGCCGTCCTCCTTGTCGTGCTGAGGAACGGCGCTGGCCTGGGCTGGGCAGGCCTGCGGCAGGAAGGTCAGCGATGGCGAGTGACACCGCGGGGGCTGTGGGCGGCGGGCCGGCGCCGCCGGCGGATCCGGCTATTACCTCGATCGAGCAGCGCGGCATCGAGCACGTGCCCCAGGGCAGCCGCTGGGGCGGGCCGAGCGGCCTGTTCTGGATGTGGGCCGGTGCGGTCTGGAACGTCGAGTTCCTGATCTACGGCTGCCTGGCCGTCATCGTGTTCGGCTTGTCGTTCGCGCAGGCCGTCGTGATCATCGTGCTCGGCAACGCGTCCTACGTCCTCACCGGGCTGGGCAGCGTACAAGGCCCGGCCGCGGGCACGACCACTTTCGCGATCAGCCGCGCTCCCTTCGGGCCGAACGGCAACCGGATGCCCTCGCTGTTCAACTGGCTGACCCAGGTCGGGTTCGAGATCGAGGGCATCGCGCTGATCGTGTTCGCCGCGATCGCCCTGTCGTCCCGGGCCGGCTTCGCGTCCGGGTCGCCCGCCAAGATCATTTTCGTCGTGGCGGCGGTCGCCATCCAGGCCGTGTTGCCGCTGCTCGGGCACACCGCGGTGCTCAAGGTGCTCAAGTGGCTCTCGATCCCGTTCGTGATCCTGTTCCTGATCATGGCGGTCATCACCACCTCGAAGGTCAACCTGCACACCGCCGAGCACGGCGCGGGCTGGGGCATGATGATGGTCTTCCTGGCCCTGGTCATCGCGGCCGGCGGGCTGGGCTTCTCAGAGAACGGCAACGACTACTCCCGCTACCTGCCCGCCTCGGCCAGCAAGCGCGACATCGTGCTGGCCGTGACGCTCGGCGCGGCCATCCCCTCGGCCCTGCTGGAGATTCTCGGCGCGGCGGTGGCCACCGGAGTGCCCGGCGCGACCTCGATCACCGGGCTGACCGCAGGCTTCCCCGGCTGGTTCATCGTGCCGTACCTGATCGTCGCCATCTTCCAGCTGTTCGCGATCAACACCCTGGACCTGTACTCATCCGGCGTCACGCTGCAGAGCCTGGTGCCGGGCCTGCGGCGGCTGCAGTGCGTGGGCATCGACACCGTGATCTGCGGGGCGTTCGCCGCCTACGCGGTGTTCTCCAGCCGGTTCTTCTCGCTGCTGACCGACTTCCTGCTGTTCATCATCGTGTGGCTGGCCCCGTGGTGCGCGATCTACCTGGTGGACACCTGGCTGCGGCGCAACAGGTTCGATCCCGGGGCGCTGCTCAACGAGCGGGGCGGGCGGTACTACCGCAACGGCGGGATCCACTGGCCGGCCATCATCGCGCAGCTGACCGGGATGGTGGCAGCGGCCCTGTGGCTGGACGCGTACTCGCCCTACGTGTCGGCGCTGTCCAGCCGGATCGGGGGTTCGGACTTCAGCGTGTTCATGGGGCTGTTCTTCGGCGGCCTGACGTACTGGCTGCTGGCCCGCCGGTCCGTGCGCGCCGAAGGCGAAGCCACCCCGGTATAGGCCGGTACGGTGAGCCGGATGACACCCGCGCGGTTCAGCCTGGGACAGTTCAACGCCCTGCCCGACGACGCGGCCCGGCAGGCGCTGCTTGAGTGCTGCTCGGCCCCGCGGTGGGCGCGGGAGGTGGCCAGCGGGCGGCCGTACCCCTCGGTCGACGCGCTGCTGGCCCGCTCCGGCCAGGCGGCGGCCGGGCTGGCGGACGAGGACCTCCGCCAGGCGCTGGCCGGCCATCCCCGGATCGGCGCGCGCGAGCCCGCCGTGGCGGGCCGCCGCGAGCAGGCCGGGGTGGACCAGGCCGATCAGCCGCTGCTGCGGGCGCTGGCCGAGGGCAACCGGGCCTACGAAGACCGGTTCGGCCATATCTACCTGGTCTGCGCCACCGGCCGCAGCGGTCCCGAGCTGCTGGCCCTGCTCCGGGACCGGCTCGGCCACGACCCGGCCACCGAATGGCAGGTGGTCCGGTCCGAGCTGGACCAGATCAACCGGATCCGGCTGCGGGCCCTGATCGGGGGATAATCGGCGCAACGCATGATCACGCGAGGTGCGGGCCGGGCCTGGCCGGGTCAGGGCCCGCGGATCTTCGTGATCAACGAGCCCGGAGGCGGTGACCGATGGCGGTACCCGATGGCGGCGGCCGATGACGGGTGACCCCGGCGCCCGCAGCGCGGTGACCACGCATGTGCTCGATACCGCGCGGGGACGGCCCGCCGCCGGAGTGCCGGTCCGGCTGGAGCAGGTCCGCGCCGACGGGCAGGCCCGGATCGCGGCGGCCAGGACCGACCAGGACGGCCGGGTCAGCTCGCTGGCGCCCGGGCCGCTGGCGGCCGGCGTCTACCGGCTGGTCTTCGACACCTCGGCGTACCTGTCGGGTCAGCAGCCGGGGGAGCCATTCTTCCCCGAAGTGGTGGTGACCTTCACCGTCGATGATCAGCGGGCGCACTATCACGTGCCGCTATTGCTCAGCCCGTTCGGCTATTCGACCTATCGCGGGAGCTAACCATGGCGGTCGTCCTCGGCCCTCACCAGTACGGCAAGGCGGAGACCAGGGTCGTGCGGATCTACCGGGATGCCGGCCAGCACGAGATCAGGGACCTGAACGTGTCCACGACGCTGCGCGGCGACTTCGCCGCCGCGCACGTCCGCGGCGACCAGGCTCAGGTCCTGCCGACCGACTCGCAGAAGAACACCGCCTTCGCCTACGCCAGCGAGCACGGGGGAGCGGCGGTCGAGGACTACGCGCTGGCGCTGGCCCGGCATTTCGTCGACGACATCGAGCCGGTCAGCTCGGCCCGGGTGGAAGTCGAGGAGTACGCCTGGCAGCGGGTCACCGTCGCCGGCTCCGGCCACCCGCACACCTTCGTCCGGTCGGGCCAGGAGATCCGCACGGTGGCGGCGACCGTGGCCGGGACCGGGCCGGCTCAGCGATCCTGGGTGGTCAGCGGGCTGACAGACCTGGTCGTGCTGAAGTCGACCGGCTCGGAGTTCGCCGGCTTCCTGACCGATCGCTACACGACCCTGGAGCCGACCAGGGACCGGGTCCTGGCCACCTCGCTGGCCGTGCACTGGCGGCAGGCCGGCCCGCCGCCCGGGGCCGCCACCGGGCCGGGCGGCGAGCGCGGCGACGGGGCACCCGGCGCGGGCTGGGACGCGCAGTACCAGCAGGTGCGGGAGTTGCTGCTGGCCCGGTTCGCGGAAGTGCACAGCCTGGCCTTGCAGCAGACCCTGTGGGAGATGGGCCGGGCGGTCCTGGAGGCCCACCCTGATGTCGCGGAGATCCGGCTGTCCGCACCCAACAGGCACCATTTCCTGGCTGACCTGTCGCCGTTCGGGCTGACCAATCCCGGCGAGGTCTTCTACGCCGCCGACCGTCCCTACGGGCTCATCCAGTGCACCGTCCAGCGCGACGACGCCGCCGATCCCGGCCCGGCCTGGCACAGCGCCGCCACCTTCGGCTGACCCCTGATAGCGGCTCCTTCCTCTAGTATCGCGCCCCGAAACGGGCACTGACCGCCAGGTGAGCGGACCTGGAGGGTTCTGGGGCGGTTCGCTGGCGGCGGGAAAAACCGCAGAATGTAGCTGTGCAGCAGCGCATAACCAGTACGAGCCTGCCGGACGGGACGCAGATCGCTTATGCGCTGGCCGGGCAGGGGCCGCTGCTGGTCTACGCGCCGGGCTGGCTGACCCACCTGGAGCGCAGCTGGGCGATGCCGCCCGAACGGGCCTTCTACGAAGCGCTGGCCCGGGGCCGGACGCTGCTGCGCTACGACAAGCCCGGCTGCGGCCTGTCCGGCCCGAGCAGCCAGCCGCATTCGATGGAGCTGGAGCTGCAGACCCTGGACGCGGTGACGCGGGCGGTCGGCGCGGACCAGTTTGACCTGCTCGGCACGTCCATGGGCGCGGCCGTCGCGGCGAGCTGGGCGGCGGCGCATCCGGGCCGCGTGGCCCGGCTGGTGCTGTATGGCGGCTGGGTGTCCGGCCAGCAGATCTCCGGCCCGGACGTGCAGGAGTCGGTCCTGGGCCTGGTGGAAAGACACTGGGGGCTCGGCTCGGACGTGCTCGGCGAGATCTTCGCGCCGGGGGCGGACGCCGCGACCCGGGCCGCGTTCGTCCACTACCAGCGCGAGGCGGCCAGCCCGAAGACGGCCCGTGACCTGCTCGCGCTGTGCTACCAGATCGATGTCAGCGAGGTCGGGCCCCGGATCCAGGTGCCGACGCTGGTGATCCACCGCGACCAGGACCGGGCGGCCCCGCTGGAGCAGGGCCGCGAGCTGGCCGAGCTGATCCCGGACGCCCGGTTCGAGGTGCTGCCGGGCCGCGCGCACCTGCCGTTCATCGGCGACGCGGACGCGCTGGCCGGCGCGATCCGCCGCTTCCTCGGCCTGCCCGGCGCTGCGCCGCCGGGCCACGCCCGCGCTCACCCCGCGCCAGCGCGAGGTGGCCGAGCTGATCGCCCAGGGCCTGACCAACCGCGAGATAGCGGGGCGGCTGGTCATCACCGAGCGGTCAGCGGAGTCGCACGTCGAGCGGATCAGGGACCGGCTGGGGTTCCGCTCGCGGGCCCAGATCGCGGCCTGGTTCGTGGCCAGCGGCCAGGCCAGCTCAGCCGGCCAGGCCACCGAGCCGGCCAGGCCACCGAGCCGGCCAGGTCAGCGGCCGGTCCGGGTCAGCGGCCGGCCGGGGCTGGTTGCGGTATTTCCCCCGCTGTAACCGGCCGCGTGATCGCCCATGATCGGGCCATGAGGTCTTCAATACGCCGTGCGGTACTGACCGGCTACGCCGGCCTGGCCTACCTGGCCTTCGTGGCCAGCGCGGGGTGGGCCATCGGGTTCCTGGCTGACCTGCGCGTCCCGAACCCGGTCGACGGCCCGGCCCGCGGGCCGGGCTGGGCGGCGCTGCTGCTCGACGTCGTCCTGCTGCTGATCTTCGCGGTCCAGCACACGGTGATGGCGCGGGCCGGGTTCAAGCGGTGGCTGGCCCGGCTGCTGCCCGGCGCGGCCGAGCGGAGTACCTACGTGCTGGCGGCCAGCCTGGCGCTGCTCCTGCTGTTCTGGCAGTGGCGGCCGGTGCCCGGCTCCATCTGGCGGGTCAGCGCGGCGCCCTGGGCCCAGGTGTTCTGGGCCGTCTACGCGGCCGGCTGGCTGGTCGCCTTGGGCACCACGTTCATGATCGACCATCTGGATTTCCTGGGCCTGCGCCAGGCCCGCTGGGACGCGGCCCGCGGGCCTTACCAGCCGCCGTCGTTCTCCGAGCGCTGGCTGTACGCCTGGATCCGGCACCCGATGATGGCCGGCCTGCTGATCGCTTTCTGGGCCACGCCGCGGCTGACGGTCAGCCATCTGGTCTTCGCGGTGGCGGGCACCGGCTACATCGGGGCGGGCCTGCGGTTCGAAGAGCGGGACGCCGGCCGGCAGCTCGGCCAGGTCTACCGCGACTACGCCCAGCGGGTCCCGGCCCTGCTCCCCGGGACCAAGTCCCAGCCCGCCGCTGCCCAGCGGGCGCCGCGGACTTCGGGCTGACGATCAGGCGGATCCAGCCGCACGGGCTGGCCAGCGCGCGGAAGCCAAGGCGGGGCCGGGCGCGGCGGGGCGGGCCTGGCGGTCGCGGGAGCTAGCCGTGGGCCGCCGCAATCTGGCTGGGGCAGCCGGTCAGCGGGGCGGCCGGGCCGGGCCTGGCCGGGTCCTGGCTGGACCGGCGGATCTCCAGCTCCGGCTTGAAGATCACCTGCCGGTGCTGGTGCGTGCCGTCGCCGAGCGCCTCCTCGATCAGCAGCTGGGCGGCGGTCCGGCCGAGCTGCTGACGGGGCTGGCGGACCGACGACAGCGGCACCGCGGCCGCCGCGGCGAACTCGATGTCGTCGTAACCCACGATGGCCAGGTCCTCGGGTACGCGGATGCCGCGGCTGGCGTCATCTCCTGCAGCAGGCCGAGCGCGATCAGGTCGTTCGCGCAGAACGCGGCGGTCGGGCGGCGGGCCGGCCGGGCAGCCCGGCGATCGCCGCGCCGCGCCTGCTGGCCGGTCGGCACGTTGAGGCGCCGGCGGTCTCGATCACGATCAGGTCCTCCGGCGGCCTTGCCCGGCCCGTGCGCAGGCGCCGCGGCGCGCCGTCGCGGCGGTCGGCGACCTGCCGAGCGTGATCGGGCCGCCGACGTACGCGACCCGCTCGTGGCCGAGCTCGAGCAGGTGGGTGACGGCCAGCATCGCCGCCGAGCACGTCGTCGACCGCGACCGAGCACTGCTCGCCGCTCGATGGCGCGGCTGTCGACCAGGACCACCGGGGTGCCGCGCCGCTGCAGCCGCGCAGCCGCTGTCCGCGCCGGTCGACCGGGGTGATCAGGATGCCCTGCACCCGGTGCTCTTCGAGCAGCTCGAGGTAGCGGGTCTCGCGGTCGAGCGTGCTCGTCGCTGTTGCACAGGATGACGGACAGGCCGGACGCGCTGGCCTCGTCCTCGACGCCCGTCGGGCGACGTCGGTGAAGAACGGGTTCGCCGACGTCGAGCACCACTAGGCCGATGGATCCGGCTGCGGCCGGCGCGCAGCTGGCGGGCCGACTCGTTGCGGACGAAGCCGAGCGGCCTGATCGCCGCCTCGACCCGGTCCCGGGTCGGCCTGGCCACGATGTCGGGCCGGTTGAGCACATTGGAGACGGTGCCCACCGAAACGCCCGCGTGCGCAGCGACGTCCCTGATGCTGATCGGCGCGTTCACCGGCATCCTCTCCTGGCCCGGAAGGCCAGTGTCATGGCCGGTCTTGGAACGTGTCAACAACCGACGTCGCGGCCCTGGTCGTTCCCGCTGGCCAGCTCTGGCTCGCGGCCCGCCCGGTGCTGGTCATCAAGCCTGCCGCATCAGGCCTGCCTGCCGGGCCGCGGCGGCCCGCCATGGCCCGGCCGGCCGGCCGGATCGTAACGCCGCAGCTGCTGGGTGCCGCGCAGCAGCTCGCGCAGGCCGGCCAGGTCGGCGGGCGCGGCGCCGAGCGCGCGGGCCTGGACCAGGACGTTGCCCAGCGCGGTCGCCTCGACCGGGCCGGCGAGCACCGGCAGGCCGCAGGCGTCGGCGGTCAGCTGGCACAGCAGCGGGTTCCGGGCCCCGCCGCCGACCAGGTGCACCGTGTCCGCGTGCTGCCCGGACAGCTCCTGCACGCGTGATCGAGCGCCCGCCGGTGGGCGAGCGCCAGGCTGTCCAGGATGCACCGGACGAACTCGGCCTGGCTGCCCGGCTCGGCCTGCCCGGCCTGGCGGCACGCGGCGGCGATCCGGGCCGGCATGTCGCCCGGCGGCAGGAACGCCGGGTCGTCCGGGTCGATCACGGACCGCAGCGCGGGCGCAGCCGGGCCGCCGCCGCAGCAGGTCGCCAGTCGGCGCGGCAGCCGCCCGCGCCGCCCAGGCCCGCATCGACTCCTGCAGCAGCCACAGGCCCATCACGTTGCGCAGGTAGCGGATCGTGCCGTCGATGCCGGTCTCGTTGGTGAAGTTGGCCGCGCCGGCTGGCCTCGGTCAGCACCGGCCGGTCCAGCTCCAGCCCGACCAGGGACCAGGTGCCGCAGGAGATGTAGGCGAAGTCGCGGCCGGCCGCGGGCACCGCCGCCACCGCCGACGCCGTGTCGTGCGAGCCGACGGCGAGCGACCCGCACCGGCCCGGGGCCGGCCCGCCAGGCCGGCGGCGGCGGCCACCTCCGGCAGCAGCTCGCCGATCACCTCGCCGGGCCGGCGCAGCGGCGGGAACAGCCCGGGCCGGATCCCGGCTCGCTCCATCAGCGGCTGGCCCAGGTCTGGGTCCGCACGTCGAGCAGCTGCGTCGTGGACGCGTTGGTGACCTCGGCGCCCGGACTGCCGGTGAGCCAGTACGCCAGCAGGTCCGGGATCAGCAGCAGCGTACGGGCCGCCGTCCAGCTGGGGCGTACCCGCCGCCGCGGCCAGCTGGTAGATCGTGTTGATCGGGAGCTGCTGGATGCCGGTGACGGCGTAGAGCTCGGCCGCGCGGACCGCGGCCAGCACCCGGTCCACGGCCCCGGCCGTGCGCGCGTCGCGGTAGTGCACCGGGTTGCCGAGCAGCGCGCCGTCGGCGTCGAGCAGCCCGTAGTCGACGCCCCAGGAGTCGATGCCCGACGCTGGCCAGCCCGGCCGCCCGGCCGGCCGCGCCGCAGGCCGTCGAGCACGCCCGCGTACAGCCGCAGGATGTCCCAGTGCAGCGTGCCGCCCGCGGTGACCGGGATCGTTGGGGAACCGGTGCGCCTCGCGCAGGTCCAGCAGGCCGGCCCGCAGCGGAGCCGGGCCGGGCTGGCCTGCACCCGGCCGACGATGACCCGCCCGGACGAAGCCCCCAGGTCAGCGGCGGCGACGGCGACCGGCCGGCCCCGGTGGCCGACGGTCGGCCAGTGGCGGGCTGGGCGCCAGCGGCGGGCTGGGCGGGAGCGGCGGGCTGGGCGGGAGCGGTGGCTGGGCGGGAGCGGGTGGCTGGCGGGAACGGGTGGCTGGCGGGAGCGGGTGGCTGGGCGGGAGCGGCGGGTGGCATCCGGTGCCTCAGCGCAGGAACGCCGCGGCCACCCCGGCGTCGACCGGGATGTGCAGGCCGGTGGTCAGTGACAGGTCACCGGCGGTCAGCGCCACGATCGCGGCGGCGACGTGCTCGGGCAGCACCTCGCGGCCCAGCAGGGTGCGCCGGGCGTAGAACGCGCCGAGCTCGGATTCGGGCACCCCGTAGACCGCGGCTCGCTGCGCGCCCCAGCCGCCGGCGAAGATGCCCGAAGCCGCGGACCACCCCGTCCGGGTTGATGCCGTTCACCCGGATACCGAGCTGGCCGAGCTCGGCCGCGAGCAGCCGGACCTGGTGCGCCTGGTCGGCCTTGGCGGCCCCGTAGGCCAGGTTGTCCGGGCCGGCGAAGACCGCGTTCTTGCTGCAGATGTAGATGATGTCGCCGCCCAGGCGCTGGGCGCTCATGACCCGGGCCGCCTCGCGCGAGACCAGGAACGAGCCCCGGGCCATCACGTCGTGCTGCAGATCCCAGTCCGCCACGGTGGTCTCAAGCAGCGGCCGGGACAGCGAGAGCCCGGCATTGTTGACCACGAGATCCACGCCGCCGAAAGCCAGCGCGGCGGCCCGGAACGCGGCCGCCACGCTGTCCTCGTCGGTCACGTCCGCGGGCAGGTCGACGGCGGCGTCGGGCGAGCCGATCTCGGCCGCGACCCGCCGGGCCGCCGCGGCGTCCCGGTCGGCCACGAGCACGCAGGCGCCCTCGGCGGCCAGCCGCTGCGCGGTCGCCCGGCCGATGCCTGACCCGCCGCCGGTCACCAGCGCGACCCGGGTGGCCAGCGGCCGGTGCGGCGGGCGCCGGGCCAGCTTGGCCTCCTCCAGCGGCCAGTACTCGATCCGGAACTTCTCCGCCTCGCTGATCGGGGCGTACGCGGACACCGCTTCGGCGCCCCGCATCACGTTGATCGCGTTGAGATAGAACTCCCCGGCCACCCGGGCGGTCTGGGCGTCGGCGCCGAAGCTGAACATCCCGACCCCGGGCACCAGCACGATCGCCGGGTCGGCGCCGCGCATCGGCGGCGAGTCCGCGCTCGCGTGGCGTTCATAGTAGGCCTGGTAGTCCTGCCGGTAGGCGGCGTGCAGCTGGTCCAGCCGGGCCAGCGCGTCGGCCAGCGGCGCGGCCGGGGGGAGGTCAAGCAGCAGCGGCGCGACCTTGGTGCGCAGGAAGTGATCGGGGCAGGACGTGCCCAGCGCGGCCAGCCGCGGGTGCTTGCGCCGGGCCAGGAAGTCGAGCACGGCCGGGTCGTCGGTGAAGCGGCCGACCTGGCGCCGGTCGGTCGAGGCCAGCCCGCGGATGACCGGGGCCAGGGCGGCCGCGCGGGCCCGCCGGCCGGCCTCGGGCAGCGGCTCGTAACCGGGGAGGACCGGGCCGAACGGTTCGGCCTGCCCGGTCTCGGCCAGGAACCGCCGCGCGGTGGCGATGATCTCCAGCGAGCGGCGCTCGCACTCCTCGCTGGTCGCCCCCCACGCGGTGATCCCGTGGCCGCCGAGTATCACCCCGATCAGGTCCGGCTGGTCCCGCGCGATGGCGGCGATATCCAGGCCCAGCTGGAAGCCGGGCCGCCGCCACGGCACCCAGGCCACCCGGTCGCCGAAGCAGGCCGCGGGTCAGCGCCTCGCCGTCGGCCGCGGCGGCCAGCGCGATGCCGGAGTCCGGGTGCAGGTGATCCACGTGCGGCGCGGCCAGCAGTCCGTGCATGGCGGTGTCGATGGACGGCGCGGCGCCGCCCCGGCCGTGCAGGCAGTAGTCGAAGGCCGCGACCATCTCGTCCTCGCGGTCGACGCCCGGGTAGACGCCGGCCAGCGCGCGGAGCCGGTCCAGCCGCAGCACCGCGAGCCCGGCCGCGGTGAGCGTGCCCAGGTCGCCGCCGGAACCCTTGACCCACATCAGCTCGGCGGGCTCGCCGGTCACCGGGTCGGTGACCTGGGCCTTGGCCGAGGTGTTGCCGCCGGCGTAGTTGGTGTTCCTGGGGTCGGCGCCGAGCCGGCGGCTGCGGGCCAGCAGTGCCGCCACGGCCCCGGGCCGCGTCCGGTTCCATCGATTACCTCCCCGTCAGCTGCCCCAGCTGGCCGGGGTACCGCCGACTCGCTCGGCCACGATCTTCTCCTGATACCCGGACCGGTGATAGGCGGTCGACCGGATCGGGTCGCAGGCCCATCTCCTCGCGCAGCCCGGCGAGCAGCGGCCGGACGTCGGTGTTGTAGGCGTCCATCAGCACCGCGTGGGCGCCGAGCACGTCCCCGCGACTGCTGGGCCAGCGGCCAGCGCGGGCCGGTCGACCAGCAGCGCCTTGGCCGTCGCCTCCTGGACGTTCATCACCGAGCGGATCTGCGCCGGGATCTTCGGCTCGATGTTGTGGCACTGGTCCAGCATGAACGCGATGCCGGCCTGCGGGCCGAGCGCGTCGGCGGCCACCACCTCGGACATGATCCGGAACAGCTGGAACGGGTCAGCCGCCCCCACCATGAGATCGTCGTCGGCGTAGAACCGGCTGTTGAAGTCGAACCCGCCCAGCCGCCCGGCCCGCAGCAAGCTGGCCACGATGAACTCGATGTTCGTGCCGGGCGCGTGGTGCCCGGTGTCGATGACGACCGCCGCCCGGGGCCCGAGCGCGACACAATGCAGCAGCGCGGTGCCCCAGTCCGGCACGTCGGTGGTGTAGAAGGACGGCTCGAACAGCTTGTACTCCAGCAGCATCCGCTGGCCGGGCGCCAGCCGCTGGTAGACCTCCCGCAGCGCGTCGGCCAGCCGGTCCTGGCGGCCCCTGATGTCGTCCTGGCCCGGGTAGTTGGTGCCGTCGGCGAACCACAGCTTGAGGTCCCGCGAGCCGGTCGCGTCCATGATGTCGACGCATTCCAGCAGGTGGTCGACGGCCTTGCGGCGGATCCGCGGGTCGGGATTGGCCACGCTGCCCAGGCGGTAGTCGTCGTCCTGGAACACGTTCGCGTTCACCGTGCCGATCTGGATGCCCGCGGCGGCCGCGTACGCCGCCAGCTCGGCGAAGTCGGCGACCCGGTCCCAGGGGATGTGCACCGCCATCCGCGGCGCGACGCCGGTGAACGCGTGCACCTGGGCGGCGTCATCGATCTTCTCCTGGGGCGTCCGCGGTACCCCGGGCTGCCCGAAGACCTTGAACCTGGTGCCGGAATTGCCGAACGCCCAGGACGGGGTCTCGATCCGGTGGGCCATCAGCGCGGTCCGCACGGCGGTCAGGTCAGGCATTCGGTCATCTCCAGCAGGTGTTCGGTAGTGCGGTGACCGCCCGGCCGCGGCCCCGTTAAGGTCCCGGGCCGGCCCGCTGCGGGCAGGCCCTGGCGCGCGGTGATCAGAAGTTGAAGTTGCTGATGTTGGCGGAGTCGAACACGAACGGCGGGCCGAGCAGGATGGTCTTGTCCGCCCCGACGGTGAAGTTCCCGAGCTTCCCGGCCGTGAAGGACTGCCCGGTGGCGCTGGTGATCTTCTTGGCCGCGAAGTTCACCGCGGCGTAGGCGGCCAGGTAGCCGAGGTTGGCCGGGTTCCACAGCTCGAAGGCTTTGACCGTACCGTCGGCCACGTACTTCTTCAGCGAGTCCGGGGTGCCCAGGCCGGTCAGCGCGATCTTGCCGCGGTGGGCCGGGGTGTCGAGCACGCCCGCCGCGGCCAGGATGCCCACGGTCGTCGGCGAGATGATGCCCTTGAGGTTCGGGTAGTGCTCCAGCAGGCCCTGGGTGACCTGCGTGGCGGTAGTCGGGTCGTCGTTGCCGTACACGGTCGTGACCAGCTTCATCTTCGGGTACTTCTTCAGCTCCTGCTTCATGTAGCCGATCCAGGCGTTCTGGTTGGTGGCCGAGGCCGCCGCGGAGACGATCGCGATCTGGCCGCTGCTGTTGATCTCCTTGGCCAGCAGGTCAACCTCGCTGGTGCCGATCTGCGCGGTGGAGGCCTGGTTCACGAACAAGTCCCGGCAGGCGGGCGCGTCGGAGTCGTAGGTGACCACGGTGATGCCTTTGTGCATCGCCGAGCTCAGCGTCGGGCACAGGGCGGCCGGGTCGGTGGCCGAGACGATCAGAACGTTCGCGCCCCGGGTGATCGCGGCCTGGATGGCGGGGATCTGCGAGGTCGGCGTGGCCGCGGTGCCGCTGGTCTCGGTGCCGCTCTCGCCCAGCGCCTGCAGCGCGGCGATGGCGCCGCCGGAATTCACGCTGTCAGCCGTGGTGAAGTAGGGGTTGCCCAGGTTCTTCGGGATGACGAAGACCTTCAGGCCGGTCTTCAGCCCGCCCGAGGCGCCGGAGCCGGACGACGAGCTCGGCGCGGAGCTGCCCGACGATGAGCCGGACGAGCTGCACGCCGCGGCCAGCACGGTAGCGGTCAGCAAGGTGGTGCCGCACAACAGCGCTTTCTGCAGGGAACCTCGCATTGATGAATCCTTTCAATTTGGGGCGCGACAATGGCGCGGAAACTCCAGCTCAGGGGCCGCCGGGCGGTCGTGGCCGGCGGGCGGGGCGGGCGGGGCGGCCAGGGCCGCGAGGGGCGGGGTCGGCGCTTGGTCATGGCTGACTCCCGGCGGGCGGGGCGGCCACGCTCCCGGTGGTGCCGCGCCGCCGGGCGAGCATGGCGCGGGACCGGGCCCGCAGCGCGGCCCCGTTCGGGACGAACACGCTGACCAGCAGCAGCCCGCCGGTCACGATGCCGGTGGCCTCCGGGTTGAAGCTGGTCAGCAGCAGCGCGTTCTGCAGGCCGGCGAAGGCCAGCACGGCCAGCACCACGCCGGCGATCGTGCCCTGGCCGCCGAAGATGGACACCCCGGCCAGCAGCACCACCGCGACCACGTCCAGCTCCAGCCCCAGGCCGTTGTTCTGCACCGCGGTGGCCAGCCGGAACGTCCACAGCAGGCCGGCGAACGCGCAGACCACGCCGGAGATGACATACAGCAGGGTCTTGATCCGGGCCACCCGGATCCCGGCGAACCTGGCCGCCTCAGTGCTGGCGCCCATGGCGTAGACCGAGCGCCCGAACGGCGTGGCGTGCAGCACCAGGCCGAAACCCGCGGCCAGCACGATGAAGATCAGCACCGACCAGGGCAGCTGGGTGTGCGGGACCGGGTTGATCCCGATGCTGGTGTAACGGGCCGGGAAGTTCGAGACCGTGCTGGACCCGAGGATGATCGTGGCGATGCCGCGGTAGAGCGCCAGGGTGCCGATCGTCACCGCGAGCGAGGGCAGGCCCAGCCGGGTGACCAGCAGCCCGTTGACCGCCCCGGCCACCGCGCCGAGCAGCAGGACGGCCACGAAGATGGCCGGCATCGGCCAGCCCTTGCTCCACAGGAACCCCAGTAGCGCGCTGGACATGCCCAGCGTGGAGGCGACCGACAGGTCGATCTCGCCGCTGATGATGATGAGTGTCATCGGCAGCGTCATGATCGCGATCTCGCCGGAGGACAGGCCCAGGTAGAAGAAGTTCGACCCGGTCAGGAACTGCGCGGAGGTCGAGGCGCCGAAGATCGCGATGGCGATGACCACCAGCACCAGGCCGCTCTCCCAGCGCACCGCCCGGCGCAGCGAGGCCGGCCGCAGCCAGCCCGGCGGGTCCCAGCCAGGCGGCGGGCCAGCCAGCGCGGCCCCCGTGGTGTCCCCGGCCCCGGTGCCGTCCCCGGCCCCCGTGGTGTCCCCGGCCTGCGCCGGGCGGTCAGGTTCCATGATGCGCGCTCCGCAGCCGCAGCGCCGTGACCAGGCGCGCCGAGATGAGCCGGTCCAGCGTGATCGCCAGCAGCAGCAGGAAGCCGGCGATGGCCTGGTCCCAGAACGGCGAGATGCCCAGCACGTTCAGCGCGGAGTTGATGGTGTTGAGCAGCAGCGCGCCGATGGCCGCGCCCACCGCGCTGCCGCTGCCGCCGAAGATGGCCACGCCGCCCACCACGACGGCCGCGACCACCTGCAGCTCGTAGCCGGTTCCGGCGGTGGAGTCGATGGTCTGGTACTGCGCGGCCCACAGCACCCCGGCCACTCCGGCGATCGCGCCGCTGACCGCGAACGCGGTGAACACCCGCCGCGCCACCGGCAGGCCGGCCAGCCGGGCCGCCTCGGGGTTGGAGCCGATCGCGTAAAGCTCCCGCCCGGACCGGTAGGTCCGCAGGTAGTAAGCGCCCGCCCCGATCACAGCGGCGATGACGATGGCCAGGCAAGGGATGCCGAGCACGGTGTCCTGCGGGATCGCGATGAAGCTGCCAGGCAGTGACCGGGCCACGACCTCGTTGCCGCCCACGATCAGGATGTCGATGCCCCGGATGATGTACAGCGTGGCCAGCGTCACCACCAGGCTGGGCACCCGGCCCACGGCGACCATCAGCCCGTTGCCGGCCCCGCAGGCCAGCCCGATGCCGAGCCCGGCCGCGAACACCACCGGCACCGGCAGCCCGGGCGCGTGGCTGAACAGGCTGGCCGACAGGTACGCGGACAGGCCCAGCACCGACCCGACCGACAGGTCGTAGTTCCTGCTGACCACGACCATGGTCTCGCCCAGCGCCAGCAGCGCGAAGACGGTGGTGTTGACCAGCACGAACTGGATGTTCTGCGAGTTCAGGAAGCGGTGCTGGACGCTGGCGGTGACCAGTACGAACAGCGCGAGGACCACGATGATGCCGGACTCCCTGATCCGGAACACCCGCTCGGTCAGCTTGCGCGAGCTGGCGGCCGCGGGCGGCGGGCCGCCGGGCTTCGGCGCGGTCAGGGTCCGGCTCATCGCGCCTGCGCCGGGAGCTGGCCGGTGGCCGCGGCCATGATCGTCTCCTCGCTGGCTTCGGCGCGGGCGTACTCGGCGATCAGCCGTCCCTCGCGCATGACCAGCACCCGGTCGCCCAGCTGCAGGACCTCGGGCAGCTCCGAGGAGATCATCAAGATCGCGACCCCGTCGGCGGCCAGCTGGGCGAGCAGCCGGTGCACCTCGGCCTTGGTCGCGATGTCGATGCCCCGGGTCGGCTCGTCCACGATCAGCACGGCCGGCTGCCGGGCGAGCCACCGGGCCAGCACGACCTTCTGCTGATTGCCGCCTGACAGCTCGGCCACCGGGGCGCTGAGCCGGGCTTGCCTTGATCCGCAGCCGCAGCGCCCAGTCGGCGGCGAACTTGCGCTCGGCGGCCGCGGTGATGAACCCGCCGCGGCGCAGCCGCCGCAGCGAGGCCAGGGCCACGTTCTGCTGCACCGACATCCCCATGATCAGGCCCTGCTGGCGCCGGTCCTCGGGCACGAACCCGACCCCGGCGTTCATCGAGCTGGTCGGCGCGGACTTGCGCAGCGGCCGGCCCTGCACCGTCACCGAGCCGGCGTCGTACCTGTCGATGCCGAACACCGCCCTGGCCACCTCGCTGCGCCCGGCACCAACCAGGCCGGCCAGCGCCACGATCTCCCCGGCGCGCACCTCGAACGACACGTCGGTGAACACGCCTTCCCTGGTCAGCCGGTCGACCCGGAGCACCTGCGGGCCTGCGCCGCCACCCGCCGGGCCGTCGCGGCCGGCCAGCTGGCGGCCGACCATCGCGCGGACCAGGTCGTCAGCGGTCAGGCCGGCCAGCTCCCTGGTCAGCACCAGGCGGCCGTCCCGCAGCACGGTGACCCGCTGGCAGACGCCGAAGACCTCCTCCAGCCGGTGGGAGATGAACAGCACCGCCGCGCGCCCGGCCCGCAGCGCCCTGATCACGTCGAACAGCCGGGTCACCTCGACCGCTGACAGGGCCGCGGTGGGCTCGTCCATGACGATGATCCTGGCGTCCAGCGACAGCGCCTTGGCGATCTCGACCAGCTGCTGGTCGGCGATGGACAGCCCGCGGCAGATCCGGCCCGGATCGAGGCCGACGCCGAGCCGGGCGAACAGGGCCGCCGCCTGGGCCCGCATCCGCGCGGTGTCGATCCGCCGCCCGCGCCGCAGCGGCTGGCGGCCCATGAAGATGTTCTCCGCCACGGTCAGGTCGGGGAACAGGGTCGGTTCCTGGTAGATGACCGCGATCCGGGCGCTGGCGGCGGCGGCCGGGCTGGGCAGGACCGCGGGGACGCCGCCGATGAGCAGGGTGCCGCTGTCCGGCTGGTGCACCCCGGCCAGGATCTTCACCAGCGTGGACTTGCCCGCGCCGTTCTCGCCGACCAGCGCGTGCGCCTCGCCGGGCCGCAGCTCGAACGAGGCGTCGATGACCGCCTGGACGGCCCCGAACGCCTTCGCCGCGTGCCGCAGCTCCAGCAGCGGGCCCTCGGCGGCCAGCTCCCGGCCGCCGGCGGCGGGCGGGCTTGGGTCAGCGTTCGCGGGGGTCATAACTCCCTCGGGCGGGGACCGGCGGGCTGATGGAACGTTTCAAAGCCAGTTAGTGTCGATAGTGTCGGTCCGCGCCCGGCCGGTGTCAATAGCCGCGAAGTGATCAGGTGATCCGATCCCCGGTCATCCGCTGCGGATCCCTGAGTTTCCGTTAGCGGGCTGGCGCAGCAGGAAATATCGCTGAGAACGCGGCGCGGTCCCGGATGGCCCGGCGCCCTGGTACCGGGCAGGATGGTCGGGAAGGAGCAGCCCGTGGAATTCATTCAGCCCGTCAGCTGGGCGGAGGCGCTGGCCGCCAAGGCCGAGCACCCGGCCGCCGTGCCGATCGCCGGGCGGCACCGACGTCATGGTCGAGCTCAACTTCGACGCCCGCCGCCCGGGCGCGCTGCTGGACCTGACCCGGGTCGGCCGGAGCTGGCCGACTGGGCCGCCGACAGACGGCCGGATCACGGCTCGGGGCGGGCGTCACCTACACCCGGATCATCACCGAGCTGGGCGGCGCGGCTGCCCGGCCTGGCCATGGCCGCGCGCACCGTCGGGCTCACCGCAGATCCGCAACCGCGGCACGGTCGGCGGCAACCTGGGCGCCGCGTCGCCGGCCGGCGACTGCCACCCGCCGCTGCTGGCGGCCGGGGCGCAGATCGAGGTGGCCTCGGTCCGGGGCACCCGGATGATCCCGGCCGCAGACTTCTACACCGGCGTCAAGCGCAACGCGCTGGCCCCGGACGAGCTGATCGCGGCCATCTCGATCCCGCTCGCGGCCGGTCCCGAGCAGTTCGCCAAGATCGGCACCAGGAACGCGATGGTGATCGCGGTGTGCGCGTTCAGCATCGCGCTGTACCCGCGGGCCAGGCGGATCGGCACTGGCATCGGGCTCGGCGGCCCCGACCCCGCGCCGGGCCGCCGCGGCCGAGCAGTTCCTGGCCGGCGCGCTGGCCGAGGCCGGGCTGTGGGAATCGCGGGCCGAGCTGCCCGACGCGGTGGTGACCGAGTTCGGCGCGCTGGTGCGGGCGGCCGCGGCCCCCATCGATGACGTGCGCGGCACTGCCGCCTACCGGCGGCACGCGCTGGCCGTGCTGGCGCGGCCGCACGCTGGCGCTGGGCCTGGCGGGACTACCAGCAGGGCGGAGGTGACTGAGGATGCGGATGACGGCGACGGTCAACGGCGAGGTCAAGCAGGCCGACGACGTCTGGGAGGGCGAGAGCCTGCTGTACGTGCTGCGCGAGCGGATGGGCCTGCCCGGCTCGAAGAACGCCTGCGAGCAGGGCGAATGCGGGTCCTGCACGGTGTACCTGGACGACGTGCCGGTGTGCGCCTGCCTGGTGGCGGCCGGCCAGGCCCAGGGCCGGGTCATCACCACGGTCGAAGGGCTGGCCCAGGGCGAGCGACCTGCACCCGGTGCAGGAGGCGTTCGTCGCGGCCGGCGCGGTGCAGTGCGGGTTCTGCACGCCGGGGCTGATGGTGGCCGCGCATGACCTGCTGCGCCGGGGCGGCACGCCCAGCGACGCCGAGATCCGCGAGGCGCTGGCCGGCAACCTGTGCCGGTGCACCGGGTACGAGCAGATCCTGGCCGCGGTCCGGCTGGCCGCTGACCGGTGGCCGGGGCGGCCGTGATGACCAGATTCATCCTGAACGGCAGCCACGTGCTGACCATGGACGGCCGCCGGGACGAGCACGGGGCTGGTTACATCGTGGTCGACGGCGGCCGGATCACCGCGGTCGGGGCCGGCCCGGTGCCGGCCGAGCTGGCGGCCGGGGCCGCCGTGATCGACGCGACCGGCTGCCTGGCCACGCCGGGCCTGGTCAACACCCACCACCACCTGTACCAGTGGGCCACCCGGGGCCGGGCGGTGGACGCGACCCTGTTCGGCTGGCTGACCGAGCTGTATCCGGTCTGGGCCCGGCTGGACGCCGCGGCCGTGCGGGCCGCGGCCACCGGCGCGCTGGGCTGGCTGGCCCGGACCGGGTGCACGACCACCATGGATCACCACTACGTGTTCCCGCGCGGCGGCGGGGACGTGCTCGGCGCGACCGTCGAGGCGGCCGCGCGAGGTGGGGCTGCGGTTCCATCCGACCCGCGGGTCGATGGACCTGGGCCGTCAGCCAGGGCGGGCTGCCGCCCGACGACGTGGTCGAGAGCCGGGACGAGATCCTGGCCGCCACCGAGGCGGCGCTCGAGCAGTTCCATGACCCGGCGCCGGGCTCGATGCTGCGGCTGGGCGTCGCGCCGTGCTCGCCGTTCTCGGTCACCCGCGAGCTGCTGACCGAGGCGGCCGAGCTGGCCCGGCGCCGGGGCGTCCGGCTGCACACCCACCTGGCCGAGACCGCCGACGAGGACGAGTACTGCGCGCAGCGGTTCGGCTGCACGCCGGTCGAGTACCTGGACTCGCTCGGGCTGGCTGGGCGACGGACGTCTGGCTGGCGCACGGGGTCCACCTGGACGAGGAGGCGATCGCCCGGCTCGCCGGCGACCGGCACCGGGGTGGCGCACTGCCCGACCTCCAACGCCCGGCTCGGCGCGGGCATCTGCCGGGCCGCGGGCGCTGCTGGCCGCGGGCGTGCCGGTCGGCCTGGGCGTGGACGGCGCCGCCTCCAACGAGGGCAGCTCGCTGATCGGCGAGGCCACGGCAGGCGGTGCTGCTGGCCAGGGCGGTGGGCGGCCCGCAGGCGATGACCGTCCGGCAGGCGCTGGAGCTGGCCACGCTCGGCGGCGCCCGGCTGCTGGGCCGCGCGGAGCGAGATCGGCTCGCTGGAGCCGGGCAAGCTGGCCGACATCGCGCTGTGGCGGCTCGACCGTTCCGCGCACGCGGGCATCGCTGACCCGGTCGCGGCGCTGGTCCTCGGGCCGCCGCCGCCGCTTGAGCTGCTCCTGGTCGGCGGCCGCACGATCGTCGAACGCGACCGGGTGCTGACCGTCGACGAGCCCGCGCACCGGCCCGGCGGGCATGGTGATCCGCGGCGGCCAACCGTAAGCTCGATCTGTGAGCACGCCCACCCATACGCCGCGGACGCCCGTGCGCGGGCCCGCTGAGCGGCCCGGGCCGGCCAGCTGGCGGGATCGGGGACAGCGCGCCGCGGCCGGACGGCACGCTCAAGGTGACCGGGCAGTTCGCCTACGGCAGCGACCTGTGGGCGGACGGCATGATCTGGGGCGTCACGCTGCGCAGCCCGCACCCGTACGCCCGGATCGACGTCGATCGACATCGGGGACGCGCTGGCGACCAGCGGGGTGTTCGCGGTGCTGACCCACGAGGACGTGCCCGGCGCCAACGTCTACGGCCTGGAGCTGGCCGACCAGCCGGTCCTGGCCGCCGACGTGGTCCGCTACCAGGGCGAGCCGGTGGCCCTGGTCGCGGCCGACCATCCGGAGATCGCGCGGCGGGCGGCCAAGAAGATCGTGGTCCGCTACGAGGTGCTGGAGCCGGTCACCGACGCGCTGGCGGCGCTGGACCCGGCGGCCACGGCGCTGCACCCGGGCGGCAACCTGGTCCGGCACCTCAAGATCCGCAAGGGTGACCCGGCGCCGTCCGCCGACGGTGGTCGTCACCGGCGAGTACACCAGGTCGGCATGCAGGACCAGGCGTTCCTCGGCCCCGAGGCGGGGCTGGCCGTGCCCGACGGCGAGGGCGGCGTCGACCTGTACGTCGCCACCCAGTGGCTGCACGTCGACCAGCGCCAGATCTGCGCCGCGCTCGGCGCTGCCGCCTGAGCAGGTCCGGCTGACCCTGGCCGGGGTCGGCGGCGCGTTCGGCGGCCGCGAGGACCTGTCCATGCACGTGCACGCCTGCCTGCTCGCGCTGCGCACCGGCAAGCCGGTGAAGATGGTCTACAACCGGGAGGAGTCGTTCTTCGGGCACGTGCACCGGCACCCGGCGGCGATGCGCTACGAGCACGGGGCACGCCCGGACGGCACGCTGGTCTACGTCCGGGCCGAGCTGTACCTGGACGGCGGCGCCTACGCCTCCAGCACGCCGGCCGTGGTCGGCAACGCCGGCACCATGGGCATCGGCCCGTACGTCGTGCCCAGCGTCCAGGTCGACTGCTACGGCGTGTACACCAACAACCCGCCGTGCGGTGCGATGCGCGGGTTCGGCGCGGTGCAGGCCGCGTTCGCGCTACGAGGCGCAGATGGACAAGCTGGCCGCGGCGCTGGGGCTGGACCCGGTCGAGCTGCGCTGCCGCAACGCGATGAGCCTGGGCAGCGAGGCGCCCACCGGGCAGATCGTGGACAGCCCGGCGCCGGTCGCCGAGCTGCTGCGCAGGCTGGTGCAGGCGATGCCGCTGCCGCCCGGCCGCCGGCCCGGCCCGGCCGACCTGCGGGAGCTGCCCGGCGGCGTGTCCAACACCACGCACGGCGAGGGCGTGGTGCGCGGCGTCGGCTACGCGGTGGCCTACAAGAACGTCGGCTTCTCCGAGGGTTACGACGACTACTCCACCGCCCGGGTCCGGCTGGAGCTGGCCGGCGGCGAGCCGATCGTGACCGTGCACACCGCGGCGGCGGAGGTCGGGCAGGGCCTGGTCACCGTCGAGCAGCAGATCTGCCGCACCGAGCTCGGGGTGCAGCCAGGTGGTGATGCCATCCGAAGGACACCCGAGTCGGCTCCGGCGGCTCGACCTCGGCGTCCCGGCAGACCTACGTGACCGGCGGCGCGGTGCAGGCGGCCTGCGAGCAGGTCCGCGAGCGTGTGCTCGGGCTGGCCCAGCGCCAGCTCGGGCGGACCGTCGCCGGGCTGCGTCCTGGCCGGAGGCTGGCGTGGTCACCGCCGATGGCGAGCGGCTGGCCGCGATCGCCGAGGTGCTCCGGGGCGAGGTGATCGAGGAGACGGTGGAGTGGCGGCACCGGCCGACCCAGCCGCTCGACCCGGAGACCGGCCAGGGCTTCGCGCACGTGCAGTACGCGTTCGCCGCGCACCGGGCCGTCGTCGACGTCGACACCGAGCTGGGCCTGGTCAAGGTCGTCGAGCTGGCCTGCGCGCAGGACGTCGGCCAGGCGATGAACCCGCAGGCGGTGCTCGGCCAGATCCACGGCGGCACGCGCCCAGGGCCTGGGCCTGGCCGTCATGGAGGAGATCCAGGTGACCGACGGGCTGGTCAGGAACCCGTCGTTCACCGACTACCTGATCCCCACCATCCTGGACATGCCGCCGATGCGGGTCGAGGTGCTGGAGTATCCCGACCCGCACGCGCCGTACGGGCTGCGCGGGGTGGGCGAGCCGCCGACCATCTCCTCCGGGCCGGCCGTCGCCGCCGCCATCCGCGCCGCGACCGGGCTGGACCTGACCGGCGCATCCCGATCAGGCCCGAGCACGTCACCGGCACGTGATGGCCGCGTCGCCCGGCTGGCCCGATCCGGTCACGCCTGACGGGCTCGGCCAGGCGAGGTCAGCGCCGGACGGCCCCGTTCCCGTCCTGGTCGTCATTACTGACGGGAACGATCGCCGCGCGGTGACCGGCCGCTACGGGACCGGGCGCCGACCCCGGCGTCCCGGTCGTCGAGCTGGCCGCGGACGAGGTGCTGCTGCCCGGGCCTGGTCGACACGCACGTGCACGTCAACGAGCCGGGCCGGACCGACTGGGAGGGCTTCGCGACCGCGACCCGGGCCGCCGCGGCCGGCGGCGTCACCACGGTCGTCGACATGCCGCTCAACTGCCTGCCGCCGACGGTGACTGTCGCGGCGCCTGCGCGGCCAAGCGCGCCGCCGCGCGCGGCCAGTGCCAGGTCGACGTCGGCTTCTGGGGTGGTGCGGTGCCCGGTAACGAGGCAGCGATCCGCGGCCGCTGCACGACGGCCGGGCGCGTTCGGCTTCAAGTGCTTCCTCGTCGACTCCGGCGTGCCCGAGTTCCCGCCGCTGGACGCCGCCGGGCTGGAGCAGCGCCGTGCGGCAGATCGCCGGCGTTGGGCGGCCTGCTGCTCGTGCACGCCGAGGACGCCGGCCTGCATCGCGGCGGCGCGCCCGGTGGCCGGCGCTGACTACGGCGACTTCCTGCGGTCCCGGCCGCCCGAGGCCGAGACGCGGCCGCGATCGCCGGGTGATCGACGTCGCCGCGGCGCACCGGCGTCGCGGGCGCACATCCTGCACCTGTCCGCCGCCGAGGCCGCTGCCGCTGCTCGCCGCGGCCCGGCGGTGAAGGGCGTGCCGCATCACCGCCGAGACGTGCCCGCACTACCTGGCGCTGGCGGCCGAGGACGTGCCCGCCGGGGCCACCGCAGTTCAAGTGCTGTCCGCCGATCAGGGACCGTGCCAACCGCGACGTGGCTGTGGGCAGGGCTGCGCGCCGGGCGTCATCGACTGCGTGGTGTCGGATCACTCGCCGTGCCCGCCGGAGCTGAAGCGGCTCGGACGCGATTTCCGCTCCGCCGGCGGCGAGCCGGGATTTCGGCGCCGCCTGGGGCGGCATCGCGTCGCTGCAGCTCGCGCTGCCCGTGGTCTGGACCTAGGCCAGGGAACGTGGCTGTTCCGCTGGCCGACGTCGTCCGCTGGATGGCGGCCGGTCCGGCGCGACTGGCCGGGCTCGCGGCCAAGGGCGCGATCGCGGTCGGCTGCGACGCTGACCTGGTGGCGTTCGCGCCAGACGCGGAGTTCGTCGTGACGCCCGACATGCTGCAGCACCGGCACCAGCTCACGCCGTACGCTGGGCCAGCGCGCTGACCGGCGTCGTCCGGCGGACGTGGCTGCGCGGCGCGATCGCCGGACATTCCGGACCGGTGCGTCGGCCAACTACGCCGGAGTCGTGCTGCTGACGGCAGCGCGCCGGACAGTCAGCCGACACTGCCTGACTCTCGCCGCACTGCCCGACCTCGCCTCCCGGCAGCTCGGCGGCAGCGTGGTCGTTCGCCAACGACGAGCTGTTCGCGGAGAAGGAGAACCTGATCAAGCCGGGGCCGCCGGTGTTCGCCGCCGGGCGAATTCGGCCACAAGGGCAAGGTCTACGACGGCTGGGAGACGCGGCGCCGCCGCGAGCCCGGGCCACGATCACGCCATCGTCCGGCTCGGCGTGCCGGGCATCGTGCACGGCGTCGTCGTCGACACCGCGTTCTTCCGCGGGCAACTACCCGCCTCAGGTCTCGGTCGAGGCGGTCTGCGCGGACGGCTACCCGTCGCCGGCCGAGCTGGCCGCGATGACATGGCAGCCGCTGGTAGCGCGCGCCTCGGCCCGCGGTGACACCGCGAACGAGTACCCGGTCGACCGACCGGCATCGCTGGACGCACGTCCGGCTGTCGATCTATCCAGACGGCGGGGTGGCCAGGTTCCGGGTGCACGGGGAGCCGGTGCCCGACCCTCGGTTCCTGGCCGGCATCGATCGACCTGGCCGCGCTGGAGAACGGCGGCGCGCTGGTCGACTGCTCGGACGCGTTCTACTCGTCGGCCGGCGAACCTGATCATGCCGGGCGGGCTGGCAGCATGGCCGACGGCTGGGAGAACGCGCGGCGACGCGACGGCGGCCACGACTACGCGACGTTCTGCGCTCGGCGCGCTGCGGGCCTGATCCGGCAGGTCGAGATCGACACCTCGTACTTCGTCGGCAACGCGCCCGGCTGGGTCCGGCTGCTCGCCACCGACCAGCGCCGCGCCGATCTGACCGGAGCGGGCCTGGCCGGTGCGGGTCCGGCCGGGCTGGCCGCTGACGATGGCACCTGGTGGGAGGTCCTGCCCCGGCTGGCCGTGCAGCCCGACACCCGGCACCGGTTCCTGGCCGACGCCGCCCGGGCCGCCAGTCACGTGCGGCTGGAGGTCTTCCCGGACGGCGGGCTGGCCCGGCTGCGGGTCCACGGCGAGCTGGACCCCCCGGCCCTGGACGCCGCCTGGCAGCGCTGGCGTGACTCGCTCCCCGCACAGCAACTCCAGAGCCTGCCGCCGCCGGCTGCGTAGCCCATCAGGGCCGCCGGGATTCACTGGCCGAGCTCAGCGGCCCGGCCTGGGATGAAGCCGGCGCGCTGGGCTGTCGGCGCCCTGGACGTGTCGAACCTGCGCACCTCATCCGGGGCGTCAAGGCTGGCGAGCGGGCCGTAGAGTTTCTGGGATGCGGCTGACGGTCCTGGGCGGATGCGGCGCGTGGCCGGAGGCGGGCCAGGCCTGCAGTGGTTACCTCGTGGAGCACGACGGGTTCAGGCTGCTGGTCGACCTGGGCTATGCGACTGTGCCGCGACTGCTGGAACGGGTCGCCGCCGATCAAGTCAGCGCGGTGTTCATCAGCCACGGACATCCCGATCACTGCGCCGACCTGAACCCGCTCTTGCGGGCGCGGGCCTGGCGGGATGACCCGCCGGCGCCGCTGCCGGTGTACTCACCGCCCGGCGCCCTGGACGCGGTACTCGCGCTGGACCGGCCGGGGACGCTGACCGGCGCCTACGTCCTGCACGAGTTCACCCCCGGCGGCCGGCTCGACATTGGCCCGTTCCGCGCGCAAACCCGCCTGCTGACGCACACGGTGCCGAATGCCGGCCTGCGGCTGATGGCAGCCGGGCGGGTGCTCGTGTACACCGGGGACACCGGCCCGGGCCCCGAGGTGGTGGACCTGGCGCGCGGCGCTGACCTGCTGCTGGCCGAGGCCACGTATGTGGACCAGGTTCCAGAGGATTCGCGGCGCTACCTGTCCAGCGCCCGCGACGCGGGCCAGCAGGCCCGGGACGCCGGCGTCAGGCACCTGGTGCTGACTCACTTGCAGCCGGGCACAGACGCCACAGCCGCGCTGGACGCCGCCGGGGCCGGATACGACGGCGAGATCGGCGTCGCCACTTCCGGTCTTGTCGCCGATCTTCCCTGACGACTTCAGAAGTCGCGGTCCCTCCGCGGCGTCGCTGTCCGCCCTGGAGGTGGTCAGCGATCGCTGAGTATTGCCCTGGCCTGGCTGGTCGCCGACAATTGCCTGGGGGAATACCCGCGCTATCACGGCTGGCCGTGCGGACGTCCGCTCCGCCCCGCCTGATGACACCCCTGCTCACCGGCTGGACAGGAGGGGTCCGTGGGAACCAGGCGCTGCCATCAGCCCGCACCGGTCATCCAGGCCAGCCTGGTGCTCGGCCCGGCCCGGGACCGGCACGAGCAGGAGGCTGACCGGGTCGCGCAGCAGGTCGTCAGCAGCGCCTTACGACCTGCGGCGCCGGGGAGCGCGGCGCCGGGGAGCGCGGCGCCGGGGAGCGCGGCGCCAGGGAACGCGGCGCCAGGGAACGCGGCGCCCGGGCGGGTGCGGCGGGCGGTGACCGCGCTACCCGGGCCCGGCCCGCACGGCGGCGCGGTCGATCCGCGGGTGAGCCGGGCCCTGGCGCAGGCGCGCAGCGGCCGGCCGCTGCCCGGCCCGGTCCGGGTCCCGATGGAGCAAGCCCTGGAAGCGGACTTCCGCGGGGTGCGGCTGCACACCGATGAGCAGGCGGACCAGCTCAGCCGCCTGCTCGGGGCCCGCGCGTTCACCACCGGCCAGGAGATCTTCTTCCGCCGGGGGGAATATCACCCGCAGTATCGGTCCGGTCAGCGGCTGCTGGCCCATGAGCTGACCCATGTCGCGCAGCAAACCCCCGCCGTGCGGGCCGCGGACGGCGCCTGCCCGGCGAGCGCGGCGGCCAGCCCGCCGGCCTCCGGGGCGCAGGTCATCCAGCGCATGGTGTTTGAGGTCAACGGCACCAGCTATGACACCGAAACCGACAGCGGATTGCGCCGCCTCACATTCCAGGCCGACTACCGAATGACCAGGGCCGAGATCACGGCGATGCTTGGCCAGATCGAGCAGCACGGCCAGGGGCGCCCGGGTGAGGAGAAGCTCGCCGGGGTACTGCGCGCACGGCTACTAGATCCAAGCCTTGAGCCCACGATCCAGCCCGCTGCGAGGCAGCCGGCGCCAGCCGTCGCGGACGCGCCGTCCCGCGGGCCAGAACGCGCACCTCAGCCAGCCGGGCCGAGCCTGGTACCGGAGACCGCGCCGCAGCGGCGGACCGGCCAAGCGCCGCAGCCGCCGGCCCCGCGCCCGCCGATGTCCCGCAGATCGAGGCCAGGACGGGCCCTGATCCGGTCACGGAATTGAGGGACAGGGGCAGGCAGCTGAAGCGGCTGGCTGCCCGGCTGGCGGAAGGCGGCGAGCTGTCCGGCGACCCCGTGGCCTGGCTCGCGACTCACGAAGAGTTTGAGCTGGTCAAGAGCGCCTGGACGCAGGCCGTGGCGGAGGTAACAGGGACCGGCTACCGGGAGACCAGGACGCTGCGGGATGAGGTCAGCCAGGCGTTCGACCAGGTGAGCGCGACCAAGCGGCGTATCGGCCGGGCCGAAACGGAGCGTCTGCGTCAGCAGGAGGAGGCCAGGCTGCGCCAGGCAGACGAACAGACACTCGCGGATCTCCGGGCCAAGGGCGAGGCCGTGCTGAAGCTAGCAGGCGCGCTGACGGCGGGCGGCCACGAGCCCGCGGCCGCCGGTAGCTGGCGCGGCGACCACGTGACGTTCGAGCAACGGCACAGCGAATGGTCGCAGGCGCTGACCGCGGCCCGGTCGCTGGTCAGTCGCAGCAGGGAAGCGGGCCAGCACCGCGCCGCGGTCGACGACGCGATCGCGCGGGTGAGCGCGATCAAGCAGCGCCTGGACCAGCAGGAAGCTCAGCAGGGCAGCCAGGAAGAGCAGGCTCGCCAGCTGACGGCGGCACTGGCTCAGCGTGAGCAGCAGGCGCAGGCCGGGGCCAGCGCATTCAGTTCCTACATCGAAGGGCTGGACGTCAAGATCAAGGTCACCGGCCCGGACCCGGCCCCGGTAGGGGTGATCAAGCCGGAGCACGCGCTGCTGCTGCGATGGCTGTTCGGCAACGCGATACTCCAGCTGGAAGGCAGCCGGGACCGCCGGATCGCCGCCCTGCTCCAGCATCTGAAGCTATTGCGGGCCGCGCAGCGCAGCGAGCGGGGTGGTCCCCTGGTCGTGCTGGACGGCGAGATCGGCAGTTATACCGCCAGGGGCCAGGCGTGGCCTAACCAGATAGATCTCACTCTCGGAATCCCTCGGACGGATCCTGCGACGCTGCTGGGTAGCGCGGAAGGGCAGTATCAGGCCAAACGCGATGAGCTGGTGGGCGAACTCGCTAAAGCATTCATTCACGAGACCGCTCACCTATGGCAGCTTAAAAAGTATGACAATGACTCACATCCCTGGCTCGTCAAAGTGTCATCGGCCGGAATGCTGACGGCAGGCGACCCGGGAATCCCCTATGATCGCTGGGCCGCTGACGTTCAGGCCGCGTACCAGGAGTTCGAGAAAGGTGGCCTTGACGGGCGGGCGGCGGGCTACGCCGAGTGGCAGCGCGTTAAGAGGGCGATCACCGCCGACGCTTACTACCGGCCAGGATCCTGGGACCGCCGGGGGCGTGAGCTGGTCTCGCATCTCATCGAACTGGTCTACACCTGGAGCCTGGCGCAGCCGTTCGATGAGGTGTTTCCCCGCTGCAGCGCCTTGCTGCAGCGGGCAGTCATGCAGTCGACAGACTTATGAGCTCTCGCTGCCTGACCGCGTGCCCCGCCACGGCCACGTGCACCAGCGGGTCGGCGGAGGCCGCAGCGACCAGCTCAACCCCGCGCGTTCGCCCCCGGGCAATTCGTCAGCGGTGCAGGGCGTGCATGAGCGAAACGAGCGCGCTGACGAGGGCGCGCAGGTCGGTGACGGGATTGGACATGATGCTGCGCAGCTCGAAGATCGCTCGTTCGGCGTCGCCGGGCTGCGCGCCCGGGTCGGCGTGACGATAGGGGCCGAAGGCTCGCAAGGCCACCTGCTCAGCTTGAGTGCCGGGGTAGCTGGCCCGGGTCATCAGATCCTTCGGGCTTTCCTTCGCTTTCCGTGGTGGCACCAGGGCCTCGACCCACTGCCGGAAGGAGACCTTGGTGAGGTCCGGAGGGCCGGCATCCGGGATCACCGGGCTGCCGCCGCCGACGGGGGCCCCGGGCAGGTGCGCGTTGACCACGTACAGCAGGGCCCGGAGCAGGTCAGCCTGTGTGAACTGCATTCCCTCGGCCCGGGCCATGGAGAGGATCTTGGCGTAGTCGGACTTGGCGATCATGTATCCGAAGTCGTACCTGGCGCCCCGCTGGGAGAGCGGCAGCTGGGCCATAACAGTCAGGATGGCGGCCATCATCCCCCCGGAGCCATCTCCGCCGCCCCGGCTGAGCTGGTAGAAATCTACCGCGGCGCGCGCTGTCTGATAGAGCTCTGGCGCCCTGGAGGCCTGGCGGGCGTAGCCATGGAGGTACTGCCGCGGCTCGCTCCGGGCCCTTGGGCCCATGCACCGAGGTTGCCTAGCTGCTGCCCGGTGACCAGTCGTTGCAGCGCCTGCAAGCTGAAGCCCGCGGTCAGCTGCAGGGTTCCGACTGCGTCCTTGTGGAATTGCGCGGCGTAGATGACCTGCTCGTACCAAGGTCCCCGCAGGCGAGGGATCTCGTTCAGGCCGACCCACTCGCTGGGGGCGAGCCAGCCCCGCTCACCGCCGAGCAGCCACGTGTTCCCGGCAAAGTAGCCCTTTTTGGAATGCTGATAGCTGGCGAATTTGATGGCGTGGATGTCGGCCAGGATGTTGTTGACGGCCGCGATCATGTTCGCGACCTCGGTCGGCTTGGTCTCGTCGAAGGCCCGGGTCTTGAACTCGATGCGGGAGTAGGGCACCACCGAGCCCGTCGCGATGTCAGCGGTGATGTCGTAGTCGGTCCTGGCCAAGATGAAGTCGCCCGCATCGTGCGGCACCCAGGTCTTGCCCGGCGTCGCGTACCAGTTCGCGGTGCGGCGGGTGCGGATGTCGTCGAGCTCGTACTCCAGGCCCATCTTGCGCTGGATGACCGGGGCCGCCATGCCTTGCTGCTGCACCACGTGGGTGAGTTCGTGCGCCAGCAGATGGCGGCCGGGCTGGGCGCCCGGGTCGTATCGGCCCCGGCGGAAGAAGATGTCCTGCCCGGTGGTGAAGGCCACGGCGCCCATGGCCCGGGCGAGCCGGTCGGCGCTGGCGTCCGTGTGGACCCGGACCGCGCTGAAGTCGTCGCCCAGTGATCGTTCGAGCGGGACGCGCACGGGCGCGGGCAGTGGCCGGCCACCACCGCGGGCGGCGGCGATCGCCCGGTGAGCCGTGGCGTCGACGCCTGCGCCCGGGCCGCTGGCCGAGCGCTGGATCACCCCTCGGCCGCGGGTGACCGGCGCCGGCCTGGCCGGATCGGCCGGCCTCACGGCCGGCCAGACGACCTGGTCCGCCACCCGGTCGGCCTCCTGCTCCCCGCGGTCGCTCGGCGAACCGGCGAGCGGACCGTCCCGCATGGCCTGCAGTACGTCCCCGACGTAACGGTTGCCGCGGTGGCGCTGCAGGCCCTTGAGGGCGGCGGCTTGCTGGCGGCCATGAGCCAGCCGCCCCAGCAGCGCGGCTGTCGCGGCCGGCGACGCTAACCGACGAGACCCGGCCATGGGGTGTGCATGGCCCGGCGCCGTCATGGCCGCCGGCGAAACGGCCGGCCCCGCATCCTCTGCGGCCCGGGTTCTCTCAGCCCGGCGACCACCCATGTCCCACCTCCTGCAGGGCCCGACCGCTACTCCCGCACCCCGCCGCAGCGCATTGCCGCAGCGGATAGTCATGCAGTCGACGGACTCATGAACTCTCGCTGCCTGACAGCGTGCCCCGCCGCGGCGTGCTCGCCATCTTGGCCTTGGGTTTCGTCTTCGCCGCGGCCTTGGTCACAATCTTCTTCTTGGCTTTCGATTTGGGCTTGGGTCCGGGCGCTGGCTTGAATTCGTCCCACTCGGGCGCGGCATCGCCGCCATGCAGCTGCCGGACCAGGTTGAAGTAGTCGAAAGCGAACTCGATCCATTCCGATGGGGACAGGAAACCATGAGCGACGCCGGGGGTAGCGCCCGCGGAGCCGCCGCGGAACTCCAGGATCATGCGCGGGCTTCCGCCGTCCGGCGCCGGGTCGGTCCGCGTGCCCTGGCTTGCGCCTTCGCCCAGGTCACCGAGGCCGAAAAGCCGGGCATCCTGCTTGGGGGTGAGCAGGTCAACGCCATCCGCGATCGAGGTCAGCCAGTCCTGCAGGGTGAGGCCCAGGGGGTTATCGCCGGACATCTGGCTATCGGGGACGACCGGCATCTTGAGGTTGACCGCTTGATAGGTCGGATCCGCGGTGACGGATTCGAGCACGAGGTCAGCGAATTTTTTCCTGTTCTTCTTGCTCTTGCGGTATTTCTTCTGCTCGGCGTCGGGCAGTTGCTTGAACATCGTGGCGAAGTCGGTCTTCGCCAGCAGCGGCAGATAGCCCTTGACGTAATCTTCTTTCGCTGCGTATGGCTCATGGAAGACCTTGATGTAAAGCGCCAGGAGGCTCACTAGGCCACTGAGGTCCGCGCTGGCGTCCTTGATCTGGCCGGCTGCTCTCGCGGCGTCCGCGAAGGGACCTCGGTGACCCTTCATGGACGCTTCCCTGCGGGCGTGCGTGACCAGGTATCCGCCGGTCCGCGTCTTGGCGGGCTGGTCCGCCGGCAGCAGCGCGAAGGTCGAGATCGCGGGCAGGGTCAGTCCGATCGTCGCCTGCGCCCGGGCGTGGATCTTGGGCTTGGCGGTGTCTTTCGCATCGGGAAACACCCACAGCTTCCGGTTGGCGCCGGGATAGCGGAAGCCTTTCTCGTCGTCTTTCCGGTCCGTCCGCAGCTTTTCCAGGCCTTCGGCCTCGGCCTTGAGTGAACGCATGGTATTGAGCAGCTTAGCCGCGCCTTCGTCGGTTTCCGGGTGCGGCTCGACCACGAACTCTATCTGCCGGCTCAGGCCCTGATAGTCGGTGTTGAAACCCCGGTGCGCCTCATCGACCTGTACCGTGAAGCCGTCGCCGTCTTTATAGGATTTATGCTTTTCTGGCTTTTTCGCGGTTCCTTTCTTAGCCGGGTTGGCGATGCCGTGGATCCCCCAGTCCGTCTCGAACTCCAGGCCGACCAGGCGCTGGACCAGCGCCCCGCCACCGGGCGGCCCGGCCGCGGCCTGCTGAACGACGTGGGCCAGCTCGTGGACGAGCACCCGCTGACCCGCGGGGCGGTCAGGCGCATACTGCCCGCGCCGGAAGAAGATGTCCCGGCCGGTGGTGAACGCCCGGGCCTGCAAAGACCGGGCCAGGTCGTCGGCACGCTGATCTGTGTGCACCCTGACCTGCTCAAACTCCGAACCCATGAGCTGTTCCAGCGGGGCGCGGACCGGCTCGGGTATCGCCTCGCCGCTGGTGCCCGCGGCCTGCGAGATGGCCCGCTGGACCGCCGGGAGGACCACGCCCCCGGCGTCGGCTCCGGGAGCGGGCCGGGAGCTGAACCCCGCCCTCGGGACCGTGCCGCGGACGGCCTGCTCCGCCATCCGGTCCGCGTCGCGTTCGGGCTGGCCGTCGGCCGGTCCCACCCGCAGCGCGGCGGCACTGGCGGGCGCCGGGCCGCGCGGGCTGGCCGGGGCGGGCCTGTGGTCGAACTGCCGGGCGATCAACGCAGTCATCAGCCCCCTTCGCGGCGACCCGGACGCGCGAGTGTTGCCACTTCGGTTCGCAGGCTAGCGACCGGCGGGAGAGCCGGGCGTCTGCCGGAGCGTCTGCCGGATCGTCTGGCCGGGTGCCGGCCATCGGATGAGCCGAGACCGGCGGCCGGCTGCCGGAGCGCCGCGCCCGGGCCGGCCCCGGCCCGGGTTCGGCCCGCGTTAGCAGGAAGTTGGCCGAGGTCATCTTGACGGTTGCAAATTGCTCGCCTAGGTTGGCGACAGAATATTCCCGCCGACAGAAACAATCTCGAGGTGCGGTGCATTGGTCGTGGGTGGGCGGTGCATTGGTCGTGGGTGGAGCGTTGCCCGGGGGGAAGAGAAAAGGAGACGATAGGTCTGCTGCTGGCGGGGCCGCACCAAGCCAGTAGCTGAACGGGCGCGAAGGCCAGCTCTCCGCATGAACACGACTATGCGCGCGGTGAGGGGGCTAGATTTCCGATGGTCAGGCTTGAGTTCAGGCTGTTCGGTCAGATTTCCGTTCAGCGCGGCGGGCAGCCCATGTCCGGCCTGTCGGCCAAGGCGCAGGAGCTTCTGTGTTACTTGCTCCTGCACCGCGACCGCGGTTATACCAGGGAAACTCTGGCCGGGCTGTTATGGCCGGAGGCTGCGGAGTCCCTGGCCAAGAAATACTTGCGCCAGGCGATCTGGCAGCTCCATGCGACGCTGGCCAGCCGGTCCGCGCCAGCGGCAGCGGAACCGGAGGCCTTGCTCATCATGCGCCCGGGCTGGATCCGGGTAAATCCCAAAGCGGCCTGGTGGCTCGATGTCGCCGCTTTTGAACAAGCCTACGATATCTCCCGCGACACTCTCGGCACCGATCTGACCGATGCGCAAGCCCAGGCCCTGGAAACGGCAGTAGCGCTTTATCGCGGCGACCTTATCGAGACTTGGTATCAGGATTGGTGCAGCTATGAGCGCGATCGGCTGCAATTGACCTATCTGGCCATGCTTGAGCAACTGATGGGCCGTTGCGAAGCCCAGCAGTATTATGCGAGAGGAGTGGCCTACGGCCAGTGCATTCTGCGCTTTGACCCGGCCCGCGAGTGCACCTACCGGCAGCTGATGCGACTGTATTACCGGCCGGCGACCGCACGACCGCGCTGCGGCAATACGACCGCTGTGCCGCGGCCATGGCCAAGCACTTCAGCCTCCAGCCGTCGCGGGAGACGGTCGCCCTCTATCACCAGGTCCGCACCGACCGCCTGGAGCATGGCCCGCGGCCGCCCGCCGCCCCGCGGCCCGGCAGCGACCCGGGCAGTGACCTGCTGCTCGGGCTGCACACCAGGCTGGATCATGTCCAGGCCAGCCTGGCTGCCTTCCAGGGTCAGGTTCAGCAGGAGCTGGCCTCGATCAGCCAGGTGCTGACCGGGCGGGAGACGCTCGGCCAGACCCTGGGCCAGACAATCTGACCAGGAACCGGCGATACCGGTGGCTCGGCCCTGGCGCCGGCCAGAAAGGCAATGCGCTAGGTCGGCTCATGTACCAGACATCGCTGCAGCACATCCTCGCCGAGCTGGAACGCCTCGACCTGCTGCTGCGCACCGAGGTGTGGCGGGCCCGCCAGGGCCGGGGCGAGGCGGACGAGCTGGCGGCCTTCTACATTCCCGAGGCAGAGGCGGACGAACTGCTCGACAAGGCCATCGGCACGCCCGCCTGGGCTCGGGTCCCGCTCCCGGCTCAGCTGGCCGCCGCCGTCCAGGCCCGGCTGGACCAGCTGTCGGCCGACATCGCCGAGCGCGCGGAGCAGAGCCTGGGCGAGGGCATACCGCTACGGCTGGCCGGGCTGGCCCAGGCGTTTGACCTGACCGGCCTGGACCTCGACGTCATCTTGATCTGCCTGGCCCCGGAACTGGACCGGGCGTACGAGCGCCTCTACGCCTACCTGCACGACGACGTGACCCGCCGGCATCCGAGCGTCGACCTGATCCTGAGCCTGCTCTGCCCCGGGCTGGCCGCGAAGGTGGCCGCGCGAGCCCGGCTCACCGCCGCCGCGCCGCTGCTGCGCCACCACCTGGTCCAGCTGCACGACGAGCCAGGCCAGCGCTCCGGGCTCGGCCAGACGGTGCTGCTGGACCCGCGGGTGGCCGGCTTCCTGCTCGGCGACGACGCGGTGGACGACCGGCTGCGGCCGTATGCCAGCCTGGCCACCCCGGCCGCCCGCCTGGACGAGCTGGTGCTGCCCGCGCCGTTCCGGCATCAGCTGGACCGGCTCACCCGGTACGCCAGGGCGGCGCGCGACTCCCCGGACGGCGCCCAGCTCGTGCTCTACTTCCAGGGGCCTTACGGGGTCGGCAAGCGAACCGCCGCGGCGGCCTGCGGCCAGGCGCTGGGCCAGCGCCTGCTGACCGTGGCGGGCCGTCAGCTGGCCGGGTGCGACGCCCGGGAGTTCGCGGCGCTGGCGGGCCTGATCGACCGCGAGGCCCGGCTGCAAGGGGCGCTGCTGTACTGGGAGGACTTCGACGCCCTGCTGGCTGAGGAGAACGACCGCCCGGCTGGCGGTCCTGGCCCGCACGCTGGCCGCGCACCCGGGACCGGCGGTGCTGGCCGGGTCGGCCACCTGGGAACCCGCCGGCGCCCTGCGCCAGGGCATTTTCCTGCGCCTGCAGTTCCCGCGGCCCGGGTACGCCGAACGCCTGCAGCTGTGGCGAGCGGCGCTGTCCGGGGACGAGGAGTCCGCCGTGCCCGGCGCCGAGCCGGACCTGGCCGGCGCTGGCCGGAAGCTTCCGCCTCACCGGCGGGCAGATCCGCGACGCCGCGGCCACCGCGCGCGAGCTCGCCCGCCGCCGCGACCCGGCCGCGCCGGTGGTCACCCTGGCCGACCTGTACGCCGCCTGCCGCCTGCAGTCCAACCGCAAGCTCGCCGAGCTGGCCGCAAGATCACCCCGCACTACGCCTGGGCTGACCTCGTGCTGCCGGCCGACCGGATGACCCAGCTGCGCGAGATCTGCCGACCAGGTCCAGCTACCGCGCCCTCGTCTACGACGAGCTGGGGCTTCGACCGCAAGCTGGCCACGGGCAAGGGCCTCAGACGTCCTGTTCGCCGGGCCCGCCGGGCACCGGCAAGACCATGGCCGCCGAGGTCCTCGCCGGCGAGCTGGGTCTCGACCTGTACAAGATCGACCTGTCGACCGTGGTGAGCAAGTACATCGGCGAGACCGAGAAGAACCTCGCGCGCATCTTCGACGAGGCCAAGACCAGCAACGCCATCCTGTTCTTCGACGAGGCCGACGCGCTGTTCGGCAAGCGCACGGAGGTCCGCGACGCGCACGACCGCTACGCCAACGTCGAGATCAGCTACCTGCTGCAGAAGATGGAGGAGTACCAGGGCGTGGTGATCCTCGCCACCAACCTGCGCAAGAACATGGACGAGGCGTTCGTGCGCCGGCTGCATGTCACCGTCGATTTCCCGTTGCCCGAGGTGGCTGAACGCCGACGCATCTGGGAGCAGATCTGGCCGGAGGCCGCCCCTCGTGAGGCGGGTCTCGACCTCGACTTCCTGGCCCGCCGGGTCGAGCTGGCCGGCGGCAGCATCCGCAACATCGCCCTGGCCGGCGCCTTCCTGGCCGCCGCCGACGGCGGCGTCGTGACCATGGCGCACCTGCTGCACGCGACCCGCAGGGAGTACCAGAAGATGGGCAAGGTGCTGACGGCCGGCGAACTCGGCGGTCACATCCAGGACGCAGGAGAAGCGGGACCCGGGTAAGCGGTCGCCGGGCCGCGATGCGCTGAGTGCGGCGAGACGCGGTCACGGACACGCCGGCAGATGTCATGGCAACGCTGGCCTGTTATCACGTACGCATCATGCTCCAGGACATTGACGCGACGCTGGCGGCGCTGCTCCAGGCCGAGCTTGCGGTGCAGAACGTCGCCATCAGCTTCGCGGCGCCCGACGATCAGTTCCCGCCGTCCGGCGTCAGCCTGCCCGCCATCTCCTTCTTCCTCTACGACGTGCGTGAGGACCACGAACTGCGGTCGACTCAGTGGGAGCTGGATCGCGGGTCCGACGGGATGGTCACCCGCAAGCGGCCGCCGGTTCGCGTCACCTGCTCCTACCTGATCACCGCCTGGCCCAGCGCGAGCGCCCCTGACCCGGTCCAGGACGAGCACCGGCTGCTCGGCGAGGTGATGAAGGTGCTGCTGCGCCATCGGGCGATTCCAGTGACCTATCTGAGCGGCGAGCTGGCCGGGCAGGAACCCCCGCTGCCCGCCAGGATCATCGCCGAGGCGCACCTGCACAGTCTCGGCGAGCTCTGGCAGGCCATGGGGGGCAAGCCCAAAGCGACTCTTAACTACGCGGTCACGATCAGCGTCGATGTCTTCGAGCCCGCCGAGGTCGGCCAGGCCGTGACCGACAAGATCATCACGATCACGCAGGGAGTGGGCCAGGCTCAGCCGGCCGCAACCAGTCCGGTGTCTCGACCATAGGAGTGATGACATGCCCACCTACTCGTGGCCAGGCGTCTACGTGGAGGAAGTGCCTTCGGCGATCAAGCCCATCGCGGGCGTGGGGACCAGCACGGCCGCGTTCATCGGCGTGTCGGCCGACATCAAGGCGGCCTGGGACCCGTCGAAGCTGACCGGCATGCCCGCTGCGCCGTCCGGCACCGCCTACCCGCAAGCGCCGGCCCTGACCGCGACGCCGCTCAACAGCTGGACCGAATTCGCCCAGAACTTCGGCAACATCCAGGCCGCCAACCAGTACCTGGCCCAGGCGGTCTACGGGTTCTTCAACAACGGGGGCACTCGCTGCTGGGTCACCAGGGTCAGCGACGCCGGTGCCGACGTCGACCAGGCGCTGCGGCAGCTCGAGGGGATCGACGAGATCGCCATCGTCGCCGCGCCGCTGCCCCCCGACACCGCGCAGGCCGCCCTGAACGCGGTCCAGGCCTCCCTGGTCGCGCACTGCCAGAAAATGCAAGACCGGGTCGCGATCCTGGACAGCGCCCGCGACATCGCCAGCGACAACCTGATCGTCTCGACCGACGACACCGGCATCTGGCGGCCCGCGGCCAACCCGGACGGTTACGGCGCCTTCTACTTCCCGTGGCTCAAGGTCGCCGACCCGCTGGGCCAGCCGGGCGCACGCGTGGCGGTGCCGCCGAGCGGCCACCTGGCCGGCATCTACGCCCGCAGCGACGCCGAGCGCGGGGTGCACAAGGCGCCGGCCAACGAGGTGATCATGGGCGCGCTCGACGTCCGCTATCAGGTCAGCAAGATCCTCCAGGGCGTGCTGAACCCGGTCGGCGTCAATTGCATCCGCTCCTTCAACGGCACCATCAAGTTGTACGGCGCACGCACCCTGGCCTCGGATCCGGCCGGTGACCCCGAGTGGGTCTACATCAGCGTGCGGCGGCTGGTCAACTTCCTGCGCGAGTCGATCGACGAGGGAACGCAGTGGGCGGTGTTCGAGCCCAACGCTGATGACCTGTGGTCCAAGCTGCGCCGGAACGTGAGTGCCTTCCTCACCAGCGAGTGGGCCGCGGGCGCGCTCGTCGGAGCCACCCCCGAGCAGGCCTTCTACGTCCGCTGCGATGAGACCAACAACCCGCCGGACGTCCGGGCCCTGGGCCAGGTGATCGCCGAGATCGGCGTGGCCGTGGTGCGCCCGGCCGAGTTCGTCATCTTCCGCCTCAGCCAGTGGGCCGGCCCGGCGCAGTAACCGCAGATGACCACGCCAGCGATAGCCGGAGTCCCGGCCCCCGGGGTCTACCTGAGGGATGTCTACCCGCCGCCCCCGCCGAGCCTGCTGACCGGGGTGCCCGCGTTCCTCGGCCTGGCCAGCGACGGCGCGGCGAACACCCCGCAGCCGCTGACCCTGTGGCCGCAGTTCGAGGCGAACTTCGGCCCGGCCCGGGCCGACGGCTACCTGGCCTACGCGGTGCGCGGATTCTTCGAGAACGGCGGGCTGCTGTGCTATGTGGTGCGCCTCGACGAGAAGATAACCGTGCTGCTCAGCAGGTTGCAGGCGGGCCTGGCGTCCCTGCAGGCGACTGACCCGGTCGACCTGGTCTGCGCCCCGGACATCATGGCGTCGGTCAGCCTGACCCAGGCAGCGGATCTGAGCGCGGTCACCGACTTGCAGGCGGAGGTACTCGCCGATTGCGCGCGCGCTGGCCGGTTCGCCATCCTCGACGCGGTGCTGACCAGCGTGACCAAAACCGTGCAATACCAGCGGACCGCGCTGACCAGCCCGGACGGTGCCATCTACCACCCGTGGCTGTGGGTGCCGAGCGACGCGGGGACGCCGCTGTACCTGCCGCCGTGCGGGCACGTGGCCGGCATCTACGCCCGCACCGACCAGCAGACCGGGGTGCACAAGGCCCCGGCCAACGAAGTCATCGAGCAGGTCCTTGACCTGCGGGTCAGCCTCACCGACGACGTGATCGGGCCGCTTTACGCCGGCGGGGTGAACTGCCTGCGCACGGTGCCGGGCCGGGGCATCAGGGTCTGGGGGGCGTGCACGCTGAGCGACGACCCGGACTGGCGCAGCATCGGGGCGCGCCGGGTCTTCCTCACCCTGGGCCGCTGGCTGGAGCTGTTCATGGCCGAACTGGCCTACGAGCCCAACGACGTCAGGCTGTGGGTGCGCGTCATGCGTGAGCTGACCGCCTACCTGGACGGCCTGTACCAGCGCGGCGCCCTGAAGGGCCGCAGCCCGGACCAAGCGTTCTTCGTCAAGTGCGACAGCGAGACCAACCCGCCTGAGGTGGCCGACGCGGGGATGGTGGTGACCGAGGTAGGCCTGGCACTGGCCGCGCCAGCCGAGTTCGTCGTCGTCCGCATCATCCACGGCGCCAGCGGCGTCAGCATCCAACCAGGCTCAGCAACCGGATGAGGAGGTCCGACAATGGCTGACCGGCTTGATCCCTATGCCGGCTACAACTTCGCCGTCGAACTGGACGGTGTTACCCGGGCGGGCTTCCGTGAGTGCTCTGGCCTGGAGAACAGCCAGAACGCAGGGGAGTACCGCGAGGGCACCGACAAGAACCTGAGCGTCCGCAAGCTGCCCGGGCTTGTCACCCACTCCGATATCACCCTCAGCCGTGGCATCACCTCCGACAGCAAGCTGTGGGAGTGGCGGGAGAAGGTGATGAAGGGCAATGTCGAACGCCACGACATCTCCATCACGCTGCTGGACGACACCGGCAATGCCAAGGTGACCTGGAACCTGTTCGACTGCTGGCCGCGGCAGTGGACCGGTCCCAGTCTCAACGCGACCGCTGATGACCTGGCCGTCGAGCAGCTCGTCCTGGCCTGCGAGCGGATCGAGGTCGACAAGTGGAGCTGACCGTGGCTCCCGCGGTGCAGCAGACCGAGTTCCCTTTCACGTTGCCGCACGGCCTGGCCGATCCTGATGGCGGCGTGCACCGGGACGGCAGCATGCGCCTGGCCACGGCGTTCGACGAGATCGAGCCGCTCAAGGACCCGCGGGTCCGGGCCAACCCCGGCTACCTGGTGGTCATCCTGCTGGCGCGGGTGGTCACCAGGCTGGGCACCGTCGATCACGTCAACACCAGGACGATCGAGAGCCTGTACGCCGCGGACCTGGCCTATCTGCAGGACTTCTATCAGCGCGTCAACCAGAACGGGCACAGCAGGCTGGAGGTGACCTGCCCGCACTGCGCAGGTGAGTTCGACGTGGAGACAGCCAGCCTGGGGGAATAGCGCGCTACCCCCTCGACCGGCTGCACGAGGAGGTAGCGTACCTGGCCTTTAACTTCCACTGGTCGTACCGGGAGGTCATGCAGCTTGACCACACCGAACGCCAGCGGTGGGTGGCCGAGGCGGCCCGGATCAATGAACGGCTGAATGAAGCGGGAGGCATGAGGTCATGACATCGACCGGAGTACCGCTGGGACTGAGCTGGCTGCCGTCGCTGGTCGGCAACTGGGTGCCCGGCGTCCGGCCGCTGCCGCCCTACCAGACCTTCAACTTCGCGGTCGAGATCGAGGGCTTGCTGGTCGGCGGCTTCACCGAGGTGAGCGGCCTGGAGAGCGATGTGGAAGTCGAGGAGTACGCCGAGGGCGGCGTCAACGGCTTCGTGCACAAACTGCCGGGCCGCACCAGGTACTCCAACCTGGTGCTGCAGCACGGCCTGACGTCAGTGAGCGCGCTGTGGAACTGGTACTACAACACCACCCAGGGCGCGATCCAGCGCCGGAACGGCACCATCATGCTGCTCGATCCGCAGCAGATCCCGGTGATGTGGTGGAACTTCCGCAACGCCCTGCCGGTCCGCTGGACCGGTCCCGCCTTCAACGCCACCAGCGATGAGGTCGGGGTCGAGTCGCTGGAACTGGCCCACGAAGGGCTGACCAAGCCGCTGCTCGGCCAGGCGGCCGCGCTGGCGGGCGGTATCGCGCAGCTGGCTGGCGGGTAGGGGGCGCCGCCGATGACACCACCGACACCGCCGCCGCCAGGTCAGGCTTCCCCGCCGCCAGCAGGCCGGCCGCTGGCAGGCCCAGCCCAACCGTCAGGCTGGCCGTTGCTACCGGGCTCGGCGCTGCCATCGGGCTCGCCGTTGCCACTGGGCTCGGCACTTCCGCCAGGCTCGCCGCTGCTGAGCCGGCTCCTGGGGCGGGCCGAGCAGCCGGGCTGCGTCCGGCATGGCCAGGCGCGGACGGTGCTGGCCAGGCATCAGCGCATGATCGGCGGCTCGCCGCTGACTGACCTGCTGCTGCGGCGCGAGCCTGGCGCCGGGGGCAGCCGCGCGGCGCGCCCGGTAGTGGCCGGAAAGAGGAGTCCGCGCGACCGGCTGGATCCGGCCCCGCCGGCTCCAGCTCCGCCGGATGTCAGCGGGCCGCCGCGGCCGGCGGTACGGGGCCGGATCGCGCCGCAGCCCGCCCGGCCGCCGGGGTCGGCTGGCCCAGGGTCGGCCGGTTCAGGATCGCCCGGCCCAGGGTCGGCCGGTCCGGGTTCGGCGGGTTCAGGGTCGGCCGGTTCAGGGCTGTCCGCCGCGGTGCGGCCAGCCGAGGCCGGGCCAGCCGGATGGCGCTCGCCGCCGGCGTCGGCCCTGCCGCTAGCCTCCCGCTCGGCTGTGGACGGCTTGCCGCCGGCCGCCGGAGCGCCGCGGGGGACCGGATCGCAGGCCGGCCGGAGGAGCGGCGGGACTTCGCCTAACGGACCGGGAGCGGCGACCGGCAGGGCGAGCTCGTGGCCGGGTGCGGGGGCGGGGCCTCGCCGGGCGAACGGTATGACGGGGGCGGGCGGGACCGGCGGGACGGGCGCGGGGACGCTGCCTGGCGGTACGGGAGCCCGGCTTGGGACCGGGGCGCGGCCTGGCGGAGCGACGGTGCGGCCCGGCGCCCGGACGTTGGCCGCCGGGACGTTGCCTGGCGGAGCGAGCGAGTGGCCGGGTGCCGGGACACCTAGCGGCTCAGCCGCGTCGCCGGGTGCCGGGGCGCGGCCGGGCGGGGCCGGCCCGGTGCCGGGCGGCCGGACCCAGTTGCCGCAAGCATCAGCCGCCGGGCTCCGCAGCGCGGCCGCGTCGCGGCCGGGGCCAGCGGGGCCAGCCTCGTCGGCGGCCCAGTCGTCGGCGGCAGCGGCAGCGGGAGGGTCGGCCAGGGCGGTGCCAGGGACGATCGCTGCGCCGGTCGCCCTACCCGCAGCCGGACTGTCCCTGGCGGGGCCGGTTCCGGCCGTGCTACCGCTGGCCAGGCCGTCCGGGCCAGGGCAACCTCAGGCCGGGCAGGCGGCCCTGGCGAGCGGGACAGCCGGGCGCTCCGCAGCTGATAGCTCCGCGCCAGGAAGCCTCGCGCCAGGCTCCGCACCGGGGAACGGGGTCCGGTTCCCTGTCGCCAGGGGCCGGGCCGCCGCAGGCGGCCGCTCCGGCCACATCGTGACCTACCCAGGCGCCGGGCCGGCTCAGGGCGACGGCTCGTCCGGCCGCCCGGTGGTACGGCCCGCGGGCCGGACCGGGGGAACCCTGTCGGCCGCTGCCAGCCTGGCCTGGCCCGCGGGCTTCCCGTCCGGCGGCCCGGCCAGGCCGGCGGTGACCGGACAGTCCGCGGGCGGCGCCGGGAACCCCGGCTGGCTGGCTTCGGGCCAGCCGGTGCCGCTTCCGGTGGCCCGGCTGGCGGCCGCGGCGGCCCGGCTGGCGGCCGGCCAGGCCGGGGCAGCCGCTGCGGCCAGCGCGGTACGGCAGGCGGCCCGGGCAGTGCCTCAGGCCAGGGCAGTGCCCCAGGCCAGGGCAGTGCCGCAGGCGAGGGCAGTGCCACAGGCGGCCAGGGCCGGGGACCAGGACCGGGCCACCAGGGACCAGCTGACCGGGCGCCGGGCGGACCGGCCCGGCCGCGACCGGGAGCGGACCCGGCCGGCCCAGCCGCAGCTTGACGTGAACCGCATCATCAGCACCGTGCAGCGCCAGTTCATGCACCAGCTGGCCATCGAGCGAGAGCGCAGGGGGATGCTGCGATGAGCCTGAACAAGGCCAAGGTGGTATCGGAGCTGCTGGGCCTGGGCAGCGGCGGGGGCGAGCTGCAGAAGCTCACCATCTACCCGCAGGGCGGCGGCCCGATCGAGGCGCTATTCAATCCCAGCGAGATCAACCTCACCAAGTCCGCGTACTGGGAGCAGCATCGCGTCGTGGGCCAGGGCGGCCAGACATCAGCGCCAGTGGAGCAGGAATTCCGCTGGGTCCAGGCCGAGCAGTTCTCCATCGACCTGTTCTTTGACACCTACGAGTCGCGCTCAGGCGGGATGACCGTGGCCGCCGGCGCGGCCTCCTTCCTGCCCGCGACCCTGGTCTCCGGGCGCGAGGCAACCGACGTGCGGCAGCACACCGACCAGATCGCCAAGCTGCTCGACCCGGGCACGGAGCTGCACGAGCCCCCCGTCTGCCACCTCCGGTGGGGCGTGTTCGACATCTTCACCGGCGTGCTGACCGACCTGACCCAGCGGTTCACCCTGTTCCTCGACGACGGGACACCGGTACGGGCCACCCTGAGCTGCGAATTCGCTGAGGTTGGCACCCAGGGACAGGTCCGGGCCGGCGAGCTGCACTCCGCGGATGTGATCAAGACCCGGCAGGTGCGGCGCTACGACACACTGCAGAGCCTGGCCGCGGACGAGTACGGCGATCCGGCCTTGTGGCGGCCGATCGCCACTGCCAACGGCATCGTCAACCCGCGTGACCTGCGACCGGGGACGATGCTGACGATCCCCAAGCTGCAGCCGTGACGGGTCACCCGGTCCGGGCCAGGCGAACTGGCCGGCCGTCACCGCGGGGGAGCCGCCATGCCGCGCGCTGAGATCCCCGACGTCAGCATCCGCGTCAACGGCATGGCACTGCCGCTTGCCGCCCAGGCGGACCTGCAGGCGGTGACCGTCCAGGAGGATCTGCAGGCGCTCAGCATGTTCACCCTGGAGCTGAGCAACTGGGATCACACGCTGCTCCAGGTCGCCTGGTCTGACTCCCCGCTGTTCTCGGTCGGTGCCGAGGTGGAGATCTGGCTCGGCTATCTCGGCAACTTGAGCAAGGTAATGGTGGCTGAGATCACCAGCCTGGAGCCGGTGTTCACCAGCGAGCGAGCCGCCGGTGCTGCTCGTGCGCGGCTATGACCAGCGCCACCGGCTGGCCCGGGGTCGCAAGACCCGCACTTTCGTCAAGATGAAGGACAGCACCATCGCCGGCCAGATCGCCCGCGAGGCAGGACTGCGGGCCAGCATCGAGCGACACCAAGGTCACCCAGGCCTACGTCATCCAGAGCAATCAGTCCGACTGGGAATTCCTGCGCTGGCGGGCGGCCATGATCGGATACGAGATCTTCGTCAGGGACAAGGTCCTGTATTTCCGCTCGCCGCCGTCCGCCGCCCAGCCATCCGACCGGCTGTCCCTCGGCCAGGACATCACCGAGTTCAGCCCGCGGCTGAGCACGCTCAGCCAGGTCAGCGAGGTGACCGTGCGCGGCTGGGATGTCAAGGAGAAGACCGCGGTGGTGGGCTCCATGGCGGCCGCCCCGGGCTCCGGCGCCGCCGCCGCCCGCCGGGCCTTCGGCGCCGCCAGCGTGGCCAGCCTGGGACAGCGCTGCGCACCAAGGCCCAGGCCGATCCCATGGCCCAGGGCGGCTTCAACACCATGGCGCTGACCTACGTGGAAGGCGACGTGGTCGCGCACGGGCGGCCCAGGCTGCGGGCCGGCGTCGTGGTCAGCATCACCGGGGCGGGCACGACTTTCAGCGGGCCCGTACTACGTCACCTCGGTCACCCACACCGTGACCCCCGACCACGGCTACCACACCTCCTTCACCGTGCAAAGGAACACCGCCTGATGGACGCGTACTCACAACTGCTGGCGCCGGTCGCGGCCGGCGAGCGGTTCTTCGGCGTGGCCATCGGCGTGGTGACCAACAACAAGGACCCCGACGGCCTCGGGCCGGGTCAAGGCGAGCCTGCCCTGGATGGCCGACCAGGTCGAGACCGACTGGGCCAGGGTGGTGACCCCGATGGCCGGCGCCAGCCGGGGCGCTCTACTTCCTGCCCGAGGTCAACGACGAGGTGCTGGTGGCCTTCGAGCACGGCGATCCCGACTGTCCCTACGTGCTCGGCGGCCTGTGGAACGGCAAGGACAAGCCGCCGGAGAACAACAGCGACGGCAAGAACGACCTGCGCGTGATCAAGTCACGCAGCGGGCACGTGATCCGCCTGACCGACACCGACAGCGAGCAGAAAATCGAGATCACCGATTCAGAGCACCAAGAACACGATCGTGATCAGCTCCAAGGACAACACCATCACGATCACCGCCGACGCCGACGTGACCATCAAGTCCAGCAGCGGAAAGCTGAAGCTCAGCGGCAAGGGCGTGCAAGATCACCTCCACGGCCGACGTCAAGATCGAGGCCAGCCAGAGCATGGATCTGAAAGTCGTCCGCCCAGCTGAACATCAAGGGCACCGTGGTGAACATCAACTAGGACCAGGAAAGGAGTGCTCGATGGGACAGCCAGCAGCGAAGCAGGGCGACCAGGTCGTCGCCACCGACACGCACATCGTCATGGTGCCCAGCGGCCCGTCGATCGTCCCCACGCCGCTGCCGCATCCCTTCGCCGGGATGCTCAGCGGCGGGCTGAGCACGGACGTCAAGATCATGCGGCCAGGCGGCCGCCGTGGTGGGCAGCACCGCGGACAACACCCCGCCGCACCTGCCGACCGCGCCGGGCACCAGCTTCCAGCGGCCGCCGGCCAACAAGGGCACGGTCCAGCAGGGCAGCCCGACCGTGAAGATCAACGGCAAGCCCGCCGCCCGCCACGGCGACAAGGCTCTCACCTGCAACGATCCGGCCGATCTAGCCGGCGGGCACGATCGTCGCCGTCGGCACCGTGATGATCGGCTGACCCATGACGAACACCGACTTCCTCGGCCTGGGCTGGAATTTCCCGGTCGGCCTGGACGCCGGCGGCCAGATCGAGCTGGCGCCGGACGGCGGACGAGGGCATCCGCCAGTCGATCTGGACGATCCTGGCCACCTCGCCCGGGCGAGCGGGTGATGCGCCCCGACTTCGGCTGCGGCCTCCACGACCTGGTCTTCGGCGTCAACAACGCCGCCACGGCCACCGCGGTCACCAGTGACGGTCCGCGAGGCGCTCGCCACCTGGGAGCCGCGCATCGACGTGCTCGACGTGTACGCCGCACCGGACCCGGCGCAAGCCAATGTCCTGCGTCATCGAGATCAACTACCAGGTGCGCTCGACCAACAGCCGGTTCAACCTGGTCTACCCGTTCTACCTGGAGTAGCGCATGCAGGCGCCTCCCGATCGACAAGCGCGAGCTACCAGCGACATCGTCGCCGCAGACCGGGCAGCTGGCCGGGCAGTTCAGCGGCTGGCGGCCCGCGCCCGACGGGCAGCCAGACGCGGGGCAGGCGCTGATCCAGCATCTTCGGCCGCTTCGCCGGAGCTGGTGATCGAGCGCCTCAACCGCGCGCCCGGACAAGAACTACCTGGCCTTCCTGAACCTGATCGGCGCCTCGCCGGTGCCGCCGCGGGCCGCCCGGGTGCCGCTGACCTTCCACCTGGCCGCCGGCAGCCCGGTCGACGCCGTCGTCCCGGCCGGGCGCCCTGGCCGCGGCGCCGCCGCCGGCCGGGGATCGGACGAGGTGGTCTTCGAGACCGAGCGGAACCTGGTCGTCACCCGGGCCCAGCTGCAGGCCGCCTTCGTCAGCGACACCGAGGACGACACCTACAGCGACCGCACCGGCGCCGGCGACCGGGGCACGGCCGACGAGCCGTTCGCCGTCTTCACCGGGGACCAGCCGTCGCCCCACCAGCTCTACCTGGCCTGCGACCCGCTGCTGACCCAGCCCGGCGCCAAGGACGTCGTGCTCACGCTCGCCTCGCCGGACACCTGGCAGTGGCAGAACTGGCCGGTTAGCTGGGCGTACTGGGACGGCAGCGGCTGGCAGGCGGCCGCCAGCAGCGCCGCCGTGAGCGGCGGCGCCTGGCGGGTGACACTGCCCGGCCTGCCCGCCGCTGACCCCGACCGCGGTCAGCGGGATCCGGGCGGGCTGGCTGCGGGCCCAGCTCGACCTGCCGCTGCCCCCCGGCCAGGCGGCCTGCGGCCGGAGTCGATCGCGGTCGGTGCCCGGAACCCGCAGGACCTGACGCTGCCGCTGTCCCCGTTCCCGGCCGACAGCTCGGTCCAGCGGTTCTACCTGAGCGCGGACGAGGCCTTCGACGCCGGCGGGGCCCAGGTCACGGATGCACGTCCGGCTGTCCCAGCCGGGAGCGGGCGCCGGCGTGCAGCTGAACTGGTTCTACCAGGCCGACGACCAGTGGCTGCCGCTGGGACAGTCCAGCGCCAGCGCGGCGCAGGACGGGGACCATCAGGCTTCGACTTCCAGACGGCACCCGGGCCTTCACCCGCGCCGGCGAGCATCAGCTTCCACGTCCCCATGTCCTGGCCGCTCAGCCTCTACCGCACCCGCACCGGGCGCTGGCTGCGCGTCGACGTCGCGAGCGGGCAGTACACCACCGTCGCCGGTGATCGCCGCGCTCACCGTGGATTTCGACTGGGAGCTGCCGCAGCTGGGCGGCATCCAGGTGTCCGGCCAGCCGGGCACCCGCCCGCCGCAGAGCCGCGTCGGCCGCCGCTAGCCGTCCCCGGCCGCGTTCTGCAACGTCGGCCGAGATCGACCTCAGCAAGGACTTCTACCCGCTGGGCCAGCAGCCGCAATTCAACGACACCTTCTACCTCGCCTGCCCGGACGCGACTGGCCAGGCCCGGGCGCGGTCATCACCCTCAGCGTGACCCTGACCAACCCGGCGCCCAGCCCACCGTCACCCCGGTGCCGCCGGTCCGCACCGCGGGACAGGCCCAGCGATCGCCTGGGAGGTGTCGGACGGCAGCCAGTGGCACGTCACGGCGGCCAACTACGCCTTCACCGACAACGGCCAGGTGAGCCTGACCCTGCCCGACCCCGTCGCGCCTGCCAGCCGGTCAACGGCGTGCAGCGGCTACTGGCTGCGGGCCCGGCTGATCGGCGGCAGCTACGGCGCGGCCAGCCAGCTACCAGCCCAGAACAAGGACAACACCTACACGTTCAGCCCGGCGACCCTCGCGCCCCCGGTCGATCAAGACCCTGACGATCACCGCGACGATCGCCCCGCAGCCGCCGCTGCCGGTCACCGCCTGCCTGAGCTACAACGACTTCGCTTACGCCGACCACAGCGCCGCCGCGCGCCGCGGCCCAGGGCTCGCTGTTCACCCCGTTCACCCCGACCGCGGACACCGAGCCCGCCCTGTACCTCGGCTTCGACCAGCCGTTCAGCCAGCGGTCGGTGACCCTCTTCCTCGAGGTCGAGCCGCCGCTGCCCGAGCAGGTCGCGGCCGATCAGCTCACCGAGCTCGGCCCCGCCGACGCCGCCCGGACCACCTGGGAGTACTCCGGCCCGGACGGCTGGCAGCCGCTCGGCGCGGTGGACGAGACCGGAGGCCTCAGCGAGCCGTGGCCTGGTGACCTTCATCGGGCCCGCGGACCTGGTCTGGAGGTCCTGCTTCGGGCAGGCCATGTGCTGGCTGCGGCTGCGGTGGCAGGCAGGCAACTTCCCGCTGCCGCCGCAGCTGCGCCGCGTGCTGCTCAACACCACCTGGGCGACCCAGGTCACCACCGTCGCAGAACGAGATCCTCGGCTCAGGCAACGGCGACCCCGGCCAGTCATTCACCGACCGCGCAGACCCCGGTCCAGCCCGGCCAGCAGGTGATCGTGCGCGAGCCGCAGCGGCCCGCGCCCGCCGAGGAGCAGGCGCTGATCGCCGAGCTGGAGGGCGCCGATGCCGTCACCGTGACCCTGGACGCCGCCGGGCAGCCGGACGAGATCTGGGTCCGCTGGCACGCCGTGCCGGACTTCTACCAGTCCGGCCCCCGGGACCGGCACTACACGCGCGGACCCGCTGTCCGGGCGTGATCCAGTTCGGCGACGGCACGCACGGCCTGATCCCGCCCATCGGCCAGAACAACATCCGGATGACCTACCAGGCCGGCGGCGGCGAGCAGGGCAACCAGGACGCCGCGACGATCGTCGAGCTCAAGTCGAGCGTCCCCTACATCGACGGCGTCACCAACAACCAGCCCGCGCCAGGGCGGCGCGCCCAGTGAGCCGATCGCGCGGCTGCAGGACCGGGGGCCGCGGGTGCTGCGCCACCGCGACCGCGCCGTCGCTGCCCAGGACCTGGAGGACCTGGCCGCTGGCCGCGTCCGCCGACGTGGCCACCGCGGCCGCGATCGTGCCGATCTTCAACCCTAACAGCCTCTGGCTCGATCCGCTGGCGCCGGTCCCAACCCCCGATCACGCCGCGGTCGAGGCCGGCCGGATGGGCGTGATCATCGTCCCGGCCGAGCCCGAGGCGGACCGCCCGACGCCCAGCCTCGTCCTGCTCCGGCAGGTCCAGGCCTACCTGCAGGCCCGCTGCTCGCCCACCGCCGACCTGTGGGTGGCCGGGCCCGGAATGGATCGCCGTGACGGTCCAGGCGACGGTGGTGGTGCACCTCGGTCGAAGTGGCCGACCGGTCGGGCGACCGGGTCAGGACGACGCTGCAGGGCTACCTGCACCCGCTGACCGGCGGGCCGGACGGCCAGGGGTGGCCGTTCGGTAGCAGGCCGCACGCCACGCGAGCTCTCCGCGCTGCTGGAAGGCGATCAGCGGAGTGGATCACGTCCGCTCGCTGACCCTGTCCTGCCTGCCGGAGACCGCCGACCCCGAACTCAAGCTGGAGCTGCAGCGCGATCCTGCGGCGGCCGATGACCGAGCCCCAGCGACCAGCCCGAGCGCGAGCAAGTCCCTGCAGAGCTGGCTGGACCGCGCCCTGATCTACTGCCAGCCGCCCGACATCAGCGTCGCGCTCAGCTGATCAGGGTGACCGGCCAGGGTGCGCAGAGCGTGAGGAGAGCCGATGCCGATTCCGCTGCCCAACCTCGACGACCGCACCTACGCCGACCTGACCGCCGCAGGCCCAGGCGCTGCTCCCGAGCCTGCATCCGGCCTGGACCGACTACAACCCCAGCGACCCGGGCATCACCCTGATCGAGCTGCTGGCCTGGCTGACCGAGATGCTGCTGTTCCAGGTCAACCAGATCCCGCCGGCCAGCACCGAGAAGTTCCTCAAGCTGCTCAACGGGCCGGACTGGTCCCGGCCGGACGGCGTGAGCCTGGACGACGCGATCCCGGCAGACCATGCTCGGGCTGCGGGAGCGCTACCGCGCCGTCACCGCCGGCGACTACGAGTGGCTGGCGCTGCATACCTGGCCGCGGACCACCGAGGCCGGCGCGCTGCCGGCGCGGGCGGCGAAGATCAGCGCGGGTGCGGTGCGTGCCCCGGCGCGACCTGTCGCGCCACCGACCCGGCCGTGCGCGCGGCGCCGAGGCCCAGGCCCACGTGAGCCTGGTCGTCCGTGGCGCCCGAGCCGGGGCAGCGCCAGCCGGGGCCCCTCCAGCCCGCCGCCGTCAGCGCGACTGTACGCGGCGCTGTGGGCGTTCTTCGACGAGCGCCGGCATCCTGACCACCCGGCACCACGTGGTCGGACCCGGGCTACGTGCCGGTCGCAGATCGCGGCGAACCTGGCCCTGCGCGAGGACGCGCCGCCGCAGCGGGCGCTCAGCGCCGCCCGCGACGGCGCTGGCGGCCGTTCTTCGACCCGCTGCGCCGGCGGTCCCGCGGGCAGCCGGCTGGCCGTTCGGCCGGGCGGTCTACGCCGTCCGAGGTCGTCCGCGGTGCTCGCGAGCAGGTCCCGGTGCTCGACTACGTGGAGAACGTGCAGGTCACCTCGCCCGCCAGGCCGGCCGGGTGCAGACCGACGACGACCGGCCGGGGGTCGCGCGTCGCTGCTCGACGCGCACGAGCTGGTGCGGCTGGAGACGACCGCCTGGTCGCCTACGACGTCGCTCGGCCACCAGCTACCAGTAACGGGAGAGCATGACGACAGCGACCCGCCCGGCCGGGACCAGCTCGCGACCCAGCCTCCCGCCCGGCCGCAGCCGCCGAGACCAGGCGGCCAGCAGCTATCTCGACTACCTGCCAGCCATCTTCCGGCAGGACCCGTTCGCCGGCCAGTTCCTGCTGGCCTTCGAGACGGTGCTGAGCGGCGCGGGCGGGCAGGCCGGGCTGGAAACCACCATCGGCGGCTCGCCGGACTACCTCGACCCGGATGACGACCGAGGCCGAATTCCTGCCCTGGCTGGCCGGCTGGGTGACGCTCAGCCTGCGCGCCGACTGGGATCGAGCAGACCCAGCGCGGCTTCATCCAGCGGATCGTGCCGCTGTACCGGCTGCGCGGCACCCGCGCCGGGCCTGCTGCAGCATGCTCGAGCTGTACACCGGCGAGCCGGTCGAGATCTACGACGACTTCGCCGACCCGCCGCACTTCTTCGAGGTGCGGCTGACGCTGAGCGAGGCGGACCCGGTGCTGCTGCAGACCAAGCAGCAGATCGCCCGCGCCATCATCGACCAGGAAAAGCCAGCGCACACCTTCTACGCCCTGCAGATCGCGGTCCCGACGATGCGGCTGGTGTCCGAGGCACTGCACGAGAGAGACGGACGCGCCGCTGCTGATCCTCGGCCAGAACACCCTGCTGGGAACGTCGATCCCGAACCTAGTAGAGGAAGACCCATGGCCGCACTATGACCTGCCCGGCGTCGTCGAGAAGCGAGTCCGCTACTTCGACGGGCAGTTCCTGCAGGACCAGGACTTCGTCGACGAGCAGAACTACCAGCTGGACCGTGAGCACCGGCACAACCGCCTGCTGCACGGGCCGGGGTCGCCGACGGGCTGGCCGTCACGTCCGCCGCGGCCAACCAGGTGACCGTCGCGCCGGGCACCGCCGTCGACAGGATGGCCATCAGCTGGTCCTGGCCCAGGCCACCACGGTGGACCTGCCCGCCGAGACGTTCAACAACCAGCAGGGCATCCAGCTCTACATCAGCTACCTGGAGAGCGCCGAGGACCCGCAGACCGCCGGGGGCAGCGCGGACTTCACCCGCTGGCTGGAACGCCCGTGCTGACGCGCCCTGGTCGGCCGGGCAGGACTTCGAGGGCACGACCCCGCCGGTGCTGCTGGCCACGCCTGGCGCTGGACGGCGCCGGGCCGGGTCGCGGTCGACATCACGGTCGCGGCCGTACGCGGGCCTGCGCCTGCCCGGCGCCGGCCGCAGACGCCCGTCACCCTGGCCGCCGCGAGCAACGGCCCGGTGGAGCTGGCCGGCTCGCTGGCCGTCGATGGCGGCGTCGGCATCGGCACCGCGAGCCCGGCGCGAAGCTGGACGTGGTCGGGGCGGCGGCTCGTCGGTTGACCTGCCGGTCAACGGGCGGCTGCGGTCGAACAATCGACGACGGTCCGGCCTGTGGGTAGCGCAGGACAGGTTCGTCGGCGGGCATGACACCAGCCAGGTCGGCTTCTGGAACGGCAACGCCTGGCGGCTGACGGTCACGAATACCGGCCCGGTCGGCATCGGCACCGTCAGCCCGGTCAGCCGACCTGGAGGTCGGGACCTTCGATGCCCAGCAGGACAGGTGGGTGGCCCTGAAGGTCCCGGGCGGCAATGCGGCACCGGGTGGGCCTGAAGATGTTGGCCTGGCAGGAGAACTACGGGTCCACCGTCCAGTTCGACGAGCGCGTCGCGACCGGTAACGGCTTCCACATCAGGTCGCACAACAAGAACGCCGATGGCGTGAGCCAGCTCTTCGTCGGCTGGAGCGGCAACGTCGGCATCAGCACGACCACGCCGGCCGCGAGGCTGGATGTGGTCGGCGCCGGCGGCACGTCGGTGGACCTGCTGGTCAACGGGCGGCTGCGGTCCAACAGCAACGACGGCGGGCTGTGGGTGTCCAGGACCGGTTCGTCGGCGGGCTGGACAGCAACAGGATCGGTATCTGGAACGGCAACGCCTGGCGCCTGGTCGTCAGCAGCGACGGGAATGTCGGCATCAACACGACCACGCCGGCCAGCGGCCTGCACGTGTACGCCGCCTCATCGGGGCAGCCGGTCCACGCCATGCAGATTGACGCACAGTCCTTCCAGACCACAGCGAACGCGCAGGCCAGTCACTTCCTGTGGGTGCGGGATGTGGGCGCGGGGGCAGCCGGGAATTATTCCTTCGTCCGCGGTGACGGTCTGGTCGGCATCGGCACGAACAAGCCGGGCGCGAGGCTGGAGGTGGCCGGGGGCGGCGGGGCGTCGGTGGACCTGCTGGTGAACGGGCGGCTGCGGTCCAACAGCAACGACGGCGGCCTGTGGGTGGCCTCGGACCGGTTCGTCGGCGGCTTCGGCAACTCAGATCGGCTTCTACAGCAACAACGCCTGGCGGCTGACGGTGCAGCCCAGCGGCTACGTCGGCATCGCGACGAACGCCCCGGCCAACGACCTGGAGATCGGGCGCTTCGAGCGGTCAACCGGTACCTGGCGCTCAAGGTCGCCGGGCGGCAAACCAGTTCCGGTCCGGGATCAAGTTCTGGACCTGGCAGGAGAACTACGGATACTCGCTCGAGTTCGACGAGCGGGTGGCGACGGGCAACGGCTTCCACTTCCGGACCCACAACCAGGACGCGGACGGCACCACGCGGCTGTTCCTCGGCTGGGACGGCAACGTCTGCATCGGCTGCACCAGCTCCGCCGGCCAGAAGCTGCACCTGCAAGGCGGGCCGACCTGGCTGGAGGGCGACCTGTTCGTCAGCGGCAGGCTCTGTTATCAGTGGGGTGGCAGGCTGGCTGCAGATGCAGAACGCATGGAACGGCACCGCGTCGGTCGGCACCAGCGGCCCGTCCGACGTCCGGCTCAAGACGGCGCTGCGGCCGATCAGCGATGCGCTGGAGACGGTCCGCCAGTTGCACGGCGTGCGCTTCCGCTGGGGCGATGACGGGCTCGCGCACCTCACCCGAGGCGTCGAGGACAGCGTCTCCGCCGGGCCGGGCGCCACCGACGAGCAGCACCGGCAGGTCGCCGAGGCCGAGCGGCGGCAAGGCGGCCGATGAGCTGGCCGGTGACCACCTCGGCCTGGTCGCGCAGGAGGTGGAGTCGGTCCTGCCGGAACTGGTCCGCGCGGACGAGCACGGCTACAAGCACATCCGCTACCAGCAGCTCATCGCGCTGCTGATCGAGGCGGTCAAGGAGCAGGACGCGGTGGTCGGGGCGCTGGCGGCCAGGGTCGCCGCCCTGCGGGCCCCGATAGCCGGACATCACGAGAGAGGAGCGAGCAGCGCATGCGGGAACAGGTGGAACAGCGGGTCAGCGAGCTGCAAGGCCGAGCAGCCAGAAGGGCCAGCAGATGCTGGCGGAGCTGGAGGCCAAGGCGGCCGAGCTGCGGCAGACCCTGCTGCGCATCACCGGCGCCATCCAGGTGCTCGAGGAACTGCTGGCCCCCGCCGGGCCGCCGGCTTCGAACGGCGCCGTCCCGGCCGCCCCGGTGGCGGCCCCGTCCGCGGCGGCCGCGGTCACCTAGGCGTGGGGCGAAGCACGAGTCGCTGACCTGTGCCGGTTCAGCGCTGCGCCGTGGCGGCGGCCTTCATCCCGGCGAGCGTCTGGCGCATGTTCTCTCGCAACCCGGCCGGCTGGCTGATCGATTCCAAGGGCCGGCCAGGCAGCCGAAGGATCTTGTGCCCCCAGCCGGCGCGTGCGACGATGCGGCGATGATCGCGACAGGAATATCCATGCGGGCCTGGTGGCGATATATTGCCGGACCTGTCTTGTGGCTGCTCCTGGCGATCTGTGTCAGCCAGCTCGGCTCTGCGTGGTCGGCGCACCTGGGCCACGCGCAGAACGGAACCTGGACCGTCACCAGAGTCGCCTGCGGCCATGGCGAAAGCTGCACCGACTTCGGCCGCTTTGTCTCCGCTGACGGATCCGACGTCCGTACCAACGTCGAAATCAGCGGAGGCTCATCCCTCAGCATGGGCCGCAGTCTGCCCGCGACCGACTCCGGCGGCTTCAAGGTCTATCCGGCTGGCGGAGGCCACGGCTGGTGGGCCTACACGCTGGCGACCGCGTTGCTTATCGCGTTCTGCGCGGTCTGGGTCTGGACCTTTCCCCTGGCGGTGCTGCGGCGACGTCGCGCGGTGCGGTAGCGGTGAACCGGGGGCAGAGAACTCGGGCGCCTGTCAATCCCGGCGGTTCGATGGCCTATGACCAGCGCACGGGCCGGCGGCCGGCGCTGCTAGCATCCCGGTCAGGCGCAGGGCAGGTCAGGGAATGCCAATGGCAGCGGTCCAGTACGACTTCATCATCATCGGCGGCGGCTCGGCGGGCTGCGCCCTGGCTAACCGGCTGTCGGCTGACCCGGCGCGGCGGGTGCTCGTGCTCGAGGCCGGGCGGCCGGACTACCGGTGGGACGTCTTCATCCACATGCCGGCCGCGCTGACCTTCCCGATCGGCAGCCGGTTCTACGACTGGAAATACGAGTCCGAGCCGGAGCCGTTCATGAACGGCCGCCGGATCTACCACGCCCGGGGCAAGGTGCTCGGCGGCTCCAGCAGCATCAACGGCATGATCTTCCAGCGCGGCAACCCGCTGGACTACGCAGCGCTGGGCGGCCGACCCGGGCATGGCGAGCTGGGACTACGCGCACTGCCTGCCGTACTTCAAGCGGATGGAGAACTGCCTGGCCGGCGGCGGACGAGTACCGCGGCGGCGACGGGCCGCTGGTCCTGGAGCGCGGCCCGGCGACCAACCCGCTGTTCGCCGCGTTCTTCGCGGCGGTCCAGGAGGCCGGCTACCCGCTGACCGACGACGTGAACGGCTACCGGCAGGAGGGCTTCGCCGCCGTTCGACCGCAACGTGCACCGGGGCCGGCGGCTGTCAGCGCCGCGCGGGCCTACCTGCACCCGGTGCATGAGCCGCCGCAACCTCACCGTCCAGACGCCGCGCCCTCGTCGACCAGGGTCCTGTTCGAGGGGAAGCGGGCCGTCGGCGTCGAGTACCGCCACGGCCGGCCAGCCGCAGCAGGCCCGGGCCGGGGAGGTCATCCTGTGCGGCGGCTCGATCAACACCCCGCAGCTGCTCCAGCTGTCCGGGGTCGGCAGCGGCCGGCCTGCTGGCCGAGCAGGCTCGGCGTCCGGTCGTGCACGACCTGCCCGGCGTCGGCGAGAACCTGCAGGACCACCTGGAGGTCTACGTCCAGTACGGCTCGAAGCAGCCGGTGTCGGTCGCCCCGGCGCTGAAGTGGCGCAACCGCCCGATGGTCGGCGCGCAGTGGCTGTTCCTGCGCAGCGGCCCCGGCGCGACGAACCACTTCGAGGGCGGCGGCTTCGCCCGCAGCAACGAGGACGTGGCCTACCCGAACCTGATGTTCCACTTCCTGCCCATCGCCATCCGCTACGACGGCTCCGCGCCGGCCGGCGGGCACGGCTACCAGGTGCACATCGGCCCGATGAACTCCGACGCCCGCGGCTCGGTCCGGATCACCAGCGCCGACCCGGCCGTGCACCCGCAGCTGCGCTTCAACTACCTGTCCACCGAGCAGGACCGCCGGGAGTGGGTCGAGGCCATCCGGGTCGCCCGCACGATCCTGACCCAGCCCGCGATGGACCCGTTCAACGCGGGCGAGCTGTCGCCCGGCCCGGCGGTGCAGACCGACGAGCAGATCCTGGACTGGGTCCGGCGGGACGGCGAGACGGCCCTGCACCCGTCGTGCACCTGCGCGATGGGCACCGGCCCGCTGTCGGTGACCGATCCCGGCGACGATGCGGGTGCACGGCCTGGACGGCCTGCGGGTCGTCGATGCCTCGGCCATGCCCTACATCACCAACGGCAACATCTACGCGCCGGTCATGATGATGGCCGAGAAGTCGGCCGACCTGATCCTGGGCGCCACCCCGCTGCCGCCGAGCCCGTCGAGTTCTGTCGGCACGGCCAGGCCCGGGCCGACGACGACGCGGCGCGCCGGCGGCGACTGACCTGGCCCGGCCCGTTGGCGGCCGGGTGCCGAGTGCCGGGTCGCACTAGGCAGCCGGCGCCATCCGGAGCCAGCCGGTCACCGGCCGGCGGCCCGTCCCGTACACGGCAGACGGCTGGCGCGCGACCCGCGCGACCCGCTCGGCCTGGCCGCCGACGCCCCGCTGCTGGCCGCGTGGCTGCGCTTCACCGCCCAGGCCGAGGCGGGCGAGCTCAACCCGATGTGCGTGCCCGGGCACAAGCAGCGGCAGGACCTCGTCGGCGCGGTCGTGGCCGGCGACGCGCCGCTCTACGGCGGGCTGGCCCCGATCAAGCACGCCGACACGCTGCGGATCGACGCCGAGGCGCGGGCCGCGCGGCTGTGGGGGGCGGACTGGTGCCGGTTCTCGGTGGCCGGCTCGACGCACGGGAACCAGGCCCTGGCGCTGGCCGTCGGCCAGCCCGGCCAGGAAGATCATCATCACCCGCACGCTGCACCGCTCGCTGCTGCTCGGGCTGGTCCTGGCCGGGCTGCGGCCGGTGTGGGTGCGGCCCGAGATCGACGCCGCGCTCCGGGCTGCCCGGCGGCGGTGGCCGTGGCCACGGTGCGGGCCGCGCTGGCCGCCCACCCGGGCGCCTGCGCCGTCTTCCTCGGCGACCCCTCCTACGTCGGGACCACCGGCGACCTGGCCGGGCACGCCGCCGCCGCGCACGACGCCGGGCGTGCCGCTGATCGTCGACGCCGCCTGGGCCGCGCACCTGGGCTTCCACCCCGACCTGCCGCCGCACGCCATCGCGGCCGGCGCCGACGCCATGGTGACCAGCGCCCACAAGGCGCTGCCCGCCTACAGCCAGGGCGCGCTGGTGCTGGCCCGGACCGACCGGCTGGACGCCGCGCGGCTGGACCGGGCGTTCGAGGCGACCCACACCACCAGCCCGACCGGGTCGATCATGGCCAGCATCGACGCGGCCCGGGCGCTGCTGGCCCGGGACGGGGAGGCGCTGTGCGGCCGGCTGCTGCGCTGCGTCGCCGCGGCCCGCGCAGCGCCTGCGCGAGGTGCCCGGCCTGGGCGTCCTCGACGGTCCCGGCGTGGAGCCGACCAAGCTGGTCGTGCTGCTGGCCGGCACCGGGGCCAACGGCTACGCCGTCGAGGCCGACCTGGTCGCCGCGGGCATGCCGATGGAGATGGCCGACCGCGACATGCTCGGCCCGATCCCGACGCATCGCCGACGACGAGGACCGCGTCGCCGCCTTCACCGGCGCCCTGATCGACACGATCGAGCGGCACCGCGGCGCGCCGCGGCAGGTCGAGCCCGCCGCCGCGTGGACGGTCGAGCCGCAGACGATGCTGTCGCCGCGCGAGGCGTTCTTCGCCCGCGAACGAGACCGTTCCCGCCGATGCCGCCGTCGGGCGGGTCAGCGCGGAGCTGATCGCGCCCGTACCCGCCCGGCGTCCCGGTGCTGGCGCCGGGCGAGCTGATCACCGCGCGGCCGTCGCGGCGCTGCGCGAGGTCGGCCGCCGACGGCGGCCGGATCGCCTACGCCGCCGACCCGACCCTGGCCACCTTCCAGGTCATCACCGGGACCTGAGTCCTGCCTGCCCGCGGCCCATCGACTCCTGGCTCGTTCAGCACGATCGACATACTCTGATCAAACACCGCCGTCCCGTCCGGCTCGCCCAACTTTGACCAAGGCCAGCCATGGTCCCCGGGGCGCGCGATACTGGATCATGACCAGCCCCGCCCTGGCCGCGCTCGATGCCGCGGGCCTGACCCACCGCGTCATCCGGCACGGCCCGGTGTCCAGCCTGGCCGAGGCGGCCCTGGCCCGCGGCGTGCCGCCCGCCGACGTGGTCAAGACCCTGGTCGTGCGGCGCGGCCCGGACGATTTCCTGTTCGTGCTGGTACCCGGCGACCGGGCCATCTCCTGGCCTAGGCTGCGGGCGCTGCTGGGCGTCACCCGGCTGTCGATGCCCGGGGCCGACGTCGCGCTGACCGCGACCGGCTACGAGCGCGGCACGATCACCCCATTCGGGTCGAGCACCTCGTGGCCGGTGATCGCCGACGAGCGCCTCCGCGGCCGGCAGATCACCCTCGGCGCCGGCCAGCACGGGGTCGCGGTCGCACTCGACGCCGACGAGACACTCCGGACCCTGGCCGCCGTGGTCGCGGACGTCAGCGAACCACAGCAAAAAGGCGCGGGCGGCGTGAATCCGGGCTAGCTGAGCCTGGGGGCGGGGTAGAGGACGGTCTTGGGCTCGGTGAAGGTGTCGATGGGATAGCTCCCGCCGACCCGGCCGCGGCCGCTCACGCTGCCGGCCCGGCCGCCGAACGGCAGGTGGGATTCCCACACGTTGGTCGAGGCGTTGATGTTGACCCAGCCGGCCCTGGCCTGCTCGGCGAAGGCCAGCCCGCGCTCCAGGTCCTCGGTGAACACCGCCGCGGTCAGCCCGAACGCGGACGCGTTGGTCAGCTCCAGGGCCTGCGCCGCGGACGTCACGCTGACCACCGGCACCACCGGGCCGAACGTCTCCTCCTGCTCGATCGCCATCTGCGGGGTGACCCGGTCCAGCACGGTCGGCTGGGCGTACAGCTCAGTGGCCAGGCCGGTCGCCTCCGCGGCCGCGCCGGCCGCCGCAGCAGATCCGGGCGCCCTGGGCCACGGCGTCGCCGACATGCCGGTCGAACTTGGCCGCGGTGGCCTCGTTGTTCAGCGGCCCCATCGTGGTCTGCGGATCGAACGGGTCGCCGAGCCTGACCCGCTCGCGGGTCGCGGCGACCACCCGCTCCACGAACTCATCGCGGACGGCGGCGTGCACCAGGAAGCGCTCGCCGGCGGTGCAGCTCTGGCCCGCGCACAGGTAAGCCGCCTCCAGCGCGGCGTCGGCGGCCAGCTCCAGGTCGGCGTCTTCCAGTATCACCATCGGGCCGTTGCCGCCCAGTTCGAGCAGCTGCGTCTTGCCCGCCGCGCGGGCGGCGACCAGCCCGCCGGTCGCTACCGAGCCGACGAAGCCGATCCCGGCCACCCCCGGGTGGCCGGCCAGTGCATCTCCGACCACCGGCCCGGGCCCGGGTACGAAGTTGAACACCCCGGCCGGCAGCCCGGCCTCCGCGATGACCTCGGCCAGCAGCGCCGAGCAGGCCGTGGTGGTCGGCGCGGGCACCCACACGATCACGTTGCCCGCGGCCAGCGCGGGCGCGAACACCTCGGCGCCCATGGTGTAAGGCCAGTTCCACGGGCTGATCACGCCGACCACGCCGAGCGGCACCCGGCTGACCAGCACCCGGCGGCCCGCCGAGGTCGACGCGGGCTGGCGGCCGGCCGACGCGCTTGGCGTCCTCGCCGGCCATCCTGAAGTACTCGGCCAGTTCGTCGACCTCGTCGAAGGCTTCGGCGGCCAGCGGCTTGCCCTGGTCTTCGGTCAGCGCCCGGGCCAGCTCGTCCCGGCGCTGCTGGATCCGGGCGATGACCTGCCCGCACCAGGCCGCCCGGTCGAACGGCGACGCGCTGGCCCAGGCCGGCCAGGCCGCACTGGCCGCCGTGACGGCCGCGTGGACGTCAGCGAGGTCGCCCACCGCCACCTCGGCGAACGGCTGGCCCGAGGACGGGCTGGTCGCGAACGTCCGCCCGGCCCCGCCTGGCCGCCATTTGCCGTCGATATACAGCGGGTACTCCCGCATGCTCGCCGCCTCTCCCCGGTCGGTCACAAGCTCGCGCAGAGCTGGCCCAGCTCGGCCAGGTTCTCCGGGCGCATCCGGTAGCCCGGCCCCGACACCGAGAGCGAGGCTACGCAGGTCCCGGCGGCATCGAAGACCGGCGCGGCCACGGCCACGAGCCCTTCTTCGAGTTCGGCGACGGCGGTGGCATAGCCGTCGCGGCGGATGGCAGTCAGCTCGGCGGCCAGCGCATCCCGGCTGGTGATCGTGCGCTCGGTGTAGCGCTCCAGCTGCCGGGGCATGGCGATGGCGTCATAAGCCAGCAGCACCTTGCCGTTGGCCACCGCGTGTGGTTTGGTCCGCCGCCCGATCCAGCCGCCGGAGCAGCTCAGGATGTAGGTGCTCGGGACCTCGGCGATGTTGAGGATCCCGGTGCCGTCCGGCACGGCCAGGTTCACCGTCTCGCCGGTCTGCCGGGACAGCCTGTCCATGGCTGGCTGCATGAGCGCGACGAGGTCGAGGTTGCGCAGCGCGAGCGTGCCCAGCCGGATCACCTCTGGCCCCAGCCGGAACCGGCGTCCGGACCGGCTCAGCAACCCGGCCCGGTGCAGCGCCCCGGCCAGCCGAGACGCGGTCGACTTGTGCACGCCGAGCGAGGTGGCCATCTCGGTCACGCCCAGCTCGACGCGCGATTCGTCAAAGCTGGTCAGCAGGGCCAGTACCCGCTCCGCTGACTGATACGTTGCGCCAGAAGCAACTGCGGTCCTCGACACGCAACAAGAATGGCCACCGGACTAGCCCAAGTCAACTGGCCGGCCGGGGTGCATTGGGCCCGGTAAGGGGTATCGTGACGCGCTAAGTCAGCGTACGCGCCTGACTGGGGTAACAGGGAGCAGCCGTGAGCCCAGACTCGCCCGGAACCGACACCGACCCGCTGCCCGAGGCGTTCGGGCTGGCTCAGGGGGCCGCGCAGGCCGGCCTCGGGCTCAAGCTGCTGGGCGGGCTCGCCGTCCGGGTGATCTGCCCCGACTTCCCGCCCCGGCTGCGGGCCGGCCAGGACATGGACTTCGCCTGCCTGTCCAAGGGCCGCAAGGACGTGGTCGCTTACCTGGAGCGCAGCGGCTGCCAGCCGGACCGCCGGTTCAACAACCTCAACGGCGACCGGCAGATGTACTTCAACGCGCCGTCCGGGCGGCCCGTCGATGTCATGGTCGACCGGCTGACCATGTGCCACACGCTGGACTTCCGGCCGGCCTTCAGCCGTCTGCCGTTCACCCTCGACGTGGTCGACGTGCTGCTCACCAAGCTGCAGATCGTCGAGCTGAACGAGAAGGACGTCAGGGACCTGCTGCAGCTGCTCGCGGCCGTGCCGCTGTCCAGCTCGCCCGCCCCGTCCGAAGCCGCCCCCTCCGAAGCCGCTCCGCCCGAAGCCGCTCCGCCCGCGGCGGCCCGCCAGCCCGGCCAGGTCATCGACACCGACCGGTTCGGCAAGCTGCTCGGCGCCGACTGGGGCTGGTGGCGGACGGTCACCGGCAATCTGACCAAGCTGCCCGCCCTGGCCGCCGAACGCCCCGAGCTGCTGCCCCCCGACCCGCCGCTGAACCCGGCCCGGGCCTGCCAGCAGCTCCTGGATCTGGCCCAGTCCGTGCCCAAAGGGGTGAAGTGGCGGCTGCGGGCCAACGTCGGCGACCGGGTCCGCTGGTATGAGGAACCCGAAGAGGTCGCCCACTAAACCTGCCGCTGGCTGGCGCCCGCCTGGCGCCCGCTAAGCCCGGTGCCGCTAGCCCTGCGGCCTGGTCATTTCCTGCTGGTCGGATGCTTGACGTCCGGTTGCGGCGGATGCTACACCGTTGCACAGAAAGCAAAGAAATAGACATGAGGGCGCATGAAGATCTTCTTTGCCACCGATATACATGGCTCTGAGGTCTGCTGGCGTAAATTTCTGAACTCCGCCGCGTTCTACAAGGCGGACATGGTCGTGCTCGGCGGGGACGTCACCGGCAAGGTGATGGTGCCCATCGTCGCGTATCAGGGCTACTGGCAGGTCACCTTCGGCGGACAGGCCCAGCGGCTGGAGACCCAGGAGGAACTGGCCGAGGTCCAGCGCCTGATCAGGAACCGGGGTTCCTACCCGACCATCGTCACCCCCGATGAGCTCAGTGTCCTCAGCCACGAAGAGGGCGCGGTCGACCGCCGGTTCACAGTCGAGATGATCAAGTCGCTGGACCGGTGGCTCGACATGGCCGACGGCAAGCTCAGGGGCGGCGATATCCCCTGCATCCTGAACGGCGGGAACGACGACATCTGGGAGATCGATGACGTCATCGAGTCCTCGCCGTGCGTCAGCTTCGCCGAGGGCAAGGTGCTGGAGCTGGACGGGTTCCACCTGGTGTCGATGGGCTGGACCAACCCGACCCCGTGGGACACCTTCCGCGAGGCGCCGGAAGAGGAACTGGCCGCCAAGATCGAGGCGGTCGCCGCCGGCGTGCCCGACATGGAGCGGGCCATCTTCAACTTCCACGCGCCGCCCTACGGCACCGGCCTGGACGAGGCCCCGGCGCTGGACGACAAGCTGCGCCCGACGCACGGCGGCGTTGTGATGAAGCCGGTCGGGTCGACCGCGGTGCGGGACGCGATCTTGAAGCACCAGCCGATGCTGTCGGTGCACGGGCATATCCACGAGAGCCGCGGCATCAAGCGGATGGGCCGGACCATGGCCATCAACCCCGGCAGCGTGTACGGCGATGGCGTCCTGCAGGGCGCCGTGCTGGAGCTGAATGCGAAAAAAGGCAAGGTCACCAAGTACCTCCTCGTGAACGGCTGATTCAAGCCCACGGCGGCGACATGTGGGTGCTCGGCAATTGTTGGTTGCGTTAATTGGTAACCGGGAGGCAGCATGGCGGCGGATACCGTCGGCGGCGATGTGCCGACACTATTTCTGCGGAAGGCAACCGGCCTGGTCAGAGGCTGGTCGGTGCGGGACTCGATCATTTACGCGTGCCTAGCGACTAACTTCGTCACCCTGGGGATATACGAGTTCACTTTCGCCGGGCCGGCCTTCCCCGAAGGCCAGCTGATCACCTCGGTGGTGATCTCTGGCATCTGGGTGTCTTTCCTGGTCGTGGCCTATGCCGGCCTTATTGTCACCATCCCGCGGGCCGGCGGCGACTATGTCTGGCAGACCAGGATCCTGGGCAGCGGCCTGGGCTTCGTGATGGCGGCCACCGGATGGTGGTTCATCCTCTGGCTGTGGGCCCCGATTTACGGCAACATCCTGTCGGTCCAGCTGTTCCAGCCGCTGTGGGCCACGCTCGGCTGGACCTGGCCGGGCGGCGGGGCGGCCTGGTTCGGCACCAAGAACGGCATCTTCATCGTCACGCTGATCACCATCGCCCTGGCCGGCCTGCTGGTCTCGCTCGGGATGTCGGGTTACGCGCGGATCCAGAAGTGGTGCTTCATCGGCGGCATGATCGGGTTCGCCGTGGTGGTCGTCTTGCTGCTGGTCAACTCGCACGCCAGCTTCGTCAGCTCGTTCAACCTGGAGGCGAGCAAGCTCTTCCACACTCCCAACGCCTACCACGCCACCCAGGCCGCGGCGGCGAAGTACCCGACCTCGGCCCTGGGCTTCGGGCCGCTCGGCCCGACCATGCTGCTGGTGCCCGCGATGATGTTCTTCATCCTGTGGCCGAACTGGGGCGCGACCCTCTACGGCGAGATCCGCGGGGCTAGCGACTTCCGGCGGGTGTTCACCGGCATGTTCGCGGGCCTGTGGATCACCGTGATCCTGACCGTCATCTTCCTGCTGCTGGTGGCCAAGACCATCGGCTGGGGCTTCTACCAGAATCTCAACGCGCTGGACTACAACGGGACAGCGCAGTTCGGCATCTGGCCCTACCCGTTCATGTTCGCGGGCTGGCTGGTGCACAACACCGCGTTCCAGGTCATCCTGATCCTGGTGCTGAGCCTGTGGTTCTTCGGCTGGGTCGGCACCCTGTTCCTGTCCTCCACCCGGGTGATCTTCGCTGCCGCGTTCGACCGGGTGCTGCCCGACCGGGCGGCCGAGGTGTCGGAGAAGCGGAAGGTCCCGGTCTGGTCGCTGATCCTGATGCTGCTGCCCGCGGCCGGGCTGAGCGCGGTGTACGCGTACTCGACCACCTTCCGCAGCTACACCCTGGACGCCACCCTGGTCATCGCGGTGACCTACCTGTTCAGCGCCATCGCGGTGGTGGTCCTGCCGTTCCGCAAGCCCGACCTGTGGCGCGCGTCCCCGGCCAGCAAGATCAAGCTGTTCGGCGTCCAGGTGGTCCCGGTGGCCGGCTGGGTCACGATCGGGCTGCTGGGCTTCAACCTCTACGAGTGGCTGTCCAACGGCAGCTACTACGTCAACAAGCGTGACTCGCTCTATTACATGGGAGCCATGTACGTCCTGGCCATCGTGGTCTACGTCGGTGCCCGGCTGATCCGCAGCAGGCAGGGCATCGACCTCGGCCTGATCAACAAGGAAATCCCGGTCGAGTAGGACAGCCCGCTGCGCCGCGGCAGTTTGGCCGGCCTCGCCGCCCACCACCCGTGGGAGGCGGGGCCGGCGCTGCGACAAGGCACCTGACCCGCAGGATCAACCGAATGGGCGGTAACCAGCTTCATGAATGACATCCCCACCCGGGCCAGCGCCGTCATCATCGGGGCCGGCATCGTCGGCAACAGCCTCGCGTATCACCTGGCCCGGCTCGGCTGGACCGACCTGGTCATGGTCGACCAGGGCCCGATGCCGAACCCGGGCGGCTCGACCGGGCACGCCTCCAACTTCATCTTCCCGATCGAGTACTCGAAGATGATGATGGAGCTGACCGCCGACAGCACCAGCCAGTACACCGAGCTGGGCGTGTTCACCCGCAGCGGCGGGATCGAGGTCGCCAGGACCGCCGGGCGGATGACCGAGCTGCGCCGCCGCTGCTCGGCGGCCAAGGCCTGGGGGATCCCGGCCCAGCTGATCACGCCGGACGAGGTGGCCAAGCTGGTGCCTTACCTGGACCCGGCGGTCATCCTGGGCGGCGCGCACTTCCCGACCGTCGGCGTGGTCGACTCGCTGCGCGCCGGGACCCTGATGCGCGAGCAGGCCCAGCAGATCGGCGCGCTGCGGGTGCTGGCCAGCACCGAGGTGCTGGGCATCGAGGTGACGCCGGACGGCCGGGTCGCGGCGGTGCGCACCAGCCAGGGCGACATCCAGGCGCCGGTCTGCGCGATCTGCTGCGGAGTGTGGAGCCCGCGGATCGCCCGGATGGCCGGGGCGCACATCCCGCTGACCCCGATCGTGCACCAGATGATCAGCGTCGGGCCGGTGCCGCTGTTCGCCGACACCCCGGGCGAGATCTCCTACCCGATCGTCAGGGACACCGACACCAACATGTACGAGCGCCAGCACGGCGGCGACATGGAGGTCGGCTCGTACGCCCACCGGCCGATCATCGTCGGCCCGGACGAGATCCCGTCGATCGAGGCCGCGGTGCTGTCCCCGACCGAGCTGCCGTTCACGCAGGACGACTTCGACGAGCAGCTGATCCAGGCGCTCGAACTGATGCCGGATCTGCTGAGCGATGAACGCGTCGGTATTCGTTATGCGATCAATGGCCTTATCTCGATGACCCCGGACGGGCATCCGGTGCTGGGCGAGAGCCCGGAGGTCCCCGGGCTCTGGTCGGTCGCGGCGAGCTGGATCAAGGAAGGACCTGGCATCGGGCGGGCGGTCGCGGAGTGGATGAGCGGCCAGGTGCCCGCGATCGACATTCACGAGGCCGACATCGCCCGGTTCTACGGCCATCAGCGGACGACCGCGCACGTGACCGCGCGGGCCCGCGAGGGCTTCAACAAGATGTACGGCATCGTGCACCCGGCCGAGCAGTGGGAATCGGGCCGGCCGCTCCGGCTCAGCCCGGTCTACCAGCGTGAGCGCGATCTGGGCGCGGTGTTCTTCGAGACCGCGGGCTGGGAGCGGCCGTTCTGGTACGAGGCCAACGCCGGCCTGCTGGAGCGCTACGCCGGGCAGCTGATGGAACGCACCGGCGAGTGGGAGTCCCGCTGGTGGTCGCCGGTCATCAACGCCGAGCACCTGGCCATGCGCGAGCACTGCGCGATCATCGACCTGTCCGCCTTCGCGATCTTCGACGTGACCGGCCCCGGGGCCCTTAACGCTGTTCAGTCGCTGGCCGTGGCCCAGCTTGACGTCGCGCCGGGCCGGGTGGTGTATACCTCGCTGCTCAACGAGGCGGGCGGGTTCGTGGCCGACCTGACGATCATGCGGCTGGGACCGCGGCGGTTCCGGGTGGTCACCGGCGGGGCGACCGGAATGGCTGACCTCAAGTGGTTCCGCGACCACCTGCCGGCCGACGGCAGCGCCGAGATCGCCGACCTGACCTCGTCCTGGACCACGATCGGCCTGTGGGGACCGCGGGCCAGGGACGTGCTGGCCTCGGTCACCCCCGACGACGTCTCGGCGGCCGGCTTCGGCTTCGCGACCTGCCGGGAGCTGGAGCTGGGCGGGGCGAGCGTGCTGGCCTCGCGGATCTCTTACGTGGGCGAGCTGGGCTGGGAGCTGCACGTCCCGATGGAGCAGGGCGCCCGGGTCTGGGACACCGTCTGGGCCGCCGGTCAGCCGGCCGGGCTGATCGCGGCCGGGATCGGCGTCTACGGCACGACCGGCCGGCTGGAGAAGGGCTACCGGGCCTACGGCGCCGAGCTGGACGGCGACTACACGGTGGTCGAGGCCGGGATGGCCCGGCCCCGGGTCAAGGCGCAGGATTTCGTGGGCAAGGAGGTCTACCTGCGGCAGCGGGAGACCCGCCGGCCGCGGTGCTGTGCACGCTGACCGTCGATGATCACCGCAGCGCGGACGGCGAGCTGCGCTACCCGCTCGGCGGCGAGCCGATCCTGACCCGGGCCGGCCAGCCGCTGGCCGACGCGCGGGGCCGGCCTTCCTACGTGACCAGCGCGGGCTCGGGCCCTTCGGTGGGCAAGCACCTGCTGATGGCGTACCTGCCCCCGGACCAGGCCGTCGCCGGCGGCCAGCTGGCGGTCGAGTATCTCGGCGAGCAGTACCCGGTGACCGTCGCGGTGGCCGGGGCGACCCCGCTGTTCGATCCGGCCAACGAGCGGATCAGGAGCTGACCGGGGTGGACATCGCCGTCTGTGTCAAACGGGTCCCGATGGTCGGCGGCAAGATCGCGGTGACCGCCGACGGGCAGGACGTCGATACCCGGATGTCGGGGTTCACGGTCAGCCCGCACGAGGAATGCGCGGTGGAGGAGGCCGTCCAGCTCACCGAGCGGCTCGGCGGCAGCGTCACGGTGCTGACCCTCGGCCCGCCCGAGGCGGCTGAGCAGTTGCGGGACATGCTCGCGCTGGGCGCGGGCCAGGGCGTGCTGCTGGAGACCGACGGCGCCGAATGGGGTCCGGTGGCCACCGCGGACGCGATCGCCGGCCAGCTCAGCCGCCGCGCCGGGGGACCGTTCGACCTGGTCCTGTTCGGCAACGAGGCGGCCGACACCGGGGATTACCAGGTGCCGGTCCGGGTCGCCCACACGCTCGGGCTGCCCTGTGCGACCGGCATAAAGAAGCTCGCCATAACGGATAACCGCGCGTCCGCCCGGCGCGAATACCGGGGCGCCGAGGAGGTGTTCGAATTGCCGCTGCCCGCGGTGATCTCGGTTAAGGAAGGGATCAACCTGCCGCGGTACCCGTCGCTGCCGGGCCGGCTGCGGGCCAAGCGGGCGGTCATCGAGCGTCATCAGCTGACCTGGCGGGGCGAGGGCCTGCGCAAGACCGGGCTGCGCGTGCCCGCCGCCGAAACCCGCCGGGCCCAGATCCTCGGCCACGGCACCGGCGCGGTCCCGGCGCTAGTCGCGCTCCTGGACGAGCTGGGGCTGGCGCCATGACGACCCCGGTTGCCCGCCGGACGGCGCTGCCGCGGGCGGGAACCCGGCTCGCCGTGACGCCCGGAGCGGGCGGGCCAGTGCGGCGCGCGGGCGGGGTGGCGTCATGCGCGGGCGGGCCAGCGCGGCGTGCGGACGGGGTGGCGTCATGACGGTGCTCTGCCTGGTCGAGACGGATGCGGCCGGGCTAGCTGATCCGTCGCGGCGGGCGCTGGCCTTCGCCCGGCGGCTGGCCGGGACCGGCGCGGAACCTGTGGCCGCGGTGACATTCGGCCCGGTCAGCGAGCCGCTCGCGGCCGGGCTGAGCGCGGCGGGCGCGGCGCAGGTGTACGCGGTGACCGCGGCCGGGCTGGACGGGTACGCGCCGCTGGCCTGGGCCCGGGCGCTGGCCGGACTGGCCGGCGCGGCTGGCGCCTCGGCCCTGATCGCGGCGGGGACTGATCGCGGCAGCGAGGTGCTGGCCCACCTGGGCGCGATCACCGGGCTGCCGGTCGCGGCTAACTGCGCGTCCGCCGAGCGCACCGAGCCGGGCCGCTATCAGCTGGTCAGGAACCGGTGGGCGGGCAGCCTGCTGGAGGACGCAGTCCTTGAGTCAGCCCCCGCCCTCATAACCGTGGCGACCGACGCGGCTGCGGATGAGCCGGACCCCGTGATCACGGTTATTAACTGGGGCTGCGACCCCACCGAACAACCGCGATCATGTAACTCGGCGCCGGGACATCCGGCCGACGGGGATGCCGCTGAGGCGGGTGAGGCTGATGAGGCTGGGGTTGCGCGGGTACGCGAATACCGGGCCGGGCTGGAGCCCGCGGACCTGGTCGTGGTGGCGCGGGAGTCGGCTGAGCGCGGCGGCGGGGTCTCGCTGGCCACGGCCCGGGTGGTGGTCGGCGGCGGGCGCGGGGTGGGCGGGCCGGACGGGTTCGGGCCGCTGGAGGAGCTGGCCGAGCTGCTCGGCGGCGCGCTGGGTGTCTCCCGGGTGGTCACCAGCCAGGGCTGGCGGCCGCACCAGCAGCAGGTCGGCCAGACCGGGACGCGCATCTCGCCCGAGCTGTACCTGGCCTGCGGGATCAGCGGGGCGATCCAGCACATGGCCGGCTGCCTGAGCGCCAAGCACATCGTGGCGGTCAACACCGACCCGGACGCGCCGATCATCGCCCGGGCCGACTACGCCGTGATCGGCGACCTCAGCCAGGTGATCCCGGCCCTGGTCGCCGCCCTCCGCCAGCGCCTGCCCGAAACCGAGACCGAACCGTAGCCGCGATGCCAGGCTCAGCAATACGCCCGGTAATGATAGGCATAACCGGTGGAAATCATCGTGCGGACCGCGACTGAAGCTGATCTGGATGCGGTACTGGACGTCGGTGCCGAGAATGGCGCCGAACGTTCTTGAGCGGGCCAGAGCAGCAGGCGGTGGCGCGGCTGGCGGGTGTCCCGCGGTCGCGAAGTCAGCTGCGGCTTGCGGTGTGGCTAGTCAGCCTGGGCCAGCTGATGGCCGTGCTGGACGCGACCATCGTGAACGTCGCGCTGCCGCACCTGCAGGCCGGGCTTGGCTTCTCCGCCACCACCCTGGAATGGGTGATCAACGCCTATTCGCTCTGCTTCGGCGGGTTGCTGCTGCTGGGCGGGCGGACCGCGGACATACTCGGGCGGCGGCGGGTTTTCGTCGCCGGGATCGGTGTTTTCACGGTGGCCTCGCTGCTCGGCGGGCTGGCTACCGCTCAGTGGTGGCTGCTCGCGGCGCGGGCGGCCCAGGGTATCGGGGCGGCGTTCGCCGCGCCTTCGGCCCTGGCCCTGGTCGCTGATACCTTCCCCGGCAAGCGGGAACGGGAGCGGGCGGTCGGCATCTTTACCGCGATCGGCGCTGGCGGCGGGGCCTTCGGGGTCCTGCTCGGCGGGATCCTCACGACGTTCGTGACCTGGCGGTCGATCTTCTTCGTCAACGTACCGATCGGCGTGGCGATCCTGCTGATCGGGCCGCGGGTTCTCGCCCAGTCGCAGCCGCACCCGGACAAGTTCGACCTGGCCGGGGCACTGGCCGGCACGGGCGCTGTCACTGCGCTGGTCTACGGGCTGATCACCGGCGCGACCGACGCCAACGGGGTGACGCACTGGCGGGATCCGGGCGTGATCGCCAGCCTGGCCGTGGCGGCCGTGCTCCTGGTCGCGTTCATCATCAGGGAAGCCCGCATTTCCTACGCCCTGGTGCCGCTGCGCCTGTTCGCCCAGCGGGCGCGGGCGGGCGTTTACGCGATCGCGATCTGCGTGGGCACCGCGATGTTCGGGAACCTGTTCTTCCTGACCCTGTTCCTGCAGCGGGTCTGGGGTTACAGCCCGCTGGCCACTGCCGCGGTCTACATCCCGCCGGCCCTTCATGCTGACCGCCGGGGGACCGGTCGCCTCCCGGCTGGTCGCGCGGACCGGGGCCAAGCGGCTGATCCTCATCGGCCTCACCGCGGCCGCGGCTGGGATGTACGGCATGTCGCTGATGGGCGAGCACGGTCACTACCTGACCGAGATGCTCGCGCCGACCGTGATTGCCTACGCCGGCCTGGGGCTGACCGGAGTGCCGCTGATCACGACCGCTCTGGCCCAGGTGCCGGAAGGAAACAACGGGGTCGCATCGGGCATCTACACCACCGCCCGGCAGCTGGGCGGGGCCATCGGGCTGGCCGTTGTGGGGACCGTCGCCTGGGCGGTGGTGGCCAGCACGGTCTCGATGGCCCGTCCCGGGGCGGTCTTCGGCGATCCGGGCATGCCCGCACCGGTCATCGCGCAGGCCATGACGGCCGGAGCCGACCGGGCATTCCTGGCAGCTGCGGTCATCATCGTGATCGCGCTGGTCATCGCGGTCCTGACGATCAGGAACGAGCCGCGTGCTCCTGGCTAACCGGAGCCCGGGCCGGCCGACAGGCAGCAGCCTGCGTACGCGCCCCTGCCGCGGTTGATCACGGTCATGTCCGAGTCGTTCCTCGCCGCCCGCACGTAGGTCCCGCCATAGCCGCTGTCCACGGTGAACACGCCCCAGACCGTGGTCCAGGGGACCAGGTCGCCATTGTCGTCGGGGAACAGCTCGGCTGCTGGCCAGATCCGGCGCTGGATGACCGAGGAGCCGGCGAACGCCTGCTCCAGCTGATCGCGCCACAGCCGCGGGCTGGTGTCGCGATGCCAGCCGAGCACAATGCCCGCGCCGCCGTGCAGCATGTTCGGCTTGAGCACCAGTTCTTCCTGGTGGGCGACCGCATAGGCCAGCAGGTCGGCCTCGCGGCCGTCGGCCAGGGTGACCGGCCCTGGCCGGACCTCCCGGGTCCACGGCACGATCCGGTCGATACTAGCCAGCTCGCTGTCGGTGAACAGGGGCCGGTTGCGGTGCTCGGACAGCATGGCCAGCGCGCCCTTGCTGGTGAACAGGTCAGAATCCAGCGGCGCGAACAGCTTCACCTCGCCCCGGGCCGCCGCGTCGAGGACCGGCCCGAACAGCTCAGGCGCCTCCGGCGACTCCAGCAAGTACTCGATCATGAACATCCGGGCGATCACGTCCACGGCCCGGTCGCCGAGCCAGACCCGCCCGTCGCGTACCTGGAGCTGGCCCAGATGGCAGGCGTGTGCGTCCAGTCCCAGCTCCCGCCACCGGCCGGCCAGCATGTGCATGTACGGGCCGAGCTTGTTGCGGTAGCTGCTGGGCCAGTCGGTCACGGCAACGAACGGGAACGAGCCTGGCGCGAACCCGGTCTCGGCCAGCAGGTCGCTGACCTGCTCACGCATCGTGTCGACGTAGCCCAGCTGGTGGGCCGCGGCGAACTCGGCGAGCACCGGGTGCTGGAGCAGGGCCCGGCACATGTCGGCGTTCTCCATACCGCCCAGCGCGCTGCCGAGGTTGAGCTCCAGCAGGCGGAAGCCGGACTCGTCGGCGTAGAGATCAGCCCTGGCCTGCCGGCTGGTCGGTGCCGAACGGTCGCGCATGAGGGCGGTGACATAGGTGTCGCCGGCGCCGACGGCGCGGGCGAACGCGGTGAAGTCGCCCGCGAATATCCGGTCGGGCAGGCTGACGACGGCGGCCCGCACCGTCTCCACGTCGCGGTAGAGCTGGTCCCGCTCGGCGTAGGAGAGGAACAGCGGGCGGGGGAGATACCTGCGGCCTGGCGGCTGGAACGCGTTCAGCAGCTCAGCGTCCGGCAGGTCGCCGAGCAGGTCACTCGCCAGCAGGCCGCGGCGGGTGACCTCGGTGAGGTACTGCTGCGTCAGCTCGGCCCGGTTCATGACTGGTGCCCGGCCGTGTCCTGGCTGACCAGCTCCCGCAGGGCCCGGCGCAGCACTTTGCCCTGCGGGTTCCGGGGTAGCTGCGCCACCACCTCCAGCCGGTCCGGCCAGTACAGGTCGGTCATGTGCTGCCCGGCCAGGAAGCTGGTCAGCTCCGCCAGGCTCGGCGGCACGGCGGCCGCGACCACCACCGCGCAGACCCGGTCCGCCTCTGGCGCGGCCGGGTCCGGGTAGCCGACCAGGACGACCTCGCTGACCGCCGGATGCTCGGCCAGCACCGTCTCGACCTCCAGCGTCGGGACCTTCAGCGCGCTGGCCCGGATGATCAGGTCGGCGCGGCGGCCGGTGATCCTGATGCCGCCGCGTCCGTCAGCGCGAGCCATGTCGCCGGTGTCGAACCAGCCCTCAGCGTCCAGGCATGCGCGGTAGGCCTCGCGCTGGCCCAGGTAGCCCAGGCATTGCGAGGCGCCCCGGGTCAGCAGCCGGCCGACCTGCTCGCCCGGAGCGGCGTCGATGCGGACTTCAGTCCACTCGACCGGTGAGCCGTCGCTGCGGGCCGCCCAGTCTGGCGGGTCGCCGGCCCGGGTGATGGTGATCGCGCCGCACTCGGTCATGCCGAAATTCGAATCGAGCCGGATCCCGAGCACCTCGCGTACCGCGCCGACCAACCGCGGAGGTATCGGGGCGGAGCCGGAGTTGAGGCAGCGCAGCGTCGAGATATCGCGCGGCGATTCACGCTGCGCGGCTACGATGCCCTTAACGAAAATGGGGGCGGCAAAGACCAGCGTGACACCGTGGGCGGTCACCAGGTCGAGCAGCAGGCTCATTTCCATATTGTCCTGCATGACACATGTCGCGCCGAGGGACAGGGACATGCAGATGGCATATGTCGAACCAGCCAGATGCGCCAGGAAATGCGGTATCAGGACGACATCATCGGCGCCCAGCTGATAGATATCGGAAAAGGCGCGGCTGGCGGCGAAAAGCGTGTTAAAGGAGTGCGCCACGCCTTTAGGCTGACCGGTCGTCCCGGACGTGAAAACCAGAAGCGCCACATCGTCTGCGGCCGGCACGGGCAGCCCGGCCACCGGGCGGGTTTCCTCCCACGGCGTGCTGACGAAGAAATCGGTGAAGTCAATGGCGCCCGTCGCGGCGGCGTCACCGACGACCACGCGATGCGTGAGGCTGTCCGGTGCCACCTTCAGCAGCCGCGTGCCATAGTCGGTGCCCGCGTACTGATCTGCCACGATGCAGACCTTGGCGCCGCTGCTGCGCAGCACGTAGCCCAGCTCCCGCTCACCCATGGCCGGTATGAGCGGTGCCACGACCGCGCCAATCCGCATGCAGGCGAGGTAGAGCGGTGCCAGGAACCACCGGTTAGGCAAATGCGCCACGACTACATCACGCTTCGCCACACCAAGTTCGAGCAGTGCGCCTGCGAATCTATCGGCGATTACGGTTAGCTCGCTATAGCTGACTGTTCGTGAGTAAATGCCATCCCGGTATGCGATAATAGCGGCGGCATCTGGCCGCTCCTGCGCAGCACGCCATAGGTCGTCAAGAAAAGTCTCGCTGCGCCACCAGCCCCGTTCGTAGTAATCGGCAGCCAACGACGGAGCAACGGGCATGAGGCTATCCCACATGGCCTTGGTCCTCTCATTTCGCCTAAAAAGATGATATTACAGGGCGAACAGGATAGTAAGGTCAGGTCGGATCCCAGCGGGGATGACATGGGCCCGGACTCCGCCCCGGTCTTAACTCAGGCCAGCGGTCAGCCCGCGCCCGGTGGCGGCTAGCCCGACAGGCAGCAGCCGGCGTAGGCGCCCCGGCCCCGGTTGACCACTGACAGCTCGGAGTCGGCCCGGGCGGCGCGGATATAGGTGCCGCCGTAGCCGCGGGCCGTGGTGAACGGGCCCCACACGGTGACCCAGGGGACCAGCTCGCCGTCGTCGCCGGGGATCAGCTCGGGCACCGGGCTGATCCGCTCCTGGACGATGTAATTGTCGGCGGCCGCCCGGGCCAGCTCGGTGCGCCACCGGGCCGGGCTGATGTCGTCGCCCCAGCCGAGCACCATTCCGGCGCCGCCGTGCCCGATGGCCGGTTTGAGGGCCAGCTCGGCCTGGTGCGCCGCGGCGAAGTCCATCAGCTCGCCCCGGCGGCCGTCCGGCAGGGTGACCGGGCCGGGGCGCAGGATCCGGGTCCACGGCACGATCCGGTCGATGCTGGCCTGCTCGGCCGGGCTGAACAGGTGCCGGAACGCGTCGTCGGACAGCATGGCCAGCGCGGCCTTGCTGCTGAACAGGTCCGCGTCCAGCGGGGCGAACATCTTCACCTCGCCCCTGGCCACCGCGTCGAGTACCGGGTCCAGCAGGTCGTGGGACTGCGGCGCCTCCATCAGGTACTCGATCATGAACATCCGGGCGATGATGTCGACCGGCCGGCCGTCCAGCCAGACCCGGCCGCCGCGCACCTGCAGCTGGCCTAGCTGGCAGGCGTGCGCGTCCAGGCCCAGCTCCCGCCACCGGGCGGCGAGCAGGCCGAAGTACGGGCCGAGCTTGCGCTCGTAACTGGTCGGCCAGTCGGTCACCGCGACCATCGGGCCGGAGCCGGGCGCCAGCCCGCACTCCAGCAGCATGGTGTCCAGCTGCTCCCGCATCGTGTCCACGTAGCTGAGCCCGTGCGCGGCGGCGAACTGCGCGAGCAGCGGGTGCTTGAGCAGCTCACGGCACATGTCGGCGTTTTCCATGCCGCCCAGCGCGCTGCCCAGGTTGAGCTCGAGCAGGCGGAACCCGGACTGGTCGGCATACAGGTCGGCCCGGCACAGCCGGGTGGTCGGCGCGCCCTGCTCCCTGAGCACCGCGGCGATGTAAGTTTCGCCCGCGCCCGCGGCCCGGGCGAAAGCGGCGAAGTCGCCGCCGAACCACCGCTGCGGCAGGCTGACGACCGCGGCGCGCAGGATCTCCACGTCCTGGTAGAGCTGCTCGCGCTCGGCCTGGCCGAGGAACAGCGGCCGGGACAGGTACTTTCGGCCCGGCGGCTGGAACGCGTTGAGCAGCTCGGTGTCGGGCAGGCCGCCGAGCAGCTCGCCGGCCCGCAGCCCGCCCTTGATGACCTCGTCCAGATAGCGCCCGGTGAGCGCGGTCCTGTCCAGCACGCCAGCTCGCCTCCGATCGGTTGGGCGACCGCCCGCGATGTGCTAACCGGAGCGTAAATGGCCGGCGTCACGGCGAGATCTCGTAAAACCTGGTACTTGCGTATTTTCCCGCCGATAACGGCCCATGGCTGGCGTAAGGTCCCGACCAGGAAACTGGGACCGGGAGGCGCAATGCCGTTGTTCAACCGTAAGCACCAGCAGGATGGGGGGGCGCCGCCGGCCCATCCTGGCGTCCCCGGCCTGGCCGAGTACGCGGCCGCCCAGGGCTGGCCGGCGCGGCCCGCCAAGCCATTTGACGGTCATCTGGAAGCCGCCGTGCACGAGGTCGCCCGGGTCCTTTACGGCGGCAATGCGCCTTTCACCTACATGGCGCCCGGCAAGTCCTCGTTCCAGGACGCTTACGGCGGCACGTTCGAGGGGCGGCCCTTCACGGTCGCGAACGCCTGGACCAAGATCGGCGACGACGACCAGCCGATGTCGGTGTGCACGCTGGAGCTGCCCGCGCCGCTGCTGATCCTCCAGATCCGCCCGGTCAGCTACCCGCCGTTCGGCTTCGGGAGCCCGGTCCTGGTCGGTGACCCGTCCTTCGACAGCGCGTACACCGTGCTGGCCCGGGACGGCAACGCGGTCCAGGCCGCGCTGACGCCGCAGGCCCGCGGGCTCCTGCTGGCCCGCAACGACTGGATGTTCGTGATCGAGCGGCTCCAGTTCGCCTGCCTGAGCCCGCAGCCGTTCGCGTCCGTCGAGCAGGTGACCGGCCAGATCGCGCAGGTGCACGCGGTGCTCGCGGCCATGTCGGCGGCCGGCTGAACCGGGCGGCGCGTCCCGCTCCCGCAGGCCCTGACCAGCGCCGCCAGCCGCTGGCTGGCCCGGATCAGCCAGCTAGCCGGATCAGTCGGGCCGGTCCAGGCGGCCGGCCGGGTCAGCCGGCCAGCCGGTCAAGCAGCGAGCGGCGCCACTGCTCAGTCTGGCGGACCTGGTTGAAGGTGAACACGTGCAGGCCGCGCACGCCTGACTCGGGCGCGGCCAGCACCGCCGAGGTGCGGTCCAGCAGCCGCTCGGGGCTGTAGCCGCCGGGCGTGCCCGCGCGCAGGAACCATTCCTTGTGCCCGGTCAGGAACCTGGCGGACTCGCTGACCCCGGCCCGGGCCGCCATCCGGAGCAGCCGGGCCCGGTCGACCGGGCCCGCCAGCCCGACGAACAGCGGCAGCCGCACGCCGCGGGCCCGCACCCGGGCGATCCACTTGCGCAGCACGGCCGGGTCGAGGCAGAGGTTGCTGACCAGGTAGGTGGCGTGATGCCGCTTGTCCCACATGGCCTGGATGGTGACGTCGTCCTCGATCCGGGGGTGGCTCTGCGGGTAGCCGGTCACCCCGACCTGCGGGAACGGCCGGCCCATCGCGGTGAGCTGGTCGAGCAGGGCCAGCGCGCTGTCGAACCGGCCCGAGGGCGGGTCGGCGTCACCGGCGGGCACGAACACGTCGCGGATCCCGCAGGCAGTCAGCCGGGCGGTGATGTCGGCGAGCTGCGCCTCGTCGCGGACCAGCCGGGCGGACAGGTGCGGCACGACCTGATAGCCCTGGCCGGCCAGCCGTTCGGTCAGGTCCAGGGTGGCGTCCAGGCCCTTGGCCGGCGAGGCGGTCACGGTCACCGTCACCTCCGGCGGCACCCATTCGCCGATGACGTCCGCCACGCTCGCGGCGGGAAACACCTCATACCGCGGCGCACGCAGCAGCGGGAGAACCTGGGCCAGCCCGCCGCGGATCATGGCCGGGCAGCCGCACCCGCGGCGCTGATCCTGGTGTCCGCGTTCGCCGCGTCGCCGGCCTCGATGAGCAGTTCCAGCTCGCGTTCAAGCCCGGCGGTCCCGACCTCGATCACCGTCAGCGGCAGGCCGAACATCTCGCCGATCGCGGCCGCCTCGGCGGCCAGCGCCGGGTCGCGGGACTGGGCCAGCCACACCACTCGCCGGTAGTGGCCGAAGTAGTCGGGCCACAGCTGCGGATACCGGTCCAGCCCCAGTTCGGCCAGCACGCTGCGGCGGAAACCGCGCACCAGGAAGTCGGTGAGCAGATAGGTCCCCGGTTCGGCGGCCAGCAGTTCCCGCAGCCGTCCGGCCCCGGCCAGCACGTCGTAGCAGTGCAGCCCGGGCAGCCGCCGCAGGCCGCGGCGCTGGCACAGGTCATCGAGCGCGCCGTAACTGCCGCAGTCGGCGTAGCCGAGCGCCACCCGCAGCCCCCTGGCCTGCAGCTGCCCGGCCAGCTCGGCTGCGGCCGGGGCGATCCGCTCGGGGTGGTTATGCAGCAGTGACGGCAGGCAGTGCAGTTCGATGACCCAGCCGCGGCGGGCGGCGATCTCCCTGATGTGCCCGGCCAGCGCCCCGCACGCGATGACTGCGACACCCGCCGGTCCGGGCGGCCGCGCCGCCTCGTCCGCGAGCCCGGTGTCGGGGAGCCCGGTACCGGGGAAGGTGTCAGGGAGCCCGTCACCGGGGCCGTATCCGGCCCGGGATTCAGCCGGGGAAGGCCAGCTGGTCGACGAATCTGTCGTTGAAATCGGGGCGGTCGGAGAGCTCGACATATCTCACCTCCTCCAGCAGCGCCAGCGCACCCGCCCGCTCCCGCACCGACAGCAGGGCCATCTTGGCGCCCTCGCCCGCCACGTTGCCCGCGCTGACCACGCGCAGGGTGGCCAGCGGCGGCACCAGGCCGAGCCGGATCGCGTTCGCGGGGGACAGGTAGCTGCCGAATGATCCGGCCAGCAGCACCTGCTGCACATCGCCGGCCTGCAGTCCGGCTTCCTCGAGCAGGATGCGCCAGCCGGTCGCGATCGCCGCCTTGGCGAACTGGAGTTCGCGGACGTCGCGCTGGGACAGGTAGATGGACTGCCCGGCGTCGCCGGGCTCGCCCCGCCAGTGCAGGACGAAGATGCGCTCCTCACCCAGCCGGGTCAGTCTCGGGGCCAGCCCGGGGGCGATCCGCGCGGCCTGTTCCTCGCTGACCAGCCGGCCTGAGGAGTCCAGCAGCCCGGTGCTGACCAGTCCGGCGACCGCGTCGACCAGTCCCGACCCGCACAGCCCGGCGGGCGCGGCATCCCCGATCACCTTCAGGTCCACCCGGTCGGCGGTCATCGTGACCACCTCGATCGCGCCGTCGGCGGCCCGCATCCCGCACCGGATGGCGGCGCCTTCGAACGCGGGCCCGGCCGGCGCCGCGGTGGCCAGCAGCCAGGCCGAGTTGCCCAGCACGATCTCGCAGTTGGTGCCGATGTCGATGAACAGCCTGATCCGGGAGTCCCGGTCCATCCCCGAGGCCAGCAGGCCCGCGGTGATGTCGCCGCCGACGTAGGCGCCGAAGGCCGGGAACACCACCGCTCTGGCCCGCGGATGCACGGCGAGCCCGAGGTCAGCGGCCAGTACCTCGGGCAGCAGCCGGGCCGCCATGATGAACGGGGCCACCCCGAGCGGCTCCGGGTCGATGCCCAGCGCGAGGTGGGTCATCGTCGCGTTCCCGGCCAGCGCGACCTCCAGCACGTCGGCCGGGTCGGCCCCGGCCTGCGCGCACACCTCGGCAGTCAGCTCGGCCAGCGTCTGGTGGGCCAGCCCGGTCAGCCGCTCCAGCGCGGCCGGGTCCATCATGACCGAGCTGATCCGGGTGATCACGTCGGCCCCGAACGGCTGCTGCTTGCTCAGCATCGAGGCCACGGCCAGCGGCGTTCCGGTGCTCAGGTCGAGCAGGGTGGCCACTACCGTCGTGGTCCCCAGGTCGAAGGCGATGCCGTACAGCCTGCTGGTGGTGTCGCCGGGCTGGACGCCGATCAGCACATCGTCGACGATCACGGCGGTGACCTTGAAGTCGGCGGCCCGCAGCACCCGGCCGACGGTGCGCAGCACCGGCAGGTCGACCCGCAGCTCCAGGTCGTCCAGGGCGGCCAGGATCCGCTCGACGTCGGTCCGCTGGTCGGCCAGCGAGGGCTCGTCCAGCTCCAGGTAGCGTTTCTGCGCGGCCGGGCGCAGGATCACCTGCCGGCCGACCCCGACGGTGGCGGCCTTGGGCCTGGTGACCAGCGGCGGCACCTCGATCCGCAGGTCGGCCTGGGCCAGCGCCCGGCAGGCGAGCCGCCAGCCGGCCCGCAGCTCGTCCGGGCTGAACGCCCGGGCGTCCAGCGGCGAGGCGGGCACGGCGCCGTCGATGACCCGCACCCGGCATTTCTTGCAGGTACCGTGACCGCCGCAGGTGGAGTCGATCGCGATGCCATTCCAGCTGGCCGCGTCGAAGATCGTGACTCCGGGCGGGACTCGCACCCGCTTATCGTTCGGGCTGAATTCAAGATCAACTCGCGGCGGCGGGGCGGCCTGTGTCTCGGGCTCAGGTACCCGGGTGGACTGCGCCTCGGGCTGCGGCGGTGTGGCTTCGGCCGGCGGTCCCGGTGCTCGCCCGGCGGCGCGGGCGTCCTGGCCGGCCAGCGCCGGCCCCGGGCCGTCCGCCTGCCGGGTGCCTGGCAGGCCGGTCATGAGGTGGCCGCGGCCTGCTGGGCCCGGTGCGCGGCGATCCACGCCCCGCCCCACGGATCGCGGTCGAGCAGCAGGTCCGCGGCCTTGACCGCGCGGACCAGCTGCGGCGCGCGGGCGTCCATGATCGCGCTGGTCAGCCCGCTGGCGATGGCCATCGGCAGGAAGGCCGAGCAGATCGCCGCGCGCTCGGGCATGCCGAACGACACGTTGGAGGCGCCCAGGGTCATGTTCACGCCGAGCTCGTCGTGCAGCAGCGAGATCGTCTCCAGCGTCCGCAGCACCAGCGAGGTATCCGCGCCGACCGGCATGGCCAGCGGATCGATCAGGATGTCCTCGACCGGGATGGCGTACTTCCCGGTCGCCACGTCGATGATCTTGCGGGCCAGCTCGAGCCGGCGGCGCGGCTCCTCGGGGATCTCCTCCTCGTCGTTGGGCAGCGCGATGATCGCCGCGCCGTGCCGCTTGACCAGCGGGAGGATCGCCTCCAGCCGCTCGTCCTCGGCGGTGACCGAGTTGACCAGGGCCTTGCCCTGATAGGCGGCCAGGCCGGCGGCCAGTACCTCGACGATCGAGGAGTCCAGGCACAGCGGCAGGTCGGTGAGCCGCTGGACCAGCTCGATGGCCGCCACCATCAGCTCGCTCTCGTCGGCCAGCGGCGCGCCCATGTTGATGTCCAGGACCATCGCGCCGCCGGCCACCTGCTGGGCGACGTCGATCTCGATCCGGGACAGGTCGCCGCGCCGCAGCTGCTCCTGGAAGATCTTGCGGCCGGTCGGGTTGATCCGCTCTCCGATGATGCAGAACGGAGCACCGGGGCCGATGGTCAGCTCCCGCGAGTGCGACCGCAGCACGGTGTCCATGGCGTCGGCCCGGCTTCCGGCTAGGCCTGGGCCGGCGCGACGGCCCGGCGCCGGGCCAGCAGTTCCTTGGCCCGTACCACGGCGGCGGATGCGTCAGCGGCGTAACCGTCGGCCCCGACCACGTCGGCGTATTCCTGGGTGACCGGCGCGCCGCCCACCATCACGATGACCTGGTCGCGCAGGCCCTGCTTCTGCAGCGTGTTGATGTTCGCCTTGAACATCGGCATCGTCGTGGTCAGGAAGGCCGAGAAGCCGACGATGTCGGGCTGGTGCTCCCTGATGGCGTCGGCGAATTTCTCCGGGGAGACCTGGACGCCGAGGTCGATGACGTGGAAGCCGGCCCCCTCGAACATGATGTTGACCAGGTTCTTTCCGATGTCGTGCACGTCGCCCTTGACCGTGCCCATCACGATCTTGCCGATGGTCTGTGCCCCGGTCTCGGCCAGCAGCGGCCGGAGGATCGCCAGCGCCCCGGCCATCGCCTTGCCGGCGATCAGCATCTCGGGCACGAAAAAGTCGCCGCGCTCGAACCGGGCGCCGACTTCCTCCAGCGACGGGATCAGTGCCTCATAGAGCAGCTTCTCCGGGCCCAGGCCCATATCCAGGCCGGCCCGGGTCAGGGCCAGTACGTCGGGGCCGTTCCCGACCAGGGTCTTGTCGTAGAGCTCCCGGAGGAGTTCCTCTTCGGTCACGCGGCACCTTCTCTCTGCGGCGTGGGCCCGGCTGAGGCCTGCCGGGCGGGCTGGTATCCGAGCACCGCCGACAGCGCGGCGGCCTGCGCGGTGGCGTGGGCGGCGACATCAGCGATTCGATCGGGAGACAGCCGGGCGGACGGTCCCGACACCGAAAGCGCGGCGACCACGTCGCCCCGGTCGCCGTAAATCGGCGCGGCCACGGCGGCCAGGCCCGGCTCAAGTTCCGCCTCGGTGATCGCGTACCCGCGCCGCCGGACCTGGGCCAGATCTTCGGCCAGCGCGTCCCGGCTGGTGATGGTCTGCGCGGTCCGCCGCTCCAGCCGGCCCGCGGGCAGCTGGGCGGCCTGGTAAGCGAGCAGGACCTTGCCCAGCGCGGCGCAGTGCAGCGGCACCGAGAGCCCCACCCAGTTGGTCCCGCCGATCAGGTACTTGCTGTCGACCTGAGCGATCTGCTCGACCATGTGCCCGCTGGCCACGCCGATGTTGATGGTCTCGCCGGTCATCTCGCCCAGCCGGTCAAGAAACGGCTGGGCCATCGCCACCAGCCCGTCCTCGGCGCCGCCGCGCCAGGCGTACCTGACGAACATCTCCCCGGGCCGGAACGCGCCGTGCCGGTCCCGGCGCACCAGGCCGTTGCGCTCCAGCGCCATCAGCAGCCGTGAGGTGGTGCTCTTGGCCAGCCCGGTGGCCGCCGTCAGCTCGGTGAACGTGACCGGATCCGGGCCGTGCACGACCTCCTTGAGCAGCTGCGCTGCCCGGTCAACGGCCTGCGTCCCGGTAGGGCTGGTCACCGCGGCCCCTTCGCCTGGATAGTTCCATGTTACGGAACCTTGTTCTACTATGTGATCCTACGTCGAGCGCGTCAAGGCACGTCAAGCCGAGGTGGCGATGTTCCTCAACCGGATGCCGCGTTATGAGATCCTGTCCGCCGACGCGATTGAGGTACTGGACGCGGGCTGGCGCCGGATCGTGTCCGAGATCGGGATTCAGTTCGCCAAGCCCGAGGCGGTCGAGCTGTTCCGCCAGGCCGGCCAGCACGTCGAGGGCGACGTGGTCCGCCTCGACCCTGAGTTCGTGCTTGAGCAGGTGGCCAGGGCGCCGCGGGAGTTCGACGTCCAGGCCCGCAATCCGGCTCACACCGTTCACATCGGCGGCGACCATATGGCGTTCGGCGCGGTCTACGGGTGCCCGTTCATCCGCGAGGGTGAGGTCCGCAGGGACGCCGCGCTCGATGATTTCCGGCGGCTGTCGATGCTGGCTCAGTCGTTCCCCGAGCTCGATTCGGCCGGGGGAGTGATCTGCGAGCCCAACGACGCGCCGCTGGACTCCCGGCACCTCGACATGATCTACGCCCTGCAGACGCTGACCGACAAGATCTACATGGGCAACGTCGTGTCCGGGCCGAACGCGGCCGACACGATCAAGATGACCGAGATCCTGTTCGGCGGCCGGGCGGCGATCGAAGCCACCCCGGCCACGATCTCGCTGATCAACTGCAACTCGCCGCTGCGCTGGGACGACCGGATGCTGGACGCCCAGTTTGAGTACTGCGCCGCCAACCAGCCGGTCGTGCTGACCCCGTTCCTGCTGATGGGAGCCATGTCGCCGGTGACCATCCCGGCGGCGCTGGTCCAGCAGCTGGCCGAGGCGCTGTCGGGCATCGCGCTGGCCCAGCTCATCCGGCCCGGCTGCCCGGTGATCTTCGGCTCATTCCTGTCCAACATCGACATGCAGTCCGGCTCACCGAGCTTCGGCACGCCGGAATCGGCCATCGGGCTTTACTGCACCGGGCAGCTGGCCCGCCATTACGGGCTGCCGTTCCGGACCGGCGGCGGGCTCACCTCCAGCCAGACCTGCGACGCGCAGGCCGCGTATGAGTCGCTGATGACCTTGCTGCCGACGTTCCTGGCCGGCACCAACTGGGTCATGCACGCGGCCGGGTGGCTGGAGGGCGGGCTGGTCTCCTGCTACGAGAAGTTCATCGTGGACATCGAGCTGCTGCGGATGCTGGCGGTCGAGTTCACCCCGCTGGAGATCAACCCGGACACGCTGGCCTTCGGCGCGCACGAGGAGGTCGGCCACGGCGGGCACTTCCTGGGCGCGGCGCACACCATGGAACGGTTCCGCGAGTGCTTCTACCGGCCGCTGCTGTCCTCCACCGCCAACTATGAGCGCTGGCTGAAGCTGGGCGGCAAGGATGCCACCGCGCGGGCCAGCGAGATCTACGCCAAGCGGCTGGCCGAGTACACACCGCCGCCGCTGGACGACGCGATCCGCGCCGAGCTGGAGGACTACGTCCTGCGCCGCCGGGCCGAGCTGGGCGACTAGCCAGCGGGCTAGCTGCGCTTGACGGCCTGGAGGGTGTAGCTGTGCGCCAGGCGCCAGGGCCGGTCGGCGAGCCGCCATTCGCCGCCGCCGATGCGCTCCATCTTGCCGGGCAGCGCCTCCCAGGGCACGCTGTCGTGCTCGACCAGGCTGGTCAGCTCCAGGCCGCTGTCCAGCAGGGCGGTGACGATCTCGCCCAGGCCGTGGCTCCAGCTGTAGGAGGTGTTGTGCTGGAACACCGCATGGGTCTGGACGTAGGTGCCGCCCCCCTCCCAGACCTCGGGCTCAGGCCGCTCGAAGTAGGGCAGGTCGACCACGAGCAGATCATCTCGCCTGATGTCGTCAATGGTCCACAGCATCGGGTGGCCCTCGCGGATGAACAGCCGCCCGCCGGGCCGCAGCAGGTCCGCGACGACCTGCGCCCACCGGCGCACGCTCGGCAGCCAGCACAGCGCGCCGATACCGGTGAACACCAGGTCGAAGACCCCCCGGCCCAGCACGTCGGGCGCGGCGTAGGTATCGGCCTCCACGAACGTGGCGTCCGCTCCGGTCTGCTCGGCCAGGTCGCGGGCCTGGGCCAGGGCCGCGGCGGAGAAATCCAGGCCGGTCATGGACGCGCCGAGCCGGGCCAGCGAGATCGTGTCGGTGCCGATATGGCACTGCAGATGGACCCCGCGCAGGCCCGCGAGGTCGCCGAGCCGGGGCAGGTCGAACCTGACCACCCTGCTCAGGAAGGCCGGGTCGGTGCGGAACTGCTCGACATCGTAGTCAGGGGACACCGCGTGCGCGGGGGCCCGTTCATCCCAGTTGGCCCGGTTGATGGCCTGATAATCGGTCACATAGGCCACCCTGGCACAGCGGGCGCCGCAGCGCTCGCGTTGACCTGCGGGAAGAGCCCTGCTAGGCCAGCAGCTATGACAAGCAGCCGGGGCACCAAGGACGATCCGGTGCCTCGGGTCAGGTCAGCGGCCGACCGGGCGCTCCAGCGCATCACCGCGGCCGGCGCCTGACCGCCTGGCGTCGTGCTCGCCGTAGATCAGCCAGCCGCGCAAAAGACCGGGCGACAGGGCTGGCCGGCTTCCGCAGCCTAGTTAAACCATTATTCAGGCTGATTCCTGGCCGGTCGCCCGGCCCTTCCCGGCCATTATCGGAACGCTTTTTTCTTGCACACCGGGTGCTGCGCTGGCAGTCTTCTCGGGTAGCGCGGTGGGAAACTCCGATCGGGAGGCGTGGATGGCGGCCGTCGATGACGTTCTCGCCGATCTGGGCGCTGAGGGCGACGACCTGGATGACGTGGTGGCCGGCCTGGACGCGGCCCAGTGGCGGCTCGCGACGCCCGCGCCCGGCTGGACGATCGCCCATCAGATCGGGCACTTGGCTGACTCCGACGAACTCGCCGCGCTGGCCGCGACCGATGCGGCAGCCTTCGCGGCCCGAAAGGCCGAGCTGAGCCGTGACTTCGACGCGGTGATCCAGGCCCGTGCGGCCGGGCGCGCAGCCGGGCGGCCCGCGGATCTGCTGGCCCGCTGGCGGGCGGCCCGGGCCGGGCAACTGGCCGCGCTGGCCGGGGTCCCCGCGGGGGAGAAGGTGCCGTGGATGGTCGCGCCGGTCACGCCGGCCACGCTGGCGACCACCAGGATGATGGAGCTGTTCGGGCACGGCCAGGACATACTCGATGCGCTCGGCGTCCCGCGGCGCCCGACCGACCGGATCATTCACGTGGCCTGGCTCGGGGTGAAGACCAGGGAGTACACCTTCATGGCCCGGGGCCTTACTCCGCCCGCCGAGGATTTCCGGGTTGAGCTGACCGCGCCGGACGGACAGCTGTGGACCTGGGGCCCGGCCCGGGCCGGCCAGGTCGTCAGCGGGCAGGCGCTGGATTTCTGCCTGCTGGTCACCCAGCGCCGCCATCGCGATGATCTTGACATCACGGCCCGCGGGGCGGACGCTGACCGCTGGCTGAGCATCGCACAGGCCTACGCCGGCCCGCCGGGCGCGGGTCGCGAGCCGGGCCAGTTCGCCCGATCGGCATAACGGGTAATCAGCAGCCGGACTCGGCTCGGCCGGCCTGATCGGCCCGGCCCGGTAAGCCCAGCCGGCTGAGCAGCAGGCCGGGCCCTGACCGCCGGTAATCAGTCCGGTCAGGCCCGCTGAGGGCCGGCCGCCAGGCGGCCGCCGGCCCCCCGCTGACGAGCTGATTTCGGCGTTGATCGGCGCGTATGCTCAGACCTGTCACCGGGGAGGGGATCTGTCGTGAACGCATTGCAGCCGGATATTGCCCAGCTGATCTCAGCGCATCGGGAAAAGCTGGACCTGCCGGGGGTATTAAGTGTCCGGCCCGGCTATCAGATCAGCGGCGGCTGGCTGACTGGCCAGCCGGCCATCGTGGCCACAGTGGAGCAGAAAACCGCGGCCCCGCCCGGCGGGCTGCTGCCCGCCAGCCTGGACGGCATCCCGGTCGACGTGCGGCAAGCCTCGCCCCGCAAGCGCCAGGCCTTGCTGCAGCCGGCCGCCGAGCCGCAGTCGGCCGCCCTCGACCCGGCCAGCGGCGCGCTGCCGGTGTTCGCACACGAGCAGACGCCCGCGGGCCAGGCGGTGCCCGCGCCCCCGGTCGCCGCGGTGGTCCATGCCGCGGCGGCGGCGGCCAAGCCCGAACTGGCCTACAGCGGCCCGGCCGAGGTGAGCCTGCAGGAGATCAGCGGCCCGGTGACCGTGCAGGCCTGCGCCAGCCCGGACGCGGGCTGGCCGGTGCTGAAGGACTACCTGGCCGGGGTGACCGAGTCGCTGACCATCGGACTGTACGACTTCACCTCGGCGCACATCCTGGACTGGGTCAGCCAGCACCTGCCCGGCAAGACCACCCGGCTGGTCCTGGACCATCCGGCCAAGAACCCCACCGCCGACCAGACCGACGAGCAGACCGTCACCGCGCTGAAGGCCGCGCTGGGCCAGGACTTCACCCAGGCCTGGGCGCTGGAGCGGATGGACCCGCTGGCCCAGGCCTGGATCTTCCCGAGCGCCTACCACATCAAGGTCGCGGTGGCCGACCACGACCGGGTCTGGCTGTCCAGCGGCAACTGGAACAACTCGAATCAGCCCGACATTGACCCGGTGGCCTCACCCGGTGACGCCACGGCGGCCCGGTCCCGTGACCGGGACTGGCATGTCGTGATTGACCAGCCGCAGCTCGCCGCCATTTTCGAGGCTTACATCAACAACGACCTCACGGTGGCGGCGGCGCACAACCAGGCCAGCCAGGCCGCCGCGGCGCAGCTGACCGCTCAGGCGGCGCTGGCCCCGGTCTCGATCGTCGCGGCCGCCCAGGTCCCGCCGTTCACTAGCTTCTACCCGCCGCTGACGGTAACCGACAGCATGCGGATCCTCCCGCTGCTGACCCCGGACCCGGGCAGCTACGCAGAGAACATCAAGACCCTGATCTCGGCCGCGAAGACCTCGCTGTACATGCAGTTCCAGTACATCGAGCTGCCCAGGACCGCCAGCGCGGCCACGGCCGCGTTCGCTGACCTGGTGTCGGCCGTCATCGGCCGGCAGAACGCCGGCGTTGACGTGAAGATCATCATGAGCGAATTCGAGACGGCCGGTTACCTGGAGCAGCTCCAGGCGGCCGGGCTGAACGTCGTCAGCAACGTCAAGCTCCAGAACAACGTCCACAACAAGGGCATCGTCGTCGACGGCGAGGTCGTCCTGGTGTCGAGCCAGAACTGGTCCGCCGACGGCACGCTCCGCAACCGCGACGCCGGCGTGATCATTTATAATCCGCAGCTGGCCAGCTACTTCCAGACCATCTTCCTGCACGACTGGGCCAATCTGGCCCGCCAGCAAGCCGCCTCCGACTAGCCAGGGCCAGGCGCCCGCTACGCGCCATGGCCGCGCCGCGCGACGGTCCGCGCGCCGCGCCTGGGTGAGCCGCGCGGCCGAAGGGCGGCGCCAGGCCAAATCGCCGCCAATTACTCAGTGGTCCGGTGAGCAGCAGTATCCCTACCATGCTGGTATGCCTCAGCTCGAACTCCTGCGCTGCGACCATGCCCCGGCCGTGCTTGAGTTCGAGCGCGCGAACCGGGCCTACTTCGCCGCGTCGATCAGCGACCGCGGCGACGACTTCTTCGCCCACTTCGACGAGCGGCACCAGGCACTGCTGGACGAGCAGGCCACCGGGCTGTGCTTCTTCCACGTGCTGGTCGGCGAGGGCGGCGAGGTGCTGGGGCGGTTCAACCTGGTCGACGTGGCAGATGGCTCAGCCTCGCTCGGCTACCGGATGGCCGAGCATGCGGCCGGGCGGGGGCTGGCCACCGCCGCCGTGCGCGAGATCTGCGCCCTGGCCGCTGCTGACTACGGCCTGACCTCGCTGCGGGCCGTCACCACGCTCGACAATGCCGGCTCGCGCCGCGTGCTGGCTCGCACCGGGTTCGTGCCCACTGGTGAGATCGCCGTGGCCGGCCGCCCGGGCCTTGGCTTTGCGCGGGACCTGCTGGCGGCCGCGGAGGACGGCGCCCGCCGGCCACTCAGCGAGCTGGCTGGCCAGGCCCCTGACCACGACCGGTGAGCGGGCGGCCCCGGCCGGGCGGGCCTGGTTACCTGAAGATGCCCGGCGCGGTGACGGCGCTGGCGCCCAGGGTGATCAGGCTGGAAGACAACAACAGCAGGCACTGAACGCTAATCAGGGCGGCTCCGTAGCGGACGTGCCGGGCCCGGCCCGGGGGTTCCAGCAGCCGCCGGATCCGGGCCGGGACCGCGCACGCGCTGGCGGACAAGGCCGCGGCCGGGACCGCCGCGCCCGTGCCCATGGTCAGCAGGGCCGAGGCCAGCGCGGGCCGGCCGGCCCGGCGGGCCGCGACGTCATCAGCGCACATCTCGGCGAGCCGGGTCACCTGCCCGGTGCCCCGGGCGAACAGCGGCACCGCGGGGAAACTGGCCGCCAGGCCCCTGGTCAGCGTGGTCAGCAGGTGATGCCGCCCGGCCAGGTGGGCCCGCTCGTGCGCGAGCACGGCGGCGAGCTGGCCGGAGTCGAGCATGGCGAGCGCGGCGCTGGTGAGCACAATGGTGGCTGGCCGGCCGGTGACGCAGTAGGCAGCGGGCCGGGGCGCGTCGATGATGACCGCCGCACGCAGCCCCGGCAGCCTGCGCCCGGTGATCCGGGCCGCCTCGGCGTGCGCCCGGGTGCGGCGCTGGGCCCGCTGCACGCCGCGCCCGTAACGCCAGGCCAGCAGGCTGAGGCTGAGCGCGGCCGCAATAGCTGTCAGCCCCAGGGCGAGCTCGAACATCGCGTTGCGGTAGATCCCCGGGGTGCACGCCCCGCCGGCCACTGACCGGCAGACGACCTGGGCCAGCCGCGGCCAGCCGGCCACGGCCGCCCGGATCAGGAACTGCAGCGCGACCGCCACCGAGACCAGCACGCTGAGCATGGCGGTCAGCCAGGCAGCCAGCCCCAGCCGGGCGCTGACGCCCCGCTCGGTCAGCCGCCGCAGCGGCGCGGGCAGATACCACGCGACCGCCAGCGCGTAGAGGCAGACCAGGACCGCCGGCCTCATAACCGGTCCCGGTCCGGGAGCCTGCGCACTAGCTCGCGCAGCAGCTCGGACTCGGCGCCGTCCATCTCGGCCACGAAATGACTGAGCACCACCTCGGGGTCACCGCCGCCGTCCAGCGCCTCGCGCATCAGCCGCGCGCTGTACTCCTCGCGGCTGGCCGTCGCGGTGTAGCGGTATGCCTTGCCCGCCTTGACCCGGGTCAGCCAGCCCTTCCTGTGCAGGTTGTCCATGGTGCTCATCACCGTGGTGTAGGCGATGATCCGGTCCTGGCGCAGCTGGTCGAACAGCTCCCGCACGGTCACCGGCCCGTCGTGATCCCAGACCAGATGCATGATCACCGACTCCAGATCGCCGAACCCGCGCACGCCACCTCCGGCCCCCTCGCAGCCAGCATACGGGCGGCCCGCGCCGCGCTCCGAGTAGTCAATGCAATGATACTGTCTACGTACGTAGATCGTAGATAGTGGGGGCGGGCACGTGTCTAAAGGCGGCAGGAGCCGGGCGCAGGCCAGGGAGCGGATCGCGCAGCAGCGAGCGCTGGAGGCCCGCCGCCGGCGGCGCCGGATCTGGCTGGCCGGGGTGGCCGCGGCGGTGGTCGTCGCGGGCGGGGCCGCGGCCATCGCGGTGGCCCTGACCAGCGGCGGCGGAACGAGCCCCGGCCGTCAGGGCGCCGCGAGCACCGGCCCGCTGGCCGCGCTGAGCACGCTGGGCCCGCTCCGGCCCGCGCCTTCGCCCGGCCCGGTCGGACCGGAAGGCGTGCCGGTGCCCGGCGCCGCCGCGCTGGCCGGCCCGGCCGCGACCACCACCGGCCAGCGCATCGACGGCATCGGCTGCCAGACCAGCGAGCAGACCCTGTTCCATATTCACGCGCACCTGACCGTCTTCGTGAACGGCGCGCCCCGCCAGGTCCCGGCCGCGATCGGGATCCCGGGAGCGCAGGCCCAGCAGACGCCACAGGGCCCGTTCATCGCTTCAGGGACCTGCTTCTACTGGCTGCACACGCACGCCGCGGACGGCATCATTCACATCGAGTCGCCGGTCCAGCGCGATTACACGCTGGGGGAGTTCTTCGACGAGTGGGGCCAGCCGCTCGGGACCGGGCAGGTCGGCCCGGCCCGCGGGCCGGTCACCTCGATCTACAACGGCCGCGTCTACCAGGGCGACCCCCGCAACATCCCGCTCACCGCGCACGCCCAGATCCAGCTGCAGGTCGGCCGCCCGCTGGTCGCCCCGGTCAAGATCAGCTGGCCGGGCAGCCTGTAGCCCCGCCGTCCCAGCCGGGCGGGCCGGGACTGGGCTGGCGCGCAGGCAGTCAGGACGAGACGGGGTCCGGGCCGGGTTGAAGCAGCGGCAAGAGCAGTTCAGGCGGGCGGGCCAGCACGGCCCGGTCAGGCCAGATGACGACCGGCCGCTCGATGAGCTCGGGATAGCGCGACATGGCCTCGATCAGCTCGGCCGCGGTCGCGCCAGCCAGGCCCAGTTCAGCGTACCGGGGTTCGGTGGTCCGCATCAGCGCGCGCGGGTCGGTCGCGCCGAGCAGCCCGAGCACCCGCGTGATCTCGGCCGCGGGCGGCGGATCGTCCAGGTACAGCACCCGCCGCGCCGGTACCCCGGCGGCGGCCAGCAGCTCTTCGGCGCCCCGGCATTTGGAGCAGCGCGGGTTGTACCAGACCACCACGCCAGCGTCGGACATGCTCACCACCGTACCGCCCGGGGGACGGGCAGCCAGGTGCAGGCGCGGCCAGGCCTGGACGCCGCGGGCCAGCGGGCCGCCCGGCCGCCTCGCCCGCGATCAGTCGCGGGTGGGCGGTCGGCTCCGGGCCGGTCGCGAGCGGCAGGCGGGCCACGCGCTGGGGGCCGGCCGCGGACGGGGGGTCGGCCGCGGACTGGGAGTCGGCGGCGCGGCGGCGGGCGGCCAGCAGCGGCAGGCTGGACAGCGTGATCCCGGCCAGGATGGCCAGGCCGCCGGCTAGCTGTGGCAGGCCGGCCGGGTTGCCGAAGAAGACGACCCCGGCCAGGGCGCCGACCAGCGGCTCCAGGTTGAGGAACGCGCCGGCCAGCGCAGCCGGGACCCGGGCCTGCCCGTAGGCGAACAGCGTGAACGGCAGCAGGGTGCCGCCGAGGACCAGCCCGATGGTGGCCAGCAGCACGGCCGGCCCGCCGGGTGCGGCCTGGCCCTCGGTCGCCAGGGCCACTGGCAGCACGGCCAGGCTGGCCGCCAGGAACTGCACGGCGGTCACCGCGACGGGGTCCCGGCCGGGCAGCAGCCGCGCCTGCGCCACCGTGAACGTGGCCGAGATCAGCACCGCGGCCAGGACCAGGCCGTCGCCGCCCACCGTGGTGCCCGCGGTCCCGCCGCCGACCACCAGGCCCACGCCAGCCAGCGAGATCAGGAACCCGGTCCAGGCCAGCGGCCTGGTCACGGCGCGATGCCAGCACGCCGCGATGATCGCGATCAGCACGGGCGCGGCCCCCACGAGCAGGGCGGCGTGGCTGACGCTGGTCCGGGTGAGCCCGGCGTTCTGCACCAGGACCGATCCGCCGTAGCCCAGCGCGCCCGCGGCCAGCACGGCCGGGGTGCAGGCCGAGCGCAGCCGGGACCGGGCCGCCACCAGCAGGACCGCCGCGGCCAGGCCGAAGCGCGCGGTGGTCAGCCAGGCCGGCGGCAGCCAGGTCAGGGCGGCCTTGGACAGCGGCACGGTGGTGCCCCAGAGCAGCCCGGCGGCGGTCAGCGCGGACAGAGCAGGACGGCGGTTGCAGGTCATGTAGCCAGATCATCACCTGGCGGCTCAGAATTAGCTGACCGGAAGCTTTAGCAAGATAAAATTCGGCAATATGGCGGTTGAACTTGATGAAGTTGACGTAACTCTGCTCACTGCGCTGCAGGCCGACGCGGACCGGACCAACGTCCAGCTCGCCCGGCTGACCGGGCTGTCCCCGGCGGCCACGCTGAACCGGGTTCGGCGGCTGAAAAGCTCAGGAGTAATCCGGATCATCAGCGCCCGGCTCGACCCGGCCGCCGCCGGGTTCCCGCTGCAATTGTTCGTCACCGCCAGCCTGAGCCGGCACGATCCGCGCTCCAGCCGCGTCTTCGAGGACGAAGTCCGCGCGCTGCCGCAGATCATCGCGGCGGACAACGTGGCCGGCGAGATGGATTACCTGCTGAGCGTGGTGGCCCGCGATGTGACCGAGCTGCAGCAGGTGCTGGCCGCGCTGGCCACCCGGGGCGGCCAGCGGCTGGTCACCTACCTGCGGATCGGCGAGGTCAAGCCGCCCTCGCAGCTGCCGCTGCGGCCCACGGTCGGGGCCGAGGCTGACCGGCCGAGGCCCCGGCGCCGGACACCCCGCCGCTGACGCGCGACCGGCCGCCCGGGCGATCGATGCTGCCACCATGCCGCGGGCCGTACTCCGGCACCGCCAGCCTGGTGTAATCGCGCAACCGGGCGCGGGCGTATCTGCCGGGGTTGATCAGCCGAGCCGATAGCGGATCACGTCGCTGACGGCCTGGTATCCGAGCCGCTGGTAGACCGAGTTGGCGACGACATTGTCCCGGCTGGCGCTGAGCACGCAGCGCAAGCCCTGCGCGAGCACACTGGCCGACAGCGCCGCGACGCCCGCACTCGCATAGCCGCGCGCCCGCAGTTCCGGTGGCGTGTTCACGGCCTGGATCCGCGACACCCCGGCCACAGCCTCGGTGCGCGCCGCCATGGACACCGGACCGTCGTCATCCCAAATCCAGACGTCCCCGGCTGCTAGCCGGCGCGTCACGAAGACGGCCGCCGGATCGGAACCGGCCCAGCCGGCGCCGGCCTCGAACCCCGGCAGCCACGAGAGCAGCAGCTCCCGGTCGGCCGCGGCCGCACGGCGCTGCGTACCGTCCACGCCAGCCGGGAACCGCAGGTCCCGGACCTCGTAGAGCCGCTCCTGCCGACGTCGGTGTCGCAGCGATCTTGCGTCGCCCGGCCCACACCTCGGCGAAGCGGGAAGCGGTCCCGGCCGGGCCGAACACGCCGGGCAGCGCGACGCCGTCAGCATCGACGGCATCGGCGATGGCCGCGACAAGCTCCGCGGGCATCGGCGCCACGGCCAGCGGCGTATCCGCTGGCTGCTGCACGGCAACGCCAGCCGGGACCCCGTCCAGCAGCCCGATCCAGTACCGGCCGGGTTCGCCATAGCGGATCGCGTCCGCCAGCTTGGTGCCGACCACGTTATGTCCCACCGGGTCACCGGCCAGCAGGTCACCGGCCTGGCCGAGCACCAGCCCGGGATCAGCGCTAGCAAGGACCGCCATGCTCATCGGACGCAGGACCTCCGCCCCTAGCCGAACCTGTACGGCAGGCCCAGCGGCGACCGGCCGCCAGCAGACCGCATGCGGCACCGGTCGCCCGGACCGGTCTAGGAGGATACCGCGCAGGTCCTCAGCCAGCACCGCCGGGCAAGCTGCTGCGCCGGGCAGAGCACAAGCAGCGCACGGCATTGCGGAGGGAAAGGCTCTCAGCTCAGGTAAGTACGCAGCTGCGCGATCCCGCTTCCACCGCGATATGCGGTGCCCCACAGCCGCCTCCACCAGCTCCTCGCGGCCGCGGAAATAGTGGTAGAGCTGGCTCTTGCCCCGCCCCCGCCGCCGCCAGCACCTCATCCAGGCTCGTCCTTTTGGCCGGCCCGCCCAGCCGGTCAGCAGCCCCGGGGCTAGGCGCCCGGTTCCTGGCTGAATATCTCGGCCAGGAAATCGCGAGCGGCGGTGAAGGAGCGGGCGTCGGCCCGTGCGTCGTAGGCCACGCCGGGAGTGGCTCCGGGCGCCGCGTTCTGGTGGGTGAAGCCATGCATGGCTGCGCCGTACATGTTCAGCTGCCAGTCGGCGCCCGCGGCGTCCATCTCCGCGGCGAAGGCGGTGACGTCCGCCAGCGGGACATGCGGGTCCCCGGCGCCGTGGCAGACCAGCAGCCGGGCCTGGAGCGAGCCGGGCGCGGCGGGCGCGGGCGTGGCCAGGCTGCCGTGGATGCTGACCGCGCCGGCCAGTCGCTCGCCCGAGCGGGCCAGTGTGAGCGCGGCCAGGCCGCCGAAACAGAAGCCGATCGCGGCCAGGCGCCCGTCGGTGTCCGGGTCGTCCGCGAGCACCGCCAGCCCGGCCTGGCCGCGCCGGACCAGGGCCGCGGGGTCATCGCGCAAGGTGGTCAGGCGTCCGATGACCGCTTCGCGGTGGCCGGCCACGCCGTCGCCGAGCATGTCACACGCGAAGACGACGTAGCCGAGGCGCGCGTAGCGGCGAGCCTGATCCTGCGCGTGCTCGTCGAGCCCGGCGCCGGCATGGATGAGCAGGATGCCGGGCCGCCGCCCGCGCTGGGCGTCAGCCCGGTAGAGCAGGCCGGTGAGCGGGGTATCCAGATCGCGGTAGGAGCAGGCGACCGCCGAAACCGGCCCCGCGGCCGTACCGGGTGCAGAAGGGTAATCGCCGGGCAAGTCAGAGCCGGGCTGGTAAGAGCTGGACATGCGAGAAAGCTATCAATTACTTACGAAAGCATAGCACAAAAAAGCAAAATTAGAAAGCGCTGTGAATACCAATTCAATTTCATTTTTAGAGGGTGCGACTTCCGCCCTGACCATCATCCGCGGGTTGAGCTGGCGGCAGATCAGCAGGGGAGGCGGTGGCCAGCGCCTGTCCCTCAGGTCAAGGCCCGATGGCGGCTGCCCTGCTAGGCGTCATGCTTCAGCTTGCGCCAGCCGCCGGCCCGGTTGTTGGCGATGATCTGCCGGAACATCGCGGTGAGCGCGGGCGCGTTGATGGTCTCGCCGGGGCGGACGGCGACCGTACGGGCGGTCTTGTTGTCGTGGCCGGCGGTGATGATCCCGTCCGGATCGGGGACGATGCCGCCGTCGTACAGGAACACGTTGACGTGGTCCTTCGCCGCCAGCAGCGCGCAGATGTTGCCCTGCAGGACGAAGTAGGGCTGCCTGGTGCGCTTGATGGTCTCGGCGACCTCCGGGTCGGCGGCGTGCACCAGGTCGCGGACCTCGCGGCAGATCGCCTGCTGCCAGTCGGGCAAGGCGTCGATGTAGGCGTCGACGCGCGGGTCGGTGGGATACGTCATCGTGGCCGAGCTTAGCTGCGCGGGTGCCGGGATAGGCGCCAGCACGCAGGCCGGCACGGTGGCCGGCGGCTAGGGCAGTCGAAGTCGCCGTTCTTGACCAGGCCGGCCAAAGGCCCGCCATTGCACCGGGGTAAAGGCCAGCATTCATCACAGGGTGGTCTCTACCAAATAGTCCTGCAAAATGCAGTCCTGCATGGGATGCTAAGTAACGAATGTCACAATATCAAGCATGCCAGCCCTGAACGCGAAATGGCGCCCGAACCGGACAGGCCGGTGATCTAAATGTGCGCAGTAAGGCGATCAGCTGTCCGGCCAGCCAGGGCCGGACTGCCCGCCGCGCAGGCCGCCCAGCTTGCCCACGCCGCAGCGCCGCGGGCCAGGCGGCGCGTTTTCCCCGGCCGTCCCGATCAGGTGGGCAAGGCGCGCCGGTTCACCGCCAGCATGCTGGGCGCCTGCCCGGTCGCTGATGACGCGGTCTTGCTGGTCAGCGAGCTGGTCACGAACGCGATCACACACACCAGGTCGGGCGCGGGCGGGACGTTCAAGGTCATGATCTGCCACTACCCGTCACGGCTGTTCGTCGGGGTCACCGACGAAGGCGCGGCCACGGCCCCCGGAGTATCGCCGCCGGGCGGGCTGGAGCCATCGGGGCGGGGGCTGTACCTGGTGGCCGGGATCGCGACCTGCTGGGGCCATGAGCGCAGCGGGCCGCGCGGCCGGACCGTGTGGTTCGGCCTGGACTGCCCGTAGCGGTCGCCCCGATGGCCGCCCCGCCTGAGGCAAGCGCTGTGATGCCGCAGCTGCGGGCGGGAAAGTTGTTGGGATCGGGCCGGGCCGGGACTCCTATCACCGTCATGACTCAGGCCGCGGGCCGCTGGGCCCGGCCCGCGCAGCGGCGGAGACGGAGGCCGGACATGGGGCCAGGGCGGGGTGGCGGGGGGTACCGGCCTGGGCCGCCCGCCGGCTCGGGCTGCGCCGCATCGTGACGGCGTCACCCGGGGACACCAAAAATGGCCAGACTCAGCCGATCCGGGCTGTTGCCGGGGCAGCCGGCCGCCCTAACGTTGGGCCATGCGCGACAGTGAGATGGTCGCCGCCGTCGTCGCGGGCGACCCGGCCGGCCTGGCTGCCGCATACGACCGTTACGCGCCCGCGCTGCACACCTACTGCCAGTCGCTGCTGGCCGAGCCAGCGACGCCGCCGACGCGGTGCAGGACACCTCGTCATCGCCGCGTCGAGGCTGGCCGGGCTGCGGGACGCCGACCGGCTCAAGCCGTGGCTGTACGCGGTGGCCCGCAACGAGTGGCTACCGCAGGCTCCGGTCCCGGCGCGAGATGGCCGACCTGGCCGAGAATCGGCGACATCAGCGACGACTGGGCGCCGGCCGAGACCGGCGCGAGCCGGGGTGAGCTGCGGGCCCTGGTCCAGGCCGCGGTCGCCGGGCTGAACCAGGGTGACCGGGGGTCATCGAGCTGAACCTGCGCGACGACTGGACGGCGCCGATCTGGCCGACGCGCTCGGCGTCAAGCCGACGCAGGCGCACGCGCTGCAGTCCTGGGCGCGCGGCCAGCTGGAGTGGTCGCTGGGTGCGCTGCTGGTAGCTCGCACCGGCCGCAGCCTGCCCCGGACCTGGCCGCGCTGCTGACGGGCTGGGACGGGCAGCTGAACGTGCTGCTGCGCAAGCGGGTCAGCGGGCACGTCGAGCAGTGCGACGAATGCCGCCAGCGCAAGCGGCGGGAACTGAGCCCGGCGATGCTGCTGAGCGCGCTGCCACTGGTGGTGCTGCCGGCCGGGCTGCGCCAGCAGGTGCTGCGCCTAGTCGCCGACGTGAGCCCGGATGCGGTCAGCTACCGTGCCGGGCTGGCCCGGCGGGCCGGGAGTTCCGCCCGGACGGGTTCCCGGTGTCGGTCGCCGGGGCGGCCGGGCGGCGGCCGGGCGGCGGCCGGGGCTGGCGAACCTGCTGGCCTCCCTT
>CAWBJA010000021.1:0-56305 GCA_963788895.1 uncultured Actinomycetota bacterium | reverse complement strand
GCCGCCGCCGGCCTGCTGGCCGCCGGCGTGGTCTTCGTGCTGGCCATGATGCTGGCCTGGCCGCTGCGGCACACTGCCGCGACGTACGGGCTGAGCCCGTCGGCCTGCCCGTGGCGGCGCCGGCCAGCGTGCTGGCCACGGATGCGGCGTCGGGGTCGCCCAGCCCGGTGGCGACCGGGTCCGGGCCGGCCACGGCGACGCAGCCTGCCGTCGCGGCCAGCTCACCGGCCAGCTCACGGTTGGCTCCGGCGCCATCGCCAAGCGCCAGCCGGACGCACGTGAGCACCCCGACCCTGACGCCGACCCCGCCGCCCGGGCGGCTGTCGGCCGACCCGGACGCGATTTCCCTTGTCCCGCTGGCCGTCGCGCCCGGGTACAGCGGCAGCTTCACGCTGACCGCGACCGGCGGCCGGGTCGCGACGTTCACGATCACGGTGCCCGCGGCCGACGCGGCCGGGCTGATCGTGACCCCGGCCACCGGATCGCTCGGTCAGGGGCACAGCGTCACGATCACCGTCACCACGGCCGGGAACGGCCCGGTGGCCTACCTGACCCCGCTCACCATCGGCCCCGGCGGCCTAACCGTTGACATCCGCTACCCGCCCCGGGGCTAGGCGGAGCGCGGGGGCACTCGGCGGCGGGAGGGCTGGGGCGGCGTGGGGCAGCGTGAAGGGGCAGCCGGGTAGCGGACGGCGCGGGCAGCCGGCGGCGGGAGGGCTGGGGCGGCCTGCCGCCGGAGGGGCGAGCCTGGCCGCGAGGGTCTGGCCGGGGTCAGGCGCGGGTCAGCGGGCGGCGACCGCGCGCAGTTCGGCGGCGGCCTCGGTCATGGCGGCGAGCTTGCCGTAGGCGACCTCGCGGGGCAGGTACTTCATCCCGCAGTCCGGGGCCAGCACCAGCCGCCAGTCCGCGACGTACTCCAGCGCCTTGGCCACCCGGGCGGCGACCGTGGCCGCGGACTCCACCGCGTGGTCGTTCAGGTCCAGCACCCCCAGGATGATCGTCTTGTCGCTCAGCTCGGCCAGCACCGAGCAGTCCAGGTTGGACTGGGCGGTCTCGATCGAGATCTGGTCAGCGGTGCTGGCGGCCAGCTCGGGCAGGAACGAGTAGCCCGCCGGGCGGCCGTGGATGATCGCCGCGTAGCCGAAGCAGATGTGCACGGCGGTGGTGCCCTTGATCCCGGCCAGGGCCCGGTTCAGCACCCGCACCCCGAACCCGCGGGCCGGCTCCGGCCGGGCCTGCATGTAGGGCTCGTCGAGCTGCACGATGTCAGCCCCGGCCGCGAACAGGTCCCTAATCTCTTCGTTGACGGCCTCGGCGTAGCCGAAGGCGGCGGCCTCAGCGGAGGGGTAGTAGTCGTTCTGGGCCTGCTGCGCCATAGTGAACGGCCCCGGCACGGTGGCCTTCACGGTCTTGCTGGTGTGCGCGCGCAGGAACCGCACCGCCTCGGCCCCGACCGGGTGCCTGCGCCGGATCGGCCCGGTGATGCGGGGCACCGGGTTCGGGTGGCCGCTGCGGTCCAGGGCGGTGCCCGGGTTGTCGATGTCCACCCCGTCCAGCGCGGTAGCGAAGGCGTTGGAGTAGCTCTCCCGGCCGATCTCGCCGTCGGTGATGATGTCCAGGCCAGCATCTTCCTGGGCCCGGATGGCCAGCAGCGTGGCGTCCTGCTGCGCCTGCGTCAGGAAGGCCGGATCGACCCGCCACAGCTCGCGGGCCCGCACCCGGGGCGGGAACCTGTGGGCCAGCCGCTCCCGGTCGATCAGCCAGTCCGGCTGCGGATAGCTGCCGACGAGCGAGGTGGGAAAGAGCATTATTCCGGCCTCCCGGTGAGGTGGTCAGTCGCTGAGGTGGACAGTCGCTCAGGTGATCAGCCGCCTGCTGGCGGAATAGTGCCGCCGGGGCCTGGTCCGGGACTGAACCCCGGACCGGGGCCGGGACCCAGGCCCGCCAGGCGGCACTGCGTCCTGGTCAGCAGCGCGAGCTGGCCATCGCGAGCGAATGCGTTGCGGCACAGCGTAACCGCGCCGGAGCCGCACTCATGCAGGAGCGCCCCGCCGGTCGAGCTGGGCGCGGCGACCGTGACGCAGCCGTCGTGAGACCGGCCGTAGTCGCCGGGCTGCACCGCGGCCCAGATGCCCACGCCGCCGAACCCGGCCAGGACGACCCCGCCCACGATGGCGATCCCCAGCCGGTCCCTGCGGGTGAGCGGCTGCGCAGCCGGCTGCTGGGTCTTGCGGTACATTACCCGTCGAATTGTACGTTGACCTGCGCTATCACCCCGAGGCGATGCGCCCGTCCTCCAGCCGCAGCACCTCGTCGGCCAGGTCCATCAGCGCCGCGTCGTGCGTGGCGACCAGCGCGGTGATGCCCTCGGAGCGCGACCACCGTCCGCAGCAGCCGCATGATCTGCCGGCCGGTCTCGGAGTCCAGCTGCCCGGTCGGCTCGTCGGCGATCAGCAGCTCCGGGCTGGCCGCCAGCGCCCGGGCGATCGCGACCCGCTGCTGCTGGCCGCCGGACAGCTCGTTCGGGCCGCTGTCGCGGCGTGGCTCGGCCAGGCCGACGACGCCGAGCAGCAGCCGGACCCGCTCCTCGCGCGCGCGCCGGGCCGGTGCCGGTGATGCGCAGCGGGATGCCGACGTTCTCGGCCGCGGACAGCATCGGGATCAGGCCGAAGGACTGGAAGATGAACGCGACGGTGCGTGCGGCGCAGCAGCATGCCGCTCGGGCTCGCTCATCGCGGTCACGTCCCGGCCGGCGACGTGCACGCGTCGCCGCTGGTCGGCAGGTCGAGCCCGCCGACGATGTTCAGCAGCGTCGTCTTGCCGGAGCCGGACCGGCCGCACAGCGCCGACCAGCTGGCCGCGGCCGCACGCGTGAACGAGACGTCCCGCAGCGCGTGCACGGCGGTGCGCGCCGCTGCCGAACGTGCGGGTCACGGCCGCGGCCACCATCGCGGCCGATCGCCGTGCCCGCGCCGCCGCGGGCGCCGTACGCCGGCCGGTCCTGTGCCGCACGGGCTCGGCACCGGTCACTTCCGGCCCGAGCCTGGCCGGTCTCGTCCGCTGGCCGGCTGGCCGGCTCCGTGCGGCGCGTCCGGCCAGACGCCGATGTGGTCGGGCTCGGCTTCGCAGCCGCACCCGGTCCCGCATGCCGAGCGCGCTCGAGTCATCTCGCGCGGGCAGCTGGACCCGGCCGGCCCGGTCCAGCACCGCGTACTCGACCGCGTGCTGAGCGGCGTTGCCAGCCTCGTCGGCCGCGGTCGTGCCGCAGCGTCTCGCTGCTGGTCCGGCCGTCCCGGATCGCGATCGTGCGGCGGACCTGGCTGGACACGGCCGGGTCGTGGGTGACGACCAGCACGGTGGCGCCGAGCTCGGTGTTGGCGGTCTGCAGCGCGCCGAACACGTCCCGGGCCGTCGCGCTGTCCAGCTCGCCGGTCGGCTCGTCGGCCAGCAGCACCTGCCGGCTCGTTGGCCAGCGCGGTGGCGATGGCCGCGCGCTGCTGCTCGCCGCCGGACAGCTGCTCGGGCGTGCGGTCCGCGCAGTGCGCGATGCCGAGCACGTCGAGCAGCTCGGCGGCCCGGCTGGCCCGCTGCCGCCGCGGCCGACGCCGCTGAACTGCATCGGCAGCATGACGTTCTGCCTCGCGGTCAGGTACGGCAGCAGGTTGCGCGAGGTCTGCTGCCAGATGAAGCCGACCGTGCTGCGCGGCGGTAGGTCAGCCGCTCCCGGGCCGACCAGCGCGCCGAGGTCATGGCCGGCGACCCGCACCCGGCCCGGCGGTGGGCGTGTCCAGCCCGGCCAGGATGTTCATCAGCGTGGACTTGCCGCTGCCGGAGGCGCCGACGATGGCGGTCAGCTCGCCCTCGGCGACCAGCAGGTCCAGGCCCTGCAGGGCCTGCACCTCGATGCCCTCGGCGGCGTAGATGCGCACCAGCCGGTCGCAGACGACCAGTGCCCCCTCGCCGTAGGACGTCCGGGCCCGGGCCGCCTCGGCGTCCAGCTCGGCGATCCCCGCGGCCGGCCTGACCGGCCCGCCCGTGCGGTCACGGCGTCGCTGCCTGCGCTCATCACAGCCTCCCCTTACCTGGTGCCATCGCTGCTGGCCCCGGCATCGTCACTCACCGATCCGCAGGGCCGTACCGGTGCCCCGGCGGCGCGCGACCGCGGCTTGGACGGCGAGCGTCAGCGCGGCCAGGACGACCAGGCCGGCCGCGGCGATCGCTATCGAGACGAGGTCCGCGCGAACCGGCACGCTCTGTCCGTAACCAGTAAAGACCGACAGATCGAGCTCCGGCCCGAGCAGCGGCGCGAGCGCCACGGCGCAGGCCGCTCCGCCCGCCAGCGCGGCCAGCACCGACGGCATCGTCTCCACGATGACCAGGCGCCGGGCCTGGCGCCTGGACAGGCCCATGGTGGCCAGCCGGGCCAGGGTCAGCTCGCGGGACCGCGCGCCCAGGACCAGAATGAGCAGCAGGATCAGCACGCTGAAACCGGCCGCCGCGGCGGCGCCCTGGGCGAAGGCGATGTAGCCGGCGTAGGGCAGCGGCGCGCCGCAGGCCGGCCAGGACCGCAGAGCGCAAGGTGATCACCGCGTCGGGCGCGTCCTGCTGCACGATCCGGGTCAGGGCCCGCTGGTCCAGCCGCGGTCCGGTCACGAACAGCATGGTCGGCGGGACCTGGTCGGCGGCGGCCGCCCAGCGCGGGAAGACCACGAACGGCCCGGGCTCGGCCATGGCCGGCGTGCTGGAGATCGCCGGCCACCCGGACCCGCACGGTCTGGCCGCCGACGCTGATGACGTCGCCGACGTTCCTGAGCATGGGCCCGATCGAGGGCGAGACGAGCACGGGGACCCGGCTGCCAGCCAGGCCCCTGGCCGGCTCGGCCAGGGCGCGGGCCGGGAACGGGGGCGCCGGGGTATCGGCCAGGACCGCCGCGTAGCTGGCCGGGTCCAGCACCGCGATGTGGACCGGGGTGCCGCCGAGGTCGGCCGGGGCGAGCGTGCCGTCCACGTCCAGCGCCCCCGCGACGTGCCGCACGCCGGGCACCCGGGCGATGGCCGCCTGCGCCGCGGGGGTCAGATAGATGCCCGAAGCCGGCTGGCCGACCACCGCGTCCGCGCCGGTCTGCAGCCACGAGGCCGCTATCTCGCCGCGCAGCACCGCTTGCCGGACCATGCCGCCGAACGCGACCACGGCCAGCGCCAGCACCAGCGCGAACGCGGGCAGCACCGCGGTCAGCGAGGTCCGGGTGCTGCGCGCCAGGCCGACGAAGCCGGTGACGCCCCGGCCGCCCCTGGTGATCCGCAGCAGCCAGCCCAGCAGCACCGGGTAGCCCCGCACCACCAGCACCGCGGCGGGCACGGCGACCAGCACCGGCGCGGTGCTCAGGAAGAAGTTCATCCCGCCCGGGGCCGGCAGGCCCTGGACCTTCAGCACCACCAGGCCGCCCGCGGCCGCGCAGCTGAGCGCGACCTCGATCACGAGCCGGCGGGCCCGGTCCCGCCCGGGCGGGCGGGCGCCGGCCCGGCCGGCTGGCGCGCGCCGGCCTGCCGCCGGACCGCGATCAGGGCCGGCCCGGCCAGCGCGACCAGCCCGGTCAGGCCGGCCAGGTCCCAGGTCAGCGGAGCACCGGCGCCCGGGGTCACGGCCAGGCCGATCGCCGCCGCCAGCACGGCCGCGGGGACGACCACCACCGCCCCGCCGCGCAGCGCCACCCAGGCGATCTGCCCCAGCGAGGCGCCGCGGGAGCGCATCAGCCGCAATTCGCGGTCGCGATGCTCGGTGAGAAGCTGCGCGCCCAGCAGCACGACCACCGCGCCGATCACGGCCAGGCTGACGAACAGCAGCGACAGCAGGCTTTCCAGGGCCTCGTCCGCGCTGACGAAGTTGGCCAGGTCCTGGGTTAGCCCGGTGCTGATCGAGACGTCGGTCGTCACCCCGTCCGTGCTCGCGCTGAGCGTCCCGGCCCCGGCCACCGCGGCCGACACCTGATGCTCCAGCCCGGCCGCCTGATCGGCGGTGATACTGGCCAGGCGGAGCGGGAAATTCCATTCCAGCAGGACCTTGCTGAAGTCGGGGATGTGCTTTTCCAGAGCGGCCTGTTCGCCCGCGCTGATGAACACCGCGCCGGTCCAGTACGGCGGCTCCTGACCCGAGGTGGAGATGGTCAGCGGAGTCGCCGCGGTGGGATCGATGGTCCAGAACGACGAGCTCGGCGCGACCGGCCTGATGATCCCGCTGACGGACACGACGATGCCGTCGGCCAGGGTCAGCCGCGAGCCGATCCGCAGGCTGAACCGCTGGGCGGTCGGCGCGGTGAGGACGACCTGGAACACGTCGCTGCTGGCGCCCGGGGTGGCCTGCGGCAGGTGCCCGGAAACCAGGCGTGAGTAGGCCGGCAGCGCATCCCGGTACAGGATCTCCACCTGCGGGGAATACGGGCCCGCGAAGGCGCTCGGCGCGGCGTGGCTGGTGAGCAGCATGCCCGAGGTCAGCCCGCCCCAGTCGGTCCTGGCCGGGGCCAGCGGCAGCCCGGTCTGGTGCAGGTTCCTGGTCAGCTCGGTGCGCGCGGTCGTGATGTCGTCGGGGGTCAGGCTCCGGTGCAGCGTGATCTCGTAGTCGCTGTAGCTCAGTGAGGTGTCGAGGGAGCTTTCCGCGGCCGGCGTGGCGGCCAGCAGCCGCTGCAGCGCGCGGGTGCGGTAATGCAGGCTGGCCCGCGGCGCGGCGATGCAGATGAAGACGCAGATCCCGGCCAGCAGCGCCAGCGCGATGCTGGCGGCGGCGCCGGTCCCGGTGAGCTGGCTCCAGGCGGCGGCCGCCCGGGCTCGCGGCCCGGGGCCGGCCCCGGCGGGCCCGGCCATCACAGCGCCTCCGCGGCCCGCAGCCGGGCCGCCGGGTCACTGCGGCGGGCCACCGAGGCCGCCGCCACCAGTACCGGGATCGCGGTGATGGTCACGACCAGCCCGGCGGCCCAGGCCAGCGGCAGCTCGATCAGCGGCGGCGGCACCGGGATGGCGGCGCTGGCGGTCAGGGTCACGGCCGGGACCAGCAAATGGGCCAGGCCCGCCCCCAGGACCAGGCCGATCACCGCCGCGGGTCCGCTGAGCAGCAGTTCCTCCAGGCACAGCTGCCGGGCCTGCGCGGCCTTGGACACCCCGAGCGCGGACAGCACCGCGCTCTGGGTCCGCCGTTCCCTGACGCTGGCGGCCACGCTGACCGAGAAGCCGAGCACCGCGAGCAGCGCCGCGGCGATCGCGATGGCCAGGACCGCCTGCTGCGGCGCGGCCGACAGCGAGTTGCCCAGCAGCGCCGCCAGCACCTGCGCGCGGTAAACCACGCTGCTGCCGGGCGGCACCCCGGTCAGGACGTGACCGGCCGCCCCGGTCACCGCGCCCGGCCCGGGCGCGGAGCGTAGCCACCACTGGTTGACCGGCAGCGGCGCGGCTGACATAGCGGCCAGCGCCTGCTGGATCGCGGTCTGGTCCACGATCAGGATCCCGCCCGGGCCGGCCGTGGGGAAGTCGCGCACCTCGGCCACGATCCGGACCGGGACGTTAACCGGCCCGGCCGCCACGAACGTCGTGCTGCCGACGGCCAGGCTGGCCGAGCTGAGGAACGAGCGCGAGGCGATGGCCGGGATCGGCGGGCTCGGCCGCCCGGCGGTCAGCGTCAGCTCGCCCGTTATCGGCAGCGGCGGCTGGTCCGACCGCTGCTTGAGGTAGCCGTCGCCGGGACGGAAGGTGATGAGGCGGCGGCCGCCGCTGGCCGGCAGCCAGCCGGTCACCACCGGCTTGAAGCCTCTGGCCAGCGGGTTATCCAGGTCAGCGGACTGGCCGTCGGGCTGCCAGCTGGCCAGCTGGGCGGCGGCCGCGAAGAAAACAGGGAACGCCCCGGCCGCCGACGGCGACACGGCCAGCCCGTCCAGCGTGAGCGTGGTGTGGCGGGCCGCGGCCCGCCGCGCGGCCACCCGGTCCTGGGCCTTCACGGCCTTGCTGGCGAACTGCGCCGGGGCGGGAATGGGCGGCAGCTGATAGCTCAGGGTTACCGCGAGCAGCCGCAGCGGGTAGCTGGCCTGCCGGGTCGCGGTCAGCAGCGCGGTCAGCTGGTGCGGGCGGGCGTCGGCGGCCAGGCGGCCCGCGGGCACCGCGTAGACGATGCCGTCCGCGTCCTGGACCGAGAAGGTGGCCGACATCGGGGCCAGGGCTGGCCCGCTGGTGGTCGGCCGGAGGCTGGCGGTCAGCTCCAGCCGAGCGGGCCGGCCTGGCAGGGTCAGGCCAGGTCCGGCCGTACGCGGGGTGATCTTCCGCCACAGCGCGGCGCCGGGCAGCGCGGACTGATCAGGGCGGATGAGTACGACGTCGGCCGCCTGGCGCGCGTCCAGGGCGAGCGCCGGGCCGATCCCGCCATTGAATGTGGCCACCGGCATGGCACCGCCGGTACCCGGGGCGTGCGGCAGGATCGCGGCCCGGCCGAGCGGGACCGGCGCGGCCAGGCTGACCCTGATGTCGCTGCCGACCGTGAACTGCGCCTGGTCCTCGGCGGACTGCCGCCAGGTCGCGTGCTGGGTCAGCGCGAGCGTGCCCGCCGCGGCGGCCAGGATCACCAGCAGCACCGGCCCGCTCTGCCGGATCGGCCGCCTGCTCAGCTGCCAGCTGGCCAGCGCGCCGGTCAGCCGCCTGCTCCGGGCGGCCAGCAGGTCGGCCCCTCTGGCCAGCACGGGCAGCAGCCGCAGCGGCACCAGCGCCACCCCGGCCAGGGCCAGGGTGGGCGCGGCCACCAGGACCGGGTCGATGCCGAGCTGCCCGGCTCGCCCGGTGGGCCACCGCCGAGTAACCGCGCAGCTGCCAGATCGCCAGCGCCCCGAGGGCGACGATGGCCAGGTCGGCGCCAGCCTGTACGGCGCCGGCCAGCCGGGCCTGCCGGTCCCGCCGGGCCCGGACGCCGCGCCTGGCCCGGCCGCGCGGCCGGCCACAGCATGACGACGGCGCAGATCACCAGGATCGCCGCGGCCGTCCACCAGATGCCCGCGGGCAGGCCGGAGACCCGCAGCCCGGCCCCGCGCAGCGGGCCGATGCTGGTGAGCGGCCCGGCCAGCCACGCCCCGGCCAGCGTGCCCGCGATCGCGGCGGCCGCGGCCAGCAGCACGCTCTCGGTCAGGGTCAGCCTGGCCAGCTGCCAGCGTGTCACGCCCCTGGCGCTGAGCAAGGCCGACTCTTCCTCGCGCTCGCTGGCCAGCATCCGGGCCGCGAGGGCGATCGCGACCGCCGCGAGCAGCAGCAACTGCAGCACGCTGATCAGCAGCAGCGACCGGGCCACCTGCAGGTTGCTGGCAATGCCCCGGGCCAGCTGCGGGATGGTGCTGGTGACGGCCAGGCCGCCGAGTGAACCGGGCTGCATCAGCCTGGTCTGCATGGCGCTCACCCGGTCGGCCAGGCCGGTGAGGCCCGCGGGCTGGATGTGCCGCACGTCCGGCCGGGCCAGCCAGGACGCCCCGGCGAGCCGGCAGCACCCGGCCGATGGTCCCGGGGGCCACGACCAGCGGGCCGAAGGTGACGAAGTTGCCTGTGACGCTGACGCCGGAGCTGCCCAGCAGGTCCAGGCCCCAGTACGGCGCGGTCGGATCGCCCGGCCGGAACAGGCCGGTCACGGCGATCCTGACCGGCTGCCCGGTGTCCCGGTCGGGCAGCACCAGCAGCTGGCCCTGCTGCAGGCCGAGCCTGCTGGCCACAGTGGCGGGCAGCGCGGCCTGAACCGGCTGGCCGGCCGAGGCCGGGCCGGGCCAGCGGCCGCTGACCAGGACCGCGTTAGCGGTCAGCTGGTCCAAGGTGGCGGCCTCGGTGAGCGCGATCGTCTGGCCCCGGCTCGCGCCGGGCAGGCCCAGCGGATCCGACCACAGCGCCTGATCCAGCGGCACCGGCACCGGCCCGAAGGCGCCCCGGAGCTCGGACCGGATCGCCCGGGTATCGCTGGCCGCCTGCTGGGCGCTGATCTGGCCGTTGATCGCGATCGACAGGTTCGGCGCGGTGAGCAGCTGACGGCGGGCGGCCTGGGGCAGCGCGCGGGCGCTGTAGCTGGCCAGGGCCGCGGCCAGCGCGGCGGTGACCAGGATGGCCAGCAGCATGCTGCCGAGCAGGAGCCGGGACGCGCCCATCCGGCGCACGAGGAACGACGCTCGGGGGCGTGTCATCTCGGCAGGCGAGTCCGGCAGGCGGCGGGGTGCGCGACCGACCGGACGGGGGAGGCCTGGCCCATGGCGTTACGCTATGTCCGCGGCCCGGGCCTGCCCAGCGAGCCAGGCAATGGTTATCCGGTCTCCACGTAATCGTTGTGGAAATCAGACAAGCTGATCAAGCTAACCCAGGCCGACTGATCAAGTTAGGCCAGGCGGTTCCGGGGCGTCCACGATCTGGGTGGTCACCTGCCGCCGCAGCACGCTCAGCGGGCCCAGTCCTGCCAGCGCCTCGGTGACCTGCCCGGCCAGCCGGGGGCTGGCCGACGTCGACTCGGCCAGGCCAATGGCGTCCGCGCCGGCCAGCACGCCAGGGACGATGTCGCCGATCTCGCTGACCGCCTGGGCCCGGGCGCCGCCGTCCCGGGCCAGCGCGGCCAGCTGCCTGGTGTCCGGTGAATCACCGGCGCCCAGCACGAGCAGCACGTCGCAGTCCGCGGTCAGCGCGCGGACCGTTTCGGCCCGGTCCGAGGCCGCGTAGCAGAACCCGTCCGGGTGCGGGCTGCGCAGCGCGGGGAACCGGGACCGCAGCGCCGTGGTCATGGCGGCCAAGTCCTCAATCGGGATGCCGGGCTGCAGCAGGTAGGAGACCCGCCGCGAGTCGCTCACCCGCAGGCCGGAGGTGCTCGCCGGGGTGCTGACCATCGCTACCTTGCCCGGGGCGGCGCCAAAGATCCCGGCCACGACCGGATGGCTGGGCTGGCCGATCAGGACCACGTCGTCGCCGCGCCCGGCCAGCCGCCGCGCCTCAGCCTGGGCCGAGACGACCAGCGGGCAGGTCGCGTCGATCAGTTCCAGGCCGCGGGCTTCCGCCTCGGCCCGCACCTGCGCGGGAACCCCGTGCGCGGCGAAGATGACCGTGCCGCCCTCGGGCACCTGGGCCAGCGAATCGACGAACACCGCGCCGTCGGCGGCCAGCGCGGCGATCGCCTCGGGACTGCCGGCCAGCTGGCCGTAGACGTGCACCGTGCGCCGCCCGGCCACCGTGCGCTCAGCGGTCTGCATGGCCTGCCGCGCGCCCGGGCACCACGGGCTGGGCGCGGCCAGCAGCCGGCGGGTGCCGAACACAGCCGACCATTCGCCGATCGCGGCCCGGGCCGCGGCCGCCGCCACCGGGTCGGCCGCCGCGGCCACCGCGGCGATGGCCGCCATCGTCCCGTCCCGCCGCTGGCAGGTCGCCACGAACAAGGTGGCCCCGCCTTCGTGGTTCACCGGATCGTCGTAGTGGGGCACCGGCGCGTACCTGACCCGCCGTCCCTTGCGCTGAGCCAGCGCGCCGGCCAGCGGGGCCGCCGGGCACGGCAGGCCGCCCTGGTCCAGGTCACCGACCTGCGTCGCGACCAGGATCTCACCTGGCGCCACGCCAGTGCCTGAGGCCAGGAATTCCCGCACCGCAGTTCGGTTCATCGCCGCCCGTCTCCGCGAGGCCGGCCGGCCTCGTCCTGTGGCCCGGCCGCGGCGCTGGTCTGGCGACCGGAACACCGCGAAGCCGGTGGCCTGACCATTCCCCGTCCCCGGTACAGGCTTGCCCTCAGGGGCGCCAAGATTGCCCCTGGACGCCGCCGAAAACGGGATCACGCGGCGATCAGCGGAATGTCCGGCATCGGCAGCCAGCCGCCGGGCCAGGCCTTCGAGGCAGGCACCGGATCAGGCCCGCCGCGGGCGCTTAGATCTCCGGGGTGTCGCCCCGGCCCTGCTGCTCGGCCAGGAAGCGCTCGAACTCCGCGCCGAGTTCCTCGGCCGTCGGCATGTTCTCCGGGTCGCTGAGCGGGTCGTCCTGGCTGGCCGCGAACGCGTCGTACTGCTGCTCCAGCGCCTTGACCACCTCGGTGACCTCCTCGGAGCCCTCCACCTGCCGGGTGATCTCCAGGTCGGTGCGGCGGGCCGCCTCGCGCAGCGCATCCGATGGCAGCGACAAGCCGGTCGCCTCCTGCACCGACTCCAGCAGCGTCACCGCGGCGGCCGGGTAGGCGGCCTGAGCGAGATAGTGCGGCACGTGCACCGCGAAACCGATCGCGGCCCGGCCCGCCTCACCCAGCCGCAGTTCCAGCAGGCCCGCGGCGCTGCCGGGCACCTGCAGCCGGTCGACGAACGGCCGGTAGCCCTCGATCAGCTCGGCCTTGGTCGCGTGCGCGGTAACGCCGGGCGGCCTGGTGTGCGGGATGCCCATCGGGATGCCGTGGAACCCGACCGCGAGCCGGACGCTGAGGGTGTCGGCCACGGACTGGACGGCGCTGGTGAAGGCGTCCCACTGATGGTCCGGCTCCGGGCCGTTCAGCAGCAGGAACGGCGTCCCCTCGGCGTCATGCACCAGGAAGACGGCCAGCGACGGGGCATCGTACTGCTCCCAGTGATCCTTGGTGAAGATCATTGTCGGGCGCCGGGACCGGTAGTCGATCAGCGCGTCCACGTCGAACCGGGCGATCTCGCGGTGCTCCAGGGTGGCCAGCAGGTGCGCGGCCAGCAGCCGCCCCGCGGCGCCCGCGTCGACGAACCCGTCGAAGTAGTAGAGCAGCGCGACATCGCTGAACTCGGGCAGGTCGGAATCGACCGTGTACAGGTCCGTCGGGTCATGCGGCACGTGCCCGGCCTCCTCAGGACGTCGCTCACCTACAAGTCTTACCAAGTTCTGGCACTAGATCCGCCATCCGGGCGACAAAACCCGCGGACCGGCGCGGCCGCCCAGCCGGGACGAAACGGTCCGCATCCACACCGCCTCCACATATCTTTCGCCCCGGCTTCATCACTGGATGGTGTTCTGAGGGCGTTGGGCAGGTTTGGGGGACCTCGAGGGGTGTCGTAGGCACGACACCACCGGGGACGTGTCTGGCACCTGGCAGTACCCGGCGCGCGAGCGCCGGGTATTTCAGGGGCGCAGGTTGGGTAGCCCGGCCGCGGGGGCAGGGCGCCGCGGTCGCGGCAGCGCTGGGCCGGTCTGCCGGCCTGTGCCCGAGACTGTGGAGTTACGGGGGACGGGGAGCGGAATGACCGGGAAAATCGCCATCACGCTGCCACAACAGCAGATCGCCGCAGCCCGCCAGGCGGTCGCCGAAGGCCGGGCCGCCTCGGTGTCGGCTTATATCTCGCAGGCGATGGCCCGCCGCGACGCCGACGAAGCGCTGGCCGCGACCATGGCCAAGGCGCACGCCGGCCGGGGAACGCCCACCAGCGGGGACCGGGCGTGGGCCCGGCACGCGCTTGGCCTCGATGGCGAACTAGAAGACCCCTGGTCGCTCGCGCGCTGACGGCTCGCGCTGACCGCAAGCGCCGCGCGACCAGGACCGCTGCCAGGTCCGGGCCGTGCGGGGGCTGGCGTTCGCCTCCTGATCAGGCACCGCATGCGGGCCGAACGGTTCCGTAGCCTGATCAGGGGGCGTCGCCCGCCGGGCCGGGATCCCCGGCTCGGCCGGGGCTGGTCCCGGCCGCCTTGATTTCCTGCCACCGGTCGAGCAGCCGGGGCAGCTCGGCGTTCATGAATTCGAAGTAGCGGGCCGAGTCGGCCATCCTGATCCCGGCGGGCGTCTGCGGCCCGACGGTCTGGACGCCCTCGCGCAGCACGCCGATCCAGCGGTCCAGCAGCCGGTCGCGCATCCGGAGCACCTGTTCCCAGACGTCGCCGGGCATCCGGTACCTGAGCCTGCGGGAGCCCGGCTCCCGTTCGCTGCTGACCAGGCCGACCTGGACCAGGTAGCGGACCGCGCCGGAGACCGCCGCCGGGCTGGCCCGCAGCAGGCTGGCCAGTTCCGCCGCGGTAAGCACCCCGGGGTCCGAGCTGAACAGCGCGACGAACACCCGGGCCGGCATCCGCGGGAACCCGGCTTCGGCCAGGGTCGAGGAGAACCGCTCGATGAACTGGTAGACCGCGTCATCCTGGCCGGCCTCGTGCGGCCGGTGCCCGGCCTGCCGCGGCCGGGCCGGGACGGGCGGCGCCGTGACCGGGCCGGGCCGGGCCGGGACTGGCTCTGCCGCCGGGCCGGGCCGGGCCAGCGCGGGTTTGGTCGTCCGCCTCGCTCATCAACTGCTGCCTTCTTCTGAGTCAGCCGTGGATACCGTTCAATATTTTCAGGATTTTGTGAATTAAGTGTAGGCTCTCCGCCATGACGGACGCTATCAGCGTGGCCGGGCTGCGCAAATCCTACGGCCGGACCGTCGCGCTCGACGGACTCGACCTGGCCGTGGCCCAGGGTGAAGTGCACGGGTTCCTCGGGCCGAACGGAGCGGGCAAAACGACCACGATCAGGATCCTGCTGGGCCTGCTGCACGCCGACGCCGGGACCGTGCGGCTGCTCGGCGGCGACCCGTGGGCGCAGGCCCCGGCGCTGCACCGCAGGCTCGGCTACGTGCCCGGCGACGTGAGCCTGTGGCCGAACCTCACCGGCGGCGAGGTCATCGACCTGCTCGGCCGGCTGCGCGGCGGGCTTGAGCCCGGGCGTCGGGCCGCTCTGCTGGAGCGGTTCGAGCTGGACCCGACGGTCAAGGCCCGGGCCTACTCCAAGGGCAACCGGCAGAAGGTCGCGCTCATCGCGGCGCTGGCCTCGGATGTGGAACTCCTGGTCCTGGACGAGCCGACCTCCGGCCTCGATCCGCTGATGGAAGCGGCGTTCCGCACCTCAGTGCAGGAGGAACGCGAGCGCGGCCGGACCGTGCTGCTGTCCAGCCACATCCTGTCCGAGGTCGAAGCGCTCTGCGACCGGGTCACCATCATCAGGCGGGGCGTGAGCGTGGAGACCGGCAGCCTGGCCGACCTGCGCCACCTGACCAGGACCTCGATCACCGCCGAGCTGGCCAGGCCGCCGGCCGGGCTGGACCAGCTGCCCGGCGTGCGCGCCCTGGAGGTGACCGGCCACCGGGTGCACTGCGAGGTCGACACCGACCAGCTGGACGGGCTGCTGCGGGTGCTCAGCGCGGCCGGGGTGCGCAGCCTGACCAGCCGCCCGCCCACCCTGGAGGAACTGTTCCTGCGCCACTACGCGGCCGGCCCGCAGGCCGCCGCCCCGGCGGGCCAGGACGGGGTCCGGGCGTGAGCACCCTGACCGGCACCGGCGCGCTGGCGGGCCTCGCGGCGCGCCGCGACAAGATCATGCTGCCCGCCTGGATCTACCTGCTGACCGCGGTGGTGGCCAGCACCGCCTACAGCTTCAGGAAGCTGTACCCGACCGCCGCCGGACGGCGGGAATTCGCCGCCGCCGCGGCCCACAACCCGGCCCTGATGTCGCTGTACGGCACGCTGTCTGGTGACTCCATCGGGTCGCTGACCGCCTGGCGCTACGGCACGCTCGCCGCGCTCGGCGCCGCGCTGATGAGCATCTTCATCGTGATCAGGCACACCAGGGCCGATGAGGAGACCGGGCGGCTGGAGCTGGTCGGCTCGGCGGCGGTGGGACGGCACGCCGCGCTCGGCGGCCGGCCTGGCCATCGCGATCAGCGCCAACCTGGGGCTCGGCGTGCTGATCACGGCCGGGCTGGCCGGGCAAGGGCTGCCGCTGGCGGGTTCGGCCGCGCTGGCCGGGGCCATCGCCGGCTGCGGGCTGGTGTTCACCGCCGTAGCGGCGGTCACGGCCCAGCTGGCCCAGACCGCGCGCACCGCCCGGGGCCTGGCCATCAGCGCCGCGGTGGCGGCCTACCTGCTGCGGGCCGCGGGTGACTCGGCGGGTGCCTCTGGCCCGGCCTGGCTGACCTGGCTGTCGCCGGTCGGCTGGGCCGAGCAGGTCCGGTCCTTCGGCACGATCCGCTGGTGGGTGCTCGCGCTGCCGCTGGCCGCCGGGGCGGCCCTGGCCGTCGGCTGGCCGCGCTGGCCGCCTCCCGGCGGGACTACGGGGACGGGATGGCGGCCCAGCGGCGCGGGCCCGGGCGGGCGGCCCGGTCGCTGCGCAGCCCGCTGGCGCTGGCCTGGCGGCTGCAGCGCGGCACGCTGGCCGCGTGGGTCACCGGGGCGCTGGTCTACGGCGCGCTGGTCGGGTCGGCGGCCCGGGGGATCGGCGGCCTGCTCGACAGCCAGCAGATCCGGCAGATCATCGCCCGGCTGGGCGGCACGACCGCGGTGACCAACGGCTACCTGGCGGCGATCATGAGCTTCACCGGGCTGATCGCCGCCGGGTACGCGATATCGGCGGTGCTGCGGCTGCGGGCCGAGGAAACCGCGCAGCGCGCCGACCCGGTGCTGGCCACCGGCGCGGGGCGGATCAGCTGGGGCCTCAGCCACCTGGTCATCGCGGCGGCTGGCACGGCGGCGATCCTGGCCGTGACCGGGCTGGGCGCGGGCCTGGGCTATGTGCTGCGCTCGCCCGGCGGCGCGGCCGAGGTCGCCGCGCTGGTCGGCGCCGGGCTGGCCCAGCTGCCGGCCGCGCTGGTGCTCGCGGGGATCGCGGCGGCGCTGTTCGGGCTGGCCCCGCGGGCCTGCGTCGCGGGCGGCTGGAGCGCGCTGGGCGCCGCCGCGGCGGTGCTGTTCCTCGGCGCACTGCTCCAGCTGTCGCACTGGGTGCAGGACATCTCGCCGTTCACGCACGTGCCCAAACTGCCCGGCGGGGCGGTCGGCGCCGCGCCGCTGGCCTGGCTGAGCGTCATCGCGCTCGCGCTGGCCGCGGCGGGCCTGGCCGGCCTGCGCCGCCGCGACATCAGCTGACCGCGACCGCCGGGCGCGCACCAGGCGGGCCGCCCGGCGGGGCCCGCCGGAGGCAGCCAGGTCACGGGTGGATGGTCTGGTGCTCGGCGAGCATCCCGACGTACTGGGCGATCTTCCTGGCCCGGGTTTCCGGCCGCTTGACGCTGCCGATCCGGTACAAGATGGCGTAGCGGTTGACCCCGCTCAAGGTCGCGAAGAACTCCCGGGCCGCGTCGTTGGCCGCCAGCGCTCGCTCCAGGTCCTCGGGCACCGCGGCGGCCTGCTGGCCCTGATAGGCGGCCTCCCACCGGCCATCGGCCCGGGCCAGCTCCACCTGGCGCTGCCCGGCCGGGCGCATCCGGCCGGCCGTGATCAGCTGATCGGCCTTCTCGGTGTTGATCTTCGACCACCTGCTGCCGGGCTTGCGCGGGGTGAATCGCTGCAGCCAGTACTCCTCGTCCAGGCGGCCCTTCTGCCCGTCGATCCAGCCGAAACAGATCGCGGCCTCCAGGGCCTGTGGGTAGGAGACGGTCCGGGCCCCCGAGCCCCCCTTGGCGATCTTGACCCAGGCGCCGGGCGACCGGGTGTGGTGTACTTCGAGCCAGGCCTCCCAGCCGGCCTGATCGCCGAACTCCAGCACCGGCAGGTCGTCGCGCGCCATCCCTCAGTCAACCACGCGGCGCCCCGGCCGCAGCTGGATTTCCGGCCCGGGCCGGGGAAGATCTCGGCGCAGTAGTTAGTTGTGTTCCAGCAAATGGCAGGAGGAACACCGCAGACATGGGCCCGCGCGAACTAAGTCACGGCCGCCGGATGCTGATCCTGGCGATCTGCTGCATGAGCTTGCTGATCGTCGGCCTGGACGTGACCATCGTCAACGTCGCGCTGCCTTCCATCCAGCATGACCTGCACGCACCGGTCTCCGGGCTGCAGTGGACCATCGACGCCTACACGCTGGTGCTGGCCAGCTTCCTGATGCTGGCCGGGTCCACCGCCGACCGGATCGGGCGGCGCCGCACGTTCCAGACCGGCCTGGCCCTGTTCACCCTCGGCTCGCTGCTGTGCAGCCTGGCGCCGGGCCTGGGCTGGCTGGTGGCGTTCCGGATGCTGCAGGCGATCGGCGGCTCGATGATGAACCCGGTGGCGATGTCGATCATCACCAACACCTTTACCGAGCCAGCCGAACGGGCCCGCGCGATCGGCATCTGGGGCGGGGTGGTCGGCCTCAGCATGGCGCTCGGCCCGGTGGTCGGCGGCGTGCTAGTCAGCTCGGTCGGCTGGCGGGGCATCTTCTGGGTCAACATCCCGGTCGGCCTGGCCGCGCTGATCCTGACCGCGCTGTTCGTGCCCGAGTCCAAGGCGCCCCGGGGACGCCGGATCGACCCGGTCGGCCAGTTGTTCGTCATCGTGACGCTGGCCTCGCTGACGTACGCGATCATCGAGGGACCGCGGCTGCACTGGGGCTCGGCCGTCGTCCTGGGCTGCTTCGCGCTCGCCGCCGCGGCCCTGGCCGGGCTGGCGCGGTACGAGCCGCGCCGCGACGACCCCCTGATCGACCTGCGGTTCTTCCGCAGCGTGCCGTTCTCAGGGGCGACGATCATCGCGATCTGCGCGTTCGCCGGGCTGGGCGGGTTCCTCTTCGTCAACACGCTTTACCTGCAGGACGTCCGCGGTTACACCGCGCTGCACGCCGGGCTTCTGACGCTGCCGATGGCGGCCATGACCATCGTCTTCGGGCCGCTGTCAGGCCGCATCGTGGCGGCCAGGGGAGCGCGCGGGCCGCTGCTGGTGGCCGGCGCCGCGATGGCGATCAGCGCGCTCATGCTGCTCCGGATGACCAGCACCACCCCGGTCAGCTGGCTGATCCTGTCCTACGTGGTCTTCGGCATCGGGTTCGGCCTGGTGAACGTGCCGATCACCAACACGGCCGTCTCCGGCATGCCGCGCAGCCAGGCCGGGGTAGCCGCGGCGGTCGCCTCGACCAGCCGCCAGGTCGGTTCCGCGCTGGGCGTGGCCGTGGTCGGGTCGGCTGTGCTGTCGGCGCTGGCCGGGCCGTTCCGGCTCGGCTTCGCGACCGCCAGCCACGTCGGATGGCTGATCATCGCCGGGTGCGGCGTAGCGGTGCTCGCGGTCGGCGCGATCACGACCGGCGCCCGGGCCCGCCGCACCGCCGAGCGCACCGCCAGCCTCCTCATGCCCCCCGCCGCCCAGGCCGCCCCGCCGCACCCGGTAGCCGGCCGAGCGACGAGGTAAGCCGGCTAGGGCTTCAGCTGGCAGTTCCTGCTGGAGCAGGCAGCCGGCCGTGAGATCGTCTGGTGTGCGCGATGGGCCCGTGGTTGATGTCGAGGACATCCGTGCGCGGCTTACCCGGCGGTTCGGACCCGGGGTGGCCGGCTGGTGCGCGGAACTCCCCGCCCTGGTAGACGCGGTCGCTCGCCAGTGGGGACTGCGGGTCGGGCCAGCACTGCCGGCGGGCGGCAACTCCGTGGTCTTGACGTGCCAGGCGGGTGACGGTGAGCAGATGGTCCTCAAGCTGACCCCGGACTTGCAGATCGCCGTCGACGAGGCCACGGCACTGGATCTGTGGTCTGCCTCGCCGCATGTGGTGCTGCTGCATGATGCCGACCTTGATCGTGGTGCCTTGCTGCTGGAACGGCTCCAGCCGGGCACCCGGCTGCAAGATGAACCGGACCAGTGGCCACTGGCCGAGGTCGCGCCCATGCTGGCCGGCCTGGGGCAGGCGGCCTGGACCGGCGCCAGGCCGGGGCTGCCTGGCGTGGCGGACCGGGTGGAGTTCCTGTTCGGCCTGACCCGGCAGCGGCTGGCCCGCCATCCGGCCGCCGCCCGGCACGTCCCGCCCGGCCTGATGGAAACGTCCCAGGCCGCGGCGCGCGCGCTGGCCAGTGACGGACCGGCGAGGCTCGTGCACGGTGACCTGCACCCCGGCAACGTGCTGCGGGCCGGGCCCGGGCGCGGGCTGGTGGCCATCGACCCCCGGCCCTGCCTGGGTGATCGTGCCTTCGACGCAGTGGACTGGATACTCGCCGGCGGTGACGGCGAGGCCGCCATGCACCAGCGCACCGGCTGGCTGGCCGCCCATGTGGACGGGCTGGATCCGGAACGGGCCTGGGCCTGGTCCCAGGCGCTGGCGGTGGTAGTCGCGGCCAGCCTGCTCGCCTACCGCGATGACGACCCAGCAGGACGCGCACTGCTCAAGGCGGCCAGCGCCGGCCGCTGACCGCGCCATGCTGACATGCCCCGGCGGTGGCTATCCGGCCTGGCTGGCTATCCTGCCTGGCTGGCTATTGTCGGGCACCCTTCGCGTCAGCCAATGGAGTACGGCACGTAGCCCTCGCGGAGCATCCCGGCAAGCGGCCGTCAGCTATCTGGCGCAACGCGCCAGGAATGGGCAGCGGGCATCAGGCACTCTTTAGACGACGTAGTAGCCGAGTCCGGGGATGCGGGTGATCAGCCCCTCGGTCTCCAGCAGCTGCAGGGCTTTCGCTGCGGTCTGCCGCGCGATGCCATGCTCCTGGGACAGCGTGGTGATGGACGGCACGGGCATGCCAGAGGTGAGCGTGCCGTCCGCGATCTGCCCGCGCACCTGCTCCGCGACCCGGACATAGGCCCGTGGATCCATGAGGTCACTTGTACCCGCCCGTTCACGTTAGTGATCTTCTGGTCTCGACAGTGGTCGACTATTGTCGAGTATCATCGACCTTGTGTTAGTTCCCGGTTCAGCAGCGGGGCGAGCTGACGTCCCGGCCGGGACAGGTCGCTGCGGAGGCACGGATGACGATCGCTAACAAGGGGGCCCCGGCCGACCTGGAAGAGCTGCGGGCTGAGTTTCCTGACTGGGTCATCGACAGGGGACTGTCGGGGCGGTACTACGCCTGGCGCCCGAAGGATTCCCCCGTCTTGTCCGGCGAAGACTTGTTAGACCTGCAAGACCAGATGCTCCGCTGGATCCGCCGCCAGGCCCGGAACGAGGAAACCGTCATCGGCCGGGTCCGCGCCCTGGCCTGCACCTGGTGCCAGGCCCCGGCCAGGGCCGCGTGTGACCCGCAGAGCGACGCCGACCACCTCGTGCGCTACGCCATCGCCCGGCGCGCCGGGCTGATCACCCCCGCCGAGCACGCCAGCGCCACCCCCGACCCCAGTCCGGACGGCGGCCCCCCGATCGTCACCGCCCCCGCACTCAGCAAGTGACCGTGTGAGCCTGTTACCCGGCCTGATGCGCCGGGCCCGGATGGCGAACTGTCCGCACTGCTGGACCGCCCCGGGCCAGCCCTGCACTCCGGCCGGGGATCACCTGGCCCGCTATGAGCGCGCCTGCCGGCGCGGCCTGCTGCAGCCCGCAGAACTCCACGCGGCAGCCGCCATCGCCCAGGCGGACAGCGGCACGCTTGTCGTGACTGGCCATCCAGGCGCGGCGGTCGGGCGGTAGGCGTCATCGCGGCCCGGAGCCGGGGTGCTGCCCGGCCACGGGCGGGGCGCTGGGATGCCCGGGGATCAGGTGGCGGGGGCGGTGCCGATGATGGCGAAGGCGGCGCCCTGGTTGTCGGCGACGACGGCCATCCGGCCGTAGGGCGTGTCCCAGGCCGGCCGAAGCAGGCTGCCGCCGAGCTGGGTCATCTTCGCGATCGTCGCGTCGGCGTCCTGCACGGCGAAATAGGCGGTCCAGTTGGACGGGATCTCGGCCGGGAACTCGGGTCCTAGCTCGCCGATCCCGCCGACATCCTCGCCACCGACCTTCAGCGTCGCGTACCGGAACCCGTCCCCGGACATGTCGCCGTAGTCGTAGCCGAACACGTCGCGGTAGAACGCCATGTTGCCGTCGTAGTCCCGGCTCATGTTCTCGTTCCAGGTCAGCGCGCCCGGCTCGTTAGCGATGCCGATGCCGGGGTGCGCGAGCGCCTGCCAGATGCCGAAGACCGCGCCCCCCGGGTCGGCGGCGACCGCCATCCGGCCCACATCCATGACGTCGCACGGCTCGGAGATCACCTGTCCGCCCGCCGCCCTGATCTTCGCCACGGTTTCGTCGACATTGCCGGTGGCCAGGTAGGTCAGCCAGACCGGGGGCATTTCCGGCGGGCCCATCTTCGGCCCGATGCCCGCCGCGGGCCGGCCATTGCGCAGGCACATGGAGTAGCCGCCCGCCTCGGGCGTTCCGGTCAGGCAGTCCCAGCCGAACAGGTCGGCGTAGAAGGCCTGCGCCGCGGGGACGTCGGTTACTCCGAGGTCGACCCAGCACGGCGTGCCAGCGGGCCAGGCCGTGTCGCGCGTGACCATCAAGTCTCCCGGTTTGATTAGTCGGGCTCTGCAACCAGCTGATCACGAAGCGTATACCGGGCCGCTTCGCCGGTCAGCCGATCGGCTGATGCGGGCGGCCTTCTGGCTGATGCCGCGAATCCGGCCTGTGCCGCGAGATCGCGGTGCTAGAGCTAGTCGCGGCCTGGGCCCGCCAACCGGGAGGCCGCGGCCCGGCTGCCTATCAGCGAGGCTACGGTTAAGGCGCACCTGTTGCACCTCTACGCCAAGTTCGGGGTCAGCGACCGGGCCGCGGCCGTGGCCGAGGGCTTCAGCTGAGGGCTGCTGACCCCCGGTATGAAAGGCCAGTGACGCCGATGGATGTCTGGGACACGATCCGCGCCCGGCGCAACGTAAGGCAGTACGCCGACCGGCCGATCGACGCCGCGGAACTCGACCAGATCCTGGAAGCGGGCCGCCGGTCTCCCTCCTCGCGCAACACGCAGCCCTGGGACTTCGTTGTCGTCACCGGCCGGGCGGAGCTGACCGATCTGGCCCGGGTCTGGCCGCCGGGCGGACAGCACGTGGCCCGGTCCGCGGCGACCGTCGCCCTGATCGCGCCCGCCGACAGGCTCCAGCGCGTCCAGTTCGACCTGGGCCAGGCCGCCATGAGCATGATGCTCGCGGCGGCGGGCCTGGGCATCGGCAGCGGCCATTCCTCGGTCGGCGACCAGGACCTGGCCCGTGAGCTGCTTGGCCTGCCGCCGGACCGGCGCTGCGCCTTCCTGATCGCGTTCGGCTACCCGGCCGGCCGGCCCCTCGCGCCGATCAAGCACCCCGACCGCCGCCCGTTCGACGAAGTAGTGCACCGCGGCCGCTGGTAGCCGCGGCTAGCCAGCTAGGCCAGGCTTGTGTCCAGCCACCTGACTGTGCGGATTGGCCAGCAATGGCAGACTCCGGTGTATGACCTACATCGCTGCTCCTGACCGATATGAGCAGATTCCGTACCGGCGGTGCGGGCGCAGCGGGCTGAAGCTGCCCGAGATATCGCTCGGCCTGTGGCAGAACTTCGGCGATAAGCAGCCTGCCGAGGTGCAGCGGGCGATCATCAGGCGGACCTTCGATCTCGGCGTGACCCATTTCGACCTGGCCAATAACTACGGTCCGCCGTATGGCAGCGCCGAGACCAACTTCGGCGCGATCTTGCGCACCGACCTGCGCCGGTACCGTGACGAGCTGGTGATCTCGACCAAAGCGGGTTACGACATGTGGCCCGGGCCCTACGGCGAATGGGGCTCCCGCAAGTACCTGCTGGCCAGTCTGGACCAGTCGCTGGCCCGGATGGGCCTGGAGTACGTCGACATCTTCTACAGCCACCGGTTCGACCCCGACACCCCGCTGGCCGAGACGATGGGCGCGCTGGACACCGCCGTCAGGTCCGGCAAGGCCCTGTACGCCGGCATCTCGTCGTACTCACCGGAGCGAACCAGCGAGGCCGCGGCGATCATGCGCGGGATGGGCACGCCGCTGCTGATTCACCAGCCGTCCTACTCGATGCTCAACCGCTGGATCGAAGGCGGGCTGCTGGACGTGCTGGACCGCGAGGGGATCGGCTGCATCGCCTTCTCGCCGCTGGCCCAGGGCCTGCTCACCGACCGGTATCTCAGCGGCGTCCCGGCTGGCTCGCGGGCCAGCCGGGCCGGGTCGCTGTCCGCTGACCAGCTCAGCGCGCAGAACCTGGCCCGGGTCCGGGCGCTCAACCAGGTCGCCGCCGACCGCGGTCAGTCGCTCGCGCAGCTGGCGCTGGCCTGGGTTCTGCGGGATCGCCGGGTGACGTCGGCGCTGATCGGCGCGAGCAGCGTGGCCCAGCTGGAGCAGAACCTGGCCGCCGTGCAGCATTCGCCGCTGACCCCCGACGAGCTGGCGGCGATCGAGCAACTGGCGGCCGAGGGCGGCATCAACATCTGGGCCGCGTCCAGCGCCGGCTGACCCCGGCCATCAGCAGCCGGCCCAGGTCGGCCCGCGGCCGAGGGCAGTCACCCCCGCAGGACGGGCCTGCCCAGCCGGAGGGGGCGGCCCGCCGGTGGCCTGGGCGGCCAGGTCAGGCGGAAGATAACCGGGGCGAGATAACGGGAGCGGTGCGGAATGCGGTGGTGGCTGATGTTCCACCGGGCCTACACGGTGCACATTGGCTTACGGTTCCGGATCGCTCGCCAGATCACGAGCCTGACCCGGCCGCGGTCAGGCGTTCGGGCCGGGAGTCGCGCTGGCTGAGCTGGGCGCCTGGGCGGCCTGGGCGGTGGCGTCCGGCGGCTCCTGCGTTCCGGTGTCCGGGGCCGGAGCGGCGCCGGGTGTCGCGGCCGTCGCGCCCAGTGTCGCGGCCGTCGCGCCGGGCGTGGCGGCCGTCCCGGCCGGGCCCGGCCGGGACCAGGTCGGCCGGGTGATGGGCATCAGCATCCGATAGCACGTGGCGGCCAGCGCGACGACGAAGGCGCAGAAGAGCCAGAACGGCGCGGTCAGGCCGGAGCTGATCGTGAGCCCGGCCGCCGCGGCCTGGGCCGGCGAGATCCCGAGCTGCTCGGGGGAGGTGCCCCCGGCGATCTGGATGATCGCCGATATCGCCTGGGCCAGCATCGGGATGGTCGCGCCGGCCAGCAGCGCCGCGCCCAGCCGGGCCGGCCGCCACAGCGCGGCGATCACCGCCACCACGGCCAGCGTGACCATGACCGCGACGTTCCCGGCGATCACTGGTCCCGGGTTGGCGAAGGCGTTGCCCGCGGTCGTGGTCTGCGTCACGCCGATCGCGGTCCGCAGCGTGTAACTGTCCCAGGAGGGAGCGAACGTGATCGCGGCGCCGACCGCCGCGAATCCGGCGAACATCAGCGTCAGGACCAGGCCGCTCTGGTGGACCCTGGGCCGGGCCGGCGTCCCGGTGGCACGGGGCTCGAACGCCGCCGCCGCGCCGGCCGTGCAGGCCAGCCAGCCGATGAGCCCGAGCACGAGCCCGGCGCCCACCAGGTGCGCGCCGTCGGCGATCGCGGGTCCGGCGTCGGCCAGGAAGAAGCCGAAGGTGACGATGCTCGTCCCGAGGCCCAGCAGCGTCCCGGCCCGGCGCCAGCTGCCGCCGCGCCAGATGAGCAGGGCGCTGGCGGCCCAGACGGCGAGATAAGCCACGTGCGGCACCAGTTCGACGGCCGACGCGGCCAGGCTCGACCCGTTCAGATAGCGCGGGAACAGCCCGGCGATCCCGCAGGCGACCCCGAGGCCCAGCAGGGTGGTCGCGATCAGCGCCCGGCGCGGGCCGATGTCGGCCAGGGCCGGGTCCGGACCGGCCGGTCCGCCCTGACTGGCCTGGCCGACCTGGGCGATGGCGTCCGGCGCCTCGATCGTGGTCAGCCTGGCCCAGGCGTGCTGCCAGCCATCAGCCGTCTCCGGCCACCATTCGACCGGCGGATGCTGGCGACCGTCGGCTCCGGCGGCCCAGATTCCGTAGAAGCCCAGCCCGCGCCCGAGTTCCCAGCGCGCTCCCCGGTACAAGACAGTCACTTTCTGCGCCACCGCTCTGGACCTTCCGCTCGTCGCCCCTGCGTACTGCGAGCCAACATAGGGAGCCGACCTGTAAGCCAGCTGCATAATCCCTGCAGGCCATCCGACGCTAACGCAAGCATCCCACCTGGCGGTACGCAGTCACGATGGTCAGCCGCCCGGCGCGGGCCGCCCGCCGCCCGCGATTCACCGTGATCATGGAACCCGGGCCGGCCAGGCTGGGGGATTGCGGCCGGCCGCAGGCCCCAGGGTCAGCCGGAACCGGCCTGCCGGGCGGCGGCTTCCAGCCGTTCCCGGTAGCTCTGCCACCAGTCCGGGCCGCCCGGCGGCATGTTCAAGTTGCCGGGCAGCAGGCCGGCCTCTCCGTCGATCAGCTCCCGGACGATATCGGCGTGCCCGGCATGCCGGTGCGTCTCGGCGAGCATGTGCACCAGGATCTTGTGCAGCGTCACCTCGTTGTGGTCCTCGGACCAGTGCCGCACCCGGCCGAGCGCGTCCAGCGCCAGCGCGCTGATCGTCGCGTCCGAATGCGCCCAGGCCCTGCGGTACAGCCCGGTGACCTGCTCGCGGGACTCATCGGGAGTGGCCCACATGTCCGCGTTGGGCTCGGCGCCGGCCCCGAGCCAGGGCAGCGGCACGGGCGACGGACGGCCGAACGTGTCGCCGAAGTACTCCAGCTCCATGCTGGCCACATGCTTGATGATGCCCAGCAGGTTCGAGCCCGTCGGCGTCAGCGGGCGGCGGATGTCGTACTCCGATAGCCCGTCGAGCTTCCACATCAGAGCCTCGCGGCCCTCTTGCAGGTACTGGTGAAGGTCTGCCTTCGGATCCGAACCGCCCATGGCGGCAGCCTGGCACCAAGAGCCGAGTCCCGGCTAGGGATTTACGGATCTACGTCGGCCGGCCGGTCCATGCGCCCCATCAGCCCCAGGCTGACCTGGTCTAACCTATGAACCGGGGGGCTCGAAGATGCTGAAAGTGTCTGTGCTGGGGGAGCAGACCATCACGGGCGGCGGCGACGGCGGCGGGCCCCGCTCGTCCCGGGCGGTCGCCCTGGTCGCCTTCCTGGTCGTGCACGCCGGCTCGCCGCAGCCGCGGCAGCGGATCGCCGGGCTGTTCTGGCCGGAATCGACCGATGCGCAGGCCCTGACCAACCTGCGCCGCGAACTGCACAATCTTCGCCAGGCCCTGGGCCGTGAGCCCGCGCTGGAGGTGACGTCCCGCGACCTGTGCTGGCGCGACACCCGGACCTGCCACGTCGATCTGCGCGCCTTCGAGCAGGAACGGCTGGCCGCGCTGGCCGGGGCCGCAGCAGGCGACGACGAGGAGATCCTCGCGCACGCCGGCCGGGCCATCGCCCAGTACCGGGGCGACCTGCTGCCCGGCCGGTATGACGACTGGCTGCTCGACGCCCGGTCCGAGCTGCAGCGCCAGTGCGCGCACCTGTGCGACCTGCTGGGCGCGGCCCGGGCCAGGAAAGGCGACCTGTCCGGGGCGGCCGAGGCGGCCCGCCGCCGGGTCAGCCTGGAGCCGCTGGAGGAGGCCGGTTACCGGCAGCTGATGCAGCTGCAGGCTGACCTGGGTGACCGGGCCGGAGCGGTGAGCACCTACCATCACTGCGCCTCGGTCCTGGAGCGGGAGCTGGGCGTCAGCCCGGACCCGGCCACCCGGCAGGTGTTCCAGGACCTGATGAGCCACGCCGATCCCGGCCGGGCTGAGCTGCCCGCGGCCCGGCCCGAGGCGGGGCGGTCCGGGCGAGCCGCGGCGGAGCTCGTCGGCCGGGCCGCCGAGCTTGGCCTGCTCAGGGACCTGTGGGCTGCGGCCGCGGCCGGCCGGCCCGGTCTCGCGCTGGTCCGGGGCGGGGCCGGGGTCGGGAAGACCCGGCTGGTCGCGGAGGTCGCCGCGCTGGCCCGGCGGCAGGGCGCCGTGGTGGCCGGCAGCCAGTGCTTCGGGGCGTCCGGGCGGCTGGCGCTCGCGCCGGTCGCGGACTGGCTGCGCAACCCGTCAGTGCAGGAGGCCGCGGCCGCGCTCGATGAGCCGTGGCGGGCGGAGGTCGGGAGGCTGCGGCCGGCCCCCGGCCGCAGCATGCCCGGTGCCGCCGCCCGGGCGATGGCTGATTCCTGGCAACGGCACCGGTTCTTCGAGGGACTGGCCCGGGCGCTGCTCGGGGTGGGCCGGCCGATGCTGCTGATCCTGGACAACATGCAGTGGTGCGACGAGCAGACCCTGACCTTCCTGGCGTTCTGCCTGCGGCTGGACCCGCGCGCCGCGCTGCTGGTGGCCGCCACCGTGCGGGACGACAATCCGGACGAGATTCCGGCGCTCAGCGAGCGGACCAGCCAGATGCGGTCGACCGGGCTGCTGACCGAGCTGCCGCTGCGGCCGTTCGAGACCGCCGACACCGGCCGCCTGGCCGAGGCGATCTGCGGCCGGCCGCTGGCCGCCGCGGACATCGGCCTGCTCCAGGCCACCACGGGAGGGTTCCCGCTGTACGTCATCGAGGCGCTGCGCGGCAGCGCGGAGCCAGCGGGCGCCCTGCAGCCGGCCGGTGACCTCGGCGCCGTGCTGCGCAACCGGCTGGAGCAGGTGACCGGGCCGGCCACCGAAGTGGCCGGCCTGGCCGCGGCGGTCGGCACGGACTTCACTCTCGACCTGCTGACCGAGGCCAGCGACCTGGAGGCCGGCCAGGTGGTCGGCGCGGTGGACGAGCTGTGGCGGTGCCGGATCATGCGCGAGTTCAGGGACGGCTACGACTTCTCCCACGACCTGCTCCGCGAGGCGGCCTACGCCCAGGTCAGCCCGCCGAAACGGTGGCTGCTGCATCGGCGCATCGCCCAGGGCCTCGAACTGCTGCACGCGCGGGACACCGACGCGGTCGCGGCTCAGCTCGCCGGGCAGTACGCCCGCGGCAGCAGGCCCGCCCGGGCCGTGGCCTACTACCGGCGGGCCGCGGATGTGGCGGCCGGCGTGTTCGCCTACGCCGAGGCGATCCGGCTGCACCAGGAGGCCTTGTCGATCGTGGCGAGCCTGCCCCCGGGCCGGGACCGGGACCGGCAGGAGCTATCGGTCAGGGACGCCATGGCCGCTTCCCTGAACGCCAGGTACGGCTACTCCTCGCCCGAAGTGCAGCAGACGCTGGAGCGCTCGGTGGCCCTGGCCCAGTCGCTGGGCCGCAAGGACTCGACGCTGACCGGCATGGTCGCGCTGTTCGCGTCCCGGTTCGTCCAGGGCCGGACCGCCGACAGCTTCCAGATCGCCAACCGGGTGCTGAGCCTGGTCGAGCCCGGCTCTGAGCTGAGCGGCCCCGCGCACTTCGCCGTCGGCGGGGCGGCGGTGAGCCTCGGCATGCCCGCGCGCGGGCTGCGTCACCTGGAACTGGCCGCTGACCTGGCCGAGGGCGCGCTGCTGGTCGTCGGCACCCGGTCGGACCTGCACGCCCGGGCCTGGTCGGCGCACGCCCACTGGCTGCTGGGCCACGACGAGGAGGCCCTGGCCAGCTGCGCCAGCGCGATCGAGGCGACCCGGGCGATCGACCACCCCTACAACCTCGCCATCACGCTGAGCTACGTCGCCGTCACCCACCAGCTGCGCCGCGACCGGGCCCGGCTCAGCGAGACCGTCGCCGAGCTGCGCGAGCTGTGCGACCGGTACGACTTCGCCTACTACCGCGAATGGGTGCTGATCCTGGAGGGCTGGCTGCGGCCGGACGAGTCTGGCATCGAGCTGGCCCGGCGGGGCATCAGCCAGCTGAAGGCGGAGGGCTCCTTCGCCCGGATGCCCTACTGGCTGTCCCTGCTGGCCGATCTGCTGGCCCGCCACGGCCAGCCGGATGCCGCGGTCGCGACGCTCGACGCCGCCCTGGTCGCCGCCCGGGCCCACAACGACGTGTGGTGGCTGCCTGAGGTCATGCGGATGCGAGCGGCCCGCGAACCGGAACAGGCCGCGATCTCCCGGCTGCGCTCCGCCGCCCAGATGGCCGCCGACCACGGCAGCCTCGCGCTACTTCGGCGGTGCGAGCGGGATCTGGCCGAGCGTGGCGTTCCGCATCGGTTTTCGGCCCGGGCCGGGGCCGCTCCCGGCGCCGGACCGGCCAGCTGAGACCACCAGCGGCAGCCGACGGGCCCGGGCCGGGCCGCCGGCCCGGGGCGCGGATGGTCTGAGGCCGGCCAGCTGAGGCGGGCGCGGGCCGCGAACGCTCCGCGAACGGTGCGGACCATAGCTTCGGTACGTCCGGAATCGCCCGGCCACGCACCGTAGGGGGAAAATCACATGACCAGCACACCGACCATCGCAGCGCCGTATCCGGAGCTGGCTGACGTCTTGCTCGGTGACCTGATCGAGGCCGGGGATCCGGGTTATGACCAGGCGCGCGCCGTATACAACGCGATGATCAACAAGCACCCGGCGGCCATCGTGCGCTGCCGGGACGAGGCCGACATCGTGGCCTGCGTCCGGTTCGCCCGCGAGCACGATGTCGATATCGCGGTCCGGGGCGGCGGTCACAACGCGGGCGGCCTCGGGGTAGCGGACGGCGCCCTGGTTGTCGACCTGTCGCTGCTGCGCAGCACCACGGTCAACCCGGAGGACCACACGGTCCGGGTGGATGCCGGATGCACCTGGGGCGATGTCGACCACGCCACCGTGGCGTTCGGGATGGCCACGCCGTCGGGCATCATCTCCACGACCGGCGTGGCGGGCCTGACGCTGGGCGGCGGGATCGGGTACCTGGCCCGGCGGTTCGGCCTGAGCGTGGACAACCTGCTCGCCGCCGATGTCGTCCTGGCCGACGGCAGCCTGGTCACAGCCAGCGAGGACACCCACAGCGACCTGTTCTGGGCGCTGCGCGGCGGGGGCGGGAACTTCGGCATCGTCACCTCGTTCACCTTCCGCTGCCACGACATCGGTGAGGCCGGGACGGTTATCGCCGGCCCGGTGCTTTACGACATCGCGGACACGGCCGAGGTGACGCGCTGGTACCGGGAGCTGCTGCCCTCACTGCCCGAGGAGCTGAACGGCTGGCTCGCGATGCTCACCATCCCGCCCGCCCCGCCGTTCCCCGAAGCGCTCTGGGGCCGCAAGGCCTGCGGCATCGTCTGGTGCTACACCGGGCCGCACGACCAGGCCGACGCGGTGCTCGAACCGGTCCGCAGCTTCGGATCGCCGCTGCTGATCGGGCTGCAGCCGATGCCGTTCACCGCACTGCAAGCCGCGTTCGACGCCCTTTACCCGCCCGGGCTGCAATGGTACTGGCGGGCGGACTTCCTCAACGAGCTATCCGACGCCGCGATCGAGGTCAACATCAAGTACGGCCAGCTGCTGCCGACCGGTCATTGCACGGCGCACTTCTACCCCATCGACGGAGCGGCCAGCCGGGTGCCGGCCGACGCGACCGCGTTCGCCTACCGGGACGGCGGCTGGGCCGGGGTCATCGTCGGGGTCGACCCGGACCCGGCCAACGCCGAGCTGGTCTCGCGCTGGGCCAAGGACTACTGGCAGGAGCTGCATCCGGCCTCGGCCGGCGGGGCCTACGTCAACTTCTTGATGGACGAGGGGCAGGAGCGGGTGAAGGCGTCCTATCGGGGCAACTACGAGCGGCTGACGCAGGTCAAGCGTCGTTATGACCCGGACAACCTGTTCCACGTCAACCAGAACATCCGGCCGGCCAGCTGATTCAGTGCACCCGGGCGGGCGGCGGGCGCCACCGCTGCCCGCCCGGGTTCGTGGCGAACCCAGTCGAGCAAGTCGACAGGCGGGAACAGGCCGACCCGGGGATTTGCTCACAGGCTTGATCATCGGCGGGCCGCCGCCGGATGTCAGCGAACTCACCATGGCGCTGCTCGCCGAGCGCCTGGGGGTCCGCACCCCGTCCCTGTACAAGCACGTCGACAGCCTGGCCGACCTGCAGCACCGCGTCGCCACCCTGGCCATGACCGAGCTGGGGGATGCGGTCCGCGAGGCGCTGCAGGGCCAGGCCGGGCTCGACGCGCTGACCGCGCTGCTGCGGGCCACCCGGGCTTACGTGAGCGCGCATCCCGGCCGCTACTCGGCCACCGTGGGCGCGGAGTTCACCGGGCCCGACGACCCGCTCCTGGCCGCCAGCGCCCGCGTCATCAGCTCCATTGCCGCGGTCCTGCGCGGCTACGGCCTGGTCGAGCACGAGCTGGATCACGCCATCCGCACCATCCGGTGCACCGTGCACGGATTCGCGGCGCTGCAGGCCGCCCGCGCCTTCCAGTGGAGCGCGGACCCCGACGAGAGCTTCGACTGGATGATCCGTTTCATTGACCGCGGCCTGCGGCCGGCCGCGCCGCGGCATCAGCCGGGGCAGAAGGGCCAAAGCCTTGAATGCGCTGAACGTATAGACTCAGCGTATACCTCCGGCGTATGCTGCGGGTCATGAGCGTTCCCCTGACCCTGCTCGGCCTGCTCGAACGCGAGCCGAGCCACGGCTACGACCTCAAGCGCGACTACGACACCTTCTTCGGCCGCGGCAAGCCGCTGCCGTTCGGCCAGGTCTACGCGACGCTGGCCCGGCTGGCCCGCGACGGCAAGGTCGATCGCCGGGCGAGGCGGAGCCCGGCGACGGGCCCGACCGCAAGCGCTACGTCATCACCGACTCCGGGGTGACCGAGGTCGAGGCCTGGCTGGCCGAGCCGGTCGAGCCCGAGCCGCACCTGCAGACGGTGCTGTTCGCCAAGGTCGTGCTGGCGCTGATGCTGGGCCGCTCCGCCGAGGACTACCTCGACACCCAGCGCGCCGCCCACCTGCAGCGGATGCGCGAGCTGACCGAGCTGCAAGCGGACCGGCGGCCTGGTCGACGCGCTGCTGGCCGATCACGGCCTGTTCCACCTCGAGGCCGACCTGCGCTGGATCGACCTGACCGCGGCCCGGCTCGACGCGCTGGCCGAGGTGGTGCGGTCGTGAGCGGCACGCCTCCGGCCTGAGCGTCCGCCGTGCATCCGAGGGCCGGTCCGCGCAGCCTGATCGAGGCCCGCGACGTCGTCCTGTCCTTCGGCCAGACGCCGGCGCTGCGCGGCGCCGAGCCTGTCGGTCGCCGCCGGCGAGATCCTCGCCGTCATGGGCCCGAGCGGCTCGGGCAAGTCGACCCTGCTGCACTGCCTGGCCGGCATCCTGACCCCGGACCCGGGCGAGATCCGGTTCGACGGCCGCCGGATCGACACCCTGGGCGAGAGCCGAGCGCAGCGCGCTGCGCCGCGACCGGTTCGGCTTCGTCTTCCAGTTCGGCCAGCTCGTCCCCGAGCTGACCGCCGAGGAGAACGTCGCCCTGCCGCTGCTGCTCGGCGGCGTCCGCCGGGCGCAGCGCGCTGCGCCGAGGCCCGGCGCCTGGTTCGAGCGGCTCGGCCTGGACGGGCTGGAGCAGCGCCGCTCCGGCGAGCTGTCCGGCGGCCAGGCCCAGCGCGTCGCGCTGGCCCGCGGGCTGGTCGCCCGGCCCGAGGTCCTGTTCGCCGACGAGCCGACCGGCTCGCTCGACTCGCTCACCGGCGAGCACGTCATGGACCTGCTGGTCGCCGCGGCCCGCGAGCAGGGCACCACCGTCGTCCTGGTCACCCACGAGCCGCGGGTCGCCGCCTACGCCGACCGCGAGGTCATCGTCCGCGACGGCAAGGTGACCGCCGCTGGCCGCCCGAGCGGGTCGACGTCGTGATCCGCCTCGGCCTGCGCCTCACCCTGCGCCGGCGGCCGGGAGGCGCGCCATCCGCCTCGTCATCATCGCCGCTGGCCGTCGCCCTCGGCGTCGGCCTGCTGCTGACCACGCTGGCCGGCATCAACGCCGTCAACGCCCAGAACGGCCGCTACGCCTGGCTCAGCACCGGCTCGGCCGGCAGCGCGTACGGCCGGCTCCGCGGCGGCAGGCGGCGCCGGACCCGCTCTGGTGGCTGCTCCGGGCGCCGACCACTTCGACGGCCAGGATCATCGGCCGGGTCGACGTCGCCGCCACCGGCCCGCACTCGCCGGTCCCGCCGGGCATCCCGCGGCTGCCCGGGCCCGGCGCAGTTCTACGCCTCGCCGGCCCTCGGCACAGCTGCTCGCGCGCGACCCCGGCCGCCGAGCTCGGCGACCGCTTCCCCGGCCGCCAGGTCGGCACGATCGGCCCGGCGGCGCTCCCGGCGCCGAACTCCCTGATCATCGTCATCGGGCACACGCGCCGGCCAGCTCGTCGCACGTGCCCGGCGCCGACCAGGGTCACCCGCATCCCGACCATCTACCAGCCGAGCAGCTGCGACGGGTGCGCCGATCGGCACCGACGCCAACGGCATCGACCTGATCCTGTCGGTCGTGGCGGCCGCGCTGCTGTTCCCGGTGCTCATCTTCATCGGCACCGCGACCCGGCTGTCGGCCGCCCGCCGCGAGCAGCGCTTCGCCGCGATGCGCCTGGTCGGGCGCCACGCCCCGGCAGATCTCGGTGATCTCGGCCGTCGAGTCGACGCGTCGCCGCGGTCATCGGCGCCGCGGCCGGCTTCGGGCTGTTCTTCGCTGCTCCGCGCGCCGCTCGCGACCGTCCCGTTCACCGGCGACCCGTTCTTCCCCAGCGACCTGTCGCTCAGCCTGGCCGACGTCCTGCTCGTCGCGGTCGGCGTCCCGGTCGGCGGCGGCGGTCGCGGCCCGGCTCGCGCTGCGCCGGGTGCAGCATCTCCCCGCTCGGCGTCAGCCGGCGGGTCACGCCGCGCCCGCCCCGGCGCCTAGCGGGTGATCCCGCTGCTCGCGGGCATCGCCGAGCTGCTGTACTTCGTCGGGCCGGACGCCCGAGGACGACCAGCGGCCAGATCCGAGTGCCTTCGTCCCGGGCATCCTCCTGATCACTGGCCGGGCTGGTCGTCGCCGGGCCGTGGCTGACCATGGTCGGGGCCCGGGTGCATGGCCCGGCGGGCCAGCCGGCCGGCCGCGCTCATCGCCGCGCGGCGGCTGGTCGACAACCCGCAGGCCGGCTTCCGCGCGATCAGCGGGCTCGTCCTCGCCCTGTTCGTCACCAGCGTGGCCGTCGGGGTCATCGTGGCGCTGGATCATCGACTTCGCGCTGCCGGACGCCGGCAGCGCGCGGGCCGCGACACGCTGATCGACGAGTTCTCCGCCGGGCAGCGCCGGCGTTGCCGGCTCGGTCGCGCCGCTGCCCGCCGCGGCGGCGGCCCAGCTGCGCTCGATCCCGGGCGTCACGGGCGTGTCGGTGATCCGCGCCAACGCCATCGGCGCGGTCGATCCCCGACGCGGCGGCGGGCCAGCCGGCCGGTGCGAGCGCATCCCGGCCGGCCTGGTCTCCTGCGCCGAGCTGGCCGGCACCCCGGCCATCGGCCGGTGCCCGGCCGGGGCGACCGCGGCGGTGATTCCGCCGGCCTGGCTTCGACGTTCGGCCGACAACTTCGACCCGGCCCGCGGTGACCTGGCCCGCCGCGGCGATCTCCGCCGAGCGCCTGCAGACTCTGCCGGTCCAGTCGATCGACGGTCGCCACGGACGGGTCACCGGCCGCGATCGAGCGGGCGCAGACCGCTCCTGGAACTCGCTTATCCCTACAGGTGCCGCCCGCCACCGTCGACGAGATCAACAGTGCCCGGACCGGGCAGTCTGACCTGTCCGGCTGGCAGCAGCTGGCCGAACGTGGTGATCATCATCAGCCTGGTCATCGCCGGCTGCAGCCTGGCGGTCAGCGTGGCCGGCGGCCTGACCGACCGCAAGCGCCCGTTCAGCCTGCTGCGGCTGACCGGCGCGCCGCTCGCCACGCTGCGCCGTGTGGTTAGCCTGGAGAGCGCGGTGCCGCTCCTGGTCATCGCGGTCGTGTCGATCGGCCTGGGCTTCCTGGCCGCGCAGCTGTTCGTGCAGACCCAGTTCCACTACTGGCTCCAGCCGCCCGGAATCGGCTACTACCTGATCGTCGCGGCCGGCCTGGCCGCGTCCCTGGGGGTCATCGCGTCCACCCTCCCCCTGCTCACCCGGATCACCGGCCCCGAAACCGCCCGCAACGCATAACCGCCCCAGCCGCCCGCCCGGCCCGGCCCTCTCCGCGACGCCAGCCGCCCCAGCCGCCCCAGCCGCCCGCCCCGGCCCTCTCCGCGACGCCAGCCGCTCCAGCCGCCCGCCCGGCTCTTTCCGCGACGCCAGCCGCTCCAGCCGCCCGCCCGGCTCTTTCCGCGACGCCAGCCGCTCCAGCCGCCCGCCCGGCTCTTTCCGCGACGCCAGCCGCTCCAGCCGCCCGCCCGGTCCGGCCCTCGCCCGCCCGCCGTCCGCGGCCCCAGGGCCCCGCCCCGTCACCGCCGTCCAGCATCGCCCCGCCGCCAGTCCCGGCAGCCACAGCAGTCTCGTCCGGCACAGTTATCGTGGGCTGGGCAGCGGCTGGCTAGGTGCGGCAGCCACTTATACCGGATTTGATGCAGACAAAACTGGCATAACGGTCAGATAAGTGAACCAAATCCGGTATAAGTGCTCCAGCTACCTCGATGAGGCGGGGTAGAAGCGGTGATCTTTCGGCGCGGCGGGGGCTGGCCGGATGGCCTGGAGCTGAGATGGCGGGCTCGACCTCGGGCTGGGCGGCGGGGTAGGTTGACAGCGGCGCAGGAGGGCGCCTCCGGGTCCGCGGGAAGGGCTGAGCCCGCCTCCGCTGGCTCCTGGAACTCCTCGCCGGATAGCGGGACCGTCTTCGTTCGAGTTCGGCATGCGGGCCCCGGACTCCGGAGGAGACGCATCATGCCCGACCTTCCCGACCGTCCTGATCTGGATCAGCTCCGCCGCCAGGCCCGCGAGTTGCACCGGGCCGCCGTCGGCGGTGATGCTACCGCCCTCGACCGCCTGCGACCGGTCTCGGGCCAGGTCACGCTGTCCGCCGCCCAGCTGGCTCTGGCCCGCGAGCACGGGTTCCCGAGCTGGCCCCGGCTGCGCGCCGACGTTATCCGCCGCCGCACCAGCCCGGTTCCGGCCGGTCCGGCGGGACCAGACCTGCCCGCCGCGCCCCCAGCCGGCGAGGCTGGCGTGTCTGCCGGTGCTGCGGGGCTTTCAGACGGCGAGGCTGAACCGCCGGGAGGTCAGGCGGGACTGTCCGGGGATCAGGCTGGCGTGTCTGCCGGTGCTGCGGGGCTTTCAGACGGCGAGGCTGAATCGCCAGGTGGTCAGGCGGGACTGTCCGGGGATCAGGCTGGCGTGTCTGCCGGTGCTGCGGGGCTTTCAGACGGCGGGGCTGAATCGCCGGGAGGTCAGGCGGGTCTGTCCGGGGATCAGGCTGGCCTGTCCGCTGGGGCGGCGGGGCCGTCGGCGGGCGTGAGTGAGCTGGCTGACGCGGACGAGCTGATCGCCGGTCAGTATGCTGACCGCCCGGGGCTGCGGCCGATCCTGGACGCGGTGATCGCGGCGGCGGTCACGCTCGGGCCGGTGACCGTGCAGGCGCGCAAGACCGTGGTCAGCCTGGTCTCGCCCGGCCGCACGTTCGCCGCGGTGCAGGCGACGACCAAGACCCGGGTGGATCTCGGCCTGCGGCTGGACCAGGCCAGCGCGGTCGGCCGCCTGCAGCCGGCCAAGAACATCGCCAGCGGCACGATCAACCTGCGGATCGCGCTGACCGGGCCGGACGAGGTGGACGAGGAGGTCCTGGGCTGGCTGAAGCGCGCCTATGAGGAGAGCGTCGCGCCGCCCGCGCCGCGCCGCCCGGCTCGGCGGCCGGTACCGGAACTCGGTCCGCTCACCGTGGCCATCGAGGGCTATGACCTGCCCGGGCTGACCTGCCGACCGGAACCGGGCGGGCCCGCGTACCGCAACGTTCACGTCGCGCTGTGCGGGCACAGCCAGGACCGGCCCGCGCTGCAGATGCCGGGCCGCCCCTGGCTGGCCATCGAGCCGGTTCCCGGGGACGCGCCGTCGGCCCGCTGGGATGTGCCGGTGACCGTGCGCCGGGGCGACGGCGGGTTCGACTTCAGCGGCCCGTTCGTGCGCGGTGATCGCTCTGACCGCCACCTCGGCCTAGCCTGGGGCGAGGTGACGGGTGACGGAACCCTGCGGCTGTTTCGCGGTGCCAAGCTCCGGCTGGCGGATGTCGAGCCCGGCCTGATCGAGGCGGGTATGCGCCCAGGCGGTCGGCTCACCGCCCGGGTCCGGCTCACCGACGGCCAGGGGAACCCGATCTGCGCGCGGCTCCGGCCTCCGAACATCGCCTGGTCCGTCCAGCCCGTCACCTGAGCGGCGGGCTGGGCGGCGGGCTGGGCGGCGGACCGGCGGTATATAGCGGACTGGCGGTATATATGCGCCGGGTTGCTGGTCACCTTCTGGATGCTGCCGCGAGGCCAGGCGGCGGTCAGAGACCTGACTCGCACCGGCCGGCGGAACCTGACCGGCCGGCGGTCACGGCGGGAAGCAGTAGGAGTCGCTGGAGGCGTCTCCGCCCTGCAGTCGGGTCTGGTGCGGCCGGCGGCCGCGGAACGCCTCGCCTTCGAGGAAGAACCGCTCGTCCACGCTGATCCCGCCGTCGTTCCCGACATCGAGCTTGGCCATCCAGGCCCCGACGCCGTCGGGGTAGAACTGGTCGTCCCACGCCCCGTACAGCGAGTTGGTGAAGTACACCCGCTTGCTGTCCCGGCTCACCTCCACCATCTGCGGCCCGCCGCTGAGCGGCTGGCCGGGCCGGGCCGGATGGGGAACCCGCCCGACGACGCCGCCCATCCGGACCGAGCCGGTGTGGATCGGGTGGAACGGGTCGGTCACGTCGTACTGGCGCAGCTCGCCGGTGCCCCAGCACGACACGTACAGCGACCGGTCGTCCACGGACAGGGCCAGGTCGGTGATCAGCGGCGGCACCGCGCCGAAGCCCTGCAGCAGCGGCGGCAGGTCCGACGCGGACGCGGGCTCGGCGGGCACCGTGATGACCTTCTCGGCGGCCCACCGGCCGTCCCGCTCGTGCCAGAGCCAGATCGACGCGGACAAGTCCTCGGCGCTCACCACCACGCCGACGAAGCCGTACTTCTTCGTCGGGTCGTGGGCTGGCCGCAGCTCCAGAGCCATCTGGTACTCATCGCCGAGGTCGACGGTCTGCACGTTGGTCCGGGTCTTCATGTCCCAGAAGTGCAGCCGGTGGCCGTACTTGCGGCCCAGCAGCAGCTCGGGCACGATGCCGTCCTCGATCATCGACGGCGTGCCCCACTCCGAGGTGATGGCGACGTCGTAATTGATGTGCCACCACACGTCGTAGGCCAGGTACTGGTCACCCCGGTCGGTCTCCCACGGGCCAACGACTTCGAACGACTCGTTTTCCAGCAGGGCCACGCCGCCCGGGCCCTCGGCCCCGTCGCCGCCCAGGCAGGAGACGAACAGGCCGCCGGGACCGCAGTGCACCGTGTGCGGGCGCGAGTAGCCGGCCCGCTTGCCCAGCTCGTCCGGGCCGATGACCTTGACGACTTTCGGCGCCTCTGGGGTGTCCTGGGTGTCAAGGACGTACAGCCGGGAGGACCGGAGGCCGGGCACGATGAGATAGCGCCGGTCGCCGTGGTCGTGCTCGCCGCCCGGGCACAGCGCGCTCGAGCAGGCGTTCCAGCCGAAGTGATGCAGCTCATCCCCGAGGTTGGGCAGCTCGGTGAAACCCACCACCGAGCTGTAGCTGGCCGAGCCGGGGTCCACGTCTACGACGGCCATAGCGTCGGGCGCGTCCGCGGGGCGGGAGAAGGTCGCGACATAGGCCAGCTTCTCCGCCGGGGCGGCTGCGGCGTCCCGGGGTGAGCGGTAGAAGGTCGGGTCCTGGTGGTGCTGATGCTCATCAGTCATATTGGTGGCCCTTCACATTGGTCCGGAGCAATCACTCGATCCGGAAACAGCGGGAATCGGGCGTGTTAAAACAGCTGCCTGCGGTGGCCGCCAGCGGGCCAGGGGCCAGCGCTTAGCGGCCCGGACAGATCGCGCTGCCGGCCTGGCCATGATCGATATGCAACCGCGCGACCAGCGACGACGTCCGGTTGGCCATGTCGGCAGTCTCCGCGATCGCCTGCCCGCTGTCAACGCGCCCGGCCGGGCCTGGCCTGCCCGCCATGAGCCAGCGAGGCCGCCGCCATGAAGTCGAGGCAACCATCTCGGCCGGTTCACGGTCATTAACTTCAGAAGGTTGGAAGCTCCGGCAGCTCGCCTGGCGTTAAGTTACTGGCGGCGTCCCCCGCGCCGCCCGCGGCAACCCGCCGGACCGCCGGACCTGACAGGCCAGCTGGCTTCGTGCCGTCGCGCTTCGTGCCGGGCTCCCGTTCCCCGACGGGCCGGCCCTAGACCGGCCAGCCCCCAGTCGCTGGCCGCAGAAAGGCAGCCCCGGTGCGCAGGTCAAAGCTCTGGATCCGAATCGGCGGCGGCGCGATCGCGGTGGCGGTGGCGGTCACGCTCGCCACCAGCGCGGCCGCTGGCTGGGCCCCCTTCGGGCGCGCGGCGACCCCGGCAGCTGACTCCGCCGCCGCGAGCGTGACGTCGGCCGGGCCGGCCGCTGACTCAGTCAGCACGGCCAGCACGGCCGGCACGGCCAGCACGGCCGGCACGGCCAGCCAGGCCGGCGCCGCCAGCGGCCGGGCCACGGCCAGCGCCGCTAACGCGGCCGTCGCGGCCACCAGCCCGGCCGCGCAAGCCGCTGCCGCGCTGCCCGCCCTTGACCGGCAGCAGCTGGCCGGCCAGCGGGTCATCTACAGCTACCAGGGCCTGAAACCGCCGGCCTGCTGCTGGCTGATCAGCCGGGGCGAGGTGGCCGGGGTCATCTTCTTCGGCGGCAACATCTCCAGCACGACCCAGATCCGGGGGGTGATCAAGCAGCTCGACGCGGCGAACGCGGCCAAGACCAACCCGGTGCGGGCCCCGCTGCTGCTGATGACCGACCAGGAAGGCGGGCTCGTCCGCCGGCTGCCCGGCGCGCCGACACTGTCAGAGAAGCAGATCGGCGCCTCGGCGCACCCGGCACGCAGGGCCACCGCGGCGGGCCAGGGGGCGGGCGAGAACCTGCGCGGCGTCGGGATGAACGTCAACCTGGCGCCGGTGCTGGACGTGTACCGCAAGGCCGGCGATTTTGACGACCAGTTCCAGCGGTCCTACAGCAGCAACCCGTCGGTCGTGGCCACCCTCGGCACGGACTTCATCAAGGCCCAGCAGGCCCAGAAGGTCGCCGCGACGGCCAAGCACTTCCCCGGCCTGGGCGCGGCCACCGCCACCCAGAACACCGACGTGCGGCCGGTCACCCTCAACGTGTCGCTGAACTCGCTGCGCACCATCGACGAGAAGCCGTACGGGCCCGCGATCGCGGCGGGCGTCAAGCTGGTCATGGTGTCCTGGGCGGTGTACCCGGCGCTGGACAGAGCCAGCCCGGCCGGGCTGTCCTCGGCCATCGTCGGCGGCGAGCTGCGCAAGCGGCTCGGGTTCAAGGGCGTGACGATCACTGACGCGCTGGAGGCCGGCGCGCTGAAGGCCTACGGCTCGGACGGGAACCGGGCGGTGCTGGCGGCCGGGGCGGGCATGGACCTGCTGCTGGCCTCGGCCCAGAACACGGCCCAGGGCTCCGGAGTGCGCAGCGCGGTCGCGACCGCCTACCGGACCAGCCGGCTGAGCCAGCCGGTCTTCAAGTCGGTGGTCCAGCTGATCCTGACGCTGCGGTTCGCCCTGCGCTGACCGGTCCAGGTCCCCCCGCGCAGGCGCGGCCAGGCCGCGGGCGCGCGGCCGGTCAGCTCACCGCGAGGTCATCGATCCGGCGCACCTCGTCCGGGCTGAGCGAGAAGCCGAAGATGTCGAAGTTCGCGGCGATCCGGCCCGGGTCCGATGACCGCGGGATGACCGTCACCTCGTGCTCGATGTGCCAGCGCAGCACCACTTGCGCGGCGCTCACCTGGTGCGCGGCGGCGATCTCGGTGAGCACCGGATGGGCCAGGTCGGTGTCCTTGAGCGGGCTGTAACCTTCCACCGCCACGCCGCGCTCGCGGTTGGCGGCCAGGAACGCGCCATCGAACCGGGCCGGGTCCCAGTGCACCTGGTTGATCACCGGAGCGTCACCGGTCGCCTTGATCAGGTCGTCGAGCTGCTCGACCGAGTAGTTGCTCACGCCCACCGCCCGGGCCAGCCCCTCGTCCCTGAGCGTGCGGAACTCGTGCCAGACGTGCCGCCCCACCCGGGCCCGCGGCGGCCAGTGCACGAGCCACAAGTCGATGTAGTCGGTACCCAGCGCACGCAGCGATGCCTTCAGGATGGATCGCTCCCGGCCCGCGTCGGCCGGGCGCATCTTGGTCGTGATGAAGATGTCTTCCCTGGCTACCTCGCTGTCGCGGAGGGCCCGGCCGACTTCGTCCTCGTTGGCGTACATCGACGCGGTGTCGATGTGCCGGTAGCCGGTCCGCAGTGCGTAGCGGACCGACTCACATGCCTGGCGGCCCCGAAGCCGCCAGGTGCCGAACCCCAGCATCGGCATCTGGCCGCCACCGCGCAGCGCCACGGCGGGTACATCGCTGGCATCGCTCATATGCTTATTGTCCGCCTTCATGTGACCGGTGTGCCGGTGGTTGCGGCGAGCGCCGCGAGGGACTGGGCGAGCTTCCCGGTGACCGGCCCCGGCGTCCCGGGCCCCGATCACCCGGCCGTCGACCGAGATCACCGGCGCGATGCCGCCCATCGTGCCGGTGACGAAGATCTCGTCGGCGGTGTAGAGCTGGGTGAGGCTGTAGTCCCCGGTCACGGTCTCGAGGCCGTGACCCGCGGCCAGGCTGAGCACCACGCCGCGGGTGATCCCCTCCGGGCAGGCCGCCGCCGACGGCGTGCCCAGGACCCCGCCCGTGACCAGGAAGATGTTCGTGGCGTTGGTCTCGGCCACGAAGCCGCGCTGGTCGAGCATGACCGCGTCATCCGCCCCGGCCAGGTTGGCCTCGATCTTGGCCAGGATCGAGGGCAGCAGGTTGTTGTGATGGATCTTGGGGTCCAGGCTGTCCGGCGCCGGGCGGCGCACGCTGGCGGTGATCAGCGTGATCCCGGCCGAGTCGTAAACCGGCGGCTTGTGCTCGGCCAGGACGATCAGAGTGGGGCCGGACTGGTTCAGCCGCGGGTCCATCCCGCTGGTGATCTTCACGCCGCGGGTCAGGGTGAGCCGGATGTGCACATTGTCGGTCATCTGGTTGGCCGCGATGGTGCGCCGGATCTGCTCGGTGATCTCCTCGTCTGACGGCACCGACGCGAAGCCCAGCGCCTGAGCCGAGCGGCGCAGCCGGGCCAGGTGCGCGCTGAGCTCGAAGATCCGCCCGGTATACAGCCGCAGGCCCTCCCAGACCGCGTCGCCGCCCTGCACGGCCGAGTCGAACGGGCTGACGGCGGCGTCGTCACGGTGGGTCAGGCGGCCGTTCACGTTCACGATCAGGTCGCGGTTGCGCTCATCGAACGCCTGCAGCATCGGCGCTCCTCTCCGGTGGACGCCGATCACGCGGGCGGCCAGGATATGAAAGGCCGGTGCTACATGATATCTGTCCGGTGATCTGGTCCTTGAGCTGCTCCCCGCGGCTGGCCTGAACCTCAGGGCCGGAGCCGGTGGCGGGCCAGCTCGGCGTAGAACGGCTGGCAGCGGGCGGCCAGCGGCTCCAGCCTGGCGGGCAGGCCGGCGGCCTGACGGTACGGCCCGAACCCGGTGGACCGCCAGACCCCCGCATACCAGTACCTGGCCCACACCCCGTCGGTATCCCGCGGCCCGGCCGGCCACGACAGCATGGCCGGGTCGAACGGGACGTTCAGGGCGTCGCAGAGCGCCTGGAGCGTCCGCTGCGGCTGCTGCAGGATGTCGCGGGCGTCCACGACCGGCCCGCCGAACCGGGCGAAGATCTCCGCCTGCTGCTGCACGCCCAGGTCGGCCAGTTCCGGCTCGGCGCGCACCTTCGCGTACGAGGCCAGCAACTGCCGGGGATCACGGATCAAGAACGCGTGCCGGAGCCCGGACAGCGCCGCGGTGTCCACCTCCGGCAGCAGGTGATGCGTCATGTGCTTCTGGTAGTAGATGGTCTTCCCGGCCGGCAGCGGGGCCAGCGTGAGCTCGTCGACCACCTGGCGCCAGCCGTTCGGCATGCTCTTGATGACCTCATCGCGGCCCGGGTGGGCCGCCCTGGTGCGGGCCAGGTAGAACCCGTACAACGGCTCGTCCGCGACGATCGTGTCCGGCCGGTTCTCCCAGGCGCGCAGCAGCGCCGTCGAGATCGTGCGCGGCCCGGACCACATCGCGATCCGGGCCTGGGTCACAGCACGACCACTGAGCGCAGCACCTCGCCCCGTTGCATCTTGCCGAAGGCCTCCTCGACCTGGTTCAGCGCGATGGTCTCTGAGACGAACCGCTCCAGCGGGAGCCGCCCCTGCAGGTGCAGGTCGACCAGCACGGGGAAGTCGCGGTCGGGCAGGCAGTCGCCGTACCAGGACGACTTGAGCGCGCCGCCGCGGCCGAACACGTCCAGTAGCGGCAGTTCCAGCCGCATCTCCGGGGTGGGCACGCCGACCAGCACCACCGTGCCGGCCAGGTCGCGGCCGTAGAACGCCTGGGTGTAGGTCTCGGGCCGGCCGACGGCCTCGATCACGACGTCCGCGCCGTTGCCGTCGGTCAGGTCGCGGATGCCCTGCACCGGGTCGGCCTCCAGCGAGTTGATCACGTCGGTGGCGCCGAAATCGCGGGCCCAGTCCAGCTTCCGCTGGTCGACGTCGATCCCGATGATCTTCCGGGCCGCGGCCAGCCTGGCCCCGAGTATCGCGGCATTCCCCACGCCGCCGCAGCCGATCACGGCCACCGTGTCGCCGCGGGTCACCGGGGCGGTATTGAGCGCCGCGCCCAGGCCAGCCATCACGCCGCAGCCCAGCAGCCCGGCCACTTCGGGCCTGATCGCCGGGTCCACCTTGGTGCACTGCCCGGCGGCGACCAGCGTCAGCTCGGCGAACGCGCCGATGCCCAGGGCCGGCGACAGCGGCGTGCCGTCGGCCAGGGTCATCTTCTGCGCGGCGTTGTGGGTGGCGAAGCAGTACCACGGCCGGCCCCGGCGGCAGGCCCGGCACTGGCCGCAGACCGCCCGCCAGTTCAGGATCACGAACGCGCCGGGGGCCAGCCCGGTCACGCCCTCGCCGACGGCTTCCACCACGCCCGCGGCCTCGTGGCCGAGCAGGTAGGGGTAGTCATCCCCGATGCCGCCTTCGCGGTAATGCAGGTCGGTGTGGCAGACACCGCAGGCCTGGACCCGGACCAGCGCTTCCCCGGGTCCCGGGTCAGGGACCAGGACCGTCGCGAGTTCCACCTCAGCGCCCTTGGCCCGGGCGATGACGCCGGTTACCTCATGTGTCATCGGGCTAGGTCCTTTCAAACCGATACCGAACGGGATGCGCGGGTCAGTCACCAGCCTGACCGGCGTATTCGCGGCGTTTGCCGGTGTGGGCAGATGATACGGCCCGGCCGGCCCGCAGCACGGCCCGGATCGGCGCTTTGCTACCTCCGCCTGCCCAGCACGACGCCCACGGCGACGGTCGGCGGGCACAACGCGGCCAGCGTGACACCCAGCTGATCGGCGGTGATGTCGCAGATCGGGATCTGGTACCGGCGGGTCCGGCGCCGGGGCGAGAGCAGCCCGGCCGGGCGGCCGATCCACGGTGGCGGGACGATCACCGCCAGGCCCGCGAAGAACACGCCGGCGACCAGGCGGTGGCGGTGAATGATGGACGCGGCCGGGCCGAGCACCACGTCCAGCCGGGCGCCGTAGTAGCGGTTGGAGATCCGCAGCTGCTCGATCTGCGCCCAGGGCACCAGCAGGCGCTGCCGCCTGGACCACTTGCGCCGGGGCAGGTTGCCCAGCCAGACGCCGCGGCTGTCGGCGACGAACGCGTTCTGCCGCAAAGTCGCCAGGCTGCCGGTCACGATCAGGATGGCCAGCAGCAGCGCCCCCAGCGCGATGATGGTGTACCAGCGAGGCAGGTGGCCCTTGAGCACCAGCAGGGCCGCCGCGACCGCGTACCAGAGCGGGATCAGCAGCAGGTAGCCCCGAGGGAAGATAGCCGCCGGCCCTTCGACAAGACCGGAGTACCGATCGGCCATAGATGCCTCCGTTTGCCCCTTACCTGAATCATCGGCTAGGCCCGCGGCCAGGGCAAGCACGATTTCCGGGCCGGTTTCGCCGCGGACCGCCGGCCGGTTTCGCGGGGGCCGGCGCTGGGTGCGCGGGGCGGCTCTCGCCCGGGTTCGCGCGGGCCGGCGGCCGGATCCGGGGGTCGGCCCGCCGGTTCGCGGGGCCGGCCGGGCCGGATACGCGGGCGGCTCCCGCCCGGTTTCGGGGGATCGGCCGGGCGGGTTCGCGGCGGCTGCGGGCCGGGTTCGGCGCGGCCTGCGGCACCCGGGGCGGTGGCTATAGCTGCCGGTTTGCCAGCGGGCCAGGCCGGTCTTGCCGCATGATTGAGTGATCTCGGTACGGCAAATGCCGCCTCAGTGTCAGGGGTAAATCGCGTAAATGAGCAGCGGATGGAGGCAGAGCCGACCGTCCGGATCTGCCCATGCGCCGTATGAGGACGCCCCATATGAGGACGCATGGTCGCAGCGTCCGGATGACGTAGATCCGTGGCTGGATGCGGCGAACGGGGCCGGAGTGCACGGTTCTGGCGGGCACGGTTCTGGCGGGCACGGTTCGGCCCTGGACGATTCCGGCCGCAACGGGCCCTCGGGCGCCTGGCCGGCTGGCCAGGACCGGTGGGCGGGCGGCCAGGACCAGTGGAGCGGCCAGGAGCAGTGGAGCGGCCAGGAGCAGCGGAGCGGCCAGGACCAGCGGAGCGGCCAGGACCAGTGGAGCGGCCAGGAGCAGCGGAGCGGGCAGGAGCAGCGCGGCGGGCAGGAGCAGTGGGGCGGGCAGCCAGACTGGCCGGCCGAGCCAGCTCAGCGGGCCGGGTCCCAGGACTCCTGGGCCGCCCAGCCGCCGGCCGGGTCCCAGTCGTGGCCGGGCCAGCCGCCCGGGGCAGGGCCGCAGTCGTGGCCGGGCCAGTACCAGCCGGGCAGCCAGCCCGAGCCGGCCCAGCGGGCCCGGCCAGCGGGTCAGGAGAACTGGCCAGCGGGTCAGGAGCCTTGGACGCCGGACCAGGGATACCCGCAGCACCAGGCCGGCGGCCAGACCTGGCCGGCTGAGGACCAGGCGAACGGCTCGCGCCGGTGGCCCGCGGCGCAAGGCGATCCACGCGCGGAAGATCCGTGGGCGCACATCCGCGACGGCGCGCAACCCTGGGCGGGCGAACCGGGCGATTCGGCCGGCGCCGGTTACGCGCAGCCGTACCCGGCCCCGACCTATCCAGCGCAGGACTATCAGGCGCAGGACTACCAAGCTCAGGCCTATCAGGCGCAGACCTATCCAGATCCGGCTCAGAACTATCCGGCTCAGAACTATCCGGCTCAGGACTATCAAGCGCCCCACTATCCGGCCCAGAACTATCCCGCCCAGGGCTATCAAGCGGCCGACTATCCGGCCCAGGGCTATCCGGGGCAGGCCTATCCCGGAACGCAGGACGCGAACGGCTGGGCCGGTCAAGGTGATCAGCGTTCCTGGCCGGGCCAGCCGGACAAGCAGCAGTGGCCGGCCCGGACGACGAGCGCCCGTGGCCGGTACCCGATCAGCGCCCGCAGCAGGGAAATCCGCCCGACCTGGGCCAGCCGCCCGCCTCGGCCGCCGCAGGACACGATCAGTACATCCAGAGCCTCCTGGACGCGGTGCCGAAGCGGCCCGTCCCGGCGCCCGCGCCTGCGCCGGGGCAGCGCCGGGACAAGCCCGCCGAGCCGGGGCCGCCGGAGCAGGTGCAGCAGCCCGGGCAGTCCTACCGGGACGAGCAGGCGTATCAGCAGGACTGGGATCAGCCGCCCAGTGACTCCGGCGACGATTCGGACTACGACTGGTACCGCTACCTCGGACAGGGACTCGGAGCGCAGCCCAAGGGCTCCGTGCAGCCCAAGCCGGCCGCGGGAAAGCCGCCCGCAGGGGAATCCGCCGCAAGGAAACCCGCGGCCGCCCGATCCCAGGCCTCGTCGGGCCGTCCGGCGGACGGGCCAGAGCGTCCGGGTCAGGCTGAGCCGACCGACCTCCCGCGCCGCAAATCCGGGCGGCTGCGCCGGGGTAAGGCCGCCGCGGGCCCGGCCGCCGCGGCCGGCCTGGCGCCCGATCGCCTGGCGCAGGCGGCCCCGGGCCTGTCCCGCCCCCGGCCTGCCCAGCCAGGCGCGCGCCCGGGGGACTCCACGGACCCGAACCTGGGCGGTCGCGGGTCGTCCGCGACGGGCGATTACAGCGATCCGGGCCTGGCCCGGCGGCCGTCTCGGTCCGGCGGCTCGACCGGCCCGGCTTCGGCCCGGCGCGGGCGGGGGCGGGGGCAAGAAGATCCCGGTTCGGGCCTGGCTGGGCGGGGCTCGCAGGCCGGCGACTTCACCGATCCGGGCCTGGGCGGTCGCGGGTCGTCCCGGGCGGGTGATTACACCGATCCGGGCCTGGCCCGGCGGCCGTCTCGGTCCGGCGACTCGACGGGCCCGGCTTCGGCCCGGCGCGGGCGGGGGCGGGGGCAGGAACATCCCGGTTCGGGCCTGGCCGGGCGGGGCTCGCAGGCCGGCGACTTCACCGATCCGGGCCTGGGCGGTCGCGGGTCGTCCCGGGCGGGTGATTACACCGATCCGGGCCTGGGCGGTCGCGGGCCGTCCGCGACGGGTGATTACAGCGATCCGGGCCTGGCCCGGCGGCCGTCTCGGTCCGGCGACTCGACCGGCCCGGCTTCGGCCCGGCGCGGGCGGGGGCGGGGGCAAGAAGATCCCGGTTCGGGCCTGGCCGGGCGCGGCTCGCAGGCCGGCGACTTCACCGACCCTGGCCCGGGCGGTCGCGGGCCCTCTCGGGCTGGCGATGCCGACGGATCGGGCCGGAAGCGGGGGGCAGGGCCGACTAAGCCCGTTAAGCCCGCCAAGGCCGACAAGCCATCCCGGCGCCGGTCCGCCCGGCAAGCGGCTCAGTCGGCGGAGGACAGCGAGATCCGCTCCGGTTCGTTCGGGTCCACGGCCGATGCCCGGGTGGCCGGATCCGGGTTCTTCGATGCCGAGGCGGACGACAGCCCGGCCCGGCCCGGCCCGACCCTGCCCCACCCGAACCAGCCCCACCAGCCGAACCAGCCCCAGTCGAACTTGCCCCGGCCGGGTCAGCCTCAGCTGAATCAGCCAGAGTGGGGCCAGTCGTCCTGGGCGGATTCAGGCGGCAGCGCGGCCGGTTCTGGTTTCGCCGCACCTGCCGCGCCCAGCCAGCCGGACTGGCCGCAGGCGGGTAACGGCGCGGCGGGGCCGGGTTACCCGGGGCCTGAGGCGGGCGGGCCGGACTGGCCGCAGTCGTCGTGGCCGCAGGAGGCTAACGGCGCGGCCGGACCGGGACCCGCTGGGTCCGGTTTTACTGAGCCTGCGGCGGGCCAGTCGCAGTGGCCGCAGTCGTCCTGGGCGGCCCCGGATGACAACTCCGCCGCGTTGGATCACGCTGGGTCCGGTTTTGCCGGGCCTGACACAGGCCAGTCCGAACGGCCGCCGTCATCCTGGGCGAGCGCGGACGACAGCGAGATCCGGTCCGGTTCGTTCGGGTCGACGGCGGATGCCCGGGTGGCCGAGTCCGGGTTCTTCGACGCCGTGCCGGACGACAGCGCGGTCCAGCGCGGATTGCCCGGTTCAGACCGGCCCGGCCGACGGGATCAGTCTGGCCGACCGGATCGGTCCGGCCGACCGGATCAGTCCGGCCAGCTAGACAGGTCCGACCGAGCGGGCCGCCCGGCCAAGACCAAGCCGGCCAAGACCAAGCCGGCCAAGACCAAGCCCGGCAAGCAAGCCCAGACCAAGTCCGGCCGGAACCAGCCGGCCTCGCCCGCTTCGCCGCTGCCCGCCCCGATTCGCTCAGCCCAGGCTCAGCCGGGCCCGGCCGCAACCCTGGCCGCCCGGACCGCCGCCCCGGCTAGGTCGGTTGGCCCGCAGGTGCTGGAGCCGCCCGCCCGGCCGGCCGTGCGCCCAGCCAGCCGGCCCCAGAACCGGCCGGGGCGCTCCGGTCATCGCCTGACCTGGAAATCGGCCGGCATCGCCGGCGGGTGCGCCGTGATCATCGCGGTGGCCGCGTCCTTCGTCCTGGGCGGGTCCGGCGGCGGCGTCGCGCATGTCCTGGTCACCCCGTCCGCCCTCGGTCCCTACACGCAGGCTCCCGACCTGGCTCGCGCCATGGGCGCGGCCGCGTTGCAACAGCAGATCGTGGCCGGCGGCGGCGGCGAGGCCAAGCATGTCGTATACGCGGTCTACGAGGACTCGACCGGCCAGGCCGCGCAGAATGGCCCGCAAATCATGCTGTTCATCGGCGGGAACCTGACCGGCAGCTCGCCGGACTCGTTCATCAGCAGCTTTACCGGCAAGCTCCAGGGCGCGACGATCACCAGCGCGGGCCCGATGGGCGGGGCCGCAGCCTGCGTCCCCAGCGTCGGCGGCCGCCTCGGGGAATGCGCCTGGGCCGACAATGACACCTTCGGCGTGGTCGCCTCGCAGACGCTGAACGTGTCGCAGCTGGCCGCCGAGATGCGGACCATGCGCCCGCTGGTCGAGAAGCGGGCCGGCTGACCGGGTCCGTGGCAGGCCCGGCCGCGGGCCGAGGCTAGCGGGGGGTTCAGTCGCCGGCGGGGCCGGCTGCCTTGCTGCTTCGGGGCGCGCAGCGACAGCCGGGCGATGGCGATGACAATGGCCCCGGCCAGCACGGCCAGCCCGGCGAGCTGGCCGCCGATCAGACGCGGGTCCAGCGGAAGCGTCGCCGACGCCGGGACCGCGTTCACCCGGTGCGGCCGGGTGCCCGCCGATGGGCTGACGGGGGTCGGGGTCCCGGTACCCGGCGTGACGGTCGGGAAGAGGTTCGCCGGGTTGGTGGCCCCGACGCCGGGCAACGTCCCGGTCCCGGGCAGCGTGGGCACGGGCAGCACCGGGATCGACGGAATCGAGGCGGTCGGTGTGGGTGTGGGCGAACTCTTCGCGGTCGCGGAGATCAGGATCGACGCCGACGCGTGGAACGAGGTGGCGCTCTTCCCGGTCGCGGTCGCGGTCAGCTTGACCTTCTTCCCGGCCGCGGCCGCGCGGCCCACCAGCACGGTGGCCTGCAGCTCGTCAGCCTGCCCGGTGGGCAGATCACCCACCGTGCAGACCGCTCCTTTCGCGACCGGGCAGACGCTGAATTTCGCGGCGTTCACGTGCGCCAGGCGTGCCACCGCGGCCGTGACCTTCACGTCGCTGGCGGCTGCGGCGGTGGTCCAGACCCAGATCGCGTAGGTCGCCGTTTTACCTGGCCGCACGCTGGTGGCCGAGAACGGCTGCACCTTCACGCAGAGCTTGGCTTCCTTGGCCGATTTGGTCGGCGACGGGGTTGGCGTCCCGGTCGGGCTGTTGCTCGGCGTCGGGCTGCTGGGCGGTGTCGGGCTGGGCGGTGTCGGGCTGCTGGGCGGTGTCGGGCTGTCAGTGGGGGTCGGGCCGTCGCCTGAGCTCGGGGACTTACCCGAGGTGGGAGTGGTGCTCGGGGTCGGCGTCGGGGGTTCAGTCGCGGACGCGGTCGGCGTCGCCCCGCTGGGGTCCGGGCTGGGCGTCGAGGACGCGGTCGGCGTCACGGTCAGCCCGGAATCGGCCTGCGGGCTGCCGCTGGGTACGAGCGGCCGGGCCGCGGTCACACTGACGCTGGCTTTGCTGCTTTCGGCTGGCGCGAACGTAGCGTTCCGGGTCAGTTTTGCGGTTTTCGGCCTGGTGATCAGGCTGGCGACCGAAGCCGGGCCGGCCGTCGGCCCGGACCGGACGGCTGGCGCCTGGCTAGCCGCGCCCTGGCTGAACGAGGCGGTGACCTTAGCCGGGCGGCTGGCGCAGACGGAGGTCGCGGCGAGCGCATGGGCATCGCGGGTTGCCGCGACGGCCTCGCCGAACATCCCGCTGCTGATCAGCAGCAGGCCGGCAATGGTGCCGAACGTGGCCGTCGTGCGTGGTCGCTGAATCACCGGCTGGGCCTCGGCTCCGGCACTGGGCTGCGAGCTTCCGTGGTCACCACAACTACTTACCTTATGCATAACAGGATGGGCATTCCCTGCTGTCCCTATTCGACACCTGAGACGCTTGAGATGTCAGTGGACTTCAGATGAACGTCGGAAACGGCCGGGGGGCCGTACCTAGCCTGCATCTTTCGTGATCTTGGCTGGGTGGCCTGAGGCTGCGGCTTGTGGCCTTTTTCAGTGGCCGGTCAGTCGTGGTGGCCCGGCTGTCGCGCCGGGTGGGCGGGGTTCCACGGGCCCGCTGGGTGTCCTTCCTGGTCGTAGGGATGGTTGCGGCTGGTCAGCCGGGTGCGAGGGCCTGCAGGCGGGTGATCGCGGTGGTGATCTGCGCCGGCCCATGGCCAGCTGGCGGCGAGGCGGAGCCGGAGGCGGCGGCCGCCGCGGACGATGCGCCCGGCGCAGGTGAAGATCCGCAGCCGCAGCCGTTTGGGTTCCCATCGGCGGGCGGGGCCGGTGAGGGCGAGCATCTGCATCCAGGCGAGCAGTTCGCAGGCCAGGGCGACGATCTCGCACCAGATCTGGTTCTGGGCGTAGCCGTGGAGGGGGAGGTTGCGCAGCCCGGTGTCCTTCGCGCAGCGGATCCGGTCCTCGCACCGTGCCCGGCGCCGGTGGCGTAGTTCCAGGTCAGCGAGCTGCCCGCCCTTGGTGCTGGTGGCGAAGCAGGTGAACCGGTGGCCGTCGATGTCGGTGAACCGCAGCTGCGCGCCGGGGTGGGGGCGTTCCTTGCGGACGATGACCCGCATCCCCTTCGGCCAGCTCGCCAGGTCCAGCATGCCGGTGAGCTCGGCGACCCAGGCGCCGGGCCGGACCTGGCCGTCGCGTCATAGGCCGGAGTCCAGGCGCGGGCGGGGATCTTGAGGATGGCGTCCTGGACGTCGTCGGTGATGGTGAACCCGACGGAGTAGGCCAGCCGCCGTCCCGGCTTGGTGAGCCAGGCCAGGAAGCTCATGGGTGCCGCCGCCGGAGTCGGCGCGGATCAGCACCCGGCGCCGCAGGTCGGGCGGGCAGCTGGGCCAGGGCCAGCCGGGTGGCCTCGATGTGATCGGCGGCGGTGTTCGACCCGGCGTTCCCGGGCCGCAGCATGATGGCCAGCGGCTCGCCGGAGCCGCCGGGCGCCGTGGTCGGCGAAGACGGTCAGCGGGATGGAATCCATAGGTCTTCTTCCACGTGGGCATGGCCTGCTCCTTCTCCGAGCACGAGGTCACGATCGTCGCGTCGATGTCCACCGTGACCAGGCCGCCGTCCGCTGCCGGGCGCGGCGTCACCGGCCAGTTCCCAGGCCCGCGCCCGGGCGGCGGCCCGCGCGGCGCGGATGGCCTTCAGCGCCCGGGGCGCGTCGGCGGCCAGGCGGGTGACCAGCCGGGAGACCACCGGGTCGGAGGCCACCGGCCCGAACAGCTCCGGCTGCGCCCGGAGCATCGCCACGTCGGCCAGGCAGTCCCCGCCCAGCGCCAGGGCCACCGCCAGGTCGGTGATGATCTTTCCCGGGCTGTGCACGGCCCGGGCTGGCCGCCACCGTTCCAGCGCCGCGTCCAGGCCGCGGTCCAGGCCCGTCACCCGCAGTGTCTGGGTCAGCAGCAGGCCGCCGGCCTGGGAGACGATTCCGGTGCCGTCAGCAGACACCGTGATCTTGGGGCGGCGGGCGGTAAGCTGCACGCGGAAAGTGCCTTTCGAACTGGTCCGGACAGGTCTCTCGACAAGCCCTATTCTTCCAGGTCAAAGGCACTTTTCGTATCTAAACGATCAAGCCTGGCGCGCCTTCAGGCGAAATCCCGAGGCTAGGCCGGGAGGCTCCGATGGAATCGCGTGCGGTGCTCTCCCGGCCGGCCGGGCCGCCTGATCGGGTCCTTCGCTACGGCCCTGGCCCGGACCATGTCGCTGACCTGCGCTTCCCGGCCTGGGAGCGCTCGGGGGAGCGGGGCGCCGCGCTGATCATCTTCTTGCATGGCGGCTTCTGGCGGGCCGCCTACGACCGGACGCACGCCGGGCCGCTGGCCGCCGCGCTGGCGGCGGAAGGTTTTGCGGTGTGCACGCCCGAATTCCGTAGAATCGGTCAGCCGGAAGGCGGCTGGCCGGGCACGTTCGATGACGTGGCCGCGGCCGTGGACGCCCTGCCTGGACTGGTCGGAGCGTTGTCCGAGTTTTCCGGGGCGCCCGCGGGCCCGGCCGGGCAGTCAGTCGGGCGGCAGGCGGGGCAGTCCGTCGGGCGGCCGGCCGGGCAGCCACCCGGGCGGTCGGCGGGGCAGCCGGCGAGCGCGCCGGGCCCGCGGCGGGGCAAGGCAGGATCCCCGGCCTCGGCCCCGTGCTATTCGCCGGCCATTCGGCGGGCGGTCATCTGGCATTGTGGGCCGCGGCCCGGCACCGGCTCCCCGCCGGATCGCCCTGGCATTCCGGCTCGCCCGGCTGCGCAGGCGTCGTCGCCCTCGCGGCGGTCAGCGACCTGGTGTCCGGGTATCAGCGGCGGCTCGGTTCTGGCGCGGTGGCCGAGTTGCTGGGCGGCGGGCCCGCCCGGCAGCCCGAGCGGTACGCGCTGACGGACCCCGCCGTCCTGCTGCCCACCGGCACGCCGGTCGAACTGGTGCACGGCCGCGACGACGAGATCGTGCCGCCGGAACTGAGCACCGGGTACGCGGCCCTGGCTCGCGCCGCGGGCGACCAGGTGAGTTACCGGGCGGTGCCCGGGGCTGGGCATTTCGCGGTGATAGATCCCCTGGCCGCGGCCTGGGCCGAGGTGCTGGCCGCGTTCCGCACGAGATCAGCTCCGGGTGGCGCGGGGGACGCTTAGCCCCGGCCAGCGCGCGCTATGGCGGAGATGCCGTACTGCCTGGCGAAACAGGTGACCATGCCGATCAGGAATCGAGAAGCGCCGGTCATCGAGCCACGGCTAGCGTGACTGTCATGGACATAACCATTCACGCGAGCTTCCTGCCGCACGACGACCCGGACGCCTCCCTGGCCTTCTACCGCGACGCCCTCGGCTTCGAGGTCCGCAATGACGTCGGACGGGGCAAGATGCGCTGGATCACCGTCGGCCCCCCCGGCCAGCCCAGCACGGCCATCCTCCTGGCGCCGCCGGTCTCCGATCCCGGCGTCACCGACGACGAGCGCCGCACCATCACCGAGATGATGGCCAAGGGCACCTACGGCTGGATCCTGCTGGCCACCAAGAACCTCGACAGCACCTTCGAAAGGCTGCAGGCCAGCGCCGCCGCCGAGGTCGTCCAGGAGCCGACCGAGCAGCCGTACGGGGTTCGCGACTGCGCCTTCCGCGATCCCGCGGGCAACCTGATCCGCATCCAGGAACTGCGCTGAGCGGCCGGCGATCGCAGCCATGTGCACAGACGCGTACCGGCAGGCGCTGATCCGGGCTCTCACACCCGCCACCTCATCGGCGCCGACCGGGACGCGGGCGCCGGGCCAGCGCCACGCCGCTGCCGCCGACCACGAAGCCGTTCCAGGGCGCCGGTTCCGGAGTCGGAACGAATCCCGGACCGGACGATCTGGAAAGTCGCGGCGGCGCGGCCGCGGGCAGGGTAGCCGACATCGGCCCGGCGATGGCGCTCGCCGAGGATGCCACGGTCCTCAACGGCTCCTAAACGAGTCCAGGGGGACAGGTTTGGCAGCCTCCAGGCGGAGGCGTCAGGACGCCGGGAGTACGGTAATCTCTGCTACGCCGGTAGCGCCAAAGCCAAGCTCCGTCATGCTGCTAGGTTGGACGCTGTAGTACCGGGGTGTACGACCTGATTTGACCACCGAGAGGTGCGAAACCACAGGTCAGACAACTAAAGACTGGCCCCCTTAGCTCAGTCGGCAGAGCGTCTCCATGGTAAGGAGAAGGTCTACGGTTCGATTCCGTAAGGGGGCTCCACGAAGTAGCAGGTCAAGCCGTAGTTGCTGACCGGCTCGGGTCACCATCAAGATCATCCGACCGTCATCTGACCGTCGTTCAGGGCGACCGACGATGGCACTGAGCCACGTGAATTGGCCTGCGGCGACAGGGTGGGCAAGCCCAACCCGGGCGGGATGTTGAACAGATCTGGTTGTGCGCCGTACCCGCTTTGACGGACATCATGATCATGACCTGGTTCGCTGGACATGCGTGTCGAGAGACGAAGTGCGTTTGGCAGTCCGAGGGGTCAGTCAGAGGCCGGCGGCTGGACTGCGGGAGTCGATCGGGTCCGGACCGTCCGCAGCGAGGGCGCCCTGGCCACCGCTCTCTCAAGGCGGTAGCGCCGGTTCAAATCCGGTCGGGGCTACTCGTCGAGTAGCAGGTCAGAGGCCTGATCGCCAGTCATGGCGGTCAGGCCTTGATGATTTTTCACCGGCTTGTCACCGAGTTCTGGCGTCCCTGCGAGGCAACTGTTGGCACACGATGAAGGACGTCGGCACGTCACAGAGGGAGGTGTCTGGGCCGGCATGAACAACCGCAGGAGCGACTGCAAACCTCCGGCAGGGCCGCGCTGGCGCTACGTGCCAACTGGTCGGCCCGTCAACCGCCAGGGTCAGGCGCATGACGCTCGTGAGGCTGAACCGGGCGGCTGCCTGAGCCTGCGGTCACGCGGTACTGCCGGCCGGTCCACTGACTCGTTCTCCGCCTGGCTGACCGCCCATCCCGGCGCGCGGGTGATCTACCGCGACCGGGTTGGCGGTTAC
>CAWBJA010000020.1:0-140672 GCA_963788895.1 uncultured Actinomycetota bacterium | reverse complement strand
CGGCGGCCCGCGAGGCCGCGGCCGCGTCGTCCGGGCTGGCCCCCGGCGCGTCGCGATGGTGCAGATTCGGCATCAGCGCCGCATAGCCGTGCGCGGCGAACTTCCGCACGATCTCCTTGGATCCGGTGTCGTAGCCGGGCATGTGGTGGATCGCTACGACGTTGCCGAACGAATCTTGCCCCAGCGGCCGGGCGAGGTACGCCTCGATCTCGTCCCCGCCGTGTCCGGTGATGCTGATGGTCTCCGCGGTCAGTGCTTCTTTCATCCGCACGGTCTCCCTCTTGGCTTGCGGCTCGGGCCCCTTCGTGGCCGACCCAATCCTGCCAGCCGGGCAGGCCGGGTCATGCTGCGGGCCGCACGTCCCGATTCGCCGCCTTTGCTCCGCCATTATCCGCGGGGCATTAGCGAATTACCGTGACCCCTTTTCCCGCCACGGCGTTGGAAGCGGCCCGGCTGGACCTCGCTCAGGCGCACATCAGCCTGGTCCGGCCTACCGCGTTCCGGGCCGACCGGCGGCGATTCCAGTGGAATAAAACCGTGATCTTGCGGCATGATCTGCCCAGGCCCAACTCATCGGGGAGGGGGGGATCGCCATGGGGGGAACCACATTCGGAATAGTGGTGATCGTGCTCGCTGTTGGCTCCGCCTTGGGCTGGCACGCCAACCGGGCGCACGCCGCGCATGGTGACATTAAAACGGTCCGCCGTCGAATACCCGGATACCGCAAGACCCGGCTGCGCAGCGGCTTGATCGCCCTCGGGCTCGTGATCGCTTCGCTGGTGATCGTGCACGATCTCATCAATCGCTAGCCCGTCCCGCGCCCGATCTCGTGGGCCCTCGGCCCGGCCTGCCCCGGGGCCAGGATCAGCCCCGGGTCCGCGGCCGAAGCTGGGCCTGATAAAAAGTTGACTAGCTCAACCTCTTCCTCATATGGTTGAGCTAGTCAACCGTTGAGCAGTTCAGCAGGATCGCCTGCACGAGCTGTTCAGACGGGCCAAGCGCAGCACACGGAGTCAGGGTTTGGACACGCAGTCGCGGGGCGAACGGCTCGACGGGGAGATCATCGACGGTCTCGGCGACCTCATCGGGCGTCTCATCGCGCACGGCGAGCAGCTGGCCAAGGAACTTGGTGTCCCGCCCTACTTCATCAAGGTGCTGCACATGCTCAACTGCCCGATGGCGATGAAGGAACTGGGCCGCCGCATGCACTGCGACCCGTCCTTCATCACCGTGGTCGCCGACATGCTGGAGAAGCGCGGGCTCGCCAGGCGCGAGGCTCATCCAGGCGACCGCCGGATCAAGAACCTGGTCCTGAGCCATCAGGGCATCGAGCTCAAGCACCGGATAGAACGCGAACTTGCCTCCCGGATGCCCTGGAGCCACGCACTGTCCGTGGCTGAACGTGAACAGCTGCTGACCCTGATCCACAAGATGCTCAACGCTGACGACAGCGCCTCAGGCCCCCGGGCGCCCGCGGAGGAGGTGACCGACCTCCTGAGCGCTGCTCCCACGGGCGCCAGCTAGGCCACGGCTCCGTTCGGCCAGCTGCCGCCGGCCAGGCGCCTCGACTTGTTCAGCTCTCCGGTCCGGCCAGACCGGCTAGCTCACGACAAGTCAGCACCGACAAGTCAGCTCACGCACATCCAGACCACATAACGCACAGGCCTGGGTCCGCCAGGCCCGGTGTCAGATCCGTGCTGCCTCAACCAGGCCGCGCCGTCTCAGCGCAGCCCGGCGCGCAGCTGGCACCCGCGACAACTAAGGAGATTCCAGATGTCCCCCAGCACGTCCGCGAGCGGGCAGGTTACCGCTACGGGCCCCGCGCCCGGCCGCCTGCCCGGCGAGGCCGGACGACCAGCTCAGCGCCATCTCGGCCTCGCCCTCGTCGTCATCGCCACCGCCCAGCTGATGGTGGTGCTCGACGCTACGATCGTCAACGTCGCGCTGCCTGACATCCAGCGCGCGCTCGGTTTCTCCGGGTCGGGCCTGGAGTGGGTCGTCAACGCCTACGCGCTGACCTTCGGCGGCCTGCTGCTGCTCGGCGGCCGGGCCGGCGACATACTCGGCCGCCGCCGGGTGTTCATCGCCGGCATCATCCTGTTCTCGCTCGCCTCGCTGCTGGGCGGCTTCGCGACCAGCGAGGCCTGGCTGCTGGCGGCCCGGGCCATCCAGGGCGTCGGCGGCGCGATCGTCGCCCCCACGGCACTGTCCCTGGTCACCACCACCTTCCCGGAGGGACCGCCGAGGAACCGGGCGATGGGCGTGTACGCCGCCATGAGCATCGCCGGCGCCGCGGTTGGCCTGATCGCCGGCGGGCTGCTGACCACCTACCTGTCCTGGCGCTGGGTGCTGTTCGTCAACGTGCCGATCGGCGTCGTCGTCGCGCTCGTCGCGCCCCGGGCGCTCAGTGAGTCCCAGCGCCATCCCGGCCGGTTCGACCTGCCCGGCGCGGTGACCGGCACGCTCGGGCTAGCCTCCCTCGTTTACGGCCTGACCAGCGCGGCCACCACCCCGGACGGGGTGTCGCACTGGGGTGACACCAAGGTCATCGTCTCGCTGACCGCCGCGGTCGTCCTGCTCGCCGCCTTTATCATCATCGAGGCGGTCAGCAAGCACGCCCTGATGCCGCTGCGGATCTTCCGCAACCGCAACCGGTCCGGTGCCTACCTGATCATGCTCTGCATCGGTACCGCGATGTTCGGCATGTTCTTCTTCCTGACCGTCTTCGTGCAGAACGTCTGGGGCTACAGCGCGCTGAAGACCGGAGTCGCCTACCTGCCCATGGTCGGCACCATCATGCTGATGGCCGGGCTCAGCGCCCAGCTGGTCCCGCGGGTCGGCGCCCGGCCGCTCCTGCTGGCCGGCTCGGCCATCGGCTCGGCCGGCATGTTCTGGCTGTCGCGGATCACCGAGCACAGCACCTATGTCTCCGGGCTGCTCGGCCCGATGATCCTGACCGCGGTCGGCCTGGGCATGCTCTTCATGCCAGCCACCCTGGTGGCATTGTCGCGGGTCGAGGACCGGGACGCGGGCCATGGCCTCCAGCCTGCTCAACACCGGCCAGCAGGTCGGCGGCTCGATCGGGCTGGCGCTGCTGGGCACGGTGGCCTGGACGGCGGTCGCCAACAGCATCGCGAGCCAGCTGAAATCCGGGGCGAGCGCGGCCGCCAAGGCGGGCCACGCGGCGCAGGCGCACACCTCGGCCAGCATCCCGAAGCCGATCTACGACCACGCCCTGGCCGTCGGCTTCTCCAAGGGGTTCATGGTGTCGGGCGCCATCGCCCTGCTCGCGCTGATCGTCACCATCGTGACCATCAGGGTGCGCAAGGAAGACCTGCAGGGGGTTCAGCCGATGGCGGGCTGACCAGCGCGGCAACGATCACGCCAGGTCCGGGCGGAATGGCCAGGACCTGGCGTGATCTGTTGTGCACGCCTGATCACCACCGGTTTAGTACCATCAGAACGGCTCTGGTCACGATGCCCCTGATGTGCCCGGGTCACCATCCCCGAGCGCTTCAGATAGGTGAGCTTGGCCAGCTACCGGGCTATGCGGCGGCGCTGGAAACCGACAGCGCAGGCCGCGGCCGTTTGCGCGCTGATCGCTGGCTGCGGTGGCGCTGCAGTCGGCCCGGCCGCCACTCCCCCCGCCACCCCGACCGCCGTCGCGGCCCCGGCGCCCCCGCTGACCGCCACCCAGCTGGCCGGCCAGCGGGTGATCTACAGCTACACCGGGCTCAAGCCGCCCGCCCGGCTGCTGGACCTGATTTCCCACGGGGAGGCCGCGGGGGTGATTTTCTTCGCGGACAACGTCGGCCCTCCGCCGGAGTTCACCGACGCCGTGCGCGAACTGGAGCAGGCGGCCGCCAGCCCGAAGGACCCGGTGCGCTTGCCCCTGCTGCTGATGACCGACCAGGAAGGCGGCCAGGTGCGCCGCCTGCCGGGCCCGCCCGACCTGTCGGCCAGCCAAGACGGCGCCGCGGCCGACCCGCTGGCCGCGGCCCGCCAGGCCAGGCGCCGCCGCCGCGGCGCTCTTGCGCGGCAACGGCCTGAACGTCAATCTCGCGCCCGTCCTCGACGTGTACCGGCAGCCGGGCAACTTCATCGACCAGTTCGGCCGCTCGTTCAGCAACGACCCGGCCACGGTCGCGCAGCTGGGCACCGCCTATGCCACGGCCGAGCAGGCCGCCGGGGTGGCGGCCACCGTCAAGCACTTCCCCGGCCTCGGCGCCGCTGCCCAGGGGCAGGACACCGATCTGCGCCCGGTCACCCTGGACCTGTCCGCCCCGGCCATCCGCAGCGTGGACGAGATGCCCTATCACGCCGCGATCGCGGCCCGCGTCCGCCTGGTCATGGTGTCCTGGGCGGTCTATCCGGCCCTCGACCCGGCGCATCCGGCCGGGCTGTCCCCCGCCATCGTCCAGGGCGAACTGCGCCAGCGGCTCGGCTTCACCGGCGTCACGATCACCGACGCGCTGGAGGCCGGCGCGCTGCGCCCGTTCGGGTCAGTCGCCCGCCGCGCCGCCATGGCTGCCCGCGCCGGGATGGACCTGCTGCTCTGCTCGCAGGGGTCAGTCACCGAGGGGGAAAGTGCCATGAATTCGCTGCATAACGCATATCTGGGGGGATCTCTGACGGCCACGGGATTCAAGGCGGCGGTGGCCCGGATCATGGCCCTGCGCTCGTGGCTGGCCAGCCAGTCGAAGGCCTGAGCCCGCCCGGCCTGGCCCAGTCCGTCCGCCCGGCGGACCGCGGACCCGGTAGCGGACAGCCATCCGGCCCCAAAAAAGATCACCGTGACCCCCAGCGCGGGTGCACGGTGCCGACGATGTCCTCCAGACATCACAGCGCTCCCGCGATAGGACTCGAACCTATAACCTGCCGGTTAACAGCCGGACGCTCTGCCAATTGAGCTACGCGGGACCGGACGGCCAGATCCGGCAGACTAGCTGATCTCCGCCGTATCGGTGTCGCGGCCACTAGGGTAGCGCACCCCAGCCGCTGCGCGGTGCGCCGAGCGGCCTTACCGCGGCCAGTCCCGCGCATAACTAGCGTTTCGGCGGGGCATGACCGGGAAGTCAGCCCAGCGAGGCGGCGAGCGGGGCGGGGGACGCCACGCCGGACGACGCTCGGGAGAGGTTCAGATGCATAAGTACCGGATCGCATTCTTTGGCGGCCTGGCGACGGGTTTCGTGGTCGGGGCGCGAGCCGGCCGTGAGCGGTATGACCAGCTCAAGCAGCTCGCCCGGACCGCCGCCGATCACCCCGCCGTGCAGCAGGCCGCGGGCGCGCTGCAGGCCCAGACCGCCGGGCTGGCCAAGACGGCCGGGCAGAAGGTCACCGACCAGGTCCGCGACCGGGTACCCGGGATGAAGAAGTCAGCCCAGCGCCCGGCCAGTTCGCGCCGCACCGGCCCGAAACGCGACTCCAACGGCAGCGCGGACGGTCCCGACCATTCCCTGACCCAGTCCAGCGCCAAGCCCCGCCGCAAGTCCAGCTAGCCGCAGCGCGAGCAGCGGATACGACCACGCTGATGGCGACTGCCGCCCGGCGCAGGTAGCGCACGGCCACAGCGAAGACCCGCGCGGCCGGGTGATCATTCGGATTCCCGTGCCGTCCTGACCGGCGACCGGCCCAAGGGCATATTTGACTTGGCTGGCCAGGGAGAGATCTGGCAGGCGGAGGCCCCGGCCATGAGGGCAGGACAGCCGCGGTGAATGCGCGCCAGGGGCGGGTGATCATGCTGGTTCTCCCATCGTCCGGTTGGTCCCGTTGTCGAGGCCGCGGGCCTCGCACTGCCTGATCTGCACGCTCAGGCTCTCGACGTCGGGGCCATGGACCATGACGGGCGGGTACGCGTTGATGAGCCGGGCGTGGTGCTGGCCGCCGACTAAGCTCACCCAGCCTTCCCAGCCGGGGTGCCCGCGCTCGATCTCGGGGAGGTCTCTTACTGCCATGCCTGATATCTAAGCACAGCTTGCTACGGCTAGTCGCGTCTTGATCTAGAGAGGTGAGGAAAACGTAATCTTTGGGTATGTCGTTGCAGCGTGACGCACCTTTGCCGCTCAGCCAGCAGCTGGCTGCGCTGCTGCGTGCTGAGATCGAGTCGGGCGAGCGTCCCCCGGGCTCGCGGATCCCGCCGATCGTCCAGCTTGCCGACAAGTACGACATAGCGACGGCGACCGTGGTCAAAGCGCTGGCGATCCTCAAGCGGGAGGGCCTGGTGATCGGGTCGACCGGTCACGGGACGTTCGTCGCCGAGCGGACCTGAGCCACCGACCGGAGCTCGGCGAGAATCGCGCCGGACATCAGGTCCGCGGCCGACCCGGATGTTGGCGGTAGCCGGGCTGGTCAGGACAGCTACACAGCGGGACGGTCAGGCTAGGTACTCGCGCAGCATCTGGGCGCGGCTGGGGTGGCGCAGCTTGGCCAGCGTCTTGGACTCGATCTGCCGGATCCGCTCCCTGGTCACGCCGAATTCGCGGCCGACCTCCTCGAGCGTGCGCGGATGGCCGTCGGTCAGGCCGAACCGGAGCTGGATGATGCGCTGCTCGCGGACGGTCAGGTTGTCCAGCACCTGCTCCAGCTGATCCTGCAGCATGATGAACGCGGCCGCTTCCATCGGCACCACGGCGTCCGCGTCCTCGATGAAGTCGCCCAGGTCGGAGTCTTCCTCGCCGATCGGCGACTGGAGCGACACCGGCTCCTGGGCGATGCGCTGGATCTCGGCGACCCGGTCCGGGTGCAGGCCCATCTCGTCCGCGATCTCGTCCGGGGTAGCCTCGCGGCCCAGGTCCTGGTGCAGCTGGCGCTGGATCCTGGCCATCTTGTTGATGGTCTCCACCATGTGCACCGGGATCCGGATGGTGCGGGCCTGGTCGGCGATGGCCCGGGTGATGGCCTGCCGGATCCACCAGGTGGCGTAGGTGGAGAACTTGTAGCCCTTGGTGTAGTCGAACTTCTCCACGGCCCGGATCAGGCCCAGGTTCCCCTCCTGGATCAGGTCCAGGAAGACCATGCCGCGGCCGATGTAGCGCTTGGCGATCGACACCACCAGCCGCAGGTTCGCCTCGATCAGCCGCTGCTTGGCCAGGTGGCCGTCGGCGGCAAGCAAGGTCAGCTCGGCGACTTCGGCGACTGGCTGCCCGGCATCCAGCTGGCCGTGCTGGAGCTTCTCCCCCGCGAACAGCCCGGCCTCGATCGCCTTGGCCAGGTCGACCTCGTCCTGCGCGGTCAGCAGCGGCACGCGGCCGATCTCGCGCAGGTAGATGCGCACCAGGTCGCCGGTGGCCGCGCGCCTGGCGGGCTCAGGCTGCCCGACCCGGCGCAGCTCATCCGGCTCTTCGGGCGGCGTCTCCTCGATGACCTCGACGCCCTCGTCGGCCAGGACGCGCAGCACTCCGTCGACGGCGTCGGGAGGTAGATCGCATCGTTCGAGCACTGCGGCAAGGTCATTCATCGCGACGGTGCCGCGCTCCCTTGCCCGTGCTACGAGATCGGTCACATCGTCTACGGGGGGTAGAACCGCAAGGCTCATGCAGACCAGTGTGCGTCAGGAAGCCCTGATCAGGCGGCTCTAATATTGTCACCTTAACGGTAGTAACACATTGGTCATTGATATGCTGCGCAGCGTCACAGAGCCCCGGAGGCTCGCTCGCCCAGCACCTTGTGGCGCTGCTCCAGCGCTACAAGATCCCCAAACAACCGGTTGTACTCGGCTGTCTCAGTGACCGGATTCAGCCGCTGCAGCCGGGACTTCACCACGGCGATCTTCCTGCTCACCGACAACTGCCCGATCCGGGCCAGCACGGCGTCGGCGTACCGGGCATCGGGCTCACCGTCGGCTCGCGGGGCATGCACCGGCTCGACCGCCAGCTGCGTGACGAACGCCCTGGCCTGGTCGGTCGGCGCCGTCGACCGCAGCCGCTCGGCCCACTGGATGCCCTCGCCCGCGCCCGCGGCGCCGCCGCACTGCGCGATGAGCTCGAACAGGGCCGCATGCCCGGGCGCACTGAAGGCCCCGGGCTCAAGCTCGTCGAAGACCGGCCCGCACAGCGCCGGGCGCTGCAAGGCGAGCTTCAGCGCCTCCCGTTCAGCCTGGATGACCGGATCACTGAGGTCATAGGGCCGCTCGGCGCGCCCACCGCTGGCGGGCTCCTGGGCGGCTGGGGGCCGGCCGTTCGCGGGCGGGCGGGACGGCGCCCCGGTGCCGCCCCGCGAGCCGGGCTTGACGCCCGGCCGCCTGGCCCGCCGCACGTGCTCGTTGACCCGGACCAGGACCAGGTGCTCGTCCATCAGCCCGAGCCAGCGATCGAGGAACCCGGTGTAGACCTTGCGCAGGCCGTCGTCCTTGATCCGGGCGATCACGTCCGCGGCGGCGTCCAGGCCCGCCAGCTTGCCCTCGGCGCTGTCGAGGTCGAACCCGGCGAACGCGCGCCGGATCGCGAACTCATACAGCGGCACCCGCCGCGCGATGAGATCCCGGACCGCGCCCTCGCCCTGCTTGGACCTCAGGTCGCACGGATCCAGGCCGTCTTGCTGCACGGCGACGAAGGTCTGGGTGACGAACTTCTCTTCCATCTCGAACGCCCGCAGCGCCGCCCGCTGTCCGGCGCTGTCCCCGTCGAAGGTGAAGATGACCTCGCCGCGCTGCCAGTCAGCGTCCGAGAGCAGCCGACGGATGATCTTGATGTGGCCGTCGCCGAAGGAGGTGCCGCTCGTCGCCACCGCGGTGCTCACCCCGGCCAGGTGGCAGGCCATCACGTCGGTGTATCCCTCGACGATGACCGCCTGCCTGCGCTGGGCGATGTCCCGCTTGGCCAGGTCCGCCCCGTACAGCACCGAGCTCTTCTTGAACAGCTGGGTCTCGGGGGTGTTGAGGTACTTGGGGCCGTCGTCATCCTCGCGCAGCTTGCGGGCGCCGAACGCGATCACGTCACCGCTCAGGTCCCGGATCGGCCAGATCAGCCGCCCGCGGAACTTGTCGATCGGGCCCCGCCGGCCCTGGCTGGCCAGGCCGCCGTGCAGCAGCTCCTCCTCGGTGAAGCCGCGCCCGCGCAGGTGCCGGGCCAGCGCGTCCCATTCCGCCGGGGCGAACCCGACGCCGAACCGGGCCGCGTCGGCCAGCTCGAAGCCGCGCGAGGCCAGGAACGCCCGCCCGATCGCGGCGTCGGGGCCGGCCAGCCGCTCGGCGTAGAACTCGGCGGCGGCCCGGTGCGCCTCGATGAGCCGGCGGCGCTGGGTCTGCTCCTGGCCGGGGACATGCCCGCCTTGCTCATAGCGCAGCTCGAGGCCGGCCCGGCCGCCAGCCGCTCGACCGCCTCGGCGAAGCCGAGATGATCGATCAGCTGCACGAACCGGATGACGTCGCCGCCCTCAGAGCAGGAGAAGCAGTAGAACAGCCCGCGCGCGGGCGTCACGTTGAACGACGGGGTCTTCTCCTCGTGGAACGGGCACAATCCTTTTAGCGAGCCGCCGCCTGCGCTCCTGAGCTGGAGATACTCCCCCACGACCTCGTCGACCGGCGAGCGCTCGCGGACCAGGGCAATGTCCTCGTCGCGGATCCGGCCTGCCACGTCCGCCCCCCGCTCGCGCCTGTTGTCGTCCCGGCGAGTCTAGTCCTCGCCGCCCTCGCCCCGGGCCGCCTCGGCCGCCTGCCCGGCTGATAGCCTCCGGCCGTGGCCAGCCTGCTCGTGCTCTGGGATGTCGACTACACGCTGATCAGCCCGGGGCAGGTCGGCCGGATCCTGTACGAGCTGGTGTTCGCCGATCTGTTCGGCGGCCCGCTGCCCCAGCCGGCCAGCATGGCCGGGCGGACGGACCGGGCCATCGCGCTGGAGGTACTGACCGCCGCCGGGCTGCCCGAGCCGCGCGAGCTGGTCCCCCGATTCCAGGCGGCCATGGCCGCCCGCGCGCCTGAGGTCATCGACGAGGTGCGAGCACGCGGCCGGGTCCTGCCCGGTGCGGCCGAGGCGGTGGCGGCGGTGGCCGCCCAGTCCGGCCCGGGGTGCCTGATCGTGCAGTCCTTGCTCACCGGGAACATCAGGGCGCTGGCCGAGGTCAAGCTGGGCGGGCTCGGCCTGCTGGATCACCTGGACCTGGACGCGGGCGCCTACGGCGACGTGCACGAGATCCGCGCTGAGCTGGTCCCGGTCGCCCGGAGCCGGGCCGCCCGCCGCTACCAGGCCGACTTCAGCGCCGAGGCCACCGTGCTGATCGGCGACACCCCGCTGGACATAGAGGCCGCGCTGGCCACCGGGGCCCGGGCCATCGGGGTGGCCACCGGGCAGTTCGACCAGGCGCAGCTCGCCGCGGCCGGAGCCCACTGCGTGCTCCCCGACCTGACGAGCACCAGCACCCTGCTCGCCGCGATCCGCACCCCCGCCCCCCGCTCGCATCCGGGATCCGGTCAGGTTCTCAGCGCAGAGAGCTGACAAGATCATGGCGGCCCGGGCGGGGGCGGGCGCCGGACGGGTTAGCGGCCCGGGCGGTTAGAGGTCGGCGAGGGGGGTGTCGGGGTCTTCCAGGCGGGGGATCTCGATGGTGGAGCCGGACCTGATGAGGGCCTGGATGTCGTCGTTGACGTCCCAGACGTTGATGTTCATGCCGGCCACGACCGCGCCGTCGAACAGCCAGAACGCGATGAATTCCAGCGTCTGCGGGTCGCCCCGGTAGACGACCTGGTCGTAGCGGCCGGGCTCGGGCAGGCCGGCCGCCTCCATGCCCAGGTCGTACTGGTCACTGTAGAAGTAAGGCACCAGGTCGTAGGAGACCTCCTGGCCGAGCATGGACCGGGCCGCGGCTGGTCCCCCGGCCAGGGCGTTCCCCCAGTGCTCGACCCTGATCCGGCGGCCGAGCAGCGGGTTGAACGCGTTGGCCACGTCACCGGCCGCGAAGATGTCCGGGTCCGAGGTCCGCAGCGCCTCATCGGCGAGGATCCCGTTGTCCACCTCAAGCCCGGCCGCGGCGGCCAGCGCGTCGTTGGGCACCGCGCCGATCCCGACGATCACCAGGTCGGCGGGCAGCTGGGCGCCGGCCGTGGTGACCACCGCGTTGACCCGGCCGCCGTTGCCCTGGATCTCGGTCACGCCCTCGCCGAACCGGAACGTCACGCCATGGCTGCGGTGCAGGTCAGCGAAGACCTCGCCGATCTCAGGGCCGACCGAGCGGCGCAGCGCGCCTGGCTCGGGCTCGACGATGGTCACCTCGCAGCCGTATTCGCGCGCGGCGGCGGCGGTCTCAAGCCCGATCCAGCCCGAGCCGGCGATGACCACCCGGCCGCCGCCGGCCAGGGAGGCCTTCAGCCGCTCAGAGTCCTCCATCGACCGCAGGTAGAGCACCCCGTCCAGGTCGCCCCCTGCCACCCGCAGGCGGCGCGGGGTCGCGCCGGTGGTGATGAGCAGCTTGTCGTAGGAGACTGGCTCGCCCGCCGACAGCGACACCTGCCGGGCGGCCCGGTCGATCGCCGTCACCGACACGCCGAGCCGCAGGTCGACGTCGTGCTCGGAGTACCAGCCCGCCTCGTGCACGTACGCCGACTCCGCCTCGTCCCGGCCCAGCAGGTAGCCCTTGGACAGCGGCGGCCGCTCATAGGGCCGCCGGTCCTCGGCCCCGATGAGCACGATCGAGCCATCGAAGCCCTCCTCCCGGAGGGTCTCGGCGGCCTTGGCCCCGGCCAGGCTGGCTCCGGCTATTACGTAGGCAGGCGTGGCAGGCATCAGACTGCTCCTTCTGGCGGCGGCTACCTATGCTGTCACTGGCACAGCCGCTGGTGCCAGGCAATGGCGGACGTGTCGGTAAGCGAAGCGACCTGATCGACCACGACCCGCAGCCGGCCGGCCGCCGAGGACGCGGCCTGGTAGGCCGGGCGGTACGCCGGGTCGAGCGTGCCCGGCGCGCCCGCCTCGATGGCCGCGGCCAGCCCGGCGATCAGCTCCCGCTGCCGGGCCTGCGCGGCGGCCACCCCGGCCCGGCTCATCACGTAATGCGCGGTCACGCCCTTGAGCAGCGCGCATTCGAGCCGCTGCCGCCTGGGCACCACCAGGTCAGCGGCGTACCTGGTCAGCCGCGCGCCCGGCCCGGCTGGCCCGCTGGCCGCGGCGGCCAGGGTGGCGTCCTGGGCGGCGTCGCAGAACCGGCTGATCAGCTCGCTGGTGAGGTGCTTCAGGGCGGCCAGCGAGCGTGGGCCGCCGTCGAACTCGCCCGGCCAGGCCGGCTGGCCCAGCAGGTCGCTGAACACCTCGCACAGCTCATCCAGGCTCACCCAGCCCGGCTCGCAGTAGCTGGCCTGAGTGAGCTCGGCGACCACCCGCCGCTGCGCCGGGTCGCGCAGCGCGGGCAGCGTGATCATGCCGGACTGCAGCCCGTCTTCCAGGTCGTGCACCGAGTAGGCGATGTCGTCGGCCCAGTCCATGACCTGCGCCTCCAGGCAGGGCCGGCCGTCCGGGGCGCCCGCCCTGATCCAGGCGAACGCCGCCGCGTCCGGCTCGTACACCCCGAACTTGGCCCGGCCGGGCGCGGCGGGCCACGGGTACTTCAAGGTGGCGTCCAGGGTGGCCCGGGTCAGGTTCAGGCCCGCTCCGGGCACTTTCGCTTCCAGCCTGGTCAGCAGCCGGAAGCTCTGCGCGTTGCCCTCGAACCCGCCGCAGCCGGCCGCGATCGCGGCCAGCGCCTGCTCGCCGTTGTGACCGAACGGCGGGTGCCCGAGATCATGCGCCAGGCAGGCGGCGTCCACCAGGTCGGGGTCGCAGCCCAGGACCGCCCCGAACTCCCGCCCGATCTGCGCGCACTCCAGCGAGTGGGTGAGCCTGGTCCGCGGGAAGTCACCCGAGCCCACCTCGAGCACCTGTGTCTTGGCCGCCAGCCGGCGCAGCGCGGAGCTGTGCAGCACCCGGGCGCGGTCCCGCTCGAACTCGCCGCGCCACGGGTGCCGCGGGCCCGTCTCAGCAATCCAGCGGGCCAGCGCGTCGTGGTCGTAGCCGGCCGTCGCCGCCCCGGCCGGCCCGGCCGTCACTGGCCCCGCTGACCGGCGCTCACCGGCTGTCGCTGGCCCCGCCGGACGCTTCAGCCACGGCAGCCCGCCCGGCTTCCAGCCGGGCCACCGGCACCCGGAACGGGGAGCACGACACGTAGTCCAGGCCCGCCTGGTGGAAGAAGTGCACCGAGTCGGGGTCGCCGCCATGCTCGCCGCAGATGCCGATCTTGAGATCGGGGCGGGTGGCCCGGCCTTCCTCGACCGCGATCCGGACCAGCCGGCCGACGCCGTCGGTGTCCAGCGTCTCGAACGGCGAGACCCCGAACACGCCCAGCTCGATGTAGCGGCTGAAGAACGAGCCTTCCACGTCGTCGCGCGAGAACCCCCAGCCCATCTGGGTCAGGTCATTGGTACCGAACGAGAAGAACTCGGCCGCCTGGGCGATCTGGCCCGCCGTGAGCGCGGCCCGGGGGACCTCGATCATCGTGCCGATCAGGGTGGGCACGCTGGTCCCGGTGCTGGCGGCGACCTCAGCCAGGACCTGCTCGGTCTCCTCGCGCGCGGCCTCAAGCTCCTGGACCGCGCCGACCAGCGGGATCATGATCTCCGGGCGCGGCTCGCCGCCTGAGGCCACCCGGTCCACGGCGGCCTGGGCGATCGCCCGCACCTGCATGGCGTACAGGCCCGGGATGACCAGGCCGAGGCGGACGCCGCGCAGGCCGAGCATCGGGTTCTGCTCGTGCAGCCGCCGGACCGCGTCCAGCAGCTTGCGGTCGGCGTCGCTGGCCGCGTCCCCGGCCAGGGCGACCTTGACCGACAGCTCGGTCAGGTCGGGCAGGAATTCGTGCAACGGCGGGTCGAGCAGCCTGATGGTGACCGGCAGGCCATCCATGGCGGTGAAGATCTCGACGAAGTCGCCGCGCTGCAGCGGCTCCAGGGCGTCCAGCGCGGCCTGCCTGGCGGCGTCGTCCTCGGCCAGGATCAGGCGCTCCACCAGCTGCCGGCGCTCGCCCAGGAACATGTGCTCGGTCCGGGTCAGGCCGATGCCCTGGGCGCCGAACCTGACGGCCCGGGCGGAGTCCTCGCCGGTATCGGAATTGGTCCGCACCTTCAGCCGCCGCCGCTGGTCGGCGTGGCGGATGAGCGCGTCCACCGCACTGACCAGCTCGTCGGACCGCGGGTCGAGCCCGCCTTCGAAATACTCGACCACCGGCGAGGCGACCACGGCGACCTCGCCGAGGAAGACCGCGCCGGACGTGCCGTCGATGGAGATCACGTCGCCTTCGCTGACCACCACGCCGCCCGGCGCGGTGAACTTGCGGCTGGCCAGGTCGACCTCCAGCTCGTCGGCGCCGCAGACGCAGGTCTTGCCCATGCCGCGGGCGACCACCGCCGCGTGGCTGGTCTTGCCGCCCCGGCTGGTCAAGATGCCCTGGGCGGCGATCATGCCGTGCAGGTCGTCCGGATTGGTCTCGCGCCGGACCAGGATGACGGCCTGGCCGGCCGCGGCCTGCTCGACCGCCCGCCCGGAGTCGAACACGGCCTGGCCGACCGCGGCACCGGGTGAGGCACTGATGCCCTTGGCGATCTGCCTGACGTCGGCGCCCGCGTCGAACCGGGGGAACATCAGCTGCGCCAGCTGGCTGCCGGTCACCCGGGTCAGCGCCTCGTCCAGGTCGATCAGGCCCTGCTCGACCAGCTGCATCGCGATCCGGAACGCGGCACCAGCGGTGCGCTTGCCCACCCGGGTCTGCAGCATCCACAGTTTGCCGCGCTCGATGGTGAACTCTATGTCGCACAGGTCCCTGTAGTGATTCTCCAGGGTGCTCATGATCTCCATGAGCTGGCCGTAGGACCGGGCGTCGATCTGCTCCAGGTCCTGCAGCGGCACGGTGTTGCGGATGCCGGCCACGACGTCCTCGCCCTGGGCGTTCTGCAGGTAGTCGCCGTAGACGCCCTGCTGGCCGCTGCCCGGGTCGCGGGTGAACGCGACCCCGGTGCCCGAGTCCATGCCCAGGTTGCCGAACACCATGGCCACGATGTTGACCGCGGTGCCCAGGTCGGCCGGGATGCGCTCCTGGCGGCGGTACAGGATGGCCCGGTCGGCGTTCCAGGAGTTGAACACCGCCTCGACGGCCAGGTCCATCTGCTCGCGCGGGTCCTGCGGGAAGTCGCGGCCTGAATGCTCGCGCACGATGTCCTTGAACGTGCCGACCAGCCCGCACAGGTCATCGGCGGTCAGGTCGAGGTCGCTGGCGGTGCCCTTGGCTTTTTTCGCGGAGTCGATCGCGTGCTCGAACGCCTCGCCCTCGATGCCCAGGACGGTCTTGCCGAACATCTGGATCAGCCGCCGGTAGGAATCCCAGGCGAACCGCTCGCTGCCGGCCTGCTTGGCCAGCCCCTGCACTGACTCATCGGACAGGCCGATGTTCAGCACGGTTTCCATCATGCCCGGCATCGAGAACTTCGCCCCGGACCTGACGCTGACCAGGAGCGGGTCGGCGTGATCGCCGAGCCGACGGCCCATCTTCGCTTCCAGCTGGCCCAGGTGCGTGCTGACCTCGGCGGCCAGGCCCTCGGGTACGCTGCCCTGCTCCAGGTAGAAGCGGCAGGCGTCGGTGGTGATGATGAATCCGGGCGGGACCGGCAGCCCCAGATTGGTCATCTCGGCCAGGTTGGCGCCTTTGCCGCCCAGCAGGTCCTTCAGGTCCTTGTTTCCCTCAGTGAAGTCGTAGACGAGCTTAGGCACTGCACGCACTCCTCGCGACGCCGCGCGGCCGGCTCGACGGCTCGGACGCAAGGCGGCCTAGGTGATTTACGCCCTCGCGGGCCTGTGATTCCGGGCGACCTGGCGGCCCCTCGATAGCTGAACTCTATCGAGGATGCTCCAGCCAGACTCTATCGAGGATGCTCACCTGCCAGCTCCGGGTCGGCTTCGAACCCAGCGAAACCGGGTGCGGGCCGCACAACAGATCAGGGTGGCCAGCGCATTGATACAGCGACCGGACCTACCCTGACGACGGAGGCGGGATGACGTTCGAGGAATTCGCGGCCGCCCGGCTGCTGCATCGGCCCGGCCGCCGCGCCCTTCCAGCCGGTGACGCAGGCAGCCGACCGGCTGTCGGGAAAGTGGTGGAGAATCCTGCGGCGCATCCAGCGGTCCGCCCCGGTCCTGGCCGCCCTGCCGGCCCTGCGCAGCTGCGCCGTACGCTACGGCTGGCCGGCCGATGCGTACGGCTCGCCCGCGCCCCCGATCCGTTCCTTCGCCGACTTCGTCGTCTGGATCACCGAGAACACCGGCGTCGGCAGCAGCAGCATCCCTCCGGCCACCCTGCGAGTACTCCAGCGCCGGTGGTCAGCCATCTTCGTGACCTGCGCGCGGCCGCTGATCAGCTTGCAGGAACGGCTGCAGACCGCGCAGCGGGCAGCTTTCCTGCGGGCGCACCGGGCCGCTATCGCCGCGCTCGAAGCCAGCTACGAGCGGGTGATCGCGGCGGGCGTGCGGGAGTACGGCGCCGCCGCCATCAGGTAGCCGCGGGCCGTGCGCGGCACGCGGCCCGCAGGCAGCGCCTGGGCCTGCGACAATGTCAGTCATGCAGCTGCCAGCGGCCCGCGTGATCGGGCTCGTGCATCCGGGTCAGATGGGCGCCGCGGTCGGGCGCTGCCTGGCCGACCGCGGGCATACGGTCCTGTGGGCCAGCGACGGCCGGGGACCTGATACCGCGGCCCGGGCCCGCGCGGCCGGCCTGGAAGACGCGGGCACGGCGGCTGAGATAGCCGACCAGGCCGAGATCATCCTGTCGGTCTGCCCGCCGCACGCCGCGCTGGACGTGGCCTGGGCGGTGCAGGGGTTCGGCGGGATCTTCGTCGACGCGAACGCGATCGCCCCGGCCACCGCGCGCGAGGTCGCCCGCATGATCGAGGACGGCGGCGGCAGCTACGTGGACGGCGGGATCATCGGGTCGCCGCCCGCCGCGGCCGGCCAGGCCCGCCTGTACCTGTCCGGGCCCCGGGCGCCGGAGGTGGGCGAGCTGTTCGCCGGCACCCCGCTGGAGGCCCGGCTGGCGGCCGGAGGGCTGACCGCGGCCTCGGCGGTCAAGATGGCCTACGCCGCGTGGACCAAGGGCAGCGGCGCGCTGCTGCTGACCGCGCGGGCGCTGGCCCGGGCCGAGGGGGTCGAAGCCGACCTGCTCGCGGAGTGGGCGCTGTCCCAGCCCGAGCTGGCGGAGCGGTCGGCCGGGGCCGCCAGGTCGGCCAGCGTCAAGGGCTGGCGGTGGGTCGCCGAGATGGAGGAGATCGCGGCCAGCATGACGGCGGCCGGGCTGCCCGACGGGTTCCATCAGGCTGCCGCCGAGGTGTTCCGCCGCTCCCCCGGCTCCGGGCCAGGACGCCCGGCCGGTCCGGCCGGCCAGGACCCCAACATGGTGATCGCCGCGCTCATCGACTCCGGCCAGGACAGCGCCGCCTCCGGCTAGCCGCCTGCGGGGCTGGATCAGCAGCCGGTGAGGCGTTCGGAAAGATACGGGATGAGGCCGTCGATGCCGATCCGCTCCTGCCGCATCGAGTCCCGCTCGCGCACCGTCACCGCCTGATCTTCGAGCGTCTCGAAGTCGACGGTCACGCAGTACGGGGTGCCGATCTCGTCCTGCCGCCGGTACCGGCGGCCGATCGCGCTGGCGTCGTCAAAGTCGGTGTTCCAGTGGCGGCGCAGCTGGTCGGCGACGTCCCTGGCCTTGGGCGACAGGTCCGCGTTGCGCGACAGCGGCAGGACCGCCACCTTGACCGGGGCGATCTTGTAGTTCAGCCGCAGCACGGTCCGCTTCTCCATGTTGCCCTTGGCGTCGGGCGCCTCATCCTCGCTGTAGGCATCGAGCAGGAACGCCAGCATGGCCCGGTCGACCCCGGCGGCGGGCTCGATGACGAACGGGATGTACCGCTCGCCGGACTCCGCGTCCAGGTAGGACATGTCCTGGCCGGAGGCCTTGCCGTGCGCGGTCAGGTCGAAGTCGGTGCGGTTGGCGATGCCCTCCAGCTCGCCCCACTCGCTGCCGGCCAGGTCGTAGCGGTACTCGATGTCGACGGTGCGCTTGGAGTAGTGCGACCGCTTGTCGGCCGGGTGCTCGTACAGCCGCAGGTTGTCCTTGGCCAGGCCGAGCTCGAGGTACCAGCCCTGGCGGACCTCGATCCAGCGATCGTGCCACTCCTCGTCGGTGCCTGGCTTGACGAAGAACTCCATCTCCATCTGCTCGAACTCCCGGGTCCGGAAGATGAAGTTCCCCGGCGTGATCTCGTTGCGGAAGGACTTGCCGACCTGGCCGATGCCGAAGGGCACCTTCTTGCGCGCTGACTGCAGCACGTTGCGGTAGTTGATGAAGATGCCCTGGGCGGTCTCGGGCCGCAGGTAGGCCAGCCCGGAGTCGTCCTCGGTAGCGCCCAGGTAGGTGCGCAGCAGGCCATTGAACATGCGCGGCTCGGTGAACGCGCCCTTGGTGCCGCAGTGCGGGCAGGCGATCTGGGCCAGGCCGTCCTCGGGCGGGTGCCCGTGCTTGTCCTGGTACGCCTCGGTCAGGTGATCCGCCCGGAACCGGCGGTGGCAGGACAGGCACTCGGTCAGCGGGTCGACGAACTCGGTGATGTGCCCGCTGGCCTGCCACACTTCCGGCGCGAGGATCACCGCGGAGTCCAGGCCGACGACGTCCCCGCGCTCTTGCACCATCGAGCGCCACCACTGGCGCTTGATGTTGTTCTTGATCTCGACGCCGAGCGGGCCGTAATCCCAGGACGCGCGCAGGCCGCCGTAGATCTCGCTGGACGGGAATACGATCCCGCGGCGCTTGGCCAGGCTGACCAGGACATCCATTCGATCGGTGCGACGGGCCATCAAGGTCTCCATCCGGCTGGCGGTCGGCGGCTTCGCGGGGCGCGCTCGGACCCGGTCTACGGGCGGCGGCTAGCTCAGAGCTTAGCGGGGCGGCGGCACTGGCTGCCCGGCCATAGTGCGGCCGGGCCGGTCCCGGGGCCAGCGGGCAGGCCGTATCTTTGCCTCCAAGAGCGTAAACCATGGCCCCGGCCAGGAAGGAACGCCGCGGTGAGCAGCAGCAGGTCACGACGGCCCCGGCAGCGCCCGCTGCCGCGCGGCCAGTCGGTGTACACGCCGGACGCCAGGCCTGCGCGCCGCTCGGTCGAGCGCGCCAGCGCCCGGCCGCTGGCCTTCCTGTACCAGCTGCCGGCCTGGCTGCCGCCGCTGCTGGCCGTCGCGCTGCTGATCGCCGGCCTGGCGGTGCGCGGCCCGGCGGGCGCGGTGGCACTGGCCGCGATGGCGGCCGTGCTGGCCTGGCTCGCGTTCGTGTCCTGGCCGCAGGCCAGCGGCGGCGCGCGGCTGGGCCGCGTGCTGGCCATCGCGGCCGTGCTCGCGCTCGCCGGCTGGCAGGCCAGCCGCTAGCGCCGGCCGGGGCTGGCTTCGCCGGGGACCAGGAACCGGGAGCACGGCTGCCGGTCAGGGCAGCGGGTTCGGCTCTGCCCCGCCGTACCTGCGGTCCCGGCTGGCGTAGATCTCGCAGGCGTGCCAGAGGTGCCGCCGGTCGAAGTCGGGGAACAACGTGTCGAGGAACACCAGTTCGGCATAAGCGGACTGCCAGAGCAGGAAATTCGAGGTCCGCTGCTCGCCGGAGGACCGGACGAACAGGTCCACATCGGGTATACCGGGCTCGTCCAGGTACCGGGCGAAGACCTTCTCGTCGACCTTGTCGGCCCGCAGCTGGCCCGCGGCCACATCAGCGGCGATCGCCGCCGCGGCGTCAGCGATCTCGGCCCGGCCGCCGTAGTTGACGCAGAACTGCAGGGTCAGGACGTCATTGCCGGCGGTCAGCTGCTCGGCGTCCTCCAGTTCGGAGATGACGCTGCGCCACAGCCGGGGCCGCCGCCCGGCCCAGCGGACCCGCACCCCCATCTCGTTCAGCTGGTCGCGGCGCCGCCGGATCACGTCGCGGTTGAACCCCATCAGGAACCTGACCTCATCCGGCGAGCGGCGCCAGTTCTCGGTCGAGAACGCATACGCCGACAGGTACGGGATGCCCAGCTCGATCGCGCCCATGATGACGTCGAAGAGCGAGTGCTCGCCGCGCTTGTGGCCCTCGGTCCTGGGCAGGCCGCGCTGCTTGGCCCAGCGCCCGTTGCCGTCCATGACCAGGGCCACGTGCCGGGGCAGGAACTCGGCCGGGATCCGCGGCGGCGTGGCCCCGCCCGGATGCGGGTCAGGGGGGCGGACCGGCCGCTTCACGCGTGCTCCACGTGACGCAGCGAGCGGATCGAGTGCTCCAGGTGCCACTGCAGGTAGGCCGCGACCAGCCCGCTGCATTCGACCTGGTGCCTGCGCTCGCTGGCATCGGCCTGGGCCCAGTCGCCGCGCAGCAGCGCGCTCATCAGGGCCAGGGTCGGCCCGGCCGGGGTGGCCGCACCGGGGACCCGGCAGTTCCGGCAGATCAGGCCGCCCGCGCCGATCGCGAACAAGCGCATGGCCGCGGCCCGGTCGGACGGGTCGGGGGCCCGGGTGCCGCACACCGCGCACTCTTCGAGCGCGGGCGCGTACCCGGCCACGGCGAGCGATCTGAGCAGGTAGGCGTCGAGCACCAGCCGCGGGTCGTGCTCGCCCTCGGTGAGCGCGCGCAGGCCGCCGATGAGCAGCAGGAACTGCCGGATGACCGGTTCCTTCTCGACCGGGGTGAACCGCTCGGCCGTCTCCAGCATCGCGGTCCCCGTGGTGTAGCGCGGATAGTCGGCGGTCAGCGGTTCCCCGTAGGGCCGCAGCGTTTCCGCCTGAGTGATCACGTCCAGCGACCGCCCGGTATGCAGCTGCAGGTCGACGTGGGTGAACGGTTCCAGGCGACCGCCGAACCGCGACTTGGTCCTGCGCACGCCCTTGGCCACCGCGCGGACCCGGCCGGTCCGGCGGGTCAGCAGGGTGACGATCCGGTCGGCCTCGCCCAGCTTGTGGGTGCGCAGCACGATGGCGTCGTCCCGGTAGCTGCCCACGCAGCCATTGTCGCCTACCGCGGGCCCCGGCTCGGCCGGACCTGGGCCGAGCGCCCGGGCGGCTTCGCGGCCGGGCGCGATCAGGACGGCGCGGCCTGCTCGGTCATCGCGATGACCACCCGGGCCCGGGCCGTCCCGATGCCCAGCTGCGCCCCGATCTGCAGCGCCGCCTGGCGCTGCCGGGCGGTCAGCGGCCCGCTGGCCAGCCCGATCCGCACCACATCGGCCAGGAACCACCACCGGGCCTCGTCAACGAACTGGACGGCCAGCCGGTTCAGCAGGCTGGTCAGCTCGGCGGCCGGGCTGATCTGGCAGGCCAGGTCGGCGGCCAGGGCCGCGTCGTCGTAGGTGGCCAGCCCGGCGGCCCTGATCGCCGCGACGGCCCGGTGCCTGGCCGGCTCGCTGTCGGGGTCCCCCGCCCGCAGCATGGCCGTCGCCGCGGCATGGGTCGCGGCCGGGAGCGTCACCTGCATCTCGGCCACGGTCGGCAGGGCCAGCAGGTCGAGCCGGTAGCGGGTGCCGCAGACCGTGCACTGCAAATGCTCGGGCGCCCGCTCCCTGGGCAGCACCGGCACCATCAGGAGGGTAAGCCAGCGCCGTCCGGAAACCTTGCGATACCCGCGGTCACCACCGCAGCGCTCGCAATGACAGCTGCCCCGCCCGGTGACGGAGAGGAGAAACCGCTGCCCGAGGATGAAGCCCAAACCTGACTCCCCTCCGGCCGCTCCAGCGGCATGCTGCGCGCAGGCAACACACGGCCAGCAGATCATCACACGCGGCAGCATGATCAAAGGGAAAGTCGGGCATAACTTTGCCAAACGATGGTAATTCAGGCGCGCGGCCGGGCAGGCGGTCAGTCGTAGAATCCCAGGCGGCGCAGCTGTTTCGGATCCCGCTGCCAGTCCTTGGCGATTTTGATCCGCAAATCCAGGTAGATCCTGGTCCCCAGGAGCGCCTCGATCTGCTGGCGGGCCCGGGACCCGACCTCCTTGAGCCGGGCGCCGTGGGCGCCGATCACGATCGCCTTCTGGCTGGGGCGCTCCACGTACATGATCGCGTGCACGTCGATCAGGTCAGCGCGGCCCGGCCGCGGGGCCATCTCCTCGACCACGACCGCGATGGAGTGCGGCAGCTCATCCCGCACGCCCTCCAGGATCGCCTCCCTGATCAGCTCGGCCACCAGCCGCTGCTCGGGCTCGTCGGTCTGGCCGCCGTCGGGATACAGCGGCCAGGCCGGCCGGCAGGTGCGAGACCAGCACGTCAGCCAGCACGTCCAGCTGGAATCCGGAGACCGCCGAGACCGGTATCACCTCGGCCCAGTCGCCGAGCTTGGCCACCGCGACCAGCTGCGCGGCGATCTGCTCGCGGGTGGCCTGGTCGGTCTTGGTGACGATCGCCACGACCGGGGTCTTGGCGATGGCCGCCAGCTCCCCGGCCAGGTACCGGTCACCTGGACCGATCCGGTCCGCCGCGGGCAGGCAGAACCCGATCACGTCGACCTCGGTCAGGGTCGCGCGGACCAGGCTATCCAGCCGCTCGCCGAGCAGCGTGCGCGGCCGGTGCAGCCCAGGGGTGTCCACGATGATCAGCTGGGCGTCGGGCCGGTGCACGATCCCGCGGATCGCCCGCCTAGTGGTCTGCGGGCGGCTGCTGGTGATCGCCACCTTGGTCCCGACCAGCGCGTTCATCAGCGTCGACTTGCCCACGTTGGGCCGCCCGGCGAAGCAGGCGAAGCCCGCGGCGAAGCCGGCCGGCCGGGCCGGGCCGACCGGGCCGGGCGCACGCGGTTGCGCGGGCTGGGGTGTTTGCGGCGATCCCACCTCGCGATTGTCCCCTACCAGACGCGCTAGGCCCTAACCCGGCCGCCGCCGCGCCCCGCGCCGGTCCGGGGCCCAGCGGCCGTCAAGGGCCCAGTACTCATGGCACGGTGCTCAGGGCACGGTGGTCAGGGGCGGAAGTGGTCAGGGCGAAGTGGACAAGGCGAACTGGTCAGGGGCGCAGGATCGCGCGGGGGCTGCCGTCCGGCGCGACGTGGTAGACGACCGCACCGGGGCCTAGGTCCCTGACCGCGGCCAGGTCGCCCGGGTCCGGGCCGTCACCCTCACTGACCAGGGCGGCCGCTTCCAGGCTGTCCGCCCCGCTGGATACCGCCATCGCGACCGCCAGGTGCAGCGCGGACAGCCGCAGTGAGGGCAGCGACACCGCCGCGGCCGCATAGGTGCGGCCGGTCTCGTCCCGTACCGCGGCCCCCTCGGCCGCCGACACCCTGGCCCGGGCCGCGCGGGCCAGTGCGATGATCTTGAGATCCTCCGGGCCAGCCTGAGCCTCGCTCACCCGGCCGAGTCTAGTGCGGCCCCGGCCTGCCCGTTGCCGGTCGGCGCGGTGCGCTCCACGGTCACGGTGCCGATCCGGTTCCGCCGCCCGGCCAGGCTTTCGGCGGTCAGCCGCAGCCCGGCCACGGTCGCCACCGAGCCGGCGATCGGCACCCGGCCCAGCTGCTGGGCCAGCAGGCCGCCGACGGTCTCGACGTCCTCCGCCTCGATGCTCACGCCGAACAACTCGGCCAGTTCCTCGACCGGGAGCCGGGCGATGACCCGGGCCCGGTCCTGGCCGAGCCATTCCACCGGCGGCTGCTCCTTGTCGTACTCGTCGGCGATCTCGCCCACGATCTCCTCCAGGATGTCCTCGATCGTGACCAGCCCGGCGGTCCCGCCGTACTCGTCGATCACGATGGCCTGGTGGATCTGGCGGGCCTGCATCTCCCTGAGCAGCTCGTCGATCGGCTTGCTCTCGGGCACGAAGGTCGCCGGGCGCATGATCGAGGAGATCTTCTCGACCGACTCCCCTTCCCGGTGCTCGTGGCTGCGCGTGACGATGTCCTTGAGGTAGGCGATGCCGACCACGTCGTCCAGGTTCTCGCCGACCACGGGGATCCGCGAGAACCCGCTGCGCAGCGCGAGCGAGAGCGCCTGGCGCAGCGTCTTGTCCCGCTCCACGAACACCATGTCGGTCCGCGGGACCATCACCTCGCGGACGATGGTGTCGCCAAGCTCGAACACCGAGTGGATCATCGCCCGCTCGTCAGGCTGGATGACCCGGCGCTGTTCTAGCAGGTCGACCAGCCCGCGCAGGTCCTCTTCCGAGCCCGAAGGGCCGTCCCGGCCCGGCCCGCCCGGGCCGAACAGCCCGCTGACGGCCAGCAGCAGGGCGGGCAGCGGGCCGAGCAGCCTGACCACCGGGCGCAGCACGGCAGACGCGGCGCTGGCCACCCCGACCGGGTTGCGCCGGCCGATCGCGCGCGGCAGCGGGCCGTCGGTCAGGTAGATCACGATGGTCATGACCACCGCCGTCACGGCGAACGCGCGCCAGTCCGAGCCGATCCAGTGCAGCAGCACCACGGCGACCAGGACGATGGCGCAGACCTGGGCCAGGACCCGGGCCAGCAGCAGCACCGACAGGTAACGCGGCACCTCGGCCAGCACGGCCTGCAGCGGCGTCTTCCCGCTGGCTGGCCCGCGGGCCAGTTCCTTGGCCCCGGCCCGGGAGACGCGCAGCAGGGCATCCGCGCCGCTGGCGCACCAGGCGGCCAGCATGATGAGCGCTACTGCGGCTGCGAGCAGCCAGCCCATCGCGGCCTCATCCCTTCTCCGGCCCCGCGCCATCGGGGCGCCCGGGCTCGGCGGGGCCGGCCCGCGCGGACCGCCAGGACGCGAGCAGTTTGTCCTGCAGGCCGAACATCGTCGCATGCTCGTCCGGCTCGGCGTGGTCATAACCGAGCAGGTGCAAGATGCCGTGCGTGCACAGCAGGTCAAGCTCGTCAGCCAGCTGGTGACCGGCCTTGACCGCCTGCTCGGCTGCGACCTGCGGGCAGAGCACCACATCGCCGAGCAGGGCGGGCCCGGCGCCCTCGCCCGGCTCCGAGCTGCTGCCCCCGGGAGGCGGCAGCCGCAGCTCGTCCATCGGGAAGGCCAGCACGTCGGTAGGCCCGGGCTCGTTCAGCCAGCGCTGATGCAGGTCGGCCATGGCCTCGGTGTCCACGATCAGCACCGAAAGCTCGGCCAGCGGATGCACCCGCAGCTCGTCCAGGACATGCCGGGCCAGGGCGGCCAGCTCAGCTTCCTGGACTGGCACGCCCGATTCGTTAGCGATCTCGATGCTCATCGCCCTAGCGGGACCGGTTGTCCGCCCGCCGGGACCTGTTGCCGGTCAGCCGCTGGTCCTGTGCCTGCGCCGCCTGGCGGTCCTCGTACCGCGAGTACGCGTCCACGATGTCGGCGACCAGCTTGTGCCGCACCACGTCATGACTGGTCAGCCGCGAGAAATAGACATCTTCGACGCCATCGAGGATGTCCTGCACCAAGCGCAGCCCGGACTGCTGCCCGGCCGGCAGGTCCACCTGGGTGACGTCGCCGGTTACCACGATCCGGGAGCCGAACCCCAGCCGGGTGAGGAACATCTTCATCTGCTCGGGCGAGGTGTTCTGCGCCTCGTCGAGGATGATGAACGAGTCGTTGAGCGTCCGCCCGCGCATGTAGGCCAGCGGCGCGATCTCGATCGTGCCCGCCGCCGTCAGCCGCGGGATCGTGTCCGGGTCCAGCATGTCGTGCAATGCGTCGTAGAGCGGGCGCAGGTACGGGTCGATCTTCTCGTACAGGGTCCCGGGCAGGAACCCGAGGCGCTCGCCCGCTTCCACGGCCGGCCTGGTCAATATGATCCGGTTGACCTCCTTGGCCTGCAGCGCCTTGACCGCCTTGGCCATGGCCAGGTAGGTCTTGCCAGTCCCGGCGGGCCCGATGGAGAACACGATCGTGTGATTGTCGATGGCGTCCACGTAGCGCTTCTGGTTCAGCGTCTTGGGCCGGATGGTCCGGCCCCGGGCGGACAGGATGCCCAGGGTCAGCACCTCGGCCGGGCGCACGCCGCTCTTCCTGCGCAGCATGGCCACGCTCCGCTCGACCGCGTCGGGCGTCAGCTCGGCGCCGCTCGCGACCAGCTGGGTCAGCTCCTCGAAGAGCCGGGCCACCAGCGCGGTCTCCTCAGGCGAGCCGGTCGCGGTGATCTCGTTCCCGCGGACGTGGATATCGGCCTTGAAAGCGCCCTCGATGACGGCGAGCAGCTCGTCCCTTGATCCCAGCAGGCTGACCATTGACCGCTCATCCGGGATCACCATCTTGACCTTGGTATGGCCGTCGGGCACCGGCGTGGCGTTACGAGTCTGGCCAGGATTGTCTGTCAATGGTCCTTCCCTGCCAGGGCACGACGCCTCATGCACCTCATGCTACTCGCTGCGGGTCATCCGGGCGGCCAGGTCAGCACCCGTCCGGCCAGCACGTGCGCATGGACATGATGCACGGTTTGCCCGGCTTCGGGGCCGGTATTGAAGACGACCCGGTACCCTGACTGGTCGACCCCTTCGGCCACCGCGACCGCGTGGGCCTGCTCGGCGAGCTCACGGAGCAGGCTGGCCCCGGCCTCGTCCGCGGCCAGCGCGTTAAGGTCCCGATAGTGGTCTTTCGGAATTACCAGCACATGAACCGGAGCCTGCGGGTTGATATCGCGGAACGCCAAAGTCCCGGGGCCCTCCAGCACGCGATCTGCGGGGATCTCACCGGCGGCGATGGCACAGAAAAGGCACTCTGTCACGCCGCTGATCCTAACTTGTAGCCCGCGCTGCCGACCGCCGACATATATGGTTGCACTACTGCGAACCCTCGGCGCCCCGCCCCTCTGGTACCCGACCAGCCAGGCACTGGCTGCTCGCCCGCCCGGTGCGTCGCCCGCGGCCGTCGCGGCATTGCTGACTCAGCTTGGATATGGGCTAGGGGGCGGTGGGATCGTTGAGGCGGGCCGGCGCACTGAATCCTGGCGCGAAGACTCGGCATGACGGCGAGTGAACCTAGCGGCGTCGCCGCGCGTCCAATTCACGTGACCGAAACCCTGGTGGCGGACACGGCACTGGGCTCGGTACCGGCCGACTGGGATGCCGACCGGGCAGTGACCGCCCTCTATAGCACGCATTACCGCTCATTGGTGCGACTTGCGGCGCTGCTAGTGCGCGATGTCGCAACAGCGGAGGAAGTAGTGCAGGATTCGTTCGTCGCCATGCACGGCGGCTGGCGCAGGCTCAGAGACAGCGATAAGGCGCTGTCCTATCTGCGGCAGTCCGTGGTGAACAGATCTCGCTCTGTGCTGCGACATCGCATGGTCGTTGACCGAAATGCCCCTAAACCTGCGCCTGATATGCCCAGTGCGGAGCATGGGGCAATTGCCCAGCTTGAACGCTCGGCCGTGGTGGCCGCGCTGCGCACCCTGCCCCCCCGGCAGCGGGAGGCGCTCGTGCTGCGCTACTACGGCGACCTGTCCGAGGCCCAGATCGCCGCGGCGATGGGCATCAGCAGGGGCGCGGTCAAGAGCCACACCGCCAGGGCCATGACGTCGCTGCGGAGCGTGCTGGAGCGTGAGGCGTGATGCCGCGGGAATTCGAATTCGACGACGTCCTCAGCCGCGCGTTGCGCGTGGCCGCGGACTCCATTCGAGCCGGCCGGGGACGGGCTGGAGCGGATCAGGGCGCGGCTGACCACGCCGCGGCCGCTGCCCGCCGCCTGGCTGATGGCCGGTTACACCGACCTGGTGCTGCCCGGGCTCACCTGGTTCCGCTCGGCGCTTGACAGCATGCTCGCCTGGCTGCGGGCCGAGCCGCGGCCTGGCCAGCCGGCCAGGGCGGCCTGGCTCGCGCCCTGGCCCAGGCCCGCCGGGCGCTGGACGGCCTGGCCCCGGGCCAGCTGGCCCAGCGCTACGGCTGGCTGCGCACGGTCGCGGTGGCCACCGCGGTGGTGGTCGCGGTGGCGGGCGGGTACGCGCTCACCCAGCTGCGGTCGGTGGTGTCAGATACCGGCGTGGTCGTGCTGCCGCTGCCAGGGGTGAACCCGCATACCCCCGCTGGCCGGGCCGACAGCCATAACGGGAGCCCGATCGGCGGCCCGTCCGGTGCGACCGGGCCCGCGTCCGGCCACCACAAGTCGCAGCCGTCGTCCTCGGCGAGCTGCGCGGCAAGCCCGAGCGGGCCGCACCCGCTGGCCTCGCCGAGCCCGACGACCGGCCCGACCGGCACGGTGTCACCGTCACCGACCGACAGCGGCACCCCGACGAACTCGCCCACCGGGACGCCCCCGACCTCCCCGGCCGCCACCCCGACCACGTCGAACGCCCCGGTATCGACGGTCGGCTCCCCGATCGCGAGCCCGGACGGGATCGTGTACCTGTCCGGGGCCGCGAACCTGTCCGCGGTCGCGAACCTGACCGGCAGCCCGAACCCGACCACGTCCGCCTCGCCGACGAACCAGCCCTGTGGCTCGGTGCGCGGTCCGCTCGCCCCTGGTCAGCGGACCGTGCCCAACCCCACGAAGCAGCAGGCCGCCAAGCAGTAATCCTGACGCCGCTGGGCGCTTTAGCCTCCGGCGGCGCGGCGCTTTAGCCCCAGCGGCCCGCCGCGCTGAGCAGCAGCGCGGCGGCGACCGCGCCCGCGGTCGAGGTGCGCAGGATGCCCGGCCCGAGCCGGGCGCTGACCGCCCCGGCGCTGGCCAGCCCGGCGGCCTCGGCCGGGCTGATCCCGCCTTCCGGCCCGACGATCGCGACGATCTGCCCGGTCCCTGGCGGGCGCAGCTGATGCAGCGCCACAGGCGCGTCCGGGTCCAGGATGACCGCCAGGCTGGCCGCCCGCACCCGCGCGGTGATCTGCGCCAGCCCGGCCAGTTCGGTGACGTCAGGAAACCAGGCCCGGCGGGACTGCTTGGCCGCCTGGATGGCCGCCGTGCGCCAGCGCTCCAGCGCCCGGCCGGCCCGGTCGCCGCGCCACTGGACGACGCACCGCTCCGCCTGCCAGGGCAGCACCACATCGACGCCGACCTCGGTCATGAGCTCCACCGCCAGCTCCGCGCGCTCCCCCTTGGCGAGGGCCTGGACCACGGCGACGCTCGGCTCAGGGGCTGGCTTGACCTGCCGGGCCAGCACCCGGAACTCGGCCACGCCCGCGCCCGCGCTGACCACCACGCACTCGGCCACGGTGCCCGCCCCGTCGGTCAGGTCCGCCCGCTCGCCTGCCGCCAGCCGCCGCACGGTCGCCGCGTGCCGGCCCTCAGGCCCCGACAGCACGACCACGTCGCGCCGCAATTCGGCGGGCGCGGCGACGAAGACCGGCGCTCTCACCGCAGGCCCGCCGCCTGCCCGCTCAGCGGCCGTTGAACGCGTCCCGCAGCCGGGAGAAGAACCCCTGCTGGCCAGGCGCGAACTTGCCGGGCGGTGACTCCTCGCCGCGCAGCCGGGCCAGGTCCCTGAGCAGGTTCTCCTGCTCCGGCTCCAGCTTGGTCGGCGTTTCCACCGTCACGTGGATCAGCAGGTCGCCCCGGCCGCCTCCGTTGAGATGCGCCGTGCCCTGGTTGTAAAGCGGGATGGCGTTGCCGGACTGGGTGCCGGGCCGGATGTCCACGTCGGCCGGCCCGTCCAGGGTCTCCACCTTCAGCGTGGCGCCAAGCGCCGCGGCCACCATCGGGATCGTCACCGTGCAGTGCAGGTCATCGCCCTGGCGCTCGAAGATCGCGTGCGGGCGCTGCACGATCTCCAGGAACAGGTCGCCGGGCGGCCCGCCGCCGGGCCCGGTCTCGCCCTCCCCGGCCAGCTGGATGTGCGTGCCGTCCTCGACCCCGGCCGGGATCCGCACCTTGAGCGTCCGCCTGGTCCTGACCCGGCCGTCCGCGTCGCATTCGGGACAGGGCCTGCGGATGACGGTCCCGAATCCCCCGCAGTTCGGGCACGGCCGCGAGGCCATCACCTGGCCCAGGAACGACCGGGTCACCTGGCTGACCTCGCCCCGGCCGCCGCACACGTCGCAGGTCTCCGGGTGGGTGCCGGGCGCGGTGCCCTCGCCCGAGCAGGTCGGGCAGACCACCGCGGTGTCGATGGCCAGTTCCTTGGTCGAGCCGAACGCGCATTCGGACAGGTCGAGCTCGACCCTGATGGTGGCGTTGCGGCCGCGCCGGGCCCGGCTGCGCGGCCCGCGGGTGGTGGCCCCGGCCCCGAAGAACGCGTCCATGATGTCGCTGAACGGGAAGCCAGCCGCGAACCCGCCAGGGCCCGCACCGCCCGCGGGCGCGAACGGATCCGCGCCCATGTCGTACATCTGCCGCTTAGCCGGGTCGGAGAGCACCTCGTAGGCCTGGGTGATCTCCTTGAACCGCTCCTGGGTCTGCGGGTCAGGATTCACGTCCGGGTGCAGCTCGCGAGCCAGCCGCCGGTAGGCCTTCTTGATCTCGTCCGGATCCGCGTCCTGACGTACGCCCAGGACGGCGTAGTAGTCGTTCGCCACCTTCACCCCTACGACTCCGCCAGGATCTGGCCTACGTACCGTGCCACCGCGCGCACCGCTCCCATCGCCGTCGGATAGTCCATCCGGGTCGGGCCGAGCACGCCGAGCTTAGCCAGCGCCTGGTCGCCGGCCCGTACCCGGTGGCCACCAGCGAGGTGGCCCGCAATCCCTGTACCTCGTTCTCCGCGCCGATCCGCACCGTGAGCGAGGCCTGGTCACCAGACTCGCCCAGCAGCCGCATCAGCACGACCTGCTCCTCAAGCGCCTCAAGGACATCATGCAGGCCCTGGGCGAAGTCGCCCTGGGTCAGGTTGGCCGCCCCGCCGACCACCACGCGCTCCTCGTGCCGCTCGGCCAGACTCTCCAGCAGCACCGAGAACACAGCGGCCGCGCTGGCCCGGTCATCGGGCGCGACCCGGCTGGTCAGGTCGGCCACGACCGAGGCCACCTCGGTCAGCTTGCGCCCGTCCAGGCAGGCGTTCAGCACCGCCCGCAGGTGCAAGGTCGCCTCCTCGTCGAGGCGGCCAGGCAGCTCAGCCGTGCGCTGGTGCACCCGCCCGGTGTCGGTGATCAGCACCAGCAGCAGCCGCCGCTCGGCCACCGGGACCAGTTCGATGTGGCGGACCGTGGACCTGGTGAGCGACGGATACTGGACCACGGCTACCTGGCGGGTCAGCTGAGCGAGCAGCCGTACGGTCCGCATCACCACGTCATCGAGGTCATAGGCCCGGGCCAGGAAGGCTTCGATGGCGCGGCGCTCGGCCGCCGAGAACGGCTTTATCTCCGAGAGCCGGTCGACGAACAGCCGGTACCCCTTGTCCGTGGGCACCCGGCCCGCGGAGGTGTGCGGCTGCACGATGAAGCCCTGCTCCTCGAGCACGGCCATGTCATTGCGGATCGTCGCCGGGGATACGTCCAGATTGTGCCGGTCGACCAGGGACTTCGAGCCGACCGGCTCGTTGGTGGACACGTAATCCTCGACGATGGCGCGAAGCACTGCGAGTTTTCGGTCGTCGAGCACGCATTCACCTCCCTGGCACTCCGGTATCCCGAGTGCCAAGTCTACGGCCGGAAGAATACTGGGGCGGCGCGACGCCGTCACGAAGGCGTTCGTGACTGCCCCCCGGACCGGCTAGCCTGGACCAGAATGGGCACGCGGGCCGAGCGCCGATGACCAGCCACCCGCTCGTCCGGGTCAGTCCATGATGTCGCGGATCACCGCATCGGCCAGCAGCCGCCCGCGCGAGGTCAGCACGACGCGCCCGGCCTGGTAAGCCGGGCCGGCCGCCAGGCCCGCGGTCACGGCCGCCGCGGCCGCCGCCCGCCCCGCGGGCCTCAGCTCGCCGTCAGGACAGCCGGTCGCGAGCCTGGTGAGCAGCATGATCCGCTCGGTCCTGCGCTCTTCCTCGGTGAGCACCTCGCGGGCCTGGCCCGGGCTCCTGCCCGCCTCGATGGCCGCCGCGTAGGCGGCCGGGTGCCTGACGTTCCACCACCGGGTGCCGCCCACGTGGCTGTGCGCGCCCGGGCCGATCCCCCACCAGTCACCGCCGGTCCAGTACAGCAGGTTGTGCCGGCACCGGGCCGGGCCTGCGGCCGCCCAGTTGGAGACCTCATACCAGTTCAGCCCGGCCGCGGTCAGCAGCTCGTCGGCGGCCAGGTACCGGTCGGCGAGCACGTCGTCGTCGGGGGCGGCCAGCTCGCCCCGGGCGATCCGCCGGGCCAGCCTGGTGCCGTCCTCGACGATCAGCGCGTAGGCGGAGATGTGATCAGGGCCGGCCGCCAGCGCCGCGGTCACCGACCGCGCCCAGTCCTGGTCGCTCTCGCCCGGCGTCCCGTAGATCAGGTCCAGGCTGACCTGATCGAAACCGGCGGCCCTGGCCCACTGGACGCAGCGCTGCGGCCGGCCGGGCTGGTGCGTGCGCTCCAGGACCGCCAGCACGTGCTCGGCCGAGCTCTGCATGCCCAGCGAGAGCCGGGTGAACCCGGCCGCGCGCAGCCGCTCCAGCGACCCCTGATCGACCGAATCCGGGTTGGCCTCCGCGCTCACCTCGGCCCCAGGCGCGAGGCCGAACTCGCCGTCGATCGCGCTCAGGATCGCGCCGAGCTGCTCAGGCGGCAGCAGCGTCGGCGTCCCGCCGCCGAAGAACACGGTGCTGACCGGCCCGGCGGCCGGGCCGAGCACCCGCCGGGCCAGCCGGACCTCCGCGATGGCCTGGCCGGCGTAACTGGCCCGGGACGCCCCGGCCCCCAGCTCGCTGGCGGTGTAGGTGTTGAAGTCGCAGTAACCGCACCGGGTCACGCAGAACGGCACGTGCACGTAGACGCCGAACGGCCGGGCGGCCAGGCCCGCGGTCGCGCCCGGCGGCAGCGAGCCGTCAGCGGGCACCGGCAGGCCCGGCGGCGGCGTGGATGGCATCGCGCTAACCGGACGTCCTGGCGGCCCGGCGGTCTAGACGCCGGACCGGGCGAGGAGGTCCGCCCCGATCTCGTCCCACTTGCCGCCCCGCCCTTCGACCGCCAGCAGCCTGCGCATGATGCCGGTGTCGCCGTAGAAGGCGAGCATCGACTCCGTCACGGTCACCAGGACCTCGGGCCGGCCGAGCACCGCGATGTCGTCGCCGGGCCGGATCCAGCCCTCGCGCAGCACCCGCAGGTACGCTCCGCCGGCCGGCCTGCGCGAACCGCTTCACCCAGCGGTCCTCGCCCAGCCAGGACTGGAACGTGACGCAGGGGATCCGCGGCGCGGTCACCTGCACCACGGCCTCGCCCAGCTGCCAGGTCTCGCCGATGGCCGCGCCGCTGATGTCCAAGCCGGCGGTGGTGACGTTCTCGCCGAACAGGCCGTCGCGCAGCTCGCGCCCGAGCCGCTCCACCCACCAGTCCAGGTCTTCCCTGGCGTAGGCGTAGACCGCTTGCTCGGCACCGCCGTGATTGTCCGTGTCGCCCTGGGCGTCCCCGTCCAGGCCCAGCCGCCCGGCCCAGGCCGCGGCCCGCCGCGGCCGCTTGTTGATCGCGCTCTGGCCGGGCCGGTCGCCGATTTCCAGCTCACCGACCACGCCGGTATTGACCGAGATCACCCGTGCACTGGCCATACGCCGCACCGTATCTGACCCTCCCGGCCAGGTCGAACGCATTCCTAGCGCTTGCGGTCCGCGCCCTGCTCGGTGGACAGCGCCGCGACGAAGGCCTCCTGGGGCACCTCGACCCGCCCGATGGTCTTCATCCGGCGCTTGCCTTCCTTCTGCTTCTCCAGCAGCTTGCGCTTGCGGGTGATGTCGCCGCCGTAACACTTGGCCAGCACGTCCTTGCGCATGGCCCGGATGTTCTCGCGGGCGATGATGCGCGAGCCGATCGCGGCCTGGATCGGCACCTCGAACTGCTGGCGCGGGATCAGCTCCTTCAGCCGGGAGGTCATGGCCAGCCCGTACTCCCGCGACTTGTCCGCGTGCACGATCTGGCTGAACGCGTCGACCGGCTGGCCCTGCAGCAGGATGTCGACCTTCACCAGGTCAGCTTCCTGCTCGCCGGCCGGCTCGTAATCCAGCGAGGCATACCCGCGGGTCCGGGACTTCAGCTGGTCGAAGAAGTCGAAGATGATCTCCCCGAGCGGCATCGTGTACCTGATCTCCACCCGGTCGGCGGACAGGTACTCCATCCCGAGCAGCACGCCGCGCCGGCCCTGGCACAGCTCCATGATCGTGCCGATGTAGTCGCTGGGCGCCAGCACCGTGGCCCGGACCACCGGCTCGAAGATCCTGGCCACCTTGCCGTCGGGGAACTCGCTGGGGTTGGTCACGGTCAGCTCGCTGCCCGCCTCCATGACCACCCGGTAGACGACGTTGGGCGCGGTGGAGATCAGCGACAGGTCGAACTCCCGCTCCAGCCGCTCCCTGACGATCTCCATGTGCAGCAGCCCGAGGAACCCGCACCGGAAGCCGAACCCCAGCGCCAGCGACGTCTCCGGCTCATAGACCAGCGCGGCGTCGTTGAGCCGCAGCTTGTCCAGCGCGTCCCGCAGCTCGGGATAGTCATCGCCGTCCATCGGGTAGAGCCCGGAGAACACCATCGGCCGCGGGTGGGCGTAACCGGCCAGCGGCTCGGCCGCCGGGCGGCCCGCGCTGGTCACGGTGTCGCCGACCCGGGCCTGGCGGACGTCCTTGACCCCGGTGATCAGGTATCCGACCTCGCCGGCCGCCAGCCCGTCGGTCGGCACCGGCTCCGGGGAGATCACCCCGATCTCCAGCGTCTCGTGCGCGGTCTTGGTGGACATCATCATGGTCCGCTCGCGCCGGGTCAGGCGGCCGTCCATGACCCGCACGTAGGTGACCACGCCGCGATAGGTGTCGTAGACCGAGTCGAAGATCAGCCCGCGGGCCGGCCCGTCCAGATTGCCGTGCGGCGCCGGGATCAGCTTGACGATGGCGTTCAGGAGCTCTGGTACGCCCTCCCCGGTTTTGGCGGAGACCCTGAGCACGTCGGATACTGGGCAGCCGATGACGCCCGCGATCTCAGCCGCGTACTTCTCCGGCTGGGCGGCGGGCAGGTCAATCTTGTTCAGCACCGGGATCAGGTGCAGGTCGGCGTCGAGGGCCAGGTACAAGTTGGCCAGCGTCTGGGCCTCGATGCCCTGGGCCGCGTCCACCAGCAGCACCGCGCCCTCGCAAGCGGCCAGCGACCGGGAAACCTCGTAGGAGAAGTCCACGTGCCCGGGGGTGTCGATCAGGTTCAGCACGTACGCCTGGCCGTCGGCGGCCACCCAGGGCAGCCGCACCGCCTGGCTCTTGATCGTGATGCCCCGCTCGCGCTCGATGTCCATCCGGTCCAGGTACTGGGCCCGCATCTGGCGGCCGGACACGACCCCGGTGAACTGCAGCATCCGGTCCGCGAGCGTGGACTTGCCGTGATCGATATGGGCGATGATGCAAAAGTTCCTGATCACCGCCTGATCGGTCCGGTCGGGCTCGGGCAATGGTGGCACTGGAATCCGCCAGGTGAGAGTGCGTGGTATCGGCTTGCAGATCGCCGTCTATGGTTGCATGCCAGCGCTAGTGCCCAGGCCGCCGGCTGCCGCGGGCGCCCGGGCGGGCATCAGGCCCCGGCCCGCCTGGCCCGCGGCGGCCCGGGCCGGCCTGCGCTCACGGCCGGTCAGGCCGCGCTGGTTTGAGCCGGCGCCATCGGCTCGGATAAGCTGCATGTTCGCGTGCCGTCGCAGGCGCGGCCGGCTCACCCCGGCCCGGCGGGCCGCTGACCCTGACCAGAAAACTCTAGCGAGGCTCTCGCGTGGCGAACATCAAGTCCCAGATCAAGCGCAACAAGCAGAACGAGAAGGCGCGCCAGCGCAACAAGGCCGTCAAGTCGGCCCTGAAGACCTCGGTCCGCCAGTTCCGGGAGGCCGCCGACGCCGGCCAGGCCGAAGCGGCCGACCGCGCGATGCGCGCCGCGTACGTCAAGCTGGACAAGGCCGTCAGCAAGGGCGTCATCCACAAGAACCAGGCGGCCAACCGGAAGTCGGCCATCGCCAAGCGCGCCGCGCAGCTCGGCAGCTAGCGCAACTGCTCGGCAGCTAACGCCGCCGCGCGGCCGGCCCGCCAGGCCAGGCCCGGCCAGCGAACTCCGGGTCAGCCCGGCCCGCGCGCCGCGCGGCCTGCCAGGCCAGCCATCCGGTCAGCCGCGCCCGCGGCAGGCCACGATGGCCTGGATGGCCTGCTCCAGTGCGTAACCGGGGCTGGTGCCCTCGCCCTTGACCCGCGCGTCGGCCAGCACGACGGCCCGATGCGCCCGGGCGACCCCGTCCGGGGTCCAGCCCCTGAGCTGCTGCCTGACCCGGTCGATCTTCCACGGCGGCAGGCCCAGTTCCGGGGCCAGCGCCTCGGCGCTCTTGCCCCGGGGCGCGCCGCCCACCCGGCCCAGTGCCCGCACTCCCTGCGCCAGCGCACTGCTGATCAGCACCGGGGCCACGCCGGTGGCCAGCGCCCAGCGCAGCTGCTCCAGGCTGTCGGCCAGCTTGCCCTCGACGGCCCGGTCGGCGACTGTGAAGCCGCTGGCCTCCGCCCGGCCCCGGTAATACCGGGCCACGACCGGCGCGCTGATCACCCCGGTGGTATCGGCGGCTAGCTGGCTGCACGCGGCGGCCAGCTCGCGCAGGTCGGTGCCGACCGCGTCGAGCAGCGCCCGCAGGCCCGGCTCATCCGCGGACCGGCCCGCCTGGCTGAACTCCCCGCGCAAGAACTCGATCCGCTCGCTGAACCGCTTGATGGTCGGGCAGTTGACCCGGCTGACGCCCGCCTTGGCCAGGCTGGCCAGCAGCGGCTTCCCCTTAGCGCCGCCGTTGTGGGTGAGCACCAGCACCACCTCAGGCGCGGCCGCGGCGGCGTGCCGGACCAGCTCGGCGGCGACCGGGCTGCTGGCGTCCTGCACCGACCGGACCACGACCACGCTGTCCCCGCCGAACAGGGACGGGGCGGTCAGGTTGGACAGGTCGCCAGGGCGCAGGTCGGCGGCCCGGATCTCGTGCCGCTCGGCCCCGTCGCCCGCCGGTCCCGCCGCCGCCCCCACCAGGGCGCTGACGGCCCGCTCGACCAGCAGCTCTTCCTCGCCCACGAGCAGCGTCACCGGCAGCACGCGGGCCGCGCCGCTGAGCTCAGCTGAGTGCGGCCCAGATGACTGCATCCGGCCAGCATGCCATGAAACCGGGCCGGCCAGCGCCGCGGGCCCGCCAGGCACCGGCCGGCCCCGCCGCCGGGGCAACGACCAGGATTCAGAACGCCATCGCCGCCGGAGCCACCACCACGCCCAGCATCCCGGCACCGGTATGCGCGGCGATGACCGCGTCGCCGCGGGCCAGCCGGACGCCGCGGGCCCCCCGGACCCGCTCGGCCAGCTGCCCGGCCAGCGCCGCGGCCGGGCCCGGCGGGCCCAGGAACTGGACGGCCAGGTCGGCCGGGCCGCCCGCGGCCGCCGCGGCGGCCAGCTCGATGAGCCGCAGCGCCGCGGCGGACCGGGTGCGGACCCGCTCCAGCAGCTCGATCCGCCCGGCCCGCAGCCGCAGCACCGGCCGGGCGGTCAGCGCCGGTTCCTGGCCCGCCGTCCGGCTGGCCCCGGCCCAGGAAGCGGTCCCTGCCCCGTCGCCCAGCCGGCCGCCGGCCACCAGCTGCTCCGGCGTGGCCAGCGCGAAGAACGAGCTGAGCCTGGCCGCCCGCCGGGCCGCGGCCGCCGCGACGTCGTCCGCGCCGCCGCCCGACCCGGCGGCCTGAGCGGCCGTCAGGACCGCGAACCCCAGGCCCAGGCCCAGGGACAGGGAGTCGACCACCCGGACCGGCAGCGGTGCGCCTGCGGCCGCGAGACGGGCCGAGTCGACGGTCCCTGACAGCGCCCCGGACAGGTGCACGGAGACGACCCCGCAGGCCCCGGCCGCCGCCGCGGCGGCGTAGGCGGCGCGGAACCGTCCCGGCGCCGGGCTCGCGGTCCGGACGGCCTCGCCCGCCTTGATCCGGGCCAGGACCTGCTCGGGGCGGCCCGCGGCGTCGTCATCGAGCCTGCGTCCGCCGATCACGATGCCCAGCGGCACGACCTGGATCTGGTGCCGGGCGGCCAGGACGGCGGGCAGGCACGCGGTGGAGTCGGTGACGATGGCGATGCGGGCGGCCATGTCAGCCAGGATGGCCGGCCGGCCAGCGCCCGGGGCGGCTCAGCCGGTGACGGGCTGGCCGCCGCGCCAGACCCGCAGCGGCTTGAGCCCGTAAGCCCAGGCGAAGGCGCCTTCGTGATCGGCGTCCCAGGCCACGATGTCGGCGTACCGGCCGCGCACCATCGCGCCCCGGTCCGGCGCCCGCAGGGCGTGCGCGCCGCCCAGAGTGGCCGCCCGCAGCGCCTCGGTCACGCTCATCCCGAAGTGCGTCACGGCCAGCCCGATGATCAGCGGCATCGAGGTGATCCCGTTCCCGCCCGGTCCGTGATCGGAGCCCAGCGCGACCGCGACGCCCTTGTCGAGCAGCGCCCGCACCGGCGCTTTCTTTCCGGTCTCAAGCGCGGTCGCCGGGCAGACCACCGCCGCCACCCCGGCCTGGGCCAGCGCGGCCACGTCGTCCAGGTCGGCCTCGTGCAGCAGGTCGGCCGAGGCGCAGCCCAGCTCGGCGGCCAGCCGCACGGCGGCGTTGCTGGTCTGGCCGCAGGCGTGCAGCCGGGGCAGCAGCCCCGCGGCCCGGCCCGCGGTCAGCACCCACTGCGCTTCCCGCTCGGTGAACCGCCCGTCGTCGCAGTAGATGTCGACGCTGTCGGCGCCGGCCACGGCAGCGTCGGCACACCAGTTGCTGACCGCGTCCACGTAGTCGTGGCGGCGGCCGAAGTACTCCGGCGGCACCGCGTGCGCGGCCAGGAATGTCACGTGCACCCGCGGCATGCCGGGCTCGCTCTCAAGCGACCGCAGCAGCCGGACGTCGGCCAGCTCCCCGTCCCTGGTCAGGTGATAGCCGGTCTTCGCCTCGATCGTGGTGGTCCCGGTCAGCAGCCAGCCGCGCAGCCGCTCCCGCACCCCGTTGCACAGCGTCCAGGGGTCCGTGCCCCTGGTGACGGTGACGGTCGAGGCCAGCCCGCCGCCCGCGGCCGCGATATCCGTCGGCGACGAGCCGCCCGAGCGCATGGCCAGCTCGGCCCAGCGGTTGCCGGCATAGACCGGATGGGTGTGCGCGTCGATCAGCCCCGGCGTGACCAGCGCGCCGTTGAGGTTCTCCACGTGATCGACGTCGACGATGTCCTCGAGCACGCCCGGGATGCTGGCGGGCAGCTCAGCGGCGGGACCCACCCAGGCGATCCGGTCGTCGTGGGCCAGGATCGCGGCGTTGCTCCAGATTTCAGAGCCGGTCCACAGGCGGCCGATGTTGGTCAGGAGGCGGACGGTCATCGGCTGCCGCCGGCGCAGCGCAGGGTGCCGCGGCTAGCGATCTCAGTTGCCATGAGCGGTCACCTGCCACAACTCGTGCCTGCTGGTTATACACCGGCAAAGACCTAGTGAAGCGGATAGCGTACTGCACCACAAGATGGGCAGTGTGCGGATGCGGCCACCAACATATCGGTTCCGTCACGGTATTGCACCACAGGACCGCTGTACAGGGGCCTTGCACCGCGATTTAAGTTCGGACAATCGCGGCCCGGCCTGCCCCGCAGCTCAGGCCCTGTACGCAAACCAGGCGCCAGGCCGGCCGGTATGGCCCGCCGCAAGGTCGCTGGCATTACGAAATTATGATGCTTAAGAAGTGATATTCACAGTTTGCCGGATCACTATTTGTCGCATATCTCCGCCCTGTGATTCGGGCTTTGTGACTCAGGCTAGCGGCTGCGGCACGGGCAGCCGCTCCAGCTCGGCGGCCAGGCCCGGCGGCACCCGCGCGGTGAGCTCGGTGCCGCCCGGCCCGTGCGCGACCTTAAGCACCTCGCCTTCCTGGTGGGCGCGGGAGACCAGGTCACCGCGCTGGTACGGGATCAGCACGCTGATCTCGCGGTCCCGGCGCGGCAGCCGCCGCTCCAGCTCGTGGCTCAGCTCCGCCAGGCCCAGGCCAGTCCGCGCGGAGACCACCACGGCCCCGCGCTCGGCCAGCTGCAGCCCTTCCAGGTCGATCCGGTCGGCCGCGTCCGCTTTGTTGATGACTACCAGTTCGGGCACGTCGCCCGCGCCGATCTGGGCCAGCACCTCGCGGACCGCGGCCAGCTGCGCCCGCGGGTCAGCGTCCGAGCCGTCGACCACGTGCAGGATCAGGTCGGCCTCGGCCACCTCTTCCAGCGTCGAGCGGAACGCGTCCACCAGCTGATGGGGCAGATGCCGGACGAAGCCGACCGTGTCGGTCAGCGTCAGCGGCCAGCCCGACGGCGTGCGAGCCCGCCGTACCGCCGGGTCGAGGGTGGCGAACAGCGAGTCGTCCACCAGCACCTCGGCCCCGGTCAGCCGGTTCAGCAGGCTGGACTTGCCGGCGTTGGTGTAGCCGGCGATGGCCACCGACGGGACCTCGCGGCGGCGCCGCTGGCCGCGCTGCACCTCCCGGCCGACCGACATTCCGGCGATCTCCCGGCGCAGCCTGGCGATCCGGGCCCGGATCCGGCGCCGGTCGGTCTCGATCTTCGTCTCGCCGGGACCCCGGGTGCCGATCCCGCCGCCGCCCGCGACCCGGCCGCCGGCCTGCCGGGACAGCGACTCGCCCCAGCCGCGCAGCCGGGGCATCAGGTACTGCAGCTGGGCCAGCTCGACCTGGGCCTTGCCCTCCTTGCTCCGGGCATGCTGGGCGAAGATGTCCAGGATCAGCGCGGTCCGGTCGATGACCTTGACCCGGACGATCCCCTCCAGCCGGCGCAGCTGGCTGGAGGTCAGCTCGCCGTCGCAGATCACCGTGTCCGCGCCGGACGACACGACCAGGTCGGCCAGCTCGGACGCCTTGCCCGCGCCTACGTAGGTGGCCGCGTCGGGCCGCCCGCGGCGCTGGATCAGCCCGTCGAGCACCTCCGAGCCCGCCGTCTCGGCCAGCCGGGACAGCTCGCGCAGCGAGTTCTCCGCGCTGGCCAGCGTGCCCTCGGTCCACACGCCCATCAGCACGACCCGCTCCAGCCGCAGCGCCCGGTACTCGACCTCGGTGACGTCCTGGAGCTCGGTCGACAGGCCCGCTACCCGGCGCAGCGCGTGCCGGTCCTCCAGGTCGGGCTGGTCTTCCTCGCGCGCCGGGCGGTCAGGGTCGGCGTGTTCGTCGTGCAGAGCAGTCATTACCTACCTAAGGTCGAAGTCCGGCCACAGCTGATGACCGGGCCGAAAGCGCCAGTCAGCGCCGCCCTGGCCGCCGGGGCGGACAGGAGACGATGGTCCCACGCGATGGTTGCCACTTCACCTCAATAACGCCGCGCCGGGCCTGGTTGTGCCCCGGCAGGCCAGCCAGCTCGCGGCGCCCGCGCGCTGGCCCGCCCCGGGACCTGACGGCCCGGTGCCAGCCGGGCCGCGCGGGACGGCCAGGCGCGCGGCATCCCGCCGAGCTTTGACCCGCGCCACGGCGGGCCGTTAGCGTCGTCGTGACCGGCCACGTCCGGCTGGCCGGCTCGCTGGGGAGGAGCAGGGAGCGTGCAGGAAACCGAGGGTGTCCAGATCACCGGCCCGCCCGGTGACCGGTACGACGAAGTCCTTACCCCGCGGGCGCTCGGCCTGCTCGCCGGGCTGCAGCGGGAACTGGGCCCGCGCCGCGCCGAGCTGCTCGCCGCCCGGGCCCGCCGCCAGCAGGAACTTTCCGGTGGCGCCGGGCTGGATTTCCTGCCCCAGACCCGCGCGATCCGCGAGGACGGCGGGTGGCAGGTGCCCGGCCCCGCGCCCGGGCTGGCCGACCGGCGGGTCGAGATCACCGGCCCCACCGACCAGAAAATGACGATCAACGCGCTGAACTCCGGCGCCCGGGTCTGGCTGGCCGACTTCGAGGACGCCAACACGCCGCTGTGGGACAACATGGTCACCGGCCAGCTCAACCTGATGGACGCGCTGGACCGCAAGATCGACTTCACCAGCCCGGACGGCAAGAGCTACCGGCTGCGGCGGGCCAGCGAGCTGGCCACCGTAGTGGTCCGGCCCCGCGGCTGGCACCTGGACGAAAAGCATGTTCTGGTGGACGGTGCCCGGGTATCGGGCAGCTTGTTTGACTTCGCGCTCTATTTCGCGAACTGCGCCGATCGGCAGCTGGCCGCGGGCCGGGGCCCGTATTTCTACCTGGCCAAGATGGAAAGTCACCTGGAGGCCAGGCTCTGGAACGACGCCTTCAACCTGGCCCAGGACCGGCTGGGGGTCCCGCGCGGCACGATCAGGGCCACGGTGCTGATCGAGACGATCCCGGCCGCGTTCGAGATGGAGGAGATCCTCTACGAGCTGCGCGAGCACAGCGCGGGCCTGAACGCGGGCCGCTGGGACTACATGTTCAGCATCATCAAGAAGTTCCGGACCAGGGGCAAAGAGTTCCTGCTGCCCGAGCGGAACGCGGTGACGATGACCGCCCCGTTCATGCGCTCCTACACCGAGTTGCTGGTCGCCACGTGCCACCGGCGCGGCGCGCACGCGATCGGCGGGATGGCCGCCTTCATCCCCAGCCGGCGTGACCCTGAGGTCAACGCCAAGGCCCTGGCCAAGGTCAGGGAGGACAAGACCAGGGAGTCGGGCGACGGGTTCGACGGGTCCTGGGTGGCCCACCCGGACCTGGTGCCGGTCTGCCAGGAGATCTTCGACGGGGTGCTGGGCCAGGCGCCCAACCAGCTCGGCAGGCTCCGCGCGGACGTCCGGGTCAGCGCCGCTGACCTGCTGGCCATCGACCAGACTCCGGGCCAGATCACCGAGGCGGGCCTGCGTAACAACATCAGCGTGGGACTGCAGTACCTGGCCAGCTGGCTGGCCGGGACCGGCGCGGTGGCCATCTTCAACCTGATGGAGGACGCGGCGACGGCCGAGATCTCCCGGTCCCAGGTCTGGCAGTGGCTGCACAACGACGTGGCCCTGGCCGACGGCCCGCAGGTGACCCCGGATCTGGTCGAGCGGGTCATCGGCGAGGAGCTGGCTACGATCAGGGAGCAGGCCGGGGCGGGCTTTGACCCGGCCCGGTACGAGCAGGCAGTCGCGCTGTTCAAGGCGGTGGCCCTAGCCGATGACTACGCCGAGTTCCTGACCGTGCCCGCGTACGAGCGGATGCCGTAGCGGGCCCGGCCGCGCCGGGCCGGCCCCGGCCTTGGAAAACCCCGCCTCGCTGGCGCACCCTGGAGGTGGAGGCTCAGACATGCTCGATTCGCTGGTCCCGGTACTGACCGGCATCTGCGGCCCGGCCGCGGTGCTGACCGATCCGCTGGAGCTGCGCACCTACCAGTGCGATGGCCTGACCGCGCACCGCTGCAACCCGGGCCTGGTGGTGCTGCCGCGCACCGCTGAGCAGGTGGCCGCGATCGTCACCGAGTGCGTCCGGGCCGGCGTGCCCTTCGTGGCCAGGGGCTCGGGTACCGGCCTGTCCGGCGGGGCGCTGCCGCGCGCCGACGGGGTCCTGATCGTCACCTCCCAGATGCGCGCCATCATCTCGATCGACCCGGCCAGCCGCCGCGCGATCGTGGAGCCTGGCGTCACCAACCTGGCTGTTAGCCAGGCCGCGGAGCCGTACGGCTTGTTCTACGCTCCTGATCCCTCCAGCCAGATCATCTGCTCGGTCGGCGGGAACGTGGCGGAGAACTCGGGCGGCGCGCACTGCCTCAAGCACGGCTTCACCGTGCATCACGTCACCGGCCTGCAGATCGTCACCCCGCAGGGCGAGCTGACCTGGCTGGGCGACGGCACCGGCGCGGCCCCCGGTTACGACCTGGTCGGCATGTTCACCGGGTCCGAAGGCACGCTCGGCATCGTCACCAAGATCATCGTGAAGCTGACCAGGGTCCCGGAGGCGGTCACCACGCTGCTCGCCGCGTTCGCGACCATGGGCGCCGGGGGCAGCGCGGTCTCGGCCATCATCGGCGCCGGCCTGCTGCCCGGCGCGATCGAGATGATGGACGCGCTGTCGATCGAGGCGGCCGAGGCGGCGGTGCAGTGCCGCTACCCCGAGGGCGCGGGCGCGGTGCTGATCGTCGAGCTGGACGGGCCTGAGGGCGACGTGAGCCGGGAGACCGACGCGGTCAGGAAGCTCTGCGAGGAAGCGGGCGCCTACGAGATCAGGGCGGCGGCCGGACCGGCCGAGCGGGCCGCGATCTGGCGCGGCCGCCGCTCGGCGTTCGCGGCGGTCGGCCGGATCAGCCCGGCCTATATCGTGCAGGACGGGGTGGTGCCCAGGACCGCGCTGCCCCGGGTGCTCGACCGGATCACCGAGCTGTCGCAGGCCGCCGGGCTGCGGGTGGCCAACGTGTTCCACGCCGGGGACGGCAACCTGCACCCGCTGGTGCTGTTCGACGACTCCACCGAGCAGGCTTGCGCGGCGGCCGAGGAGCTGTCCGGCGCGATCCTGGATACCTGCATCGAGTACGGCGGCTCGATCACCGGCGAGCACGGCGTCGGGGTGGACAAGTCCCGGTACATGCCCAAGATGTTCAGCGCCGACGACCTGGTCACCATGCAGCTGCTGCGGTGCGCGTTCGACCCGGCCGGCCTGTGCAACCCGGGCAAGATCTTCCCGACACCGCGACTGTGCGGCGAGGTGCCGGGCCTGCGGCGCGAGCCGCATCCGCTGGTGGCCGCGGGCGAAATGGACCAGTTCTAATGCGGCCGGGCCGGAAGCTGCCGCCCCGAGCGGGCCGCTGATGAGTGCGATCCCGGCTCCGCTCGCCGCCGCCTGCGCGCAGGTCAGGCTGGCCAGCACGGACGACGCGGTGAGCGGCGCGCAGCCGTCCTACGTGGCCGCGCCGGCCAGCGTGGCCGAGGCCAGCGCGGTCATGCGCGCGGCCGCCGAGCTGAGCCTGGCGGTGCTGCCCCGGGGGGCCGGCACCCGGCTGGCCTGGGGCAAGCCGCCGCGGGCCTGCGGCCTGGTCGTCGAGACCCGGCTACTTGATGCGGTGCTCGAGCACGCGGCCGGCGATCTGGTGGCCCGGGTGCAGGCCGGCGTCGGCCTCGGCCGGCTCGCCGCCGCGCTGGCCACGGCCGGGCAGCGGCTGGCGCTCGACCCGCCGGGCGGCGGGACCGTGGGCGGCCTGCTCGCCACCGGCGCCGCCGGGCCGCTCCGGCTGCGCTTCGGCACCCCGCGGGACCTGCTGATCGGCATCACGGTGGTGCGCGCCGACGGGGTGCTGACCAAATCCGGCGGCAAGGTGGTCAAGAACGTGGCCGGCTACGACCTCGGCAAGCTCTACGCGGGCTCCTACGGCACGCTGGGCCTGATCGTGGACGCGACCTTCCGGCTGCACCCGCGGCCAGGCCGCGGTGGCCTTCGTGACCTTGTCCTGCCCTGACCTGGCGGCCGCCCAGGCCGCGCTGGCCACGGCGGTCGATTCGCCGCTCGCGCCGGTCGCGGCCGAGATCGACCGGCCCAGCCTGGGCGCGGCGGTCCGGACCGCGATCAGGCTCGAAGGCGACCCCGAGAGCGTGGCCGAGCGGGCCGGGCGGCTGCGCGAGCTGCTAGAGGTCCGGCTGCGCAGCGCCGCCGCGGTGATCAGCGCTGAGCCGCCGGATTGGTGGGGCCAGGGCGCGGCCGGCGCGGCCACAGGGACCGTGCTGCGCATCGCGTTCTGGGCCGGACGGCTGGCCGCGGTGGTCGGCGCGGTCGACGCCGCCGCCGACGCGGCGGGCCTCAACCCGGCCGTCAGCGGGTCGGGGGCAGGCCGGCGTCATCTACGCGGCCGTCGGCCCCGGCGCCGACCCCGGCGCCGTCGCCAGGTTCGTCACCGCGCTGCGCGCCGCCTTGACCGCGGACCCCGGCGGCCCGGTGCCCCCGGCCGGCGACGGCGGTCCCCCGGTCCGGGCCAGCTGCGTGGTCCTGCACGCGCCGGCTGACGTCATGGCGGTCATCGACATGTGGGGGCCGGTGCCCTCGCTCGGCCTGATGCGCGCGCTCAAGGCCCAGTTCGATCCGGAGCACCGGATGGCTCCGGGCCGGTTCGCGGGAGGGATCTGATGGGCTACCCGGACGGCCAGGCCGACCATCTGCTCGACCCGTCGGGCGAGCTGCGCGCGCTGGCCTCCGATTGCGTGCACTGCGGGTTCTGCCTGCCCGCCTGCCCCACTTATCAGCTGTGGGGCGAAGAGATGGACTCCCCGCGCGGCCGGATCCACCTGATCAGCCAGCTGCTGGACGGGGCTCAGGCCAGCCCGGTCGCCGCCACCCACATCGACCGCTGCCTGGGCTGCATGGCCTGCGTGCCGGCCTGCCCGTCCGGGGTGCGCTATGACCGCCTGATCGAAGCGGCCCGCAGCTGGACCGAGGAACCACCCGGCGCGCACCCGCGCCCCGCCCCGCCCGGGCCGCACGCGAGCCAGCAGGCCCGGCCCCTGGCTCACCCGCCGGGCAGGCCCCTGGCTCACCGCCGGCCACGACACCAGCTCACCCGCCGGCCAGGACACTGGCTCACCCGCCGGTTCGCCTGGGGGCCGCGGGCCTGGCTTCGGCCGGCCCGGCGGCGAGCCAGCTCGCGGCGTGGCCCGCTGCCGGCCCGGTCGCTCCGGGACCGGGCCATCCGCGCGGCGATCTTCCAGACGTTCCCTTACCCGAACCGGCTGCGACTGCTCACCGCGCCGCTGCGCGCGGCCCAGCGCACCGGCCTGGACCGGCTGCTGGAGCGCAGCGGGCTGGCCAGCCGGCTCGCCCCGGAACTGGCCGCCGCCCTCCGCCTGGCCCCCGCCAGCCCCGTGCCCCCCGCCAGCCAGCCGCCGGCCAGCCAGCCAGCCGCCGGCCAGCCCTACGCCCCTGCCGGGCTCGCGCGCACCAGATCCGCGCTCCGCGCGGGCCGCCGGGCCAGCCGGCCGGGCCAACGGCGGGTGAGCGGACGGCGGGCCGCGGAGCGCGCTCCGGCTCAGGGCCCCCGCCGGGCCGTGGTGGGCATGCTGGCCGGCTGTGTCCAGCAGGTGTTCTTCCCGCAGGTCAACGCGGCCACGATCCGGGTCCTGGCCGCGGAAGGCTGCGACGTCATCATCCCGGCCGGCCAGGGCTGCTGCGGCGCGCTGCCGCTGCACGGCGGCCGGCTGACCGAGGCCGCCCGGTTCGCGCGGGCGGCGATCGAGGTCTTCGAGCGGGCCGGGGTCGACGCGATCGTCGTGAACGCGGCCGGCTGCGGATCGGCGATGAAGGAGTATGCCGAGCTGCTGGCCGGCGATCCGGACTGGGCCGGCCGGGCCGCCGCGCTGGCCGCCCGGGTCCGCGATTTCAGCGAGTTCCTGGCCGAACTTGGCCCGGCCGCGACCCGGCACCCGCTGCCGGTCACCGTCGCCTACCACGACGCGTGCCACCTGGCCCAGGCCCAGCGAATCACCATCCAGCCGCGGGAACTGCTGCTGGCCGTGCCCGAGCTGCGGCTGGCCGAGATCGCCGACGGCGGTATCTGCTGCGGCTCAGCCGGCATCTACAACCTGGTCCAGCCCGAGGCCGCCAGGGAGCTGGGCGAGCGCAAGGCCAGGACGGTCCACGAGACGGGGGCGGCCCTGCTGGTGTCGGCCAACCCCGGTTGCACGATGCAGATCGCCGCCTCGCTCGCCGCCCAGGGCACGCCGCTGCCGGTGGCGCACATCGCCGAGGTGCTCGACGCGTCGATCCGGGCCCGGCCCGTGGGCCCGCTGCTGGCCGGGCCGGCCAGCTAGCACTCCGGAGCGTCACCGACTCCAGCCTCGCCCGGCGCGGCATGATCACGGTAACTAACGTGGGTCCGGACCCCAGCAGACAACCGCGATCATGAAAAGCAGGCTGACACCGCGGCGGCGGGGTCGGCTAGCCAGTCCCGGTTCAGCTCGCCTTCGGCCACGATCACGGCCGGGCCGGTCAGCAGGCTGGTCTGCGCCGTGAGCGTGACGGTCAGCCCGGCCACCCGGCACGTCCACCGTCCAGCGGCCAGTCAGCTCATCAGGCCCGCCCGCCTGTCCGGCCCGCCCCGCTTGTCCGGCCTGCCCCGCCTGTCCGGCCCGCCCCGCCTGTCCGGCCTGCCCGGCCCGCCCCGGCTGCCCCGGCTGCCCCGCCTCTCCGGCCTGCTCCAGCTGTCCGGTCTCCGGCTGCCTGGCCTGCCCCGGCTGTCCGGCCTGTCCCTGTGGCACCGCCCGCGCGGCGGCGGCCACTGCGGCGGCCACGGCCCCGGTCCCGCAGGACAAGGTGGGGCCGGAGCCGCGCTCGTAGACCCGCATCTCCAGGTGCCCGGCCGCGAGGATCCGCCCGATCTCGACGTTGACCCCGTCCGGGAACTGCGCCGGATCGACGCCCGGCGCGACGCTCAGGTCGAGGTCGGCGACCGGCTCGTCGACCAGGCAGGCCAGGTGCGGGTTGCCCAGGCAGACGTGCAGGCCGTCCCGGTGCCGTGCCGCCGATGACCGCCCGGCCGGTCGCCGAGCCGCCGCGGCAGCCCCATATCGACCGTGATCGCCCCGCCGGCCTCCGCCCAGACCTGCCGTACGCCCGCCCGGGTGCCGATCGTCCAGCGCCGGGCCGTCGGCCAGGCCGTGGCTGAGCAGGTACCGGGCGAACACCCGGATCCCGTTGCCGCACATCTCCGCGACGCTGCCGTCGGCGTTGCGGTAGTCCATGAACCACTGCGGCTCGCGGTCAGCCCGGACCTCCGCACCACCCGCAGCATGCCGTCCGCGCCGAGCCCGAACCGCCGGTCGCAGAGCCGGGCGACCAGCTGATCGGCAGCTCGATGGCATCGTCGGGGTCAGGCAGGATCAGGAAGTCGTTCCCGGTGCCGTGGCCCTTGGCGAACCGCATGCCCTGATCGTAGCCAGCGCGCGATCAGCCAGGCCGGCCCGGCCGCCGCCGGTCCGGCCGCTCCGGCCGGGCCCGGTTCCGCGCCTGCCGCCAGCCAGGTGATCCGCGGGTCGCGGCGGAACCACGACTCCTGGCGGCGGGCGAACCGCCGGGTGGCCCGGACGGTCTCGGCGGCCGCCTGCTCCTGCGCTCCACTCCCCGGCCAGGAACCGCAGCACCTGCGCGTAGCCGAGCGCCCGGCTGGCGGTCCGGCCCTCGCGCAGCCCGGCTGCCGCCAGCTCGCGGACCTCGGCCACGAGCCCGGCCTGCCACATCCGGTCGACCCGCTCGTCGATGCGCTCGTCAAGCTCGGCCGCGGGGCACGCTCAGCCCGATCTGGATGACGTCGTCGTCGGCCGGTGCATAGCCGGGCAGGGTCGCGCTGAACGGGCGCGCCGGTCAGCTCGAGCACCTCCAGGGCCCGGACGATCCGGCGGCCGTTGCCCGGCAGGATCGCGGCCGCGGCGGCCGGGTCCAGCGCGGGCCAGCCGGTCGTGCAGGGCCGCCGCGCCGACCGTCGGCGAGCTCGGCCTCCAGCTGATCACGCAGGGCCGGGTCGGTCGCCGGGGAACGCCAGGTTGTCGATCACCGCCCGCACGTACAGGCCAGACCCGCCGACCAGAGCGGCACCCGGCCGCGCTCGACCTGATCTCGCCGATGCCTCGCGGGCCAGCTCGCTGATAATCGCGACGCTCGCGGCCTGGGTCACGTCCCAGATGTCGAGCAGGTGGTGCGGGATACCGCCGCGCTCGGACGGCCGGAGCTTGGCGGTGCCGATGTCCATGCCCCGGTAGAGCTGCATCGAGTCGGCGTTGACCACCTCGCCGTCCAGCGCCGCGGGCCAGGGTCAGGGATAGCTCGGACTTGCCCGCCGCCGTCGGCCCGACGAGCACGATCAGTGGCTGCGGCATGACATCAGTGTGTCAGCGGCTCAGCGATCCTGGGCGCGTCGGGGCGCACTGCCAGGACGCGACCAGATAGCTGACGTCATACGGCGCGGCGGCGCAGCGCAGCGTCCCCCGGAGCTGGCTCTGCGCGGCGGCCCCGGCCAGCACTTGCCACGCGGCCCGGCCCGCGACCACGAGCTCGTCATCGAGGGCCGGGTCCAGCCGGGCCAGCCGGGCCGGGTCGGCGGCGGCCAGCGCCGCGGCCACTTCCTGGTCGTAGCGGTCCGCCGCCGGGTCCGGCGCGCCGGGGACTCCGGCCGCCCGCCGCGCCGACCCGTCCCCCATGGCCAGCACGCTGACCCGGGCCGCGGCGCGGGCCAGTGCTTCGCCGAGCCGCTGGCATTCGGCCGCGGGGGTGTCCCTGGCCACCGCGTGCAGTTTCAGCGCCTGCCCCGGCTGCGCCGCCCGGCGGACCAGCCAGGCGCCGACGGTGAGGGACAGCGGCAGCACCGGGTCGCCGGTTCCGGTGACGAACGGGATGCCGTAGTCGGCCAGGCTGCCCGCGGCCGAGCCGCCGTAGGCGGCGGACCTGGCCGCGGTGCCGACCACCACGATCAGGTCAGGCCCGGCCCGGAGCAGGTCCGCGACGGCCGCGAAGCAGGCGGCCCTGACCTGGCGCAGCACAGCTCCTGGCTCAGCCACCGCCGCCCCGGGCTCAGCGGCGGCCCCGCCGGGCCCACCGGCATCTACGCCAGGCACAGCGGCATCTGCGCCGGGCACGCCGGCGGCGTCCAGCCCGGCGGCGCCGAGGGCGGCCGGGATCAACAGCGGCGGGTGCGGGCAGACGGCGGCCGCGACCAGCACCTTTCAGGCCGGCTGGCGCAGCGACGGCATGCCCAGCAGCACCTGCTCCGGCGCCGCTGCGGACGGGCCGCAGCCACCCGCACCCGGGACGGCCGCATCGGCCCCGGCCCCCAGGCCAGCCGCGATCGCGGCCTGGCGGGCGGCCCAGGCGTCGCCGCCGGGCGTGGGCCGGACCGCGGCCGGCCGCCCGTCCGCGATCAGGTAATTCGGCGCGGCGCTTGTCACCGTGACCGTGACGACATCCCCGGGCCGCGGCGCGGTGCCCGCTGGCGTGAAATGCACCAGCCGGTTGTCCCTGGCCCGGCCGGACATCCGCTGGGTCACCTGGTCCTTGCGTCCTTCGCCCTCCGCGACCAGGACCTCGACCTCGGTCCCGACCAGCCGTGTGTTCTCGGCCAGCGCGACCTCAGCCACCAGGGCCGTCAGCCGCTCGTAGCGGTCGTGGACGACGTCGGCGGGCACCTGGCCGTCCATCTCGGCGGCCGGAGTGCCAGGCCGGATCGAGTACTGGAAGGTGAACGCGCCGCTGAACCGGGCCCGGCGGACGAGGTCGAGAGTATCGGCGAAATCGCGTTCAGACTCCCTGGGAAACCCACGATGATGTCGGTCGTGATCGCCGCGTCCGGCATCGCGGCCCGGACCTTATCCAGGATGGCGAGGTACTTTTCCCTGCGGTAGGCGCGGCGCATGGCCCGCAGCACCGAGTCCGAGCCGGACTGCAGCGGCATGTGCAGCTGGGGCATGACGTTGGGGGTCTGCGCCATCGCGTCGATGACGTCGCTAGTGAAGTCCCGGGGGTGCGGCGAGGTGAACCGGACCCGTTCCAGCCCGTCGATGCCGCCGCAGGAGCGCAGCAGCTTGCCGAACGCCAGCTGGTCGCCGAACGCCGCGCCATAGGAGTTCACGTTCTGGCCGAGCAGCGTGACCTCCACCACGCCGTCGGCGACCAGCGCCGAGACCTCCGCCAGCACGTCACCGGGCCTGCGGTCCTCTTCCCGGCCGCGCAGGCTCGGCACGATGCAGAACGTGCAGGTGTTGTTGCAGCCGACCGAGATGGCCACCCAGGCGCTGTAGGCGCTGGCCCGGCTGACCGGCAGCACCGAAGGGAACCGCTCCAGCGTCTCGACGATCTCAACCTGCGCCTGCTCCAGCACTTCGGCGCGGCGCAGCAGGGCGGGCAGCGAGCCGATGTTGTGGGTGCCGAAGACGACATCGACCCACGGGGCGCGCGCGGTGATCGCCGCCCGGTCCTTCTGCGCCAGGCAGCCGCCGACCGCGATCTGCATGCCCGGGTGGGCGTTCTTGACCGGCAGCAGGTGGCCGAGGTTGCCGTAGAGCCGGTTGTCCGCGTTCTCCCGGACCGCGCAGGTGTTGAACACCACCACGTCAGGAGCCCCGCCGTCGGCCCGCTGCGTAGCCGGCCTCCTCCAGCAGGCCGGCCAGCCGCTCAGAATCGTGCATGTTCATCTGGCACCCGTAGGTGCGGATCTCGAAACTTCGCCGCCGGTCGGAGCCCACCATGGTCACCAGGGTAGACGGCGCGGAGCACAGGTCATGTCCGGATTCACCGTTAGCCGGACCCGCCCGGTAGGGCACGATATCCCTATGACTGACAGCGTGGCGGGCGCGGCGGAGACGACGGAGGGCCCAGCCGGAATCGGGCCGGGAACGGCGTCCGAAAATGAGTCGGATTTGGTAGATAACGCGGCGCTTGTGACGCTTCCGGAGATTCCGCCCGGGGAGTGGCCCTCGCCGATCATGGCGGCCGAAGTCGCGCGCGGCCGGCTGCGGGTCTCGTTCCCTGAGGTCATCGGGGGCGACGTCTGGTGGCAGGAGTGCCTGCCGGAGGAACAGGGCCGGGTCACGGTCGCGCACCGCGGTCCCGGCGGCCGCCAGGCCACGCTGCTGCCCGCGCCCTGGGACGCCCGCACCCGGGTGCACGAGTACGGCGGGCGGTCGTACCTGCCGGTACCCCGGTCCGCCAGCCGCCCGGCCGGCCCGGCGGGCGCACGCCGCGCGGCCACGAGATCGTCTTCGCGCACTACCTGGACCAGCGGCTGTACCTGGCCGGGCCGGAGGTCGCGGACGGCAAGGAGGCGCCGCGCCCGCTGACGCCCGAGGCCTTCACCGCGGCGCCCGCGAGCGCCGGGCCCGACGCTCCGGCCGAGCCCGCGCTGCGTTATGCCGACTTCGTGCTCTCCCCGGATGCCAGCGAAGTCTGGTGCGTGCGGGAGCAGCACGAGGACGGCAAGGTCAGCCGGGCCATCGTCGCGGTCCCGCTGGACGGCTCGTCGGCCAGTGACCCGGGCGCGATCAGGACCCTGGTCACCGGGGCCGACTTCTTCGCCTTCCCGACGCCGTCACCGGACGGCCGCCGGCTGGCCTGGATCTGCTGGAACCATCCGCACATGCCCTGGGATGGCACCGAACTGCGGGTCGCGCTGATCGAGGACGGCGTGGCGGGCCAGGGCCGCCTGGTCAAGGGCAACATGCGGGAGTCGGTCCTGGCCCCGGCCTGGCGCGACAACACCAGCCTGTACGTGGCCACCGACTGGACCGGCTGGTGGAACATCTACCAGGTGGGGCTGACCGGCGAGCCGCCGCAGGCGCTGTACCCGGCGGAGGAGGAGTTCGCCGGGCCGCTCTGGCAGCTGGGCGGCCGGCCGTTCGCGGTCCTGGGCGACGGGCGGCTGGCGGTGCTGCACGGCTACGGCAGCCTTCGGCTCGGGCTGCTCGACCCGGAGACGTTCGACCTCACCGATCTTGACCTGCCGCAGAGCGTGTTCCTGCCGGCGGTCTCGGCGGACGGCTCGGTGATCGTCGCGGTGGCGGGCGGGCCCGCGGACCCGCTGTCAGTGATCAAGATCGATGTGGCCGCGTCCCGGCTTGAGGTCCTGCGGCAGGAACTGGCCGAGCCGCCCGAGGCCGGCGACCTGCCCGAGGCGCGCCCAGTGGAGGTCGAAGGCAAGTACGGCCGTACGGTGCACGCCCTGCTGTACCCGCCGGCCAGCCCGGACGCGGCCGCGCCGCCGGGCGAGCTGCCGCCGTACGTGATCTGGGTGCACGGCGGGCCCGCGAGCTGCGCGCTCCCGCTCCTGGACCTGGAGAAGGCCTTCTTCACCAGCCGGGGCATCGGGATCATCGACGTGAACTACGGCGGGTCCACCGGCTACGGCCGGATGTACCGGGAGCGGCTGCGCCGCCAGTGGGGCGTGGTCGATGTCGAGGACGCCGTCGCGGCCGCGGGCTGGCTGGTCAGCAACGGCCTCGCCGACCCCGCCCGGCTGGCCATCCGCGGCGGCTCGGCGGGCGGCTGGACCACGCTGGCCGCGGTGACAACCGCGGCTGGACCCCAGCCGGTCTTCAGCGCCGCGACTTCCCTGTTCGGCGTGGCCGACCTGCAGGGCTTCGCGGACCGGACGCACGACTTCGAGTCGCGCTACCTGGACGGGCTGATCGGGCCGCTGCCCGGGTTCGACGCGGTGTACCTGGAGCGGGCCCCGGTCGGGCACGTGTCCGAGGCCACCAGCCCGGTCCTGCTGCTGCAGGGGCTCGACGACCCGATCGTGCTGCCTGAGCAGGCCGAGCGCATCGCCGCCGACCTGGCCGCGCATGGCATCCGGCACGCGCACCTGGCGTTCGATGGTGAGTCACACGGCTTCCGTAAGGCCGAGACCATCGCCACCGCCTTGGAGGCCGAGCTGTCGTTCTACGGGCAGATACTCGGCTTCGCCCCGGCCGGCATCCCCCGGCTCAAGCTCGCCGGAGCCGCCCCGGGCAAGCACGCGGCTCTCGCCCCGCCGTCGCGTCCGGCGCCGCACCGCCGGGCTAGCGGGCGAACTCCGTCGCCCGCGACTCCCGCACCACGGTGACCCGGATCTGGCCCGGGTAGGTCAGCTCCTCCTCCACCTGCTTGGCCACGTCGCGCGCGATGACCTGGGCCTGGATGTCATCAACGTGCTCCGGCTTGACCATGACCCTGACCTCCCGGCCCGCCTGCATGGCGAAGACCTTCTCGACGCCCTGCTGCGCCAGCGCGATCTGCTCCAGCCGCTCCAGCCGCTTGATGTAGGCCTCCAGCGACTCCCGGCGCGCACCGGGCCGGCCGCCGCTGATCGCGTCCGCCGCCTGAGTCAGGACCGCCTCGACCGTCTTGACCTCGACCTCGTTGTGGTGCGCTTCGATGGCGTGCACCACGTCGTCGGGCTCGCCGTAGCGGCGGGCGATCTCCGCGCCGATCAGCGCGTGGCTGCCCTGCACCTCGTGGGTCAGGGCCTTGCCGATGTCGTGCAGGACCGTGCAACGTTTCATCAGGACCGGGTCCAGGCCCAGCTCGCTGGCCATCATGCCGGCGATGTGCGCCGACTCGACCAGGTGCTTGAGCACGTTCTGGCCGTAGGAGGTCCGGTACCGCAGCCGCCCGAGCAGGTTGGTCAGCTCCGGGTGCAGGTCGGTGATGGCCAGGTCCACCAGCGCGTCCTCGCCGGCCCGCACGCACAGCTGCTCGATATCGGCCTTGCTCCGGTCGTAGGCCTCCTCGATCCGCTGCGGATGGATCCGGCCGTCCAGCACCAGCCGTTCCAGCGTCAGCCGGCCGACCTCGCGGCGCACCGGGTCGAAGCAGGACAGCAGGACCGCCTCGGGGGTGTCATCGATGATCAGGTTGACCCCGGTGACCGTCTCAAAAGCCCGGATGTTGCGGCCTTCCCGGCCGATGATGCGGCCCTTCATCTCATCGCCCGGCAGGTGCAGCACCGAGACGACCGACTCGCTGGTCTGCTCGCTGGCCACCCGCTGGATGGCCAGGGTGACGATCTTCCTGGCCCGCTTCTGGCCCTCCTTCCTGGCCTCGTCCTCGATGTTCCTGACGATGAGCGCCGCCTCGCGCTTGGCCTGGTTCTCGATCCCCGATACCAGCTCGGACTTGGCCTGGCCCGCGGTCAGGCCGGCGACCCGCTCCAGTTCCTCGCGGCGTTCCTCGCTGAGCCGGGCCAGCTCGCCGCGCTGGGCCTGCAGGTCCCGATCGACCGAGCCCAGTTCCGCGGCGCGCTGCTCGACCTTGCGCGCCTCCTCATGGGTGCGCTGCTCGCGTTCGGCCAGCCGGGTCTCCCGGCGCTCCATGTCGCTACGCAGCTGCCTGATCTCGTCCTTGATCGCCCGGATCTCATCATCGGCCTCGCGCCGGTCCGCGGCGGCCTGCTGCGCGGACTGCTCGGCCTTGCGCACGATGGCTTCGGCGTCGGACTCGGCCCGGGCGCGCAGCCGGTCAGCTTCCTGGCTGGCGGCGGCCAGTTCCTGCGCGGTCAGGGCCGGGTTGCTGGCGGGAGTCTCGGCCGGGCTGCCTGGCCCGGGGATGCGGCCCGGGGACTTGCGGAGCACGTAGACGAGCGCGAACAGGGCGGCCACCAGACCGATCGCCAGCACGAGCGCGATTCCGTTACTCACCGCACGCCCCTTCCCGCTCAAGGGCGCCGCAGCGCCGCCATCCGGCGCCACGCGCATGCCCTGCAGCGAGGACTACTGCGCCCACGGGGCAGTGGGCCTGCGGGACCGACCCTGACCGGGCCGACCACAGTCTCGGCCCAGCTCAGCCTGGCCGCCCGGCCGGCGCAACCTCCTATCTCACCCGGGCCGGGGTGACCGACATGACCGGCGTCTCGCCGGCCTGACTCGCTACTAGCTCAGGCAGTGCTCCCGGGCCGTCATCAACCGCCGGGCCAGCCGAGCCGGCCGGGCCGGCCGCGCCAGCCCGCGGCTGGCGGCCAGTGGCCCGCCCAGCGCGGGCCCGCTCCCGCCGTCCCGCCGGTATCGCCGGCCGCTACGCGGCCGCCATGACAAACGTCCACGGCCCGGCGGGCAGGACCGGCCAAGCCGTTCCCGCACCACCCGGAACCCGTAACTAGTCTCATTCACCTCAGTTGATCCGCCCTGTGCGGAGTAAACCTCGCTGCCGTGAGGCTAAGCGGATATAACGATTTGGGCAAGCAAGGCACCCGGTGATCTTGGCGCCGACGGCCTGCCGCCAGCGCCCGACCACACCGGCCGATAGCGGACGCGGCGCGGGAAAGCCGTTCACCAAGCGGTGGTTTGCTCGTCGCCCGCTGGTTCCCCGGCCTCTTCCCCGACCTCACCGGCCTCCTCGGCTTCCGCGGCGTCGGACAAGTCCAGGCCGGCCTGCGCCATATCGAGCCCGTCCTGCTCCAGCGCCTCGCGCACGACCCGGTAGGCAAGTGCCGCCGGGTAGCCCTTCCTGGCCAGGACCCCGACCAGCCGCCTGACCCGGGTCGCGGGCGGCTGGCCCCTGGTGCCCGCCAGCCGCCCGTCCACCAGCGCGCGCGCCGTGGCGGCCTCCTGGTCCGGGCTGAGCTCATTGACCGCGGCCTTGATGTGCTCGGCCGACACGCCCCGGTGCCGCAACTCAGTGGCCAGGACCCGGCCGGACAGGCCCCGGCCATGGTGCCGGGACTCCACCCAGGCGCTCGCGAACAACTGATCGTCGATCAGCTTGACCTCGGTGAACCGCCCGAGCACCGCCTCAGCCGCCACGGCGGGCACGCCGCGCCGCCGCAGCGCGCTGGCCAGCTGAGCCCGGGTCCTCGGCGCGGTGGTCAGCAGCCGCAGGCAGATCAGCCGCGCGACTGCTTCCGGGTCGGCATCGGGGTCAGCGCCTGGCTCCTCCAGATCCGCCGGCCCCTCCGGCCCGCTAGCGGCCACCGCCTGGCACCACGCTCAGCCCGGCGGCCGCTCCATTGCTGGCCCCCGCCACGGCACTCGCCGTCTCCGCGTCAAGCCGCGGGCCGACGCCGAGCTTTTCTTTTATCTTCTTCTCGATCTCGTTCGCGAGGTCCGGGTTAGTGCGCAGGAAGTTCCGCGCGTTCTCCTTGCCCTGGCCGAGCTGATCGCCCTCGTAGGTGTACCAGGCGCCGGACTTGCGCACGATCGCCTGCTCCACGCCCAAGTCGATCAGGCTGCCCTCGCGGCTGATCCCGTGGCCGTACAGGATGTCGAACTCGGCCACCTTGAACGGCGGGCTGCACTTGTTCTTGACCACCTTGACCCGGGTCCGGTTGCCCACCGCGTCGGTGCCGTCCTTGAGGGTCTCGATGCGCCGGATATCCAGCCGGATCGACGCGTAGAACTTCAGCGCCTTACCGCCGGTCGTGGTCTCCGGCGACCCGAACATGACGCCGATCTTCTCCCGCAGCTGGTTGATGAAGATCGCGGTGGTCTTGGTCTGGTTCAGCGCGCCAGCCAGCTTGCGCAGCGCCTGGGACATGAGCCGGGCCTGCAGGCCGACGTGGCTGTCCCCCATCTCGCCCTCGATCTCGGCCTTCGGCACCAGCGCGGCCACCGAGTCGATCACGATCACGTCGATGGCGCTGGACCGGACCAGCATGTCGGCGATCTCCAGGGCCTGCTCGCCGGTGTCCGGCTGAGACACCAGCAGGGCGTCGGTGTCGACGCCGAGGTTCTTGGCGTAGTCAGGGTCCAGGGCGTGCTCGGCGTCGATGAACGCGGCGATCCCGCCCGCCCGCTGGGCGTTGGCCACCGCGTGCAGGGCCAGGCTGGTCTTCCCGCTGCTCTCCGGGCCGTAGATCTCGACGATCCGGCCGCGGGGCAGGCCGCCGATGCCGAGCGCGACGTCCAGGGAGATCGATCCGGTCGGGATCACCTCTATCGGGGCGCGGGTGTCGTCGCCGAGCCGCATGATCGAGCCCCGGCCGAACTGCCGCTCGATCTGGGCGAGCGCTGTCTCCAGGGACTTCTCCCTGTCGCCGCTCTTGGTGCTGCTCGCCCTGTCGCTGGGTGCCATGTGAACTCCCGTGAGATCAAAGGAAGGCCGCCTGCTCAGCTGCCGGTGCAGACGCTACGCGCCGCCACTGACAGCGCCGCCACTGACAGTCAGGCCCGGGCTGATCCGGCCCGCCCTCGGCCATCCCGTCCCGGCCGGCTCGCCGCCGCGCCACCGCAACAAGCACTGTAGACGAACAACTGTTCGACCATGATGACAACACGCCGGCTCGGGCGAAATCGGTCCAGCCGGTCTCAGCGCAGCTGTTCGGGAACGTTGAACGCCTCGCAGACGGCCCGCCATACGGTCTTGGCGTCCAGGCCGTCAGCCAGCGCCTGATTGACGGTGCGGCCGCCCAGCTCGGCGATCACGTGATCGGCGGCCACGCTCGGCGCGTAGGCCTCGCCGAACTGCGCGCCCATTCGCTCCCAGAACATCGTCAGCCGCACCCGGGCCACGCTACCGGCTGTGCCGCCGCCCCCGCCGCGCCACGTCCTGCCGCCTCCCGCCGCGTCCGCCCAGCCCGGCGGCCCCGGATACCGACTTGCGCCCCCGGCTGGCCTCGACTTACTGTCAAAACCAGACGCTTACTTTCGAAACCGGACGCCATCCGCCTCGCAGCGCATATCGGGAGGTCACGTGACCCGCATCGTCGGCACGCGTGGCCAGCTGCTGCTGGTTTGCCGGCGTCACGTGGACCTGCTGCTGGTCTCCAGCGCCGTCTGTCGTCCCTGCTGCTGATCCCGGCCCCCGCGCCGCCGCGCAGTCATCGCCCGGCGCAGCGCGACCAGACTCACAGCAGAAGGACCCTCCATGGCATCGCGATCCGCCCGGGGCCAGGGCCAGTGGGCACTGGGCCATCTTGAGCCGCTGAACGCGGCCGAGCGATTCAAGAAGGACGACGACGGCCTGCACGTGCGGGACCGGATCCTGAACCGGTACGCGGCCGGCGGGTTCAGCTCCATCGACCCGGCCGACCTGCGCGGCCGGTTCCGCTGGTGGGGCCTGTACACCCAGCGCAGACCCGGGATCGGCGGCGGGCGCACCGGAGTACTCGACGACGCCGACATCGAAGACCAGTACTTCATGATGCGGGTCAGGATCCCCGGCGGCCAGCTGACCGCGCCGCAGCTCATGGTGGTCGCCGAGATCGCCAAGGAGTACGGCCGCGACCTGGCCGACATCACCGACCGGCAGAACGTCCAGTACCACTGGATCCGGATCGAGGATGTGCCGGAGATCTGGCAGCGCCTCGAAAGCGTCGGCCTGTCCAGCCTGCAGGCCTGCGGCGATGTGCCGCGCAACATCCTGGGCTGCCCGGTGGCCGGGCTGGACGCGGCCGAGATCCTGGACGCCAGCGCGGCGCTGCGCGCCACCGAGGAGCTGGCCGCCGCTAACCCGGCGTTCTCCAACCTGCCGCGCAAGTTCAAGACCTCGATCAGCGGCTGCGCGGCCCTGTGCACGCCGCACGAGATCAACGACGTGTCGTTCGCCGGGGTGGCCTGCCCGACGGCCGCCCTGGTTTCGACCTGTGGGTCGGCGGCGGCCTGTCCACCAACCCGATGCTGGCCCAACGGCTCGGTGTTTTCGTCGAAGCGGCGCAGGTGCCCGAGGTCTGGGCGGGCGTGGCCGGGCTGTTCCGTGACCACGGTTACCGCAGGCTGCGCAGCCGGGCCCGGCTGAAGTTCCTGGTCGCCGACTGGGGCACCGAGCGGTTCCGCGCGGTGCTGCAGCAGGACTACCTGGGCTACGCGCTGCCCGACGGCCCGGCGCCGCCCGCGCCCCCGCCCGGCACCCGCGATCACGTGGGCGTGCACGAGCAGCGGGACGGCCGGTACTACGTGGGGGTCGCGCCGCACGTCGGCCGGACCTCGGGCCGCCAGCTGTGGCAGCTCGCCGAGCTGGCGGCCGCTTACGGGTCGGGCCGGATCCGCACCACGGCCGAGCAGAAGCTGCTCTTGCTCGACGTGCCGCCAGGACGGGTGGCCGACCTGGTCAGCGCGCTGGAGGCGGAGGACCTGCCGGTCCGCCCTTCGGTGTTCCGCCGGTCGGCGCTGGCCTGCACCGGGATCGAGTTCTGCAAGCTCGCCATCGTGGAGACCAAGCAGCGGGCCCGGGATCTGTACGCCGAGCTGGACCGCCTGGCTGCCCGGCTTCGACACCCCGGTCAGCATCAGCATCAACGGCTGCCCCAACTCCTGCGCCAGGTTCCAGATCGCTGACATCGGCCTGAAGGGCTCGCTGATCGACGGCGGCGAGGGCTTCCAGGTCCACCTGGGCGGCTCGCTGGGCGCCGATCCGGCGTTCGGGCGCAAGCTGCGCGGGCTGAAGGTGACCTCCGGCGGCCTGGCCGACTACGTCGAGCGCCTGCTCCGCAACTACCTCGCCGACCGGGCCGACGGCGAGCAGTTCGCCGCCTGGGTCCGGCGCGCTGACGCTGGGCTGCTCACGTGAGCGAGCGCCAGGCCCCGCTGTACTGCCCGTATTGCGGCGAGGAGGATCTGCGTCCGGCCAGCCCGCAGCCGGGTGAGTGGTGGTGCGTCGCCTGCGGGCGTTCGTTCGGCCTGAAATTCGGCGGCGTAACGGTATCAGCCCCCGCCATCACCGTGCCTGCTGCCAGCCGACCGCCGGGTGACTCAGGGTCCGCGCCGTGCTGACCTGTCCGCTGGCCGTCGACCTGTCGGACCGGCCCGTGGTCGTGGTCGGCGGCGGCCAGACCTCCGCCCCTCCCGCCAGCCGCCCGCCAGCTGACCAGGGACCCCCGCCGTGCTGACCTATCCGCTCGCCGTCGACCTGTCCGGCCGGCCCGCGGTCGGCGGCGCCCAGACCTCCGCCCCTCCCGCCAGCCGCCCGCCAGCTGACCAGGGACCCCCGCCGTGCTGACCTATCCGCTCGCCGTCGACCTGTCCGGCCTGCCCGCGGTCGGCCGCGGCCAGACCTCCGCCCCTCCCGCCAGCCGCCCGCCAGCTGACCAGGGACCCCCGCCGTGCTGACCTATCCGCTGGCCGTCGACCTGTCCGGCCGGCCCGCGGTCGTGGTCGGCGGCGGCCAGGTCGCGCTGCGCCGGACCGTCGCCCTGCTGGCCGCGGGAGCGGTGGTCACCGTCATCGCGCCGGCCGTCATCGGCGAGCTAACCCAGCAGGACGTGACCCTGCGCCGACGGCGATACCGCGACGGCGACCTGAACGGGGCCTGGCTAGCGCACGCGGCGACCAGCGACCCCGACGTCAACGCGGCGGTCGCCGCAGAGGCGCAGCGCCGCCGGATCTGGTGCGTCCGGGCCGACGACGCGGCCGCCTCGGCGGCCTGGACCCCCGCGGTGACCCGGCACGGCGAGGTGACGGTGGCGGTGACCGCGGGCGGCGACCCGGTCCGCGCCCAGCGGCTGCGATCGGCGATCGCGCTAGCCCTCGCGGACGGCACCCTGCCCGTCCGACCCCAGCGTCACCCAGCACCACCCCAACCCAACGGTCACACCCCGCCCCGCGGACCCGCCCTCGCCGAGCGGATCAGCACCCCCGCCTCACCCGAGCCACCGCGCACTCCCGCCCCACCGGACCTCGTCCGCACATCCGCCTCACGCGGAGCGGCCCGCACTCCCGCCCCACCGGACCTCGTCCGCACATCCGCCTCACGCGGAGCGGCCCGCACTCCCGGCCCACCGGACCCCGTTCGCACATCCGCCTCACGCGGAGCGGGCCGCGAGGCCGCCGCCAATGATCGTGGCAGTTTCTCAGTAAATAACGCTGAAAACTTGCCAAGATCTTCGGCTGGGCTGCCTCCGGTGCTGGGCCGGGTGGCCCTGGTCGGCGGTGGGCCCGGTGATCCGGGGCTGCTGACCGTGCGGGGCAGGCGGCTGCTGGCCGAGGCCGACGTCGTGGTGGCTGATCACCTCGCGCCCCGCGACGTGCTGGCTGAGCTTGACCCCGAGGTCGAGATCATTGACGCGGGCAAATCGCCCGGGGCGCACACGCTGACGCAGGACCAGATCAACCAGTTGCTCACCAGCCGGGCGCTGGCCGGCCAGCGGGTCGTGCGGCTCAAAGGCGGCGACCCGTTCGTCTTCGGCCGCGGCGGCGAGGAGGCCCTGGCCTGCGTGCAGGCCGGCGTCCCGTTCGAGGTGGTGCCCGGGGTGTCCAGCGCCGTCGCGGTCCCGGCCGTCGCGGGGATCCCGGTCACCCACCGCGGGATCACCCAGGACTTCGCGGTGATATCGGCGCACCTGGACCCCTCGCATCCCGGCGCCACCGTGGACTGGGCCGCGCTGGCTACCGGACCGGGCACGCTGGTGCTGCTGATGGCCGTCGGGCAACTGGAGCAGATCACCCGGGAGCTGGTCAAGCGCGGCCGGGACGCGGCCACCCCGGTCGCGGTGATCTGCGCGGGCACCACGCCGCGGCAGCGGGTGCTGACCTCCACGCTGGGCGAGGTCGCGGCCGAGGCCAGCGCGCAGGACATCGCGCCGCCCGCGGTCGTCGTGGTCGGTGACGTGGTCAGGCTCCGCGCCCTGCTCGGCTCGCCATGACCGCCCCGGTGCTGCTGGCGGTGGCGCACGGCAGCCGGAATCCGCCCGCGCAGCACGCGATCGGGGCGCTGGCCCGGCTCGTTCGTTACCTGGATCCGGGCCTCGACGTCCGGGTCGCCTTCGTGCAGAACGCCGAGCCCACGCTCCCCCGCGCCCTCGCCGCGATCGACGGCCCGGCGGTCGTGGTGCCGCTATTGCTGTCGGCCGGGTACCACCTAAGCGCGGACATCGCCGGGGCGGCGCAGGCCGCGGGCGCGCGGGTGGCCGCTCCGCTGGGGCCCGACCCGCGGCTCGCCGACGCCCTGGCCGACCGCCTGGCTCGGACCGGAGCGCCGGCCGCGGTCGCGACGGTGCTGGCCGCCGCGGGCTCGGCCGACGAGCACGCGCTGGCCGATGTGCAGGGGCAGGCCAGACTGCTGGCCAGCCGGACCGGCGGGCCGGTGCTGGCCGCCTATGCCAGCGCCGCCCGGCCCACCGTCGCCGAAGCGGTCGCCGCGCTGCGCGGGCCCGTCGATGAGCCGGTCGCGGTGGCGACCTACCTGCTGGCCCCCGGTCACTTCCACGACCAGGTGCGGCGGGCCGGCGCCTGCTGGGTCAGCGAGCCGCTGGGCAGTCATCCGGCGGTCGCCGCCCTGGTGATCGACCGGTTCCGGGCCGCCTGCGCGGCAGTCGCCGACCGGGACCACCCCGCCCGCAGCCAGCCACCCGCCGGTCAGCCAGCCGTCCGTCAACCACCCGCCGGTCAGCCAGCCGTCCCTCAACCACCCGCCGGTCAGCCAGCCGTCCCTCAACCACCCGCCGGTCAGCTATCTCCCGGTCAGCCATCTCCCAGTCAGCCAGCCGTCCGTCAGCCACCTGCCGGTCAGCTGTCTCCCGGTCAGCCATCTCCCAGTCAGCCAGCCCGCGGCGACCTGGGCCTCGGTCAGCTGAGCCGGGGTCAGTCAGGCCGAGGCGAAAACCGGGACGCGCCCGCGCAGCCGGCCCGCTGCTGACCGCATCAGGGAACGGCAGCCTCGGGCCCTGACACCCGCCCCTGGGCCGGGTGGCCGTGCCGAACTGTCGGACGGGCCCGGCAGGATGGCAGTATGCCCGCGCTCACGCCGACCGCCTGCGAGTCGATGGCTGGCTTCAGCCCGGCCACCAGCGCCTGGTTTCGTGCTGCGTTCGCTGAGCCGACCCCCGCCCAGGCGCAGGCCTGGGACTCGATCAGAAATGGACAGAACACGCTGGTCATCGCGCCCACCGGATCCGGCAAGACGCTGGCCGCGTTCTTGTGGGCGATCGACAAGCTGGCGGCGGCGCCGGTACCCGCCGACCCGCAGCAGCGGTGCCGGGTGCTTTATATCTCCCCGCTCAAGGCGCTGGCCGTCGACATCGAGCGGAACCTGCGCTCGCCGCTGACCGGGATCGGGCATGCCGCCCGCCGGCTGGGCCTGGCCGAGCCGGACATCAGGGTGGGCGTGCGCACCGGAGATACCGCGGCCGACGAGCGCCGCAAGCTGTCCAGCCTGCCGCCCGACATCCTGATCACCACCCCGGAGTCGCTGTTCCTGCTGCTGACTTCGCGGGCCAGGGACGCCCTGCGCAGCGTCGAGACGGTCATCGTCGACGAGGTACACGCGCTGGCGGGCACCAAGCGCGGCGCGCATCTGGCCCTGTCACTCGAACGCCTGGACGAACTGCGCGCGACTGCCGACCCGGACGCGCGCGCAAACCCGGGCCTGGGCCCAAGCGCGAACGCGGACGCCGGCCTCGACCAGGCCGCAGCCGCGCACCCGGCCACGGCCACGAACCCGAGCGCCAGCGCGAACCCGGGCGGGGCTGCGGACCCGGACGGTGGGGACCAGCGCGGCCGGCACGAGTACGACCGGCCCGGGGCCTGCTCGCGGCCCGCGCAGCGTATCGGCCTGTCGGCGACGGTCAGGCCGCCCGCCGAGGTCGCGGGGTTCCTCGGCGGGACTCGCCCGGTCACGATCGTCCAGCCGGCCAGCGACAAGCGGATGGACCTCCGGTTGGTCGTGCCGGTCGAGGACATGGCTGACCTGGAGCGGCCGCTGGCCCGGCGGACCGGGCAATAACGGGCCGGGCCCCGGCAGTCCGGGCAGCAACGGGCCGGGCCCCGGCGGCGCGCCGCCGTCCGATGACCCGGCTCGCGCGCGCTCGATCTGGCCGCACGTCGAGGAGAAGGTTCTCGACCTGATCGAGGCGCACCGGTCCACCATCGTGTTCGCGAACTCCCGCCGCCTGGCCGAGCGGCTCTGCGCCCGGCTCAACGAGCTCGCCGCCGAGCGCGCCGAGCAGCGGGCCGAGCAGGGCGCCGAACAACCGACCGGAGCGCTTGCCGGTGACCAGGGCCGGGACCTGGCCGGAGCCCAGGGCCAGGACCTGGCCGCCGACCTGGGCCGGGACTGGCCGGTCGCGCCGGAGCGGTCCCCGGCGCAGATTATGGCCCAGTCCGGCACCGCCAGCGGCGGGCCCGCCGAGGTGGCCAGGGCCCATCATGGCTCGGTCTCCCGGCAGGAGCGCAACCAGATCGAGGAGGCGCTCAAGGCCGGGCGGCTGCCGGCTGTGGTCGCCACCTCCAGCCTGGAACTCGGCATCGACATGGGCGCGGTTGACCTGGTGATCCAGGTCGAGTCGCCGCCCTCGGTGGCCAGCGGCCTGCAGCGGACCGGCCGGGCCGGGCACAACGTCGGTGATATCTCCCGCGGCGTGATCTTCCCGAAGTACCAGGGCGACCTGGTCCAGGCGACGGTGGTGGCCCAGCGGATGCAGGCCGGGCAGATCGAGGAACTGCGCGTCCCGCGCAACCCGCTGGACGTGCTGGCCCAGCACATCGTCGCGATGACGGCGATGGATGACTGGGACATCGCGGAGCTAGAGCGGACGGTCCGCCGGGCCGCGCCGTTCGCCAGCTTGACCCGCCCGGTCCTGGAAGCGGTCCTGGACATGCTGGCCGGCCGCTACCCCAGCGAGGAGTTCGCCGGGTTGCGGGCCCGGCTGGTCTGGGATCGCACCTCCGGGGTGCTCCGCGGCCTGCCCGGCTGGTCAGCGGCTGGCCGTCACCAACGGCGGCACGATCCCCGACCGTGGCCTGTTCGGAGTGTTCCTGGCCGGAGCCGAGCGGGACAAGTCCGGCCGCCATTCCCGGCGGGTCGGCGAGCTGGACGAGGAGATGGTCTACGAGTCCCGGGTGGGCGACGTGTTCGTGCTCGGCGCCAGTTCCTGGCGGATCGAGGACATCACCGCCGACCAGGTCCTCGTCTCCCCGGCTCCGGGCCAGCCCGGGCGGCTGCCGTTCTGGCACGGCGACGCGCCAGGGCGCCCGGCCGAGCTGGGCGAGGCCATCGGCCGGTACTGCCGCGAGCTCAGCGCGGTCAGCCCGCAGGAAGCGACGACGCGGCTGCGCGCGGCGGGCCTGGACGAGCTGGCCGCCGCCAACCTGATCAGTTACCTGACCGCACAGCGCGAGGCCACCGGCTACCTGCCCGATGACCGCACCCTGGTGCTTGAGCGGTTCCGGGACGAACTTGGCGACTGGCGGCTGGTCCTGCACAGCCCGTACGGGGCCCGGGTGCACGCGCCGTGGGCGCTGGCCATCGCGGCCCGGCTGCGGGACCGGTACGGCGCGATGGATGTGCAGGCCCTGCACACCGACGACGGCATCGTGATCCGCGTCCCCGACACCGACGACCCGCCGCCGGCCGGGATCGCGATATTCGACCCGGACGAGGTGGACCGTCTGGTCACCACCGAGCTGGGCGCGTCGGCCCTGTTCGCGTCCCGGTTCCGGGAGTGCGCGGCCCGCGCCCTGCTGCTGCCCCGGCGCCAGCCCGGCCGCCGGACACCGCTGTGGCAGCAGCGCCAGCGGGCCGCTCAGCTGCTGGCGGTAGCCAGCCAGTACGCGACGTTCCCGATCGTGCTGGAGACGGTCAGGGAGTGCCTGCAGGACGTATTCGACGTGCCCGCCCTGACCGGCCTGATGCGCGACCTGGGCGGGCGCCGGGTGCGGCTGGTCGAGGTGGAGACCCAGGCCCCGTCCCCGTTCGGCCGCTCACTCCTGTTCCGCTACATCGGCGCGTTCATGTACGAGGGAGACGCCCCGCTGGCTGAGCGCCGGGCGCAGGCGCTGGCGCTGGACTCTTCTTTGCTCGCTGAGCTGCTGGGCCAGGCTGACCTGCGGGAGCTGCTTGATCCGCTGGTCGTGGCGGGTACCGAACGCGATCTGCAGCGGCTGTCGCCCGATCGGGCCTGCCGGGATGAGGAGGGGGTCGCGGACCTGCTCGCGGCGCTGGGCCCGCTCTCGGCCCTGGAGGTCGCCGACCGCTGCACCGAACCGGGTGCCGCGCCGAGCTGGCTGGCTGAGCTGGCTGCCCAGCGCCGGGTGATCGAGGTCCGGGTCGCGGGCCAGAGCCGCTGGGCGGCGGTCGAGGACGCGGGCCGGCTGCGTGACGCGCTCGGGGTCGCGCTGCCGCCGGGCGTGCCCGCCGCGTTCACCGAGCCGCTCCCCGATCCGCTCAGTGACCTGGTGGCCAGGTACGCGCGCACGCACGGACCGTTCGCCGCGGCCGCCGTAGCCGAGCGATACGGGCTCGGGGTCGCCGTGGTGACCGGGGCCCTGCACCGGCTGACCGCGGCCGGCCGGTTCGCCGAGGGCGAGTTCCTGGCCGGCGGGCGGGGCCAGGAGTGGTGTGACTCCGAGGTGCTCAGGCTGCTGCGCAGGCGCTGCCTGGCCCGGCTGCGCAGCGAGGCCGAGCCGGTGCCCGCGCAGGCCCTGGCCAGATTCCTGCCTGCCTGGCAGAACGCTGCCCACGCCGCCCGTCAGGACCGGGGCCCGGTCCAGCATCGCGCAGCGGCATCCCGGGCCCGATGCCGTCTACGACGCGGTCGATCAGCTGGCCGGGGCCGCGGTCCCGGCCTCCGTGCTGGAGTCGCTGGTGCTGCCTGGACGGGTGCCGGGTTACTCTCCCGGGCTGCTGGACGAGCTGACCGCGGCGGGCGAGGTGGTCTGGGCCGGCGCGGGCGGCCTGCCCGGCGGGGACGGCTGGGTGGTGCTGGCGCCCGCCGAGACCGCGGCGATGCTGCTCCCGGATCCGGGCGAGATCACCCTGACGCCACTGCACGAAGCGCTGCTCGCGACCCTGGATGGCGGCGGCGCGCTGTTCTTCCGTGCGCTGGCCGACCGTGTTGGCAGCGGGCCCGATCAAGCCGTCGCCGCCGCGATCTGGGACCTGGTCTGGGCTGGCCTGCTGACCAATGACACCCTCGCCCCGCTGCGCACAGTGCTCGGCGCTGGCCGCCCGGTGGCCGTGACCCAGGCCGACGCGGCCGGCCAGGCGGCCAGTAGCGGCGGGCCCGGGGCGGGCCCGGCGCGCGCGGGCCGGACCGGGCGGCCCGGGCGGCCCGGCGCACGCCGTCCTGGTTACGGCCGGGCCATCTTGCCGTCCCGGGCCGGGCCGCCGACGGTCAGCGGGCGCTGGTCGCTACTGCCCGAAGTCTCACCGCACCGCACCCGCCGGATGCACGCCCTGGCCAATAGCCTGCTCGACCGGCACGGCATCGTGATCAGGGGCGCGGTGGCCGCCGAGCGAGTGCCGGGCGGTTTCAGCGCCCTGTACCCGGTGCTGCGGGCCATGGAGGAAGCGGGCCAGTGCCGGCGCGGCTACTTCGTCGAGGGCCTCGGCGCCGCGCAGTTCGCGCTGCCGGGCGCGGTGGACCGGCTGCGAGCGCTGGCCGACCGCGATTCGATCCCCGGTGCCCCGGCCAGCCAGTCCTCAGCCACCGGGCTGGGGACATCGGAACTGGAGTTCTGGCCCGGCCCGGCCGACCCGGCCCTGGCCGCCGGGTACGCGCCGGGCGCGCAGGGAGACGGGCCTGGCTCGCGGGCCAGCGGACCTGGCTGGCGGGCCACCGCCGGTCCCGGCGCGCGGACGGCAGCCGCCCACGGCTCGTTCAGCGCCGAGCCTGGCCCGAAGGTCACCGCGACCGTGCTGGCGGCGGCGGACCCGGCCAACGCCTACGGGGCGGCGCTGCCCTGGCCGGCCCGGCCGGATGAGACACCTGGCGGGCACCGGCCCGGCCGCAAGGCCGGAGCGCTGGTCATCCTGATCCACGGCCAGCTGATCTTGTATGTCGAGCGCGGCGGGAAGACGCTGCTGTCCTGGACCAGCGATCCGGCGCTGCTCGGACCGGCCGCCGCCGCGCTGGCCGAGGCGGTCCGCGAGGGGGCGCTGGGCCGGCTCACTGTCGAACGCGCCGACGGTGGCGGGGTTTACGACTCGCCGCTGGCCCAGGCGCTGGAGGGGGCAGGTTTCCGCCCCACCCCGCGTGGCCTGCGCCTGCGCGGCTAGCCACTCACCGGCCCATATCTTGTCTCGGTTATACGCGGCACTAATGCAGAGGCCATCGTCGACGCCTGACAGAGAGTGACAAAGTTAAGAACTAGTTAAGATATCTTGACGGGCACCAGGATATCGGTTAGCCGACCGCGCGTTCAAACCCTAGGTCTGTAACGGATGGGAAACAACAACAGTAGCGTGAAACGTAATAGACGTACCGCAGCTGGCCGCCCCGCCTTGTTTACATCCTGACCGAACCGAGCTAATTCTCGCTACGCCCGGATGGGCGGCCAGGAAGGACGCCCCTGTCACGCCCACGCGGAGCGCCAGTTTCCCGCTGGCCGCCGGAGTGAGGGCGCGAGAGCTGGCCCGGATGGGCGACCACTTGTCGGCTGGCAGGCCAGTAAGATACACCAGCACATGATCGCCTGGGGCCACGCACATGACTCGGCCATTGTCGGCATTTCCAATGGTCAGCGTCGTCCCGGGCGGCGTGACCGGCGTGCTGGCGCAGCTCGCGACGGCGCTCTGGCGCGCCGTCGGCGCGGCCGACGGCGGCTGTGCGCACGCTGCGGTCAGCGCCGGCCGCGCCGACCAGTATCCAGCTGAGCAGTATTGACGCGCATCGCATACTGACCTCCAGTTCCCGGGCGTTTGACAGCCCTTTGGCGCACCGGGCACAGGCGCCTGTCACCTTAATTCGACGCATCAGCTTGGGTATCGGTTCCCGTTCGTTGATTTTGCTTGCCCGCGGGCACCATCAAGATCGACAGCATCCAAGATAGAGTCATTCTGACGCGCTGATCGCCGTGCATGTTCACACAGCGTAATTGATATTGACGGCTAGTTTGACGGCAGTTACGTTACGCGCGAGTATCAGATTCCTGATGCTCTTTGCTGCGCCGATGCGGGCCACGCTGCCGATCGCGCTGTCGAAGGGAGTCAGATGTTACTGCCTAACCGTATTCAACGCTGGGCCACTCAAGGCGGCCTTACCATCGCGGCGGCGCTGAGCCTGTTGGCCGGCACTCAGGCCGCCGTGACCCAGGCGCAAGCGGCCACCATCGGCCCAGCCCCGGTGAGCAATCCTTACTCGCCCGCCTACCACCACAGCTACCGGCATGGCGTGATCCCGACCACAGCGGTCGCAGCGAAGATGCGCAGCTGGGCCAAGACCCATCCGAACACCATCCAGGCCTCAGCTAACGACCTCAACTATGGCGGCGGCATCGACGGCATCGGCGTCACCACCGGCCACGAAAAGGTCTACCTGGTCTTCTACGGCTCGCAGTGGGGCACCCAGGGCAGCGACGGCAGCGGGAACGTCACTTTCGTCGGGTGACCCATCGGGTGAGGCGCCCTACGTCCAGAAGCTCATGAAGGGCCTCGGGACCAGCAACGAGCTGTGGTCGGGCGTCATGACCCAGTATTGCGACGGCGTCGCGACCGGCGCCCAAACCTGCCCGGCCAGCAACACCCAGCATGTCGCCTACCCCACCGGCGGTCCCTACGCCGGAGTGTGGGTGGACGAGAGCACCGCATCACCAAGCCAGGCGACCGGTCACCAGCTGGGCGTGGAAGCTGTCAACGCGGCCGCCCACTTCGGCAACACCACCGCGGCCGCCAACCGGAACTCCCAGTACGTGATCATCTCCCCGCATGGCGCCAACCCCGACGGCTGGCTATCCAACGGGTTCTGCGCCTGGCATGACTACAACGGCGACTCCTCGCTCAGCGGCGGTCCAGTGAGCTCACCGTACGGTGATATCGCATTCACCAACCTGCCCTATATCACCGATGCTGGCTCATCCTGCGGCCAGGACTTCGTCAACTCCAGCGGCACCCTCGATGGCGTCTCCATCGTGGAGGGCCACGAGTACGCCGAGACCATCACTGACCAGAACCCGGCGGGCGGCTACACCGACTCCGGCGGCGAGGAAGACGGCGACAAGTGCGCCTGGATCACTCCTGGCACTAGCGGCGGGTCATTCGACCTTTCCGTGAGCACCGGCACCTTCGCGATGCAGACCACGTGGGCCAACGACGGGGCGGCCGGAGCCGCATGTGAGGCCAGCCACGCCATCGTCAACAACCCTGGTAACACCGTCACGGTGACCAACCCCGGCAACCAGACCGGCACCGTTGGCACCGCGGTCAGCCTGCAGATCCACGCCACCGACTCGGCATCCGGCCAGACGCTGACCTACAGCGCCTCCGGGCTGCCCGCCGGACTGTCCATCTCCTCCTCCACCGGCCTCATCTCCGGCACCCCGACCACCGCGGCCACCTCCACCGTCACGGTGACGGCCACCGACACCACCGGCGCGAACGGATCGGCGACCTTCACCTGGACGATCAGCAGTACCACCGGCAACACCGTCACGGTGACCAACCCCGGCAACCAGACCGGCACCGTTGGCACCGCGGTCAGCCTGCAGATCCACGCCACCGACTCGGCATCCGGCCAGACCCTGACCTACAGCGCCACCGGGCTGCCCGCCGGACTGTCCATCTCCTCCTCCACCGGCCTCATCTCCGGCACCCCGACCACCGCGGCCACCTACAGCGTCACGGTGACCGCCACCGACACCACCGGCGCGCACGGCTCGGCCTCGTTCACCTGGACGATCAGCACCAGTGGCGGCGGCTGCACGCCGGCCCAGCTGCTGGGCAACCCGGGCTTCGAGACCGGCTCCGCCGCACCGTGGACCTCGACGGCCGGCGTCATCAACCCCAACGGCGCTGGCGAGACCTCGCACAGCGGCACGTGGTACGCCTGGCTCGACGGCTACGGCACCACCCACACCGACACCCTCACGCAGACCGTGACCATCCCGGCCGGATGCCACGGAACGCTCAGCTTCTGGCTGCACATCGACACATCCGAAGTAACCACCACGACCAAGTACGACAACCTGACCGTCACCATCAACGGCGCCACCGTGGCCACGTTCTCCAACCTGAACCACGCCAGCGGGTACACCCAGCACACGTACTCGCTGTCGAACACCGGCGCCACCACCCTGAAGTTCACCGGCACTGAGGACAGCTCGCTGCAGACCTCGTTCGTCATCGACGACACGGCGATCAACACCAGCTGACCCCTCTTCGCCCGATCCCGGGCGCTGGCGACCCGTGCGGGCGGCACGGGCCGCCAGCCCCCGCGCTAGTGGCCCGTGCGGGCGGCACGGGCCACTAGCTTTGGTCTTCCGCTGCGCGGCGGCCTATGCTGACTGGCCGGCCGAGCCCGATGGTCAGGCCCGCGTCCGGACGCTCAGTTCAGCCGCGCTCTGGGTATTGATCACCCGGCTGGGGTCGATGCCGACCTGCTCGGCCCGGGCGCAGCCCGAATCCAGCCAGTCGAGCTGGCCGGGCGCGTGCGCGTCAGTGTCGATGGCGAACAAACACCCCGCGTCGGCGGCTAGCTGGAGCAGCGGGTCTGGCGGGTCTTGGCGTTCTGGCCTGCAGTTAATCTCGACCGCCACCTGATTGTCCCGGCAGGCGGCGAAGACTCGCTCCGGATCGAAACCGACTCGGCCCGCCCCCGGCCGGAGATCAGCCGCCCGGTGCAGTGCCCGAGGACGTCGACCCGGGGGTTGGCGACGGCCGAAACCATGCGCTCGGTCATCTCTGCCCGGGCCATCCGCAGATGTGAGTGCACGCTGGCCACCACGACGTCGAGCCGGTCAAGCAGGTCGTCGCGCTGGTCCAGCGCGCCGTCGTCGAGGATGTCGACCTCTATCCCGGTCAGGATCCGGAACGGGGCCAGGCTGGCGTTGAGTTCGGCGATGAGGCCGAGTTGCTGGCTAAGGCGTTCGGCGGACAGGCCGCTGGCCACGGTCAGCCGGGGCGAGTGGTCGGTGAGCGCGATCCACTCATGGCCGAGGTCCCGGGCGGCCTGCGCCATTTCCAGTGGCGGGCTGCCGCCGTCGGACCAGTCGGAGTGGGTGTGGCAGTCGCCGCGCAGCGCCGCGCGCATGGCCGTGCGCGGCGGGGCCTGTGCTTCGGCCAGCAGCCGGGTCAGGTAGGCGGGCTCCGCGCCGCCGGCCGCCTCGGTGATGACGGTGGCGGTGACCTCGCCGATGCCCGCGACCTCGCGCAGGGTTCCTTCGCGCAGCCGCCTGGCCAGATCGCCGTCAGGGAAATCCGTTACTACCCGGGCGGCCCGGCGGAACGCGCGCACCCGGTAGGTCGGGGCCGCGGCCCGTTCGAGCTGAAACGCGATCTGCCGCAGCGCTGCTACCGGGTCCACTCCCCCATCCAATACCAGGGCGGCTGTGCCTGCCGCGGCTGGTGCCTTCCCGCGGCCCGAGCTTTTCCCGCCCCGTCGCCTTACCGTCCGCGGCGCATCCCCGCTCGCGTGGCCTTACCCGCTCGCGTCGCCCTACCCGCTCGCGTCGCCTTACCCGCTCGCGTCGCCCTACCCGCTCGCGTCGCCCGACATGGCCGGGCTGACCACTGGCCGGCTGCCCCGGTTCGTGAAGCAGTACGCCCAGCTGCACCAGACCCTGCTGGAGGCGACCCGCCAGTTCACCGCTGACGTGGCGGCCTGCCGGTACCCCGGCCAGGCCCATAGCTACACCTGACCAGGCCGGGCCGGCTCCGGGCGGCCGGATCCGGCCGCCCGCTCCCGATGATACTGACCAGATCGGTCCGCATCTGGGCGCGATGGTGCCTTCCGCTGCGATGGTTGCGCAGGTCAGGATGGAGTCATGGGTACCGCGCTGATAGTTATCGATGTCCAGGAATCCTTCCGGCAGCTCGCGTCGTGGCAGGCGATCTCGAATCCCGAAATTGCCGACCGGGTGAACCACCTGGTGGCCGCGGCCCGGCAGCGCGCCGATCAGGTCGTGTGGGTCCTGCACTCCGAACCGGGCAGCGGCGGGGTGTTCGACCCGGCCAGCGGGCACGTTCAGCTGATGGACGGGCTGGCCCCGCAGCCAGGTGAGCCGGTCATCACCAAGACCTCGCACAACGCGTTCACGACCACGAACCTGCAGCAGATCCTGACCAGCCACGGGATCGGCGAGGTGGTCGTGTGCGGGATCAGGACCGAGCAGTGCTGCGAGACGACCGCCCGGGTGGCGTCCGACCTCGGCTTCGAGGTCACCTTCGTCACCGATGCGACCGCGACGTCCCCGATCGAGCACCGGGACGCGCCGAAAGGCCGGACGATGGCGGAGATCCTCGCCGATCCGCGCACGCTCGGTGTCGACGCGGTCATCTCCCGTACTGAGTACGCGCTGGCCGGGCGGTTCACCGAGATCAGGACCGTGGCCGAACTCACCGCGGCGGACCCGGTCCCGGCTGGCGAGCGCTGATCTCAGCGCGGCGGGCTGACCAGATCGTGACCCAGGTCGTTTTCCTGCTGGTCCCGCAGGTTCATCTGCTGGACCTGGCCGGGCCGGTGCAGGTGTTCTGGACCGCGGCTGATCAGGGCTACCGCTATGACCTGCACTATGTCGCCGAGCAGGCCGAGGTGCCGACCGCGCAGGGCCTGCCGGTCCGGGCCAGCGTGGCCTGGCCCCGGCTGGCCTCGGACGACTTGATCGTCGTGCCCGGCTGGCGGGCCCCGGCGCTGGCTGACACCGGCCCGCTCAGCCGGGCCGGCTTGCGCAGGCTGGCTGAGCACCACGCGGCGGGCGGCACGGTGGTCAGCGTGTGCGCGGGGGCCGACGTGCTGGGCCGGGCCGGGCTGCTGGACGGCCGCCGCTGCACCACCCACCACGACGTCCAGGACGAACTGGCCCGGCGCTACCCAAAAGCCACGGTGGTGCGCGACGTGCTGTACGTCCTGGACGGCCGGGTGGTTACCTCGGCCGGCATTGTCAGCGGCATCGACCTGGCCCTGCACCTGGTCACCGTCCGGCACGGCCCCGGTGCCGCGGCCAGGATCGCCCGCGCGATGGTGGCCTACGCCCGGCGTAACGGGGACGAGCCCCAGGCCAGCGCGATGCTGCGGCACCGCGCTCACCTCAGCGACACCGTGCACAGGGTCCAGGACCTGATCGACGCGCGGTTCCAGCAGCAGCTTCCGCTGGCTGATCTCGCCGCCGCATCCGGGGTCAGCCAGCGCACCCTCACCCGCCGCTTCAGCCAGGCGACCGGGCTGACGCCGCTTCGCTACCAGCAGCTGCTGCGAGCCGAACACGCCGAGCACCTGATCGGGCACGGCGCGACCGTGCAGTCGGCCGCGTGGGCGGCCGGCTTCGAGGATGCCCGGATGCTCCGCAGGCTCCGCGCCCGCCCCTGAGCCGCCCCCGGGTGAGAAGCTCAGCCCAGCTCAGCCGACCCGGCCAGCTCAGCCAGCGCGGGCAGCTCGGTCAGCGCGGGCAGGAGTTCCTGGGCCGCGGCCAGGTCGACATCGAGCGGACGGTCGGCGGTGTCGGCCGGAAGTGCCGCCGAGATCAGCCCGAACGCCTGGCCCAGGGCCGGGCCGTCGAGCCGGATCCGGCGCAGCCGCAGCGCCCGGATCGCGGCGATCAGCTCGCAGGCCAGCACGACCTGGTAGGCGGCGATCACGTCCGTGGTGGCCCGGGCGGACTGGGTCGAGAACCCGGCGTGTTCCTCCACTCCCCGCGACAGCACCGCGCTGCCCAGCGCGGCGGGCGCAGCCAGGCGGCGGATGTCGGCAATCGCCGAGTGTGACACGTACTCCAGGATCATGATGCCCGAGCTGGGCGCGCGGTCGGTGGCCAGGAACGGCGCCAGGCCGGTGAACGCGGGCTCGACCAGCGTGCCGAGCCGGGCCGCCGACAGCGCCGCGGTCTGGAACAGGGCGGCCCGGACCGCGTCCAGCGCCAGTCCGACATAAGCGGTGTGGAAATTGCCGTTGTGCCAGACGGTTTCGCCGGCCACGTCGATCAGCGGGTTCTCGGCGGCGGCGTTCAGCTCGATGGCGACCGTCTGCCCGGCCTGGCGGGCGGAGTCCAGCGCCGGGCCGTGGACCTGCGCGAAGGCCCGGTACCCGTAGGGATCCTGGATCCGGGCCGCGGGGCCGGCCTGGGCGGCCAGCAGCTGGCGCATCGCCGCGGCCACCCGCTGCTGGCCATGATGCGGCCGGGCGTCGTGCACCGCCTGGGCGTAGGGCTGCGCGGACGCGTCCACCGCCAGGTGCGAGAACGCGGCAACCGGCAGCGCCGCCCGGAGCAGCTGGCTCAGGTCGTGGCAGGCCAGCGCGGCCTCGCCGAGCGTCGCCGCGTTGCTGGAGATGAACGAGAGCGCATCCGCCGACGCGAGCGCGAAGCGCGGCGGCCGGTCCACCGGGCCGGGCTGGCCAGCCGGCAGCAGCCAGTCTCGCTCGCCGAGCAGGCACAGAGCCGTCATCGCCAGCGCGGTCAGGTCGCCGGTGCCGATCGCGCCGTAGCGCCGGACGGGCACCGACAGACCGCGGTTGACGCACTCGGCCAGCACGTCCAGCACGCCAGGGTCGACTCCCGACCCGCCCGCCGCGAGCTGGTTGGCCCGCACGACCAGCATGGCCCGGCCGAGTTCGGGGGCGATCAGCTGGCCGCCCCCGCCGGCGTGACTGCGGGCCAGCCGCAGTCCGTGCCCGGCGATGTCACCGAGCCCGACGCTCACGTCACGGTTGGAGCCCACGCCAGTGGTCCGGCCGTACACCTGGCCGGCCGCGCTGACCCGCGCGGCGACCGCCGCGGCCGCGGCGGCCCGGTCCCGCCCGGCCGTGGCCCAGCGCCACCTGCGCCTGACCGCGCGCCACCCGGGCCACGTCCGCGCACCTCAGCGCGGTCCCATCCAGCACCACCAGCACCAGCCGCTCCGTCCGCAGCCTGATCAACCATGATCATGGTTATTCGCGTGGGTGGCAGCCCAGGTTAATCACCGTGATCATGGTTTCCCGACACCAGACAGTCTGCAGCAGGCCCAGGGCCACGCTGACGACTGGCCTCGCCCGGGGTTACTGGGATAGGTGAGACGAGCGTGACGGGTGCGAAGCGCGGGTTAGGGCCGCCGCGGCTGACCGACCAGCCGACTGACCGAACGGCTCACCGGCTTACCCGACTGACCGGCCGGCTGACCGGCTGACCCGACTGACCGGCCGACTCACCGGCTGACCGGCTGACTGACCCACTGACGGGCCAGCCGGCCGACCGCACCAGCCGGGACCAGGCGGCGGCTGGCGTTCCGGCCGGGGGTTTCAGGGACTGGCCACGGAGGCGAGCAGCTCGGCGCGGGCCTGATCGACCGCGGCCAGGATCGCGCCGCGCAGGACCGGGCCGCCACTGACCCCGGTGGGGACGACCTGCGGGCGGGCCGGGCAGATCCGGCGGACTTCGGCGGCCACCAGGTCGGCCAGCGCGCTGCCGCCCGCGCGCCCGACTTCGCCGCTGAGCACGACCAGGCCCGGGTCGAGTACCACGCAGATCGCCGCGACCCCGGTCGCGACCCGGCTGGCCAGCTCCCGCAAGAACGCGCTGCCCCGCTGGTCACCGTCGCCCGCAGCGGCCACCGCGGCGTGCACGGCCGGGCCCACCCGGGCCCGGCGAACCCGTAGCTCGCCGCCAGCGGCCGCAGCGCCTGCGCGCCGACCAGGGACTGGAACGCGCCGGTCTCGGGGTGCGTTACGTCCTCGGGCAGCGGCACGCCGGGCACCGGCAGGTACCCGATCTCGCCCGCCGCCCCGGCCGCGCCGCGGTGCAGCCGGCCGTCCAGCACGGTGGCCAGCCCCAGCCCGACCCCGATCCAGACCAGCACGAAGTCGTCCTGGCCCGCGGCCGCGCCCGCAGACCGCTCGGCCATCGCGGCCAGGTTGACGTCGTTCTCGATCGTGACCGGCTTGCCCAGGTCGCTGCGCAGCGCCGCGAGCACGCCCTGGTGCCAGGCGGGCAGGTTCACCGCGAGCCGGGGATCACCGGTACGCGGGTCCAGCACGCCCGGCGTCCCGATCACGAACGAGCGCAGCGCGTCCGGCGAGATCCCGGCCGCGTCACACGCGGTCGCCACCGCCCCCCGAACCAGCTCGACCGGGTTGCCGGTCCCGTTGGGATCCACCGATACCTCGGTGACCACCTCGCCAGTCACATCGGCCACCCCGGCGCTGACCGCGTCCTGCTCCACGTGCAGCCCGGCCACGTACGCCGTGCCCGGCACCACCGCGTACAAGGCCGCGTTGGGGCCCCGGCCGCCGGCCTCCCCCGCGACCTGCACCAGCCCGCGGTCCTGCAGCCGCGCCAGCAGCTGCGCCGCGGTCACCTTGGACAGGCCGGTATGCTCGCCAAGCTGCGCGCGGGTCATCGGGCCACCGGTCAGCAGCAGCTCAAGAGCTGCCCGGTCGTTGAGCTCGCGCAGCAAGCTGGGCGTCCCCGGCCGTCGCTTCATGCCGCCCCTCCATGATCATCCGTCCTGCCGCCGGAAGATCTATCTCAATCTGGCCACGAACTCTATCTTACAAGAAAGTTTCCTGTTAGTTTCTGACCACAATAATTACAGCGTCCGGCCACGGCGATATGCGCGATGCGGGCTGATATCCAGGCAGCTGGTCCGCCCCACAGCCTAAAGCCAAGGCCGGCGCCAAGCCGGCCGGAGGCTCCGGTCCGCGAGCAGCGCCGCTGGTCTTCCCGGCCGGGCCGCCACCCGCGGACCTCCTCCGGGAAGCAGAGCCGGGAAGGGAGAAGGGCAGTGAAGTTCACCAGATCGGCCGCCTTGACAGGCGCCGCGGTCGTGCTCGCCGCAGCCGCCGCCGGGTGTGGCTCGAGCGGCAGTTCCGGGTCGTCAGCCAGCTCGTCGGCCCCCGCCAAGCTGGTGCTATGGCGGATGGGATCCTCGGTCCCCGCCCAGGTCACCTGGATGAACGGGGTCGTCAGCCAGTTCCACAAGCAGTTCCCCGCGTACAAGAACACCAAGGTGAGCGTGGACTGGATCCCCTGGGGCAACCGGGTCAGCGACTGGACTAACGCGCTGACCAGCGGCAAGGGCGGGCCGGACATCACCGAGCTCGGCAATACCGACACCCCGGGGATCGCCGCCCAGGGCGCGCTGGCCGCCATCACCACCAACGTCAAGTCCTGGTCCGACGGCTCCTCGCTTATCTCAGGCAACCTGGCCAATGACACGATCGGCACGACGAACTACGCCGTCCCGTGGTTCGGCGGCGTGCGCGGCATCTGGTACCGGACCGACGAGTTCAAGCAGGCGGGCATCTCGGCCCCGCCCACCACCTGGGCCCAGCTGGTCGCCGACGCCAAGCTGCTGCAGAAGAAGAACCCCGGCACCTTCGGCCTCGGCGCGCCGAGCAACTACACCAACGCGATCGTCAGCTTCATCTGGGGCGCGGGCGGCCAGGTCGCGGTCAAGCAGGGCGGCAAGTGGGTCGCGCAGCTCAACACCCCCGCCTCCGAGGCCGGGATCAAGTTCTACTCCGACATGTACCTGACCGAGCACGTCTCGCCGGGCAAGTACATCGGCCAGACCGAGCTGGGCGCGCCCGGGGCCACCTCAGGCGGCTCCGACGAGGACTTCGCCAAGGGCACCCTGGACATGTACATCGACGGCCCGTGGGCGCAGGCCCAGCTGGAGACCGTGAGCAAGCAGTTCGCCGCCGACTGGGCCTCGTTCCCGATCCCCAGCCAGAACGGCCCCAACCCGGCGCCCGCCTTCGCCGGCGGGTCGGACCTGGGCGTCTGGGCCAAGAGCCCGAACAAGCAGGCCGCCTGGGACCTCATCTCGGTGATGGACAGCCCGGCCAACGCCACCACGTTCGCCAACTCCCAGGGCTTCTTCCCCGAGTTCACCTCGGCGCTGAGCAACGGCACTTACGCCACCAGCCCGATCCTGTCCGGCTTCGCCAAGGCCGCCGCCTACACCCAGATCTCGCCGCTCAACTCGACGAACTGGGCCACCGCGGACGCGACCGATGCGATCATCCCGAACATGATGAAGGCCCTGATGAAGGGGGCGAACTTCGCCGCCACCGTGAATAAGGCCAACACCGAGATGACCAACGTGCTCAACACAGGAAAGCAATGATCATCCGCTAGCCGCTGACCCGCCCGATCGCGCTGAGGAGACAGGCCCGGATCATGGCGAGCACCCTCCAGCACAAGACGGGCCTGCGGCCAGGACGCAGGCCGAGCCGGCGCCTCCCGCCCGCGGGGGCAGGCGCCGGCCTCGGCGCCTTCATCAGGCGCCACCGGCTCGCGCCCTACCTGATGCTCGGTCCCGCGCTGGTCGGCGTCGCGCTGGTGTTGCTGTGGCCGCTAGTGCAGGTCGCGCTGTACTCGTTCCAGAATTACGGGCTGCCGCAGATCACCGGCGCGGCCCCGGCCCAGTGGGTCGGCCTGGGCAACTTCTCCCAGACGTTCGCTGACCCGCAGTTCTGGCTCTCGCTGCGGAACACGGTGCTGTTCGCCGCGGTGGCCGTCCCGCTCACGCTGGTCACAGGGACGCTGGTCGGCCTGCTGCTGCACCGGCTGGGCCGCAAGATGGCCGCGTTCGTGTCCACCGCGGCCCTGCTGGCCTGGGCGACGCCCCCGGTCTCGGCCGCCGTGCTCTTCTACTGGCTGTTCAACCCGGACGGCGGGGTGGTCGACTGGACCCTGAGCAAGCTGCCGCACTGGCTCGTCGGCAGCACCGACTGGGCCGGGTTCAACTGGACCACCAGCGGCGCGCTGCAGGCCTACACCGTCGTCGCGCTGCTGGTGATCTGGCAGGCCTTCCCGTTCATCGCGGTGACCGTGCTGGCCGCGCTGAAGACCATCCCGGCCGAGCTGACCGAGGCGGCCCGGGTCGACGGCGCGGGCCCGTGGCGGGTCTTCTGGCGGATTACCTACCCGATGCTCAAGCCGATCTTCCTAGTCCTGCTGCTGCTCTCAGTCATCTGGGACTTCAACGTATTCACCCAGACCTACCTGCTGACCGGGTTCCCAGGTAACCAGGACGAGTTCAACCTCTCGCTCTACATCTACGACAAGGCGTTCCTGTTCCCGCCCACCTACGGCCTGGGCGGCGCGCTGGCGCTGATCTTCACCCTCATCCTGCTCATCGTGACGGTCGGCTACGTCCGGGCGTCGGTCCGCCAGGGGGCACTGACATGAGCCAGGCCCGGATCAGCCCGAGGACCGCCCGCCGGGCCAAGACCACGGGCCTGAACGCTATCGGGGTGCTGATCGCGCTGATCACGTTGTTCCCGATCGCGTGGATGGTCGCCACCGCGTTCAAGCCGTCGCAGGAGATCTACTCGCTCACCCCCAGCCTGCTGCCGGCCCATCCCACCCTGGCCAACTTCGCCACCGTGATCAGCGGCAGCGCGTCCGGCATCGGGTCGGTCTGGCTGTTCTTCCGCAACAGCCTCGCGGTGACGCTGGCCACCGTGCTGCTGGCCTCGGTCGTCTCGCTGCTGGCCTCGGTGGCGGTGGCCAGGTTCAGGTTCCGGTTCCGGACCTCGTTCCTGATCATGCTGCTGATCGTGCAGATGATCCCGGGCCAGGCCCTGATCATCGCGCTGTTCCTGGACTTCAAGCGGCTCAACTTGCTGCAGAACCTGACCGGCCTGATCATCGTCTACGCCGCGCAGGCGCTGCCGGTGTCGATCTGGATGCTCCGCAACTTCGTCGCCACGGTGCCCAGGGAACTGGACGAGGCCGCCGCGATCGACGGCGCGTCCGCGGCCCGGATCTTCTGGCGCATCCTGTTCCCGCTGGTCGCGCCCGGGCTGGTCGCGACCAGCATCTTCTCGTTCATCACCGCATACAACGAGTTCATCGTGGCGCTGGCGTTCCTGGGCCAGTCTCACTCGACGTACACGCTGCCGATCTACGTGACCTACTTCTTCGGCCGCGGCGGCGCCCAGTGGGGCCCGATCATGGCCGCGTCCACCATGTACACGATCCCGGTGATGATCTTCTTCCTGATCGTCCGGCGGCGCCTGGTGGGCGGCCTGGTCGCCGGGGCGGTGAAAGGTTGAGCGCGCCCGCCGCCACCGACCCGTCGCTGGCCCGGCTGGCTGACGCGATCTTGATCCCGCCGTTCCCCGGCCCGGCCGCGCCGGGCTGGGTGCTGGCCGCGCTCGGCGCCGGGCTGGCCGGGGTGACCCTGTTCGGCCCGAACGTCGAGGACGCCGCGCAGCTGGCCGGGCTGGCCGCCGAACTGCGCGCCGCCGGGCCCGAGCCGATCATCGCGATCGATGAGGAAGGCGGCGACGTCACCCGGATCGCGCACCGCGAGGGCAGCCGCTACCCGGGCAACGCGGCGCTCGGCGCGGTCGACGACCTCGCGCTGACCGAGGCGGTGTACCGGGCGCTGGGCGCCGACCTGGCCGCGCTGGGCATCAACGTCAACCTGGCGCCCTCCGTGGACGTGAACACGGCCGCCGACAATCCGGTCATCGGCACCCGCTCGTTCGGCTCCGATACCCGCCTGGTGGCCCGGCACGCCGCAGCGGCCGTGCGCGGGCTGCAGGCCGCGGGCGTCGCCGCCTGCGCCAAGCACTTCCCCGGGCACGGCAGCACCCGGTCCGACACTCATCACGCGATCGCGCTGATCGACGGCACGCTGGCGGAGGTGACCCAGCGCGACCTGCCGCCGTTCGCGGCCGCCATCGCGGCCGGCGTCCGCGCGGTGATGCCCGGCCACCTGCGGGTGCCCGGGCTGACCGGTGACCTGCCCGCTTCGCTGTCCGCGGCCGCGCTGACCGGCCTGCTGCGCGGCGAGCTGGGCTTCACCGGGGTGATCATCTCCGACGCGCTGGAGATGCGGGCGGTGAGCCTGCCGTTCGGTATCCCCGAGGCCGCGGTGCTCGCCGTGGCGGCCGGGACCGACCTGCTGTGCTTCGGCCGGGATCAGGATCAGCTGACCTACCTGGCCGTCAGGGACGCGCTGGTCGCGGCGGTGGCAGACGGCCGGCTGCCCGGGGCCCGGCTGGAGGCCGCGGCGGCCGCGGTGGCCGAGCTGCGCGCCTGGACCGTGGCCCGCGCGGCCGCCCGGACGCCCGCCGGGCCAGCCATGCCAGCCGGGGCAGCCAGGGCAGCCGGGCCAGCCAGGGCAGCCAGGACAGCCGGGGCAGCCGGGGCAGCCGGGCCAGCCGGGCCAGCCGGGGCAGCCATGCCAGCCATGCCAGCCGGAGCAGCCAGGCCAGCCAGGCCAGCCGGGCCAGCCGGGCCCGGGGTTCCTGACGGCCGGACGGACGGCGGGACGGCTGGCCTGACCCCCGGCGACGGCCAGACCGGGCTGGCCGCGGCCCGCCGGGCGCTGCGGATCTCAGGCCGGGTCGGGCCGGTGACCGATCCCTTCGTGGTCGAGATCGTCCCGCCGGCCAACATCGCCGTCGGTGCCGTCCCCTGGGGCCTGAGCTCGTGGGTCCCGCCCGAGAGCGTCTGGCGGACTGGAACCGGTGCTGACCTGGCTCACGGCTCGCAGGAGAGCGCTGAGGCGGCGCTGGCCGCGGCCGCGGGGCGGCCGCTGGTCATCGTGGTCAGGGACGCGCATCGGTACCCGGGCGCCCGTGAGCTGGTCACCCGGCTGCTGGCGGCCCGCCAGGATGCCGTGGTGGTCGAGATGGGCCTGCCGGTCTGGCGGCCGCCCGCGGGCGGCTACATCGCGACCTACGGGGCGGCCAGGACCAGCAGCCGGGCGGCGGCCGAGGTACTCGGTCTCGCGCGCCGCTAACCTGCCCGCTTCTGTTTGGCTGCATAATGCTTGACATGCGTTTGTCCGCCCGCGCCGACTATGCCCTGCGCGCCGCGATCGAGCTCGCGGCGGCCAGTGACGGGCACGTGACCGCCGACCAGCTGGCCCGGGCCCAGAACATCCCCGGCAAGTTCCTTGAGGCGATCCTGACCCACCTGCGGCGCGGCGGGCTGGTCCGCAGCCAGCGCGGGCCAGACGGCGGTTTCTGGCTGGCCCGGCCCGCCGACCAGATCTCCCTGGCCGACATCATCCGGGCCATCGACGGCCCGCTAGTCGGCGTCCGCGGCGAGCGGCCGGAGAACCTGGGCTATACCGGGGCCGCCGAGCCGCTGCAAGAGGTGTGGATCGCGCTGCGGGCCAATGAGCGGGCCATCCTCGAAGAGGTAACGCTGGCCCACATCGTGGCCCGGCATCTGCCCGACCGCGTGCGGACCCTGGTGGACAACCCGGAAGCCTGGGTCTGAGCCCGGCTGCCCCCGCGCCGCCTGTCCGCCCGGCGCCTGCCGCCGGTCCCGCGCGGCTCCGACACCCCGACGCCCGTTCCGCGCGGTCTGCCCAGCGCCTGCCGCCGGTCCCGCGCGTCCGCGCGGCTAGCCGACAGCCGACGCCCGTTCCGCGCGGTCTGCCCGCCTTGCCTGCCCGGCGCCTGCCGCCGGTCCCGCGCGGGCTGCATGGCCGTCAGCTGGCGCCAGGCTCGCGCCTAGCTGGCAGACGGCTGCTGCCGGTATCGCGGCTGCCCACCGGTCAGACCGGCACCATGTCGGTGATCTCGCGGGCGCGCCGGGTGACCTGCTCGATGACCGGCTGGTCAGCGTGCAGGACCGCCGGGTCGAGCACCTGATCCTCGCCCGATACCAGCCGCTGCGCGGCGGGGCCGACCAGCGTGGCGGGCGCCTCTTCGGCCCCCAGCCTGGTCCGCGGCCCGATCGCGATTCGCCGCCCGGCCACGGCCTGGACCGGCCTAGCCGGCACGGCGTCCGGCTCGGGCCCGGCACCGTCCTGGCGGGCGGGCTCCCTGGCCCCGGTCAGCACCGGCTCATTCTGCAGTTCGGCCAGGGCGAAATTGTCCGAAACCTCACGCAGGACCTGGGACAGCGGAGCCCCCAGCGCCCCGCAGATGGAGGCGAGCAATTCCGACGAAGCTTCCTTCTGCCCTCGCTCGACCTCGGATAGGTAGCCCAGTGAGACCCGCGCGGCCGCGGACACCTCGCGAAGAGTGCGACCCTGCCGCTGACGCAGCCGCCGCAGGGCGTCACCAAGAAAGTGACGAAGCAGCACCATCGTCGCACTCCCTTCCGAAGGCCGACCCGTTGACTCCTCCACCGTACCTGCCCTTACTGACTGTGCGGGAGAGGGCATAGGTGCGTGTTCGATGAAGTAACACTGTAATCATGAATTATCTTCCTTCAGCATACCGATCAGCAGCTCCAGCGAGCGCTCCACGGATGCCATCCGGATCTGGTGCCGGTCACCTGAGAGCGTGAGGGCGCGCCCTGCCGCTTCTTTTCCCCCGTGGACGGCGATGTACACCGTGCCGACCGGATATCCGTCCGCCGGATCGGGTCCGGCGACGCCCGTGGTGGACGCGCCGAAGTCCGCCCCCAGCCGGGCCCGGACCCCCGCGGCCATGGCCGCGGCCACGTCCGGGTGCACCGCGCCGCGGCGTTCCAGCAGCCCGGCGGGTACGCCCAGGACGCTGGCCTTGATCTGCGTGGCATAGGCCACGACGCCGCCACGGAAGACCGCGGACGCGCCGGGGATCGCGGTCAGGGCCGCCGCCAGCAGCCCGCCGGTCAGCGATTCGGCCACGGCCAGCGTCTGGCCGCGGGCGGCGAGCAGGCGGATGACCTCCGCGGCCAGGCGGCCCGCCCCGGTCTGCCCAGCCAGGCCGGTCTGGCTAACTTCGGCCCGACTAAATTCGGCCGGACTAACTTCGGGCTGGCCAGCTTCGGCCGGGCTCACTTCGGACTGACTCACTTCGGCCGGGTTAGCTTCGGCCGGGCTCACCTCGGCCGGGCTCACCTCGGCCGGGCTCACCTCGGCCGGGCTCACCTCGGCCGGGCTCACCTCGGCCGGGCTGGCGTCGGCCGGGCTGGGTTCGGCCTGGTTCATGGCGAGCCGCCCGGGCCGGGCACTGACCGGCGCAGCCGCACCGCCCTGGCCACGTAGTCCGCCCCGGTGACCAAAGTCACCGCCAGTGCGGCGGCCATCACGATCATGCGGGTGAGCGCCAGCGGGCCGGGCAGGATATACAGGCTGATCGCGAGCACCTGCAGCAAGGTCTTGATCTTGCCGCCCCGGCTGGCCGCGATCACCCCGTGCCGGATGACCCAGAACCGCAGCCCGGTGACCGCTAGCTCGCGGAACAAGATCACGCCCGTCACCCACCAGGGCAGCTCGCCCAGGAATGACAGCGAGACCAGCGCGGAGCCAGTCAGCGCCTTGTCCGCGATCGGGTCGGCGATCTTGCCGAACTCGGTGATCAGGCCGCGGCGCCGGGCCAGCTCGCCATCCAGCAGGTCGGTCACGGACGCGACCGCGAAAGCCACGAACGCCGCGAACCGCCAGCCCGGCCCGCCTGCCAGCAGCAGCACCACGAAGACCGGGACCAGCAGCAGGCGGCCCACCGTCAGCCCGTTGGCCACGTTCAGCAGGCGCGGCGGCGTGATGGCCATGGCCTCGCCTACTGCGTCCTGCGGCCCCGAACCGGCGTCGGGCCGGCTCAATGTGCTCACGCGCCTCTCGCGGGCACCGCGGCCTCCGCGCTGGTGACGTCGGCGACCAGGTCGACCCCGTCGCTGCCGGTCACGGTGGCCGCCACCAGGTCGCCCGCGGCCAGCGGGCGGGCCGACCTGACCAGCACGGTCCCGTCGACCTCCGGTGCCTGGTGCGGGCCGCGGCCCAGGTAGCTGCCCCGCCCGGCGGCCTCTTCGATCAGCACCTCCAGGACTTCGCCGACCCGCTCAGCGGCCCGCTGGGCCATCAGCTCGTCGGCCAGGTCGGCCAGGTCCTCGACCCGCCGGGCGATCTCGGCGGCCGGCAGCTGCCCGGAGAGGGTCGCCGCCTCGGTACCGTCCTCGTCTGAGTAACCGAAGATCCCGATCGCGTCCAGCCTGGCCTCGGTCAGGAACAGCTCCAGCTCAGCCAGGTCCGCCTCGGTCTCGCCCGGGAACCCGACGATGAAGTTGGACCGGACGCCGGCCTGCGGGCTGCGCTGCCGGATCTGGCCGAGCAAGGCGATGAACCGCTCCCGGTCGCCGAAGCGCCGCATGGACCGCAGCACCCGGCCGCTGGCATGCTGGAACGACAAGTCGAAGTAGGGCGCGACGCCCGGCGTGCCGGTCAGCACCTCGACCAGGCCCGGACGCAGCTCGGCGGGCTGCAGGTAGCTCACCCTGACCCGGCGGATCCCCGGGACCGCCGCGAGCTGCGGGAGCGTCTGCTCCAGCAGCCTCAGGTCGCCCAGATCCTTGCCGTAGGACGTCGAGTTCTCACTGACCAGGAACAGTTCGCGGACGCCGCGGGCGGCCAGCCAGGCCGCCTCCGCCACCAGGTCAGCCGGCGGCCGGGACACGAAGGCCCCGCGAAACGCCGGGATGGCGCAGAAACTGCACCGCCGGTCGCAGCCAGAAGCGATCTTGAGCGGGGCCACTACCCCGCCGTCGAGCCTGCGGCGCAGCACCCTCGGCCCGGAGGCCGGCGCCACACCCGGCGGCAGGTCGGCGATCGAGGGGCCAGCATCGGGGGTGCCTACCGCGGTGCCGGAGCCCGCCACGGTGCCGTGCCCGGGCAGCCCGGCGCCGCTCGCGGCCCGCCCGGCCGGCGCGATCGGCAGCAGCCGGCGCCGGTCCCTGGGCTCGTGCGCGGGCCAGCGCTGCCCGGACAGCACCGCATCGAGCCGGGCCGCGATGTCCCCGTAGTCGTCGAAGCTGAGGATCTGCGCCTCAGGCAGCGCCTCGGCCAGGCCCGAGCCGTAGCGCTCGGCCAGGCAGCCCGCTGCCACCACCTGGGCGCCGGCCGACGCGGCGCCCAGCAGTTCATCGATCGAGTCCTGCTTGGCCGCCTGAATGAATCCGCAGGTATTGACCAGCACGACCGCCGCGTCCGGCGCGTCGGTCAGCGTCCACCCGGCCCCTTCCAGCCGGGCGGCCAGCTCTTCTGAGTCCACTTCGTTGCGGGCACAGCCCAGCGTTACCAGGCTCACGGTGCGCTGGCTGGGCAGAAGTTCCGGTTCGCTCGGCACATCGGCAGACTACGATAAGCCGGCTGCTGCGTGACCTGCGGCCGGCCTGCCGATGCGGTCAGCTGACCGTTTTCTGGCCCGGACCGAGACTGAGCGTGACCACTTGGTTGGACGATCCGGGCGGAACCGGGTTCTTGCCGTTGACGGTCAGCGTGATGCCCGCCGGGTTCCCGATCACCATGTTCACCGTCCTGTGCTCGGTCCAGTGCTTCGAACTGCCGGCGTGGACGATGCCGCTGAAAATGGTATGGCCGCGGGTCGTGGTCAGGTCGACCCAGCAGTTCTGGCTGGCGGCCAGGTCGATCACCACCCGGTGCGGGTGCGGCGCGGCCGACGGCGACACCGCCGGGGCCGGGCTCTGGTTCTGGGCTGGCTGGCGGTCGTGGCTGACCGTCGTCGCCCCGGACCCGTGCGCGGCCGAGTTGGACTGACCCGAGCTCACCAGGTGATAGATGCCGAAGCCGGCCACCACCGCGATGGCGGCCATCATGGCCAGGCTCCAGTTCGGCCGACGCCGCTCTTTGATCTTGATTGGCGTCGACGGCTCGAAGACATCAGCCGCGGTAATGACCTGAGGTGCCCCCTGGGTGGCGTCGTACTCCCTGATGAGCGGTTCAGGGTCAGCCCCGACCGCCCGTGCGATGCTGCGGATATGGCCCCGAGCGTAGAAGTCCCCGCCACACGCGGAGTAGTCGTCACGCTCGATCCCCCGGATGATTGTCTCCCTGATGCAGGTCCGCTGGCTGACCTGCGTAGTGGTGAGACCAGACTGGCGGCGTGCCTCCGCCAGGGTGTCACCGATGCTCACGCCGCGCCTCCACTGCCTTGTCGCACTGCGTGCCGCCCGGGGTGCGGGTCACAGTTACCGGAATTGTCCTGGCTGCGGTCCCTCTGCGTAAGGGCCCGATCACTAAGTGTAGACATCTGGGTTTCGGCGAGCGAGGACCGCGCCGCCGTTTAGTGCTACCAGACAAGTATCCACCGGCGGCCCGGGTAACCGCGCGGTCACCCGTCCAGGCCGCGCAGCGAGGCCAGCAATCCGGCCAGATCGTCGGGCTGGACCAGCACGTCCCTGGCCTTCGATCCTTCGCTGGGGCCTACTACGCCGCGGTTTTCCAGCAGGTCCATCAGCCGCCCCGCCTTCGCGAAGCCGACCCGCAGCTTGCGCTGCAGCATCGAGGTCGAGCCGAACTGGGTGCTGATCACCAGCTCGGCCGCCTGGACCAGCAGCTCCAGATCGTCACCGATGTCGGCGTCGATCTCCCGCTTGCGCGACTCGGGCGCCGCGACGTCCTCGCGGTAGTCCGGCTCGGCCTGCTTCTTGCAGTGGGCGACGACTTCCCTGATCTCTTTCTCGGTGACGAACGCGTTCTGCAGCCGCAGCGGCTTGCTCGCGCCCATCGGCAGGAACAGCGCGTCGCCCTGGCCGACCAGCTTCTCGGCCCCGGGCTGGTCCAGGATGACCCGGGAATCGGTCAGGCTGGAGGTGGCGAAGGCCAGCCTGGACGGCACGTTCGCCTTGATCAGCCCGGTCACCACGTCCACGCTCGGGCGCTGGGTGGCCAGCACCAGGTGGATGCCGGCCGCCCGGGCCAGCTGGGTGATCCGCACCACGGCGTCCTCGACGTCGCGCGGCGCGACCATCATCAGGTCGGCCAGCTCATCCACTATCACCAGCAGGTACGGGTAGGGCACGTACACCCGCTCGCTGCCCGGCGGCGCGCTGATCTTGCCGGCCCGCACGGCCTTGTTGAAGTCATCCACATGCCGGAACCCGGAGGCCGCGAGGTCGTCGTAGCGGCGGTCCATCTCCCCGACCACCCATTCCAGCGCATCAGCGGCCTTCTTGGGGCTGGTGATGATCTGGGTGATCAGGTGCGGGATGCCCGCGTAGATGGACAGCTCCACCCGCTTGGGGTCGATCAGGATCATCCGGACCTCGTCCGGGGTGGCCCGGACCAGGATGGAGGTGATCAGCCCGTTGATGCAGACCGACTTGCCCGCTCCGGTGGCCCCCGCGATCAGCATGTGCGGCATCTTGGCGATGTTGGCCACCACCGTGCGGCCCTCCACGTCCTTGCCCAGCCCGACCACCATCGGGTGATGGTCGCCCGCGGCCACCGACGACCGCAGCACGTCCCCCAGGCTGACGATCTCCCGGTCCGCGTTGGGGATCTCGACGCCGATCGCGGACTTGCCGGGAATCGGCGACAGGATCCGCACGTCCGCGCTCTTCACCGCGTAGGCGATGTTCTTGGACAGCTGGGTGACCCGCTCCACCTTGACCGCCGGCCCCAGCTCGATCTCGTACCGCGTCACCGTGGGACCCCGGGCGAACCCGGTCACCTGCGCGTCCACGTCGAACTGCTCCAGCACCACAGACAGCGCCTCAACCATGGCGTCGTTGGCCCGGGTCCTGGCCTTAGGGGCCGTCCCCGGCCGCAGCAGCGCCGTGGGCGGCAGCGTGTAGCTTGCGTCACTGGACGAGCTGAGCATCAGCTGCTCGGCCTTGAGCGCGGCCTTGTCGGCCTCCCGCGCCGCGCTGGCGGCGGGGGCCGGGCTGCTGGCGGCCCCCTCGCCCGGCCCGAACCAGGAGTCCAGCCAGGACGCCTCGCCGCTGTCGCCCGGGCCGCCGTGGCCGGTGGTCCCGCCCGGGCCGGAGCCAGCCGGGCCCGGACCGGCCGGGGCGGCCGGTGGCCGTCCGGTACCGGCGGCCAGCCCGAAGCTGACCCCGGGGGCCATCGCGTCGACGCTGGCCGCCGCGGCCCCGGGGCGGCCGGCCTGGTTCTGCTCGGCGGCCGCGTCCCGGGCCAGGATCCCGCCCAGCAGCGGGGTGTCGTAGGGCTTCTGGTGGTCGCCCGCCTCGATGGCCTCCTGCCGCCGCTTGCCGCCCCGGGTGAGCTGGCGCGGAGCGCCGGCCGGGGCGGCCGACCCGTCCTGCGGCTCGGCGGGCGTCCGGCCGTAGCGCGCGAACCCGTGCAGGTCGGCCAGCCGGGACGGCACGGCATGCAGCGGCGTCCCGGTGATCACCAGCAGCCCGAACCCGGTGACCAAGGCGAGCAGCGGCGCGGCCACCCAGGGGGTGACCGCCGCGACCAGCGGACCCGACGCCGCGTAGCCGATGATCCCGCCCGCGGCCCGCATGGCCGATGCGCCGGCCGACGGCCGGGGCGTGCCGTTGGCGATGTGGATCAGGCCGAGCGCGCCGATGAGCAGGGCGGTCCAGCCGATCACCATCCGGGCCGTGTCCGCGTTCCGGTCCGGGTGCCGCAGCAGCCGCCAGGCGAGCAGGCCGAGCAAGATGGGCACGGTCCAGGCCCCGGAGCCGAACGAGCCGCGGACGAAGGCGCTCAGCGACCGGCCGATCGCGTTGCCGAGGCTGAACCAGGTAGCGGCGGCGGTGACGATCGCGGCACCGAGGACGGTCAGGCCCAGGCCGTCGCGGCGGTGCGCGGGGTCCAGGTCCATGGCGTTGCGGCCCATGGCCCGGGCGATGGAGCCCACCGCGTGGGCCAGGCCCATCCAGACCTCAGCCGCGGCCCGGGCCAGCCAGCGGGCCAGGATGGCGACGGGATTGGCGGGCGGCGGGCGGCGGCTGTACCGGCGCCCGGTGCTGGCCGGCCGGGGCCGGGCCCCGCCCGAACGCGCGGCAGGCTTGCGGGCGGCCGGGCCGCTACCTGCGGGCCGCCGCGTGGTGCCAGCCTGGCGCGAGCGCCCGGCCGTCCCGCTGCGCGGGCGCGCGGCGCTCTTGGGCGCACGAGTCGCCATGATCCCTACGGTAGCTATCATTTCGCTCCGGCCGCCGCACCCGCCAGCCTTCCGGCGTGTCGTCACTGTCCCGTCGCGGCACCCAGCGCCCGCGCCCGGCCCCGCCCCCCAGAGCCGTACAGCCGCAACACCCGCCCCGTCTCGTCACGACACCTGTCCCTGCCGGGCGGTTGTTCACTTGTACCGGATTTGATGCGGACAAATCGGATATGTCGTTCAGCGGATTGCACCAAATCCGGTACAAGTGGCTTGCGTGGCAGCGTTCTATCACCAGCACCGGCCCGGTTTCTCCGGGCCGTCGGCCGGCCGGCCCAGCGGCTGTAGTGCCAGCGGCTGCAGTGCTAGTGCGGAGCAGTGGCCGGGCCGCAGCAGCGACCGGCCGGAGAACTACTGGAGGCCGCGTGCGGGCTGGCGGAACGACGTGGCCGGGCCGCGGCCGGGATGCCGGGCGGCTGTAGTCCAGGGGTCGGCTGGCAATGGCTTGGCCGGGCTCCTAGCCGCCCGTGATGGCCGGTATACCCCCGTGCGGCCTAGCCGCCATATCGCGATCGGGTGAGGCACGACTGGCCCGCTCTTGCGTTCCTGGCCATCAATACAATTAATAGACCATGCGTAATGGCTGCGGTAATGGATTAGTCCCGGCCAGCCGCCCTGGATAGGGAGGAACAGGGCGGCCGGCCGGGACACTCGTGCGCCTGGGATCAGCCGCCCGTGGGGGTGCTCAGCCAGACGTTGGTCGGGTCGAACTCCTGCAGCGCCGGCACGTAAACCGCGTTGTGCACGTAGCTGGCGTGGTACAGCGCCTGCAGCGGCTGGGTGATCGGGTAGACCGGGGCGTCCTTCATGACGTCCTGGTCCGCCTGAGCCCAGAGGGTCGCCGCGGTGGTCGCGCTAGCCTGCGAAGAGGCCTTGTCGATCAGCGCGTTCACCGTGGGGTTGTTGTAGAACCCGAAGTTGCTGCCCTGAGGCGGGTAGGACGGCGCGCCGGAGAACAGCGGCTTGAAGAACGAAGTCGCCGCGTCGCCGTACCAGTCCGGGCCCCATCCGGCCAGGGACACATCCCAGGTACCGGCCTTGGCCGCACTCGGGACTTCCAGGTACTTGGTGTAGAAGTCAGCGTCAGGTACGCCCAGCGCGGTGAGCTTGATGCCCACCTTGCCCAGGTCAGCCTGCAGCGTCTGGAATGCCTTGACCGACGCCGAACTCGACGGCCGGTACAAGAACTTCAGGGTCAGCCCGTTCGGGTACCCCGCCGCCTTCAGCATCGACTTCGCCTTGGCCACGTTGTACGGGTACGGGTCATAGTTCGACGGAACATCCTGCGCCCCGTTGATCCCGTTGGGCAGGATGTGGGTCAGCGGCGGGCTCAGCAGCGCGCCGTTGAAGTCCTGGATCAGGTGCGCCCGGTTGACCGCGAAGCTGATCGCCTGCCGCACCGCCACCTTGCCCAGCGCCCCGCCGTTGTTCGGCGACACCGTGTTGTACACCAGGTACGGGTTCGTCGAGTAGGTCGGGCCCAGGTTGAAGTTCTTGCCTCCGTGCTGCATCTGGGCCACCAGGCCCGGCACCGCGGCCACCGGCGGGAAACTGTCGAACTCCATCCCGCCCGAGGCGGAGTTGGTCTGCAGGATCTGCTGGTTGGTGGTCTGGTTACCGGTCTCGGTCACGTTGATCGTGTCCGCGTACGCCTTGCGGATCGGGTCCGAGGTCGCGTTCCACGCCGGGTTCCGCGTGAACACGATCTTCTTCGTCGGCACGTACGACTGGATCTTGTACGGGCCGTCCGCGATCGCGTTCTGCTGCGCCTGCGAACTGGCCGGCAGGAAATTCAGGCTCGCCGCCGGCGCCGGGTTAAACGGCGGCAGCGTCAGCTCGCCAGCGAAATACGAGGCCGGCTGGTTCAGGTTGTAAGTGACCGTCTGGCCCGAGGACGTCACACCAGAGATCTGATGCGAGTTCACGAACGCCTTGATCGCCGGAACCGTCGGCTTCACCTTCGCGAACGCCGCGCAGAACTGCGCGTAGCCCTTGATCAGGCTGAGGAAGTCGGGCAGGCCGCCGAACGGCTGCGCCGGGTTGCAGGACCGCTTCAGGCCCAGCACCGCATCCGCGCCGGTCACCGGGGTGAACGGCGAGGTGTCCCACTGCGCGCCCGAGCGGATCGTCACGGTGTAGGTCGTGCCGCCGTTGGAAACGACCGGGGCCGCCGTGGCCAGGTCCGGCTCCGGGTCAGTGGTCTTGCCCGGAGTGGCCGGGTACGCGTACAAGCCGCGCACCCACATCCGCTGGGCCAGGTACCCGATCGAGTAGTAGCTGATGTTGTAGTCCATGTAGTCGACGTCACCGACGCCGAGCAAGTTGAGTGTCCCGCCCTTCTTCGGGGCGCCAGTGCCAGGGTTAATCCCCTGCACACCGCTGGCCAGGCTCACGCTGCCCGACGAGCCCGAGTTCGACGAGCCCGACGAACCCGCACTGCTCCCGCAGGCGGTAGCAACAAGCGCGAGCGCTGCCAGGCCGCTGACGGCCATCAAGCCTCGCTTGGGTGTCCGCATTGAACGCCCTCCTCCGAATCTATCCGCTGAGATCGCAATCTTAGGAGCCGTATCGCCAGCACAGGAGCGCCAAACTACCCATCGGGGGAATCGTGACCCGACAGTGACTGAATGCTTACCTATTCACGCCGTACTGAGACAATCCTGAGACCATCCGACCGGCAGCTAAAGTCAATCGTGATGAGAAAGTGACCAAACGATGATCTTACCCAGTTATCTTTCGATCCGCATCAAACTAACTAACTGTCGACCAATGCTCACGTTCAATCACTGGCTACAGCCGGGCCTCCCGCCCTCGCCATCCGCCCTGACGGCAAATCAGCAGTTCAGCGAGGTCAGCAGCGTCAGCATGGCGCTATCTTGACGATCGTCACTGAGGCGACATACCGTCGAAGTGCACAGTGATCCGCCCCGAGCCCAGGCGGGCCGCGAGCGCTCGGATCACCAGGCATCGGGAGGCAGTCGTGCGGATCGCGGTGACTGGCGGCGGGCCCGGCGGGCTCTACTTCGCCGCGCTGGCCAAGCAGCTCAGTCTCGGCGATGAGATCAGCGTCTGGGAGCAGAACGCGGCCGATGACACGTTCGGGTTCGGCGTGGTGTTCTCCGACGAGACGCTGGGCGGCATCGAGCACGCTGACCCGGCCATCTACCAGGCGATGGAGCGCGAGTTCGCCCGCTGGGACGACATCGACGTGCACTTCAAGGGCCAGACGATCACCAGCGGCGGGCACGGTTTCGCGGCCATGAACCGCCGCCGCCTACTGCAGATCCTGCAGGAACGCTGCCGCGAGCTGGGTGTCCGGCTGCACTTCAGCACGCGGGCGCCCGAGGCGGGCGAGCTGGCCGCCCGTCATGACCTGGTCGTGGCCGCCGACGGGGCCAACTCGGCGGTCAGGGCCGCGTTCGCCGGAATCCTGCGCCCCGAATTTGACGTGCGGCGCTGCAAGTACATGTGGCTCGGCACCGACCTGGTGTTCGACGCCTTCAAGTTCTACATCGAGCAGACCCCGCACGGGGTGATGCAGGTCCACGGCTACCCCTACGACGCGGCCGGCAGCACGTTCATCGTCGAGATGCACGACTCGGTCTGGGAGGCGGCCGGGTTCGGCTCGCTAGCCAGGAGCACCGCCGTGGCGCCCGGGCAGTCCGACACCGCGTCCATCGCCCGGATCAGGGAGATCTTCGCCGGAGTGCTCGAAGGCCACGCTGTGTACGCCAACAACTCCAAGTGGATCAGCTTCGCCACGCTGCGCTGCGCCAGCTGGCGGCACGGCCACGTGGTGCTGCTCGGCGACGCGGCGCACACCGCGCACTTCTCCATCGGGTCGGGCACCAAGCTGGCCATGGAGGACGCGCTCGCGCTCGCCGCCTGCCTGCACGAGCAGCCCGGGGTCGAGGTGGCGCTGGAGGCCTACGAGGCGGAGCGCAGGCCGGTAGTGGCCTCGACTCAGCGGGCCGCCCAGGCCAGCCTGGAATGGTTCGAGAACCTCGGCCAGTACGTGCACCAGGAGCCCGAGCAGTTCGCGTTCAACATCATCACCCGCAGCCGCCGGGTGACCCATGGCAATCTGCGGGTTCGTGACCCGCAGTTCGCGGACCGGATTGACGCCTGGTTCGCCCGGCACGAGCAGCGCCGGGGCATGGGCCATGGCGAGGTGGTACCGCCGATGTTCCAGCCGCTGCGGCTGGGCGAACTGGAGCTGAAGAACCGCGTGGTGGTCTCCCCGATGGACATGTACTCCGCGCGCGATGGCATCCCGTCCGATTTCCACCTGGTCCACCTGGGCGGCAAGGCGCTCGGCGGGGCCGGCCTGGTCATGACCGAGATGGTCTGCGTGTCCCCGGAGGGCCGGATCACCCCGGGCTGCGCGGGGCTGTACGCACCCGAGCACGAGGCCGCCTGGCGCCAGGTCACCCGCTTCGTGCACGAGAACTCCACCGCCAAGATCGGCCTGCAGCTCGGGCATTCGGGCCGCAAGGGCTCGACCAGGCTGATGTGGGAAGGCATCGACGAGCCGCTGGAGGCGGGCAACTGGGAGGTCTGCGGCCCGTCGGCGATCCCGTACCGGCCCGGCGTGAACCAGGTCCCGCGCGAGCTCACGGTGGCCGAGATGGCGGCGATCAAGGACGAGTTCACGGCCGCCGCAGCCGCCGCGGACCGGTGCGGGTTCGACCTGATCGAGCTGCACTGCGCGCACGGTTACCTGCTGTCCTCGTTCATCTCCCCCATCACCAACCAGCGGACCGATCGCTATGGCGGGTCGCTGGCCGGCCGCCTGGCGTTCCCGCTGGAGGTGTTCACCGCCATGCGCGCGGTCTGGCCGAGGGACAAGCCGATGACGGTGCGGATCTCGGCCACCGACTGGTGCGAGGGCGGCGTCACCGCCGCCGAGGCCGTCCAGGTCGCCCGGGCCTTCGCCGCCGCGGGCGCGGCGGCCATCGACACCTCGACCGGCCAGGTCACGCCGGAGGAGAAGCCGGCCTTCGGGCGCTCCTACCAGACCCCGTTCGCGGACGCGATCCGCAACCAGGCGGGCGTGGCCACCATCGCGGTCGGCGTGATCTCGTCCTTCGACGACGTGAACTCGATCATCCTGGCCGGCCGGGCCGACCTGTGCGCGCTGGGCCGGGCGCACCTGCACGACCCGAACTGGACCTTGCACGCCGCGGCTGAGCAGGGCTATCGCGGGCCCGGCGCGCAGTGGCCTGATCAGTGGCGGGCGGGCAGCGCCGCGCCGCAGACCGGGCGCACCGACGGGCCGCGGCCCCGCCTGGAGCTGATCCGGGCCGGCGTGCCGGGACCCCGGCACGCCCGGTGGCGGCCCGCAGCCCCGGCCCGGCCGCGCCACCCGGCGTCCGGCCCCGCCGTCCGGTCGTGAAAGCCGGGCAGGCATGCTGGGCCTGCTGGGCGGCCCGGCCGCCGGCCCCCGGCTGACCCCCCAGGCTGGCCTGCCCCGCTGCGGTTCGAAGGGAGCTGACTGGTGGCACTTGACCGGGTGAACCCGCCGTCGCTGGCCCGGCCGTCCGGGTTCTCGCACGCGGTGGTCGCGAACGGGGGCCGGGTGGTGTTCCTGGCCGGCCAGACCGCGCTGGACAGTTCCGGCACCATCGTGGGCTCTGACGTGGCCAGCCAGTTCGAGCAGGCGCTGGCCAACTTGCTGACCGCGCTGGCGGCCGCGGGCGGCGAGCCCGAGCACCTGGCCAGCCTCACCGTCTACGCCATCGATCTGGGTGACTATCGCGCGCACAGCCGCGAGATCGGCGCGGCCTGGCGGCGGCTGGCCGGCCGTGACTACCCGGCGATGGCCGCGGTCGGGGTCACCCGGCTGTGGGATCCCGCCGCGCTGGTGGAGATCCAGGGCCACGCGGTCCTGCCCGGCTGACCCGCGGCTAGCCGGCCTGGCACGCCCCGCCGGCCAGCCGCAGCAAGACCGGGAGCGGTGTCGCGCCGGGCCTGGCCTGCACCTGCAGCGGCACGCAGCCGGTGAGGTCGGTGAGGTAGCCCTGCCAGAACATGGTCAGCCCCGGCGCGTAGCTCTGCGGTATCCCACTGTCGGCGGGCTGCTTGGGGCAGCCGGCCAGCGTCAGGCCCGGGGCGCCCTCCCGCAGCGAGTACACGTCCGAGTTGTTGAAGCCGGACAGGAACCGGAACCGCGCGGCCACGCGGGGCGCCGCGGTCACCACCGCCGTCTGGCCGTTCTTGACCGCGATGACCATCGCGCTGGCCGATACCTTCCCGCTGGGCAGCTGCTTGCCGGTCGGGTGCGTGTTGGCCAGCCGACCGTAGATGAACCACACCGGCCCGACCTGAACGCTCTGGCGCTGCCAGTTCCGGCCCAGGGTGCCGCCGTTGCTGGACTGGCAATCCCTGAGCACCGTGCCCGGGGCCGCGGTCGCGGGCCCGGTGGTCGACAGCGGCCCGAAGCCGCTGCCGGCCCCGGTCGCGGCCGGGGCCGAGGCGGAACGACCCGAGCCGGAGTTGCCCGGGCCGGCCAGCGCGCCGTGGGCCACTAGCGACCCGGTGACCAGGATGACCGCCGCCGCGCCCGCGCCGCCGGCCCGCAGCCGGAGCAGATGGCGGCGGTGCCGGCGGCGGATGCCCTCCAGCAGGCCGGCCGGCGGCGGCTCAGCGGCCGCGGCCAGCGCAGCCCGGAGCCGGTGCTCAAGGTCGGTCATGGTCCACTCCGCCTTTCCTGCCGCCGGGGACCTCGCCGCCCGGCTCGCCGATGCTCTCCCGCAGCCGGGTCAGGGCCCGCGCGCCCTGGCTCTTGACCGTGCCGATGCTGCAGCCCAGCACCGTCGCCGTCTGCGCCTCGGTGAGATCCTCGAAATAGCGCAGCACCAGCACGGCCCGCTGCCGGACCGGGAGCGCGGCCAGGGCCCGCAGCAGCAGATCCCGGTCGGCCAGCAGCGCGGTCTGGTCCGCCCCGGCCGGGTCGGCCCCGGTGCCCGGCAGCGGCGCCTCGGGATGGCGGCGCAGCCGCCGCCACCGGTCGACCGACGCGTTCACCAGAATCCGCCGCACGTAGCGTTCTGGATCATCTCGGCGGCAAATCCGGGCCCAGTGCCGGTAGGCACGCTCGAACGCGCTCTGCAGCAGGTCCTCCGCCTCGGCCCGGTCGCCCGCCGCCAGCAGCCGGGCCATCGTGAACAGCCGGGCCGACGTGGCCGCGACGAAGTCCTCGAAGCCGCATTCGGCGGGGTCCTCGGTCCCGATCACGTCGGGCTGGCCGGGCTCGCTCATCATCAGGCTCGTGTCTGTGCCCACATAGTTAATTCACGCCGCCGGCCGGTTAAAGGTTGGCGGCGGGCCCGGGTCATTACCGGCTCACCGCGCCTGGCCGGTCACGGCCAGCACGTGCCCGCGGGCCGGCCCGGCCAGCCGGCCTGTCAGCGCCGCGAAGGCCTCCGCCGCCGCCAGCCCTGGCCAGCCGCCGGGCAGCAGCTCAGCGGGAAGGCCCGGATCCAGGAACGGCAGCCGCCGCCAGCCGGTCAGGACCCGGACATAGTCCGCGAACGCCGCGGCGCAGTCCGGCTCCGGCTCCGGTCCTGGCCCTGGCCCTGGCCCTGGGTCTGCCGCCGGATCCGCGCCGGAAGCCGGCCAGCGCTCGAGCACCGTCGCCGCCAGCCCTTGGAAGGCCTGATACTCCCGGGCCAGCCGGTCCAGGTCCCACCAGGTCCGCAGCAGCTGCCGGACCTCGCCGAACGCCAGGTACTCAGCCCGGAACAGGTCGACGTAACCGTCCAGGCCGTGCCGCCGCAGCACCTCGGTGGTCTCCCCGGCCAGGTGGCCAGGAGCGATCCAGACCCCGGCCGACACCGTGCCGAATCCCAGCCAGGTCAGCCGCGACCGCAGCGCGTGCCGCTGGCGCCGCTCTCGCTCGGGCACGCTGAACACCGCGAGCAGCCAGCCGTCCGCCGCCTGGGCCCGGGGCCGGCCGAAGATCCGCCAGTCGCCCTCGGCCAGGATGTCCGAGCCGCGCTCGGACAGCGCGTACCCGGCCGCGCCGCTGACCCGGCGCGGCTCGACCACCCCGCGCTGCTTGAGCCGGGAGATCGAGGACCGGACCGCGGGCTCGTCAGCCCCGAGCGCGGCCATCAGCCGGATCAGCGCCGCCACGCTGATCCAGCCGCCCGCTTCCCGTGCGTAAAGACCGTAAATCGTCACGATCAAGGCCCGGGGCTGGGCCGAACCGCCGCCGTCAGGCGGTCCCTGCGCACCCTTCTTCACACCAGGAACATAACGCTAGGCTGGCGCTTTGCCCCGTACCGGACCCGTCAATGCCCTGGTTTGTTGACTATCGTCACCGGGGCGCGATACTGATGACGTCCCGGCGGCGCCGAAGGAAGGTCCGGCCATGCAGCTCTCGCCATCCGCGCACGTCGACACGTTCTGCCGGGACAATCTGCCGCCGCCCGCCCAGTTCCCCGAGCTGCGGTTCAGCTTGCCGGAACTGGCCTACCCGGACCGCCTCAACTGCGCGGAGGCCCTGCTCGACCACACCATCAGCGCCCATGGCCCGCAGCGTCCTTGCCTGCTGTCAGACGGTGGCACCTGGAGCTACGGTGACCTGCGGCGCACCGCCAACCAGATCGCCCGGGCGCTGACCGAGGAACTGGGCGTGGTGCCGGGCAACCGGGTGCTGCTGCGCGGCCCGAACAATCCGTGGCTGGCCGCCTGCTGGCTGGGCGTGCTCAAGGCGGGCGGGGTGGTTGTCACCACCATGGCCCTGCTGCGGGCCAGGGAGTTGTCGGCGATCTGCGAGATTGCCCAGGTCAGCCTGGCTCTGTGTGATCACAGGTTCACCGCCGACCTGACCGCCGCGGACGTGCCGGGGCTGCGGATCGTCAGCTATGGCGGCGCCGGGCCCGACGATCTGAGCCAGCGGTCGGCGGGCCAGCCGGAGGACTTCAGCGCGGTGGCCACCGCCGCCGACGACGTGGCGATGATCGCGTTCACCTCGGGCACCACCGGCCGGCCCAAGGCGGCGATGCATTTCCACCGCGAGGTGCTCGCCACCGCCGACACGTTCTCCGCCCTGGTCCTGGAGCCCACCCCCGCGGACGTGTTCACCGGCACCCCGCCGCTGGCCTTCACCTATGGCCTGGGCGGGCTGCTGATCTTCCCGCTGCGGGCCGGCGCGTCGACCCTGCTGCTGGAGAAGGCCACCCCGGTCGAGCTGGCCGATCAGATCGCCGCCCGGGGCGTGACCGTCTGCTCGACGGCACCGACCGCGTACCGGGCCATGATCGCAGCGGGCCAGGGCGCCAAGCTGCGCGGGCTGCGCTGCCCGGTCTCGGCCGGCGAGCACCTGTCCGCCAGCACCTGGCAGGCGTTCTATGACGCCACCGGGGTGCGGATCATCGACGGCATCGGCAGCACCGAGATGCTGCACATCTTCATCTCCGCGGCGGGCGAGGCGATCAGGCCCGGCTCGACCGGTGTGCCCGTGCCCGGCTACCAGGCGGCGATCCTCGATGACGAAGGCCAGGCCGTGCCCGACGGGGAGCCCGGCCGCCTGGCGGTCCGGGGCCCGACCGGCTGCAAGTACCTGGCCGACCCGCGCCAGCTCAGCTACGTGCAGGACGGCTGGAATCTCACCGGGGACACCTACATCCGCGACGGGGACGGCTACTTCTGGTATCAGGCCCGCTCGGACGACATCATCATCTCCGCCGGGTACAACATCGCCGGCCCGGAGATCGAGGAAGCGCTGCTGCTGCATCCCGAGGTCGCCGAGTGCGGGGTGGTCGGGCAGCCCGATGAGGCCCGCGGCCAGATCGTCACGGCCTACGTGGTGCTGCGGTCCGGCGCGGCCGCGGACGTCGCGAAGGTCGCCGAGCTGCAGGACTTCGTGAAGCAGAAGATCGCGCCGTACAAGTACCCGCGGGCCATCGAGTTCCTGGCCGAGCTGCCCCGCACCAACACCGGCAAACTGCAGCGCTACCGGCTGCGCCAGCGCTCAAGCTAGTCCCAGTTTTCCCCTGCGGGGAGGTCGCTCAGGCGTGAAAATTGGTGCCGCGGTTGCCCGCCGAGCCCGGGACTCTTCTGGGACCTATGATCCCGAAAGCTAGTCTGGCGCGGGGGTCTCGACCTTCGGGTTGCGCATTGTGGCTACGAGCACGCCGGTTAGATTCGTTCTTCTGCTGAGACCCCGCGGGCACCCTCGCCATGTCGAGTTCATGATGGTCCGGGAGGTGGGCGCGGTGCTGGAGCCGCAGGAGATCGAGGACGAGGAGCACGAGCAGGTCCTGGAGCGGGTCGCCGCGATCGACGTGGCGAAGGCCTCGGGGATGGTGTGCATGCGGGTACCGGACCCGGCCCGGCCGGGCCGTCGGCGGAACCTGGTGTGGCCGGTGGACGCGACCATGAACGCGGTCCTGGAGCTGGCTGATCACCTGGTCGCCGAGCGCGTTCAGAAGGTCACGCTCGAGAGCACGAGCGACTACTGGCGTATCTGGTACTACCTGCTGGAGGCGGCCGGACTGGACGTGCAGCTGGTCCGGGCGGCCGACCTGCGGCGGGCGCCGGGACGGCCGAAGACCGACAAGCTGGACTGCGTCTGGCAGGCCAAGTGCACCGAGAAAGGCCTGCTGCGGCCCAGTTTCGTGCCGCCCGCGGAGATCCGGGTGCTGCGGGACTACACGCGGATGCGGACCGACCTGACCCGGGAGCGGACCCGGTACTACTCCCGGCTGGAGAAGCTGCTCGAGGACGCCCTGATCAAGGTCTCGGCGGTGGCCAGCAAGATCACCGCGGTGTCGGTCCGCGACATGGTCGAGGCGCTGATCGCCGGCGAGCGCGACCCGCAGGTCCTGGCCGGCCTGGCCCGCGGCCCGATGAAAGCCAAGCACGACAAGCTGGTGCAGGCCCTCAACGGCCGGTTCGATGCCCACCACGGCGAGCTGGCCAGGATGCTGCTGGAGCAGATCGACGGGCTGACCGCCCAGATCGACATGCTCACCACGCGGATCGAGGAGCTGATCCCGCAGATCCCTGAATCCTGGGGCGTCGACGCCGACGGGACCACTGGCCCAGGCGCGGGCCTGCTGCCGGGCTCGCCGGTGCTGCCCGCGGTCGACCGGCTCGATGAGATCACCGGCATCGGCCGCGACGCCGCCCAGGTCATCATCGCCGAGGTCGGGCTCGATATGAGCCGGTTCCCCACCCCCGGCCACCTGGTGTCGTGGGCCAGGCTCACCCCGCAGACCATGCAGTCGGGGGCCACGACCCGCGGCGGCAAGACCGGCAAGGGCGACCCTTACCTCAAGGGCGTCCTGGGCTCGGCCGTCGCCTCGGCCGGCCGCACCGACACCTTCCTCGGCCAGCGCTACCGGCGGCTGGCCAGACGGCGCGGCAAGCTCAAGGCCCTCGTTGCCGTCGCCCGCTCCATCCTCGTCATCGCATGGCATCTGCTCTCCGACCGCGACGCCCGCTTCCACGACCTCGGCAGCGACTACTACACCAGCCGAATCGACAAGAACCGCAAGACCCGCAGCCACGTCCGCCAGCTCGAAGCCCTCGGATACACCGTCGTCCTCGCGCCCGCCGCATAAGCACACGTCAGCACTTGGCTGGCGTTCGCTGCCGCGCTCAGGCTGAGGTCATTTTCCGGTTAGCCCGGCCGCCGGGCCAGCCGCAGCCCGCTGCGCGAGCGAGCCAGCGAGACCGAGCGGCTGAAGACCGAGTTCAAGGTCTCAGCGGGCCAGCGCCCGGCCTCAGACCTCGACCAGGACCGGGATGATCATCGGGCGGCGCCGGTAGTTCTCGTTCACCCAGCGCCCGACGGTCCGGCGGACCAGCTGGCGGAGCTGATGCACGTCGTTGATCCCGTCCGCGGCCGCCCGGGCCAGGGCCTCCTCGATCCGCGGCAGGACTTCCTCGAAGGCGGAGTCGTCGATGCCCGAGCCGCGGGCGTGGATCTCCGGCCCGGCGACCATCTTCCCCGAGGTGGAGTCGACCACGATGACCACCGAGACGAAGCCCTCGTCGCCCAGGATCAGCCGGTCTTTCAGCGACGACTCGGTCACCTCGCCGACCGACAGGCCATCCACGTACACGTAGCCGCACGGGACCTTTCCGGTGACCCGGGCGCGGCCGTCGAGCAGGTCGACCACGACGCCGTCCTCGGCGATCACGATGTTCGTGTCGGGCACGCCGGTCTGCGCGGCCAGCTCGGCGTGCGCCCGCAGGTGCCGCCACTCGCCGTGCACCGGGATGAAGTTGGCCGGCCGCACCAGGTTGAGCACGTACAGCAGCTCGCCCGCCGGGGCGTGGCCGGACACGTGCACCAGCGCGTTGCCCTTGTGCACCACCCGGGCGCCGAGCCTGGTCAGGTCGTTGATCACCCGCGATACCGCGGTCTCGTTGCCGGGCACCAGCGAGGAGGCCAGGATCACGGTGTCGCCTTCGGCGATCCGGATCGGGTGGTCCCGCGCGGCCATCCGGGACAGGGCCGACATCGGCTCGCCCTGCGATCCGGTGGAGATCAGCACGATCCGTTCCGGCGGCATTTCCTCCGCCTCGCGCGGCTCCACTATCAGGCCGCCGGGGACATGCGGCACGCGCAGGTAGCCCAGCTCGCGGGCGACCCCCATGTTCCGCACCATGGACCGGCCCACCAGCGCCACCCGGCGGCCGTGCGTGGCTGCGGCGTCGAGCACCTGCTGCACCCGGTGCACGTGACTGGAGAAGCAGGCCACGATGATGCGCTGCTGAGCGGCGGCGAACACCTCAGCCAGCACCGGCGCGATGGCGCGCTCGCTGGTCACGATGCCCGGGACCTCGGCGTTGGTGGAGTCGGCCATCAGCAGGTCGACGCCGTCCGCGCCGAGCCGCGCGAACCCGCCGAGGTCGGTCAGCCGCCCGTCCAGCGGCAGCTGGTCCATCTTGAAGTCACCGGTGTGCAGGACCAGGCCGGCGGTGGTCCTGATGCCGACCGCCAGAGCGTCAGGGATCGAGTGGTTGACCGCGAAGAACTCCAGGTCAAACGGCCCGGCCGGGAGCCGGCCGCCCTCGGCCACCTCCCGCGTCTGCGGGCTGATCCGGTGTTCGGTGAGCTTGCTCTGCACCAGGGCCAGCGTCAGCCTGGACCCGACCAGCGGAATGTCAGCGCGCCGGCGCAGCAGGTAGGGCACCGCCCCGATGTGGTCTTCGTGCGCGTGCGTCAGCACCAGCGCTTCGATATCGTCCAGCCGGCCCTCGAGCATGGTGAAGTCGGGCAGGATTAGGTCGACGCCGGGCTGATCGGGCTCGGGGAACAGCACCCCGCAGTCGACGATGAGTAGCCGGCCGGAGTGCTCGAACACGGTCATGTTCCGGCCGATCTCGCCCAGCCCGCCCAGCGCCACGATGCGCAGGCCGTTAGGGGCCAGGGGCGGCGGGGGCCCGAGGCCGGGGTGCGGGTGACTCACCGGAGCTTCACACCGCCTGCCACCAGGTCGGTGCGCAGCTGCTCGATCTCGGCCGCGGTCGCGTCGGCCAGCGGCAGGCGGACCGGGCCGCCGGGCAGCCCGAGCATCGTCAGCGCGGCCTTGGTGGTGATCACGCCCTGGGTGCGGGTCATCCCGGTGTACACCGGCAGCGCCTCGCGGTGGATAGCCAGCGCGCTGGCCACGTCACCGGCCAGGTAGGCGTCGATCATCTCGTGCAGCCGGTCGCCGATCACGTGCCCGTGCACGCTGACGAACCCGCAGGCGCCGATGGACAGCCACGGCAGGTTCAGCATGTCGCTGCCGCAGTAGAAAGCGAGCTGGGTGGCCGCCATGACCAGGGACGCGGCACCTGGGTCGTCCTTGGCGTCCTTGACCGCGACGATGCGCGGATGCTCGGCCAGCTGCAGCAGCGATTCCGTCGCGATCGCCATGGCGGTCCGGCCCGGGATGTCGTACAGCATGACCGGCAGCCCGGTCGCGTCGGCCACCGCACGGAAGTGGGTCACCAGGCCGCGCTGCGGCGGCTTGCTGTAGTACGGCGTGACCACGAGCAGCCCGTCGGCCCCGGCCTGCTCGGCCTGCCGGGCCAGCTCGCAGGTGTGCGCGGTGTCGTTGGTGCCCACGCCGGCCACGATCGTCGCCCGGTCCCCCACCGCCTCGACCACCGCCCGCAGCAGCTGGTCTTTCTCGGCATCGCTGGTGGTCGGCGATTCTCCGGTGGTGCCGCTGATGACCAGGCCGTCGTTGCGCATGTCGTCGACCAGGTAGGTGGCCAGCCTGACCGCTCCGGCGTAGTCGACGGCCAGGTCATCGGTCATCGGGGTGACCATGGCGGTGAGCATCCGGCCGAATGGCGCGGCTGGGCCAGCGGAGCGCCCGCCCTGGGGCATTGCGAAAGCTGTCATGCACTGAACGCTACCGGGCCGAGCTGGCAGCGGGTACCGCTCACGCCGCATCGGCGCCAATCAGCGGTGATCAGTAACCAGCTGATTCAGGCGATCTTCAGGCGACCCGGGCGGCTGGCTGGGCGCGCCCGGGGCGCGTATGAAGACGCGGCGACGTGAGCTCGGGGGTACCCACGTCGCCTGCGTCTGTCTTATTATCGGCCGCCATTGCACGTGCCGTTACTCGTTGCGCGCAATTCGTTATAGTCCAGCCCGCCGCTCGTCCCCAGAAACCTGCGATTCTCTCCCATAAGCCGCAACTCCCCCACGCCGACCCGCCCCGGCCCCTCCGCCACGGCAGCCGGTTTCATGATCACGGTTATTAGGTGGGCCGCCGGCCCCAGTAGATCACCGCGATCATGAAACCGGTGGGGGGCAGCAGGCGAGGCCGTGACAGATGTGATGGGAGTGACACGATCGGCGTGTCGGTGCCGGGGCCCGGGCTGATGGCGGGCAACATGTGACGAGGCCCCTCCATGTATGAGATGGAGGGGCCTCGCCCGGCCCGGCGACGTTCTAGCGTGCCGATCGCTCGACTGCCCCGCGTCGCGGGCCCGCCACCGGTGCTAGCCACCCGCGTAAGGCCCCGGTTTCCCGGCTCCTCAGCGTCTCCGAAGTTGCCTCCGGCTGGTGGCCACCTGTGGTGGTCATGCAGTTCTACTGCCTGCTGACCAGCACGCACAAGGGCCAGACCAGATCAGTTCCAAGATTCTTTGGCCATGCACAGGACATCCGCGCGTTATCCCCCGTTAATTTCAGTTATCCACTGGCCAATCCACAGCACTGTGCACAGGCGGGCCGGGCGCCCCGCGCGCGGGACGCAGCCGCACCCCGCACCCGGCGGCCTCAAACCGACTCGCCGCGCCGCTGCACCCCAGGGCCGCACCGTGTGGGCGTGTCGTGTGGCCGCGCCGTGTGGCCGCGCCGTGTGGGCGTGCCGTGTGGGCGTGTCGCGTGGGCGCGCCACTAGCTCAAGAGTGAGATCTCGAATGTGAGATATCCTGAGCGGTATGGATGCACGCGCCCCCGCCAGCGGGCCAGCCGCCGGGAGTCCGGACGCCGGAAATCCGGACGCTGGGGAACCGGACACCGGGAGTCCAGACGCAGGGAGTCCAGACGCAGGGAGTCCAGACGCAAGGAATCCAGACGCAAGGAATCCAGACGCTGACGGGGCTGGACCCGGCGCGCCAGGTGCTGGCGAACCGGAGCCGCGACTGCCGCTGCTGCCCGGCTTCCGGGAGATGGCCTTGCGGCGCATGTCGCAGGACCGGCGGCGGCTGGTCAGGGCGCTGACCGAGCAGCGGCAGTCGGCTGGCCTGTCCCAGACGGAGGTCGCGGCCCGGATGGGCACCTCGCAGTCGGCGGTCGCCCGGCTGGAGGCGGGCGAGGCGGATGTGCGCGCGTCAACGCTCGAGCGTTACGCCGCCGCTATCGGCGGCCAGATCACCTGGCGGCTGCAAGCCTGACCGGTCCGGCGCGATCGGAGCCCAGGTCAGCAGGCAGCAACTAGGAGCGCATACCACAGGAGCACAGACCACAAGAACCACGATGACGAGGCGCAGACCACAGGAGCACAGACCACAGGAACCACGATGACCAGGAGCACAGACGAGCAGGAGGCACGATGACCATGTTCTTGGCCAGTTCACTCCCTGACCGGCCCACGCCTCCGGGCGGGCCAGGACCGCCGTCCTGGCCCGCGGTGCCGGGCCGTCCGGAACGGCCGGCTGCACCACCGCCACCGCTACCGCCGCCGCTGATCAGCCCGACCCGGGTCGGACTGGATCAGGCCGGGTGGCCCGGACGCCTTTATGAGCGGCTGCTGGAGCAGCGGATCGTCATGGCCGGCGGTCGCCTCGATGACGCGGCGGCCACCCGGCTGTGCGCCCAGTTGCTCACCCTGGACGCCGAGGGCGACCAGCCGATCCGGCTCGAACTGCACAATCTCGACGCGGAACTGCCCGCTGCCCTCACCGTCATGGGCGTCCTCGACGTGGTCGGCGTGCCGGTCCTGGCCTGCGCGGCGGGGGAGCTCAGCGGCACCGCGCTGGGCATCCTGGCCTGCTGCGACCAGCGCCTGGGCTATCCGAACGCGGTGTTCGCGCTGGCCGAGCCGCGGGCGTCGGGCGGCGGCACCGCGACCGACCTGGCCGCGCAGGAGGAACGCCTGCGGGTCATGGTCGATGAGCTGTACCTGCGGCTAGCCGAGGTGACCGGCCGCGAGGTCGACGAGATCCGCGACGACTCGCGGCGCGGCCGCTATCTGACCGTCGCCCAGGCCATCTCTTACGGCCTGATCCAGGACCGGGCCAACCAGGACCAGGCCAACCAGGGCCGGGCCAACCAGCGCCGGGCCAACCAGGACTAGGCCAGCCGGGACCAGGCCGGCCAGCGCCGGGCCGGCCGGGACCAGGATGACCAGGACCGGGCCGGCCAGCGCCGGGCCGGCCGGGACCACGGCGACCAGGACCGGGCCAGGCCGGGCTGAGGCGCGCCGGCGGCTAGAAGACCGGGATGATGTCGTCGGGGTTGATGTCCGCCGAGACATCGACCCCCTCGATGTCCAGCTCGGGAATGGCCGGGAACTCGATGCCCCAGCGCACCACGATGGCCCGGACCTTCGCGATCGCGGTCTTCCAGTTCTCGGCCTGCTCCTCGAAGGTGAGCACGCCGAGCCCGGCCTTCCTGGCGTGGCCCATCAGCACCCTGTGGTTGGTCAGGAAATAGGGCGGCAGATCCCAGAAGCCTTCCGGCGGCTCCCAGAGGATCATGGACAGGAAGACGAAGCCCGCGCGCAATTGGCGGGTGATCGTGGCCCGGACGTCGTCAGTCAGGCCGGGCCACTCGTTCTCCAGGATCGTTATGCAGATCTGCAGGTGCCGTGATTCGTCCCGGCCGATCCGCTGGAACATCTCGCGGAACACCGGGTGCGTCGCGCCCGATGCCATGCCCCTGAACAGGGTCGAGGCGGCCATCTCGCCCATCATGAAGCTGGTGAACAGCACCGGGAGGCTGTACTTGCCGACCGCGGTGTTGTACCCGCTCCAGTACCGGCCGCCGTTGTGGTACAGCCAGCCGATGTTGTTGTGCGCGGCGCGCTCCAGGTCAGTGGCGGGTTCCCAGTCGAGCGGGCCGCCCGGCCAAAGCGCGGCGATGGAGCGCTGGCAGCATTCCTCGTGGTTCATCTCGTCCCGGGTGATCGAGAAGAAGCACTTGCGGATCGGGTCCTCCTCGTGCTGCTCGAAGGCCCGGATCGTGGCCCGGGCGAACACCGCCGGGCCCGAGGCGTCGAAGTTGGCCAGCACCGCGAACCAGTACATGATGCCCAGGCGCTGCTCGACGGTGAAGTCCTCCGCGCGCAACCCGTCCCACGGCAGGTCGGCCGGATTCCAGACCATCAGCTTGGACTTCTGGTAGATCGCGGCGAGTTTCTCGGTCTCGACCCGCCACTCCATCGGGTAGATGTTCGGCTGCGGGATTTCGGGCGCGGGCCAGAAGCCGCCTTCCGGTATGACCAGCCCGGACTCTGGATTCGTCACGATGCCACTCCGTCCCTGTCAGGCCGTCCCTGTCCGGCGCGCCGCGCGAGCACGGAGGCCACCTTATGACAGCTTACGACCCAACCTGCTGGATGTCGTCATAGCCGGGTCAGCGGCCCGGCCCGGTTGCGGTACAGTACCCCCTGTCCTGGCCCGCCCAGGATGGCGCGCAGCACAGCGAAGCCGGTGCGATCCCGGCGCTGTCCCGCAACGGTGATGCACCCCACGGGGTGACGAGCCCGGACGCCTGGCCCGCGCCAGCGATCTGTCCTCGGAGGAAGGGCGGTTCACTCCGACGCCTCGCGGCGTCGTAGCGAGCGCACTTCGTCCTCCTTGACTCCAACGGAGGATGACCATGCAAACTATCCCGCGCCGCTGGCGCACGCTGGCGGCCATCGCGGCGGTCGCCGTCGCCGCAGCTGGCTGCGGCAGCTCAGCCGGCCCCGCCCCGGCCAAGGCGGCCAGCCCCGCACCCGGCGGAACCTTCCCGGTCACGATCGCCTCCGCCAACGGCGTCGGCCAGATCAAGACCCGGCCCACCGCGATCATCTCGCTGTCCCCCACCGCCACCGAGATGCTGTACGCGATCGGAGCCGGGTCGCAGGTCAAGGCGGTCGACAGCCTGTCTGACTTCCCGGCCGGCGCGCCGGTGACCAAGCTGTCGGCGTTCCAGCCCAACGTCGAGGCCATCGTGGCCTACCAGCCCGACCTGGTCGTCATCTCCAATAACATCAGCGGCCTGGAGCGCAAGCTCGCCACGTTCGGCATCCCGGTGCTCGACCTGGCCGCCCCGGCCAACGTCAGCGGCGAGTACCGCGAGTTCGAGCAGCTCGGCCAGGCCACTGGCCACGTGGCCCAGGCCCAGCGGGAGGTGGCCGCGCTGCGCGGCCAGATCGCCCGGATCGTCGCAGCGGTGCCCAAGCGGGCCAAGCCGCTCACTTACTACTACGAGCTGGACCAGACCTATTACTCGGTCACCTCGTCGACGTTCGTCGGCGGCCTGCTCAGCCTGCTCGGCCTGAAGAGCATCGCGGACAGCGCCAAGGGCGCCGCCTCGGCCGGCGGCTACCCGCAGCTGTCGCCCGAGTTCATCGTCCGGGCCAACCCGGACTACATCATCCTGGCCGACACCGTGTGCTGCCATCAGAGCGCGGCGACGATAGCCGCCCGGCCCGGCTGGTCCAGCCTGGCCGCGGTCAAGGCGGGCCATGTCATCGCGCTGAATGACGACATCGCGTCCCGCTGGGGCCCGCGCGTGGTTGACCTGCTGCGGACGGTCGCCGCCGGGCTGGGCTCGGGCACCGGGTGACCGGAACCGCCGCCCCCGGCCCGGCGTCCGGCCCGGGCCGGCCCGTTAGCCAGGTCCCGCCCGTTAGCCAGGTCCCGCCCGCTGGCCCGGGCCCGCTCGCTAGCCCGGCCCAGGCCGGTGCGGCCAGCCCGGCCCGGTCCAGCGCGCCCGGCCAGGCCCCGCCCGGCGCGGCCGGCCAGGCGCAGGCCGCCGAGCTCGGGCCGGCCGGCCCGGCGGACGAGGGGCTGGCCGTGCTGGGCCGGATCCGGCCCGGCCTTCCGCTGGCCGTGGCCACCGCCGCGCTGGTCGTGGCGGTGGCCGTGGGCCTGGCGGTCGGTCCCGCGGACTTGTCCCTGAAGCTGGTGGCAGAGGCGCTGCTGGCCCGGCTGCCCTGGCATCCGGCCGAACCGGTGCCGCCCATTGATGCGGCCATCGTCTGGCAGATCAGGATGCCGCGGGTTTTGCTCGGCGCGCTGGTCGGCGCCATGCTGGCCGGCGGCGGCGCCGCCTACCAGGGCGTGTTCCGCAATCCGCTGGCCGACCCTTACCTGCTCGGCGTGGCCGCCGGGGCGGGCCTGGGCGCCACGCTGATCATCGTCACCGACGCCCGCCCCGGCCTGCTGCCGGTGGCCGCGTTCGGCGGGGCGGCCGCGGCCGTCTCACTCACCTACCTGCTGGGATCCGGGACCGGACGAGACGGCCAGGCCCGTGGCGCCCCGGGCAGCACGGCGTCGATCGTGCTGGCCGGGGTGGCCGTGGCCGCCCTGCTCACCGCGGTCCAGACCTTCCTCCAGGAGCAGCACGAGCAGGCGCTGCAGCAGGTCTACTCGTGGATACTCGGCGAGCTCTCGGTGGCCTCGTGGTCGGACATCACGCTGATCCTGCCGTACGTGGCGGTCAGCGCCGCGGTGCTGATCGCCCACCGGCGGCTGCTGGACGTGCTGCGGGTCGGCGAGGCGGAGGCGGGCAGCCTGGGCGTCAACGTGGCCCGGGTCCGGCTGACCATCGTGGCCGCGGCCACCCTGGGCACCGCCGCGGCGGTCGCGGTCAGCGGCCTGATCGGCTTCGTCGGCATCATCGTCCCGCACACGGTCCGGCTGACCGCGGGAGCCAGCTACCGGATCGTGCTGCCGGTCTCCATGATCGGCGGCGCGGCCTTCCTGGTCCTGGCCGATGTGGCGGCCCGCACCGTGCAGGCCCCGGCCGAAGTGCCGATCGGCGTGATCACCGCGGCCGCGGGCGCCCCGTTCTTCTTGTTCGTGCTGCGCTCCCGGCGCACCCGCAGGGACCTGTCGTGATCAGCCTGACCGGGGTGCGGGTCAGCTACGGCGGCGCCCCGGCGCTGGACGGGATCACCGAGCGGGCCGACGCAGGCGAGTGGCTGGCCATCATCGGCCCGAACGGCGCGGGCAAGACCACGCTGCTGCAGGCCGTCGCGCGCCAGGTCAGTTACGCCGGCCAGATCGTGGTGTGCGGCCAGCCCACCGCCCGGATGCCGCGCCGGACCCTGGCCCGGCTGGTCGCCTACGTCCCGCAGCTCCCTCAGCTGCCGCCGGACATGACCGTCGGCGACTACGTGCTGCTCGGCCGGACCCCGCACATCGGGTACCTGCGGGTCGAGACCTCCGCCGACCGCCGCGTGTGCGCCGGGCTGATCGGCCGGCTGGCGCTGACCGCCCTGGCCGGCCGGGCACTGGCCACGTTGTCGGGCGGTGAGCTGCAGCGGACGGTGCTGGCCCGGGCCCTGGCCCAGGAAGCGCCGGTCCTGCTGCTCGACGAACCCACCAGCGCCCTGGATCTGGGCCGCCGGGTGGACGCCCTGGAGCTGATCGACGACCTGCGCCGGGAGCGCTCGCTGACCATCGTGTCGGCGGTGCACGACCTGACCCTGGCCGGCCAGTTCGCCGACCGGCTGCTGCTGCTGGACCGGGGCCGGGTCGCCGCCGCCGGGCCGCCGGCCAGCGTGCTGCGCGAGGCGGAGCTGGCCCGGCACTTCGGCCCGGGCGTCCAGGTACTCAGGACACCCGCCGGTGACCTGGCCGTCATTTCCCGCCGCCGGGGCAAGCCCGGACGGTCAGGCCCGCCTGGGTTCGCGGCTGAGGACCAGGATGCGTAACGCCAGCCGCGCGCCGGTCGCCGCGGCGAGGCTAGCCGCCGGAGTCAGACCCCCAGGCCGCGGCCGATGATCTCCTTCATGATCTCGGTCGTCCCGCCGAAGATCGTCTGCACCCGGCCGTCGGCGAACGCCCGCGCCACCGGGAACTCGCGCATGTAGCCGTATCCGCCGTGCAGCTGAACGCACCGGTCCACGACCCGGTTGCACAGCTCGGTGTCCCACCACTTGACCATCGAGGCGTCCTCGTTGGACAGCCGCCCGGCGTTGTGCTCGAGCACGGCCCGGTCGGTGAAGGCCCGGGCCACGGCCAGTTCGGTGGCCATCTCGGCCAGCACAAACCGGTTGTACTGGAACGTCCCGATCGGCCTGCCGAAGGCCTGGCGCTGTTTGCAGTACTCCAGGGTGTCCTCGAAGATCTTCTCCGCCCCGGCCAGGGCGGTCGAGCCGATCGAGACCCGCTCCCTGGGCAGGTTCTGCATCAGGGCGATGAACCCGCCGCCCTCCTCCCCCAGCAGGTTCTCGGCCGGCACCCGCACATCGGAGAAGAACAGCTCCGAAGTGTCCTGAGCATGCATGCCGATCTTGTCGAGGTTGCGCCCGCGCTCGAATCCGGGCATGCCCCGCTCCACCATCAGCAGGCTGAACCCGCGGTGCCCAGCCGCCTGGTCGGTCCGGGCCACGACGATCACCAGGTCGGCCAGCTGCCCGTTGGAGATGAAGGTCTTCTGCCCGTTCAGGAGGTAGCCGGGGCCGTCGCGGACCGCCGTGCTGCGGATCCCTTGCAGGTCACTGCCCGCGCCCGGCTCGCTCATCGCGATCGCGGTGATGAGGTCGCCTGAGCAGTAGCCGGGCAGCCAGCGCTCGCACTGCTCGGGGGTGGCCAGGCGGCGCAGGTACTGGCCGTTGATGTCGTTATGCACGGCGAAAGCCGGGCCGTACTGGCCCGCCCGGGCCAGTTCCTCGTTGAGGACCAGGTAGAACAGGTAGTCCGGGTTGCCGCCGCCACCATACTTCTCGTCCACGTCGATGCCGAGCAGGCCCGCCCGCCCGGCGGCCTGCCAGACCTCGCGGGACACCACGCCGTCGCGTTCCCACTGCTCGTGGTAGGGCAGCATGTCCCTGGCGATAAACGAGCGGACCAGGTCACGGAACGCGTCATGCTCGGCGGTGAAGATGTCTCGCTGCACCTGGGTCCCCTGCCTCGTCAGTAGCCGCAGGGCGAACGTAACATCACGGCCCGGTCAACTGACACCTCAGTATCGCGAAACAACTCTTTCGCAAGTCGTTCGCACCGGACGACGAGCCGTCCTTATCCCCGGAGGTCCCCCTTGAGACTGCCGCACCGCGGCCAGGACGCAGGCGGCTGGCGCCGCGGCGCGCTGGCCAGCCGGAACTTCCAGCTGCTGGTGGCGGGCCAGTTCACCTCGACCGTCGGTGACCTTTGTTACGCGGTCGCGCTTCCCTGGCTAGTGCTGTCCAGCCACGGCGGCCCGGCCCTGCTGGGCACGGTGCTGGCCTGTTACGGCGTGCCGCGCACGGTACTGATCCCGGTCGGCGGCGTCCTGGTCGACAAGATCGGCTCGCGGCCCATCATGCTGGCCGCTGACCTCGTTCGCTTCGTGCTGGTCGCGGCGCTGACCGCGGTGGCGGTCCAGCATGACACTTCGCTGGTCCTGCTGGCCCCGGTGGCCGCCTTGCTCGGGGCCGGCGAGGGCGTGTTCCTGCCGGCTTCGTTCACGATCATGCCCGCGCTGCTCCCAGCTGATCAGCTGGCCGCGGGGAACGGCTTGTCGACCGCGGCGGTCCAGGTCGGCCAGCTGATCGGCCCGGTGCTCGGCGGCATCCTGGTCGCATCGGCCGGCTCGGCCCCCGCTTTCGCCGTCGACGCGGTGACGTTCGCGGTCTCCGCGCTGACGCTGAGCTTCATCCGGGCCGGCCGGGCCGCCCGTCCCGCCGAGAACGCGCAGGCCGCCGAGACAGGCCAGGTCGCTGAGGCAGGCCAGGTCGCTGAGGCAGGCCAGGTCGCTGAGGCAGGCCAGGTCGCTGACCCGGCCGGCGGGCTGTGGGCGCTGGTGCGCCGCGAGCGCCTGCTGCAGGTCATTCTCTTGCTGGCGGTCGTGGCCAACCTGGCGTTCGCCGGCACGTTCGACGTCGCGCTACCCGCGCTGGCGCACGCCCACTTCGGGGCCGGCGGCTACGGCGCGCTGGTCGCCTGCATCGGCGCCGGCGGGGTGGCTGGGACACTGGCCGCGACCAAGGGAAACCGGCTCACCCGGCCGGCTGTCGCGGCCTGCCTGGTCTTCATGGTCCAAGGGCTGGCTGCGGCCCTGCTGCCGTTCCTCGGCGGCCTGCCCGGAGCGGCCGCCGCGGCCCTGGTCCTGGGTCTGTGCAACGGCTTCGCGAACATCGTCATGATCACGCTGCTGCAGCAATGGGCGCCTGGTCACTTGCTGGGCCGGGTGATGAGCCTGATCATGCTGGCGGCGATGGGCACGTTCCCGGTCTCGGTGGCGGTGACCGGCGTCGCCGTGCGCAGTTTCGGGCCGGTCCCGTTCTTCCCGGTCGCCGGGGCCGTCCTCGCCCTGGCCGCGCTGGCCGCGCTGTCCCAGCGGGTGCTGCGAACCTTCGGCGCGGCCGGGCTCCCCCGGCCCGGCCCGCGCCGCCGAGGCGACCTGAGCCCGGCTCAGGCGGCGCTGGGCTCGGCCAGGTAAGCCGCCCAATGCGGGTCGCCGTCATGAGCGGCGCCGATCAGCCGCCAGTGCGTGCCGCGGGGCACCGCCGGGTCGCAGCGCAGGCTCCAGCCCAGTTCCTCGATCAGCCGGTCCGCCTTGCGATGGTTGCAGCGCGAGCAGGACGCCACGCAGTTCTCCCAGGCGTGCGAGCCGCCCCGGCTGCGCGGTACGACATGATCGATGGTCTCGGCCTTGGTACCGCAGTAGGCGCACAGGTAGTTGTCCCGCCGCATCAGGGCGGCCCGGGTCAGCGGGACCCGGCTCCGGTGCGGGACCCTGATGTACCGGCGCAGCCTGATGACCGAGGGCGCGGCCAGGATGACCGACGCCGAGCGCAGCACGGCACCGCCCGCGTCGTCGTGCAGGACTTCGGCCTTTTCGCCGAGGACCAGGCAGACCGCGCGATGCAGGCAGATCGTCGTGAGCGGCTCATAGGTGACATTGAGCAGCAAAACCCGGCGCACTCGCACCTCCCCACGGGCGCTCGGCTCCCGCGGCCGGGGCACCCGTGACCAGTGTGATTGCCTGAAGGCCCGGCCGCCAACAGCAATAGCGTAACCGGGCGCGGCGGGAACCGGGCCGGCCACGCCGGTAGCAACGGCAAACCGCCCCGCTCCGCCGGGCCGGCGCCGCTCAGCGGGCCATAAGGTGACAGCCATGATTGCTGCTGAATACCCGCCGGCCCAGCGCCAGGACCTCGTCGAGCAGATTGGCGGCCACCTGGTCGCCGACCCATATCGCTGGCTGGAAAATGCCGACAGCGGGGAAACCCGCGGCTGGCTCGAAGCCCAGGACGCGCTGTGGGCGGCGCAGGCGCAGGCGATGCCGGGCGCGGCCCGGCTGGCCAAACGGATCACCGAGCTAACCGGCGCGGGCTCGGTGAGCGCGCCGCGCTGGCGCGGCGAGCGGCGGTTCTTCACCCGCCGCCTGCCCGGCCAGGAGCACCCGGTGCTCTACACCGCGGTGGCCGGGGGCCCCGAGCAGGTCCTGATCGACCCGATGCAGGTCGATAGCACGGGCAACACGACGCTGGATCACTGGCAGCCGGACATCGAGGGCCGGCTGCTGGCCTACTTCCTGTCCGAGGGCGGCTCGGAGGAAGCCGTGCTCCGGGTCATGGACGTGGCCACCGGGGCCATCGTGGACGGGCCCATTGACCGGTGCCGGTACAGCGACGTCGCCTGGCTGCCGGGCGGCAAGGCGTTCTACTACGCCAGGCGGCTGGCCCCCGACGCGGTCCCGGCGCACGAAGAGCAGTATCACCGCCGCGTCTACCTGCACCAGGTCGGCAGCCCGGCGGACGAGGACGTGCTCATCTTCGGCACCGGCCTGGAAAAGACCAACTACTACTTCCTCTCGGCCAGCCGGGACGGCCGCTGGCTGATCATCACGTCCATGGCCGGCACCGCGCCGCGCAACGACCTGTGGATCGCCGACCTGGGCGCCTCCCCGCCGCACGCCCCCGAGCTGCGCCCGATCCAGGCAGGCGAGGACGCGCAGACTAACGCGATGATCGGCCGCGACGGCCGGCTCTACCTGCTCACCGACGCGGCCGCGCCGCGCGGCCGGCTGGCCGTGGCCGACCCGGCCAGCCCGGCTACCGGATGGCAGGACCTGGTCCCTGAAGATACCGGCGCGGTGCTGTCCGGCTTCGCCATCCTCGACGGCGCCGAGCTGGACCGGCCGGTCCTGCTGGTCTCCTGGCTGCGGCACGCCGTCAGCGAGCTCAGCGTGCACGACCTGGTCACCGGCGAGCGGCTGGGCGCGGCGCCGCTGCCGGGCCTGGGCTCGATCGGCAGCCTGACCGAACGGCCCGAAGGCGGCCACGAGGCCTGGTTCAGCTACACCGACTACGCCACCCCGCCGACCATCCTGCGCTACGACGCGCCGAGCGGGAACGTGCAACTCTGGGAGCGCGCTCCCGGCACGGTCAGCGTGCCGGACGTGGACACCCGCCAGGTGGCCTACCGGTCGGCCGACGGCACCACCGTCCGGATGCTGATCATCTCGGCGGGCGCGGACAGCCGCCCCCGGCCGACGGTCCTGTACGGTTACGGCGGCTTCCAGATCAGCATGACGCCGGTGTACTCGCCGGCCATCCTGGCCTGGACCGAAGCGGGCGGCGTCTACGCGATCGCCGGGTTGCGCGGGGGCAGCGAGGAAGGCGAGGACTGGCACCGGGCCGGGATGCGCGAGCACAAGCAGCACGTTTTCGACGACTTCCACGCCGCCGCGCAGCAGCTCATCACCGACGGCTGGACCACTGCGCCGCAGCTGGCCGTCTCCGGCGGCTCCAACGGCGGGCTGCTGGTCGGCGCCGCGATCACCCAGCGGCCCGACCTGTACGCCGCCGCCGTCTGCTCGGCCCCGCTGCTGGACATGGTGCGCTACGAGCGGTTCGGGCTCGGCGAGACCTGGAACGATGAGTACGGGTCGGCCGCCAGGCCCGCCGAGCTCGAATGGCTGCTGAGCTACTCGCCCTATCATCACGTGCACGACGGCACGGCCTATCCGGCGGTCCTGTTCACCGTGTTCGACAACGACACCCGGGTCGACCCGCTGCACGCGCGTAAGATGTGCGCCGCGCTGCAGCACGCTACCGCGGCGCCATTCGCCCGGGCGCCGGTGCTGCTGCGCCGGGAGTCCAATGTCGGGCACGGCCAGCGCGCGGTTAGCCGTTCAGTGTCGTTGTCTTCGCAGACGCTCGCGTTCACCGCCTGGCATACCGGGCTCGCCCTCTGACCGGCCGCGCGGCCACCGGCGCGGCCCCGCGGCGCGGCCGGGACCCGCGCCCGAATCATTGAAAGGACACCGCCGTGAGCAACCCAGGCCTCGAACTGGCGGGTGCCATCACCAGCCCGACGCCCAGCACGCTCCAGGGGGCTTGCGGGCGGACCCCGGGCATCGCCTGCCGGCTGATCTGGGACATCTCGCACAGCGTCCGGGCGGCCGCGCTGACCGACGTCTTCCTGGCCGGGCCAGCGCAGATCGCCATCCGCATCGGCTACGTCGTGCTGCTGGCCCTGGTCATCAGGTTCCTGGTGCACCGGGTGATCCGCCGGATCACCAAGCGCGCGGCCGCCGAGGGCAGCGGCAGCGAGCGGGCCCGGGTGCTGTTCCGCGAGCGCAGGCAGCAGCGAGCCGCCGCGCTCGGCTCGGTGCTGGAGAACGCGGCCTCCCTGACCATCTTCGGCATCGCCGCCATCACCGTCCTGGGCGATATGGGCATCAACCTGGCGCCGGTGCTGGCCAGCGCGGGCGTGCTGGGCATCGCCGTCGGGTTCGGGGCGCAGAGCCTGATGCAGGACTTCCTGGCCGGGATCTTCATGCTGATGGAAGATCAGTACGGCGTCGGGGACATGGTGGACATCGGCTCGGTCAGCGGCGTCGTGGAGGGCGTCAGCCTGCGGATCACCCGGGTGCGGGACGTCAGCGGCGTGGTCTGGCACATCCGCAACGGCACGATCAGCCAGGCGGGCAACGGGTCGCAGGGCTGGGCCCGCGCCGTGGTCGACTTCCCGGTTCCCTACGAGGCCGACATCACCCGGGCCCGCCGGGTGATGAGCCGGGCCGCGACCGGGATGTGGGCCGAGCCGGCCTGGCGCGAGGCCATCCTCGAGGAACCCGAGGTGTGGGGCGTGCAGCAGCTGGACAAGGACGCGGTGACGCTGCGGGTCGCGGTCCGGACCGTGCCGCTGCGGCAGCGGGAGGTCGAGCGGGAGCTGCGGGAGCGTCTCAAGGTCGCGCTGGCCGCGCCGCCCGAGCCGGAGCCGGCGCCCGCCGCCACCGCCAGCTGACCCGGCGCCTGCCGCTACGCTGGATCACGCCATGGACGAGCCAGAGATCACTTTTTACGCGGCGGTCGGCGGCGAGGAGACCTTCCGCCGCCTGGTGCGGGCGTTCTACCGGGAGGTGGCCGCCGACCCGCAGTTGCGGCCGGTCTACCCCAGTAAGGACCTGGGGCCGGCCGAGGAGCACCTGCGGCTGTTCCTGATCCAGTACTGGGGCGGCCCGGCCACCTACAACGAGCGGCGCGGACATCCCCGGCTGCGGATGCGGCACGCGCACTTCGCGATCGGCGAGGCCGAACGTGATGCCTGGCTCCGGCACATGCGCACCGCGCTGGACGAGATCGGGCTGCCTGCGGCCCAGGACGCGCAGCTGTGGGAATACCTGGTCATGGCGGCGCACAGCCTGGTCAACCAGCCGTCCCGGCCGGGCGGGTCCGATCTGGGCCTGTCTCCCGCCTGACCGGCCATCCCGCCTGACCGGCCATCCCGCCTGACCGGCCATCCCGCCTGAACCGGCGCTGTCGCCTGCCCGGCTGGCCGGGCTCAGCCGCGGGTGAGCTTGCGGTAGGTGACCCGGTGCGGCCGGGCCGCCTCGGCGCCGAGGCGCTCGATCTTGTTCTTCTCGTAAGACTCGAAGTTCCCCTCGAACCAGAACCAGTTCGAGCCGCCTTCCCAGGCCAGGATGTGAGTGGCGATCCGGTCCAGGAACCAGCGGTCGTGGCTGGTGATCACGGCGCAGCCGGGGAACTCCAGCAGCGCGTTCTCCAGCGACGACAGCGTCTCCACGTCCAGGTCGTTGGTCGGCTCGTCCAGCAGCAGCAGGTTGCCGCCCTGCTTGAGCGTGAGCGCGAGGTTGACCCGGTTGCGCTCGCCGCCGGACAGGATGCCGGCCAGCTTCTGCTGGTCGGCGCCCTTGAACCCGAACGCCGCCGACATAGGCCCGGCTGGGGATCTCGGTCCGGCCGGCCCTGATGTAGCTCTCGCCGTCGGAGATCGCCTCCCAGACGTTCTTGTCCGGGTCGATCCGGCCGCGGGACTGGTCGACGTAGGCGATCTGCACCGTCTCGCCGATCTTGATCGACCCGCGTCCGGCTGCTCCTCGCCGACGATCATCTTGAACAGCGTGGTCTTGCCGACGCCGTTCGGGCCCGATGACGCCGACGATGCCGTTCGGCGGCAGGCTGAAGCTCAGGTCCTCGATCAGCATCCGGTCGTCGAAGCCCTTGGCCAGGTCCGCTGACCTCCACGACCTGGCTGCCCAGCCGCGGGCCGGGCGGGATCTGGATCTCCTCGAAGTCCAGCTTGCGGTTCTGGTCGGCCTCGGCGGCCATCTCCTCATACCGCTGCAGCCGGGCCCGGCTCTTGGCCTGCCGCGCCCGCGGGCTCGACCGCACCCATTCCAGCTCGTCTTCCAGGCGCTTGCGCTTCTTGACGTCCTTCTGGCCCTCGACCTTCAGCCGGGCGGCCTTGGTCTCCAGGTAGGTCGAGTAGTTGCCCTCGTACGGGTAGGCGTGGCCCCGGTCCAGCTCCAGGATCCAGCCGGCCACGTTGTCCAGGAAGTACCGGTCGTGGGTGACGGCCACCACGGTGCCGGGGTACTTCTCCAGATGCTGCTCCAGCCACTGCACGCTCTCGGCGTCCAGGTGGTTGGTCGGCTCGTCCAGCAGCAGCAGGTCCGGCTGCTGGCAGCAGCAGCTTGCACAGCGCGACCCGGCGCCGCTCGCCGCCGGACAGCACGCTGACGTCCGCATCCGGCGGCGGGCAGCGCAGCGCGTCCATGGCCTGCTCGAGCTGGCTGTCCAGGTCCCAGGCCTCGCGGTGGTCCAGCTGCTCCTGCAGCTTGCCCATCTCGTCCAGCAGCTCGTCGGAGTAGTCGGTCGCCATCTGCTCGGCGATCTCGTTGTAGCGGTCCAGCAGCGCCTTGGTCTCGGCGACGCCCTCCTCGACGTTGCCCAGCACGGTCTTGGTGTCGTCCAGTCCGGGCTCCTGGTCGAGGATGCCCACGGTGAAGCCCGGCATCAGCCGCGCCTCGCCGTTCGAGGGCTGCTCGACCCCGGCCATCATCCGCAGCAGGGTGGACTTGCCGGTGCCGTTGGGGCCGACTACGCCGATCTTCGCGCCGGGCAGGAACGCCAGCGTGACCTCGTCGAGGATGACCTTGTCGCCGTGCGCCTTGCGGACACGGCGCATCTGGTAGATGAACTCCGGCATGTCATCAAGGGTATGGCCAGCGCGGCTGCACTTCGCACATCGCTTACCCGGGCGCCGGCCCGGTCCGCGAGCCCGTCCCCGAGCCCGTCCCCGAGCCCGTCCCCGTCCCCGAGCTCGTCCACGTCCCCGAGCTCGTCCACGTCCCCGAGCTCGTCCACGTCCCGGAGCCCGTCCCCATCCCGGAGCCGGGCCCCGTCCGCGACCGCAGCGCCCTGGTCACGATGTCGCGCCGCTCGGCCAGCACCCGGACCAGGCTGGCTTCGCGCGGCTCGGCAGCCAGGAATTCCGCGATCCGGTCCAGCAGCTCGGCCGGCGGGGCCGGATGCGGGAACAGCTGCTGGCCGAGCCGGACCCTGGTGTGCGCACCGAACGAGGCCCAGACGGCAGGCAGGACCTCGAAGTACCGGCTGGTGTAGGGGGCCAGCACGGCGGCGTGCTCGGGCTGCATGAACGCCCGGGCGATCTCGCTGACGTCGGCCGCGCCCAGGCCGCCGGCCTGAGTCAGCAACTGCCAGGCGGCCGCCTTGTGCTCGGCGTCCGGTATCGCGGCCCGGGCCGCCGCCGCGTGCCGGTGCCCGGTGTCGGTGGCGTCGCGGCGCAGCAGCGTGCTGATCTCGGTGTCACCCGCGCGCCCGGTGGCGGCCAGCCGGCGTCAGCAGGGCCCAGCGCAGCTCGGTGTCGACGCTCAGGCCCGGCACCACGGCGTCGCCGTCGAACAGCCCGGCCAGCAGGTCCAGCTGCCCCGGACTGGTCGCGGTCCAGCTGGCCAGCTCCGCCCAGCCCCGCTGGCGGTCGCTGCCCGGCTCGTCCGTCTGGAGCAGGGTGAGCGCGGCCGCGGCCAGTTCTTGCTTGCCTTGCGGCAGCCAGCCGGGGTCGGCCAGTTCGGTCAGCAGGTGCCGGGCCTCGATCGACAGCGCCCGCAGCACCACCGGGGCACGTTCAAGCCCGATGCCGCCCGCCAGCATGCGGGTGAAGGCGGGCAGCGGCAGCTCGGCCTGCCGGGTCATGTCCAGCATCGCGCTCCAGCACACCGCCCGCGACAGCGGGCTGGCTAGCAGGCCGATCGACTCGGTCAAGGTGGCGATCGAGCGCGGGTCGAACCGGATGATCGCGTAGTCCAGGTCGTCGTCGTTGAGCAGGATCAGGTCCGGCTGCCGCCGCCCGGCCAGTTCCGGCACCTCGGTGCGCTGGCCGCTGATGTCGGCCTCCACCCGGTGCACCCGGGCCAGCTCGCCGCCAAGTCGCTCATAGAAACCGATGGCCAGATGATGCGGGCGCAACGTGTCCTGCCCGGCCGGGGCCTCCTGCACGATCGCGAAGGACCGGAACGCCCCGCTGGAGTCGGTCTTGAACTCGCAGCGCAGCGTGTTCGGGCCCGCGGTCTCCAGCCAGGCCCGCGACCAGTCCGCCAGGCTGACCCCGGCGCTGGCCTCGACCGCGCTGAGCAGGTCGGCCAGGGTCGCGTTCTGCCACGCGTGCGCAGCGAAGTAGCCGCGGATCCCGGCCAGGAAGTCCTCCCGGCCCACCAGGGCCGCCAGCTGGCGCAGCACAGCGGCGCCCTTCGCGTAGCTGATGCCGTCGAAATTGGCCACGGCCTCGCTGACCGTGCGGACGTCGGCCGCGACCGGGTGGGTGGAGGGCAACTGGTCTTCCTCGTAGCCCCAGGCCTTCCGGCTGATGCAGAACGTGGTCCAGGCGTCAGTGAACCGGGTGGCCTCGGCGCAGGCCAGGGTGCCGCCGTATTCGGCGAACGACTCGTTCAGCCACAGGTCGCCCCACCACTGCATGGTGACCAGGTCACCGAACCACATATGGGCCATCTCGTGCAGGATGACCTCGGCCCGCAGCTCATACTCGGCCTGCGTAGCGCGCGAGCGGAACAGCAGCTCATCGGAGATGATCACGCAGCCGACGTTCTCGGTGGCGCCGGCGCTGTAGCCGGGCACGAACACCTGGTCGTACTTGGCGAACGGGTAGTCACCCTGGAACAGGCCGGTGTAGTAGTCCAGGCCCTGACCGGTGATCAGCAGGATTTCGGCGCTGTCGAGCAGGCTGGCCAGCGAGGCCCGGCAGGCCAGGCTGGTCGGCACGTGCTGGCCGCGCGCGGTGGTGTGCGACGCGGACACCACGTGGAACTCCCCGGCCGCCACGGCGGTCAGGTAGGTCGAGATCCGGGGGGTCGGCTGGAACCGCCAGATCGCGCGCGGCCCGTCCGGCCCGGCCGCCGCGACGGAGGCTGGCCCGGGCTCAGGGGCCGGCTGAGCCGGGGGCTGGTTGGACAGCACGGTCCAGTGGGCGGGCACGATGACGTTGATGGTGAATGCGGCTTTCAGGTCCGGCTGCTCGAAGTTGGCGAAGACGGTCCTGGCGTAGGCGGGCTCGAACTTGGTGTAGCTGTAGACCCGGCCGTCGGCCGCGTCCACGGACCGGTGAAACCCGGTGCCGTCGCTGGAGTAGCGGCAGTCGGCCACTACCGTCAGCTCGTTGGCCTCGGCCAGCTCGGGCAGCGTGATCCGTCCGTCGGTGACCGCTTCGGCCGGGTCGACCGGGGTCCCGTTCAGGGTGATCTGGTGCACTGCGGCCGCGATGAGATCCAGGTAGGTCGGCGTGCCAGGCTCAGCGCAGCGGAACCGGATCACGCTCACCGAGCCGAAAATCTCGGCGCCGCGGGTCAGGTCCAGCGTGATGTCGTACGAGTCGACCCGCAGTAGCCTGGCCCGTTCCGCGGTCTCGGCCCGGGTGATCTCAGCTGATGGCATCGGCACCATACCTACTAACAGGGGCTCTGGGCGGCAACAGGTTATAAGACATCACCCCGCCCCCGGCCCGGGCGGCACCCCGCGCCGGCTCAGCCGGCACACCCGCCCCCGGCCCGGCCCGGGCGGCACCCGCCCCCGCTCAGCCGGCACACCCGCCCCCGGCCCGGCCCGGGCGGCACCCCCCGGCCCTTCCGGGGCGGCACACCACCCGCGGCTCCGGGGCTCGCCCGGAGCCGCGGTCTGGCCGGCCGGCGCCCGATGCTCAGAACGGCGCGGCGGCCCCGGCGGGCAGTGGCTCCGGCTCCAGTTCCGGGTCCAGTTCCGGCTCTGCGGCTAGCGCCGCCACCGCGGCCTCGTCGAATATCCCCCCTTCCGCCAGGCCGCCGTCACCCGCACCGCCAGCACCCGCACCATCGTCACCCGCGCCGCTGCCGTCAGCGCTGCTGCTGTCCGCGGCGTTGGCGTCCTCGCCGCCGGCACCCGTATTGTCGTCACCCGCTCCGCCGGAACCGCGACGGCGGCTACCGAAATCCTCATCGCCTGGCGCCGGGCCGGCGCCATAGCCGCCGACCAGGGCGAGCGAGCTGGCGTACTCGGCGGCCGTCTGCCCGGTCGGCGGCCGGGTCCGCTGGAACTGGGCGACACCGCGGCACAGGTCATGCCCGACCGAGGTCGCGTCCACGTCGACGGAGGTCCGTGACACGCCATCCTTGTCGTCGTAGGTGCGCACCGACAGCCGCCCCTTGACCACGACCGGGTCACCCTTGCGCAGGCTCAGGCTGGCGTTGTCGGCCAGCTTCCGCCAGCAGGTCACCGTGGCATAGGAGGTGTTGCCGTCGGCCCATTCCCCGGTGGCCCGGTCCAGCCGCCGGGGCGTCCAGGCCACCCGCATAGACAGCGCCTGGACGCCTTCGGTGATCTCCCTGAGCCGGGGCTGACTGGCCACGTAGCCGGTCAGGCTGATGTGCGCCTCATTCATCATCGGGTCCTCCTGGGCTCCGCGGGCCCGGCGCGCCGCTCGCGCCGGGGCGCCCGCGCGGGCGGCTCGCCGCCGCCTGCCCTTCCACAGTCCTCGGCCGGCCGCTTGCCGCGCGGGCGCTGACGGCCGACTGTGGATAACCCGGCCGGGCCCGTCCTTCTGTGGACAGTGCGGCTTTGTGGACAGTGCGGCTCTGTGGACAGTGCGGCTCTCTGGGCAGTGCCGCTCTCTGGACAGTGCCGCCCTCTGACCGTGCCGCTAGCCATGAGACGGTGCCGCTCCGCAGACAATGCCGCGCGCTCGGTGTCCTCAGGCCGCCACTAGCTCCGACGGCTCGGCGATCACGTCCACCAGGGCGCCGTTGCGCATGACCGTGATCGCCAGCGGCCGGCCGATGGCCTCGGCGAACATCAGCCGCTGCAGGTCCTGCGCCTGGCCCACCGGCTGGCCCCCCGCGCTGATCAGCAGGTCTCCGGCCCGCAGCCCGGCCTGGGCGGCCGGGCCGCCGGGCACCACTTCGGCCACCCGCAGCCCGCTGGCACGGCCGAACCGCTGGCGCACCGGCGCTGGCAGCGGCGCGGGCACGCTGATCAGGCCCAGGTAAGCGCGCCGGACCCGGCCCTCCTGCATGAGCGCGGAGATGATCCGGCGGCTGGTCCTGTTCACCGGGATGGCCAGGCCGAGCCCGACCCCGGCGACGGCGGTGTTGATGCCCGACCACCTGACCGCGGGAGTCAGCCAGCGCGCCGCCGGAGTTGCCCGGGTTGAGCGCCGCGTCGGTCTGGATCACGTCCTCGACCAGGCGGGCCACCCGGGCGGTGCTGGTCGGCAGCGACCGGCCCAGCGCACTCACGACCCCGGCCGTGACCGACCCGGCCAGCCCGAGCGGGCTGCCGACCGCGACCACCAGCTGCCCGACCACGAGGCGGTCGGCCTCGCCCAGCTCGGCGGGCGGCGGGGTCGGCCCGCCCGCCCGGATGACGGCCAGGTCGGACAGCGGATCGACGCCGACGACCGTGAACGGGGCGGTGCGTGCCGTCGGAGAACAGCGCCGGTCCCGCTCGGCGCCTGGCCGACGACGTGCGCGTTGGTGAGCAGGAACCCGTCGCCGGTGTAGACGACCGCCGAGCCGAGGCTCTCGCCGTTGCGCCCGCCGGCCCGCGGCACCCGCAGGCTGGCTACCTTCGGGGTCAGGGCGGCCGCGACCCTGGTGACGATCAGCGAGTAGGCGTCCAGCGGCGGGTCAGCAGCGCCGGACGGATCAGGTGAGCCGGGCCGGTCAGCCGAGCCGGGGCGGTCAGCCGAACCGGGCCGGTCAGCCGAGCCGGGGCGGTCAGCCGAACCGGGCCGGTCAGCCGAGCCGGGGCGGTCAGCCGAACCGGGCTGGTCAGCCGAGCCGGGGCGGTCAGCCGAACCGGGCTGGTCAGCCGAGCCGGGGCGGTCAGCCGAGCCGGGCAGGTCAGAAAAGTCAGCTGTCATGTCGTCCTCCAGCCATCTGGATTACAACATTACATCAGCTTGGGGCCAACGACACTGGGACCGCCCGCGGGCAGGGCGGTCAGGAGTGCCCGGCGGCGGCACGCAGCTCCTGCTGGAACCGCTGGTACTCCGACAGCTCCTGCTCGGTGGGGACGATCACCATTTCCCTGGCCACCATGGCCATCCGCACCCGGGTCTGCTGCCCGATCTGATCGTGCTCGTGCAGGGCGGCGTTCCGGACCAGGTTCATGCAGCCAGCGGAGGTCAGCCAGCCGAGCACCAGGAACGCGGCGATCATCAAGCAGATCCACGGGATCAGTTCAGCGTCCCCGAACAGCCTCGGCACGTTACTGGCCGCGTGGAAGACGCCGAAGGCCAGGATGGCCCCGACCCACGCCGCCCCGACGATCACCGCGCCGAGCAGCAGCCCCTGCAGCGCCCCGATCAGGCGCCACCAGGGACGATCTTGTCTTCGGCCGGCAGCGCTTCCCCCATCGCCGTCCCGAGTGCGACGGGGATCTCCTCGGCCCTGGACCGCACCGCCTCCCGGACGGTCCGGGACCAGGGCTGGGGCAGCGGCGGTCCGATCTCGTCGGCAAGCCGGGTCAGGGCGTTATCGATCTCGGCCTGCTGGGCGCCCGATGGCCCGGCTGACACCGTCCTGACCTCGTCCCAGATCTTCCCCAGCCGGACCTTCCGCACCGGGTTCCGCCCGGTCAGCCGCTCGACCAGCCAGGCGACCGGCCAGCCCACGTAATCGACGGCGCGCAGCTCGCGCGCGGTCTGCAGCGAGTCACTCACCGCCGTCACCCCGGCGGCCCGGGAGAACGCCTCGACCAGCTGGGCCGTGGCCCGGTCGGGGACAGCGCCGCCGCCCGGCCTGGCCGCCGCCTGCCCCGGCCTTTCCCGGTCCGGATCCGCCCGCCCGCCCGGTCCGGTGGCCCGCCGCGTCGTCGGCCGGCTCGGTCCGCCGCCATCGGGGCCAGCACCGCTGTCCGGGCTAGCACTGCCGTTCGGGCTAGCACTGCCGTTCGGGCCAGCACCGCTGTCCGGGCCGCGCCGCTGTCCGGGCCAGCACCGCTGTCCGGGCCAACACCGCGGTCCCGGCCGACGCCGCCGCCGTCCAGGTCAGCACCACCCGGGCCAGCACCATCCAGGCCAGCAGCACCGCCCGGCTCGGCACCGCCGTCGAGATCAGCACCGCCGTCCAGGCGGTGGCCTGACAGGGCGGCCCGGGCCGCAGCCGGGTCCAGGTACTGGGCGAACCGCTCGGCGATCTGGTCCATGTCCGCTGAGATCCTGGCCGTCGCCGCCTTGCGCTGCGACACCGCGTCGACCAGCAGCTTGCGCAACTCGCCCAGGCCCGCTCCGGTGGCGGCCGATGTGACCAGGATCGAGACGTCGGGCAGGCCCTCCGAATCGAGCAGCCGCCGCAGGTCGCCGGTGCAGTCCTCGACCTGCGGCTCGTCCAGCAGGTCGCTCTGGTTCAGGACCACCGCGAGCACATCGGAGTGGCCCGCCAGCGGCACCAGGAACCTGCGGTGCACCGAGGCGTCGGCGTATTTCTGCGGATCGAGCACCCAGACCATCAAGTCGGCCAGGCCGATGAGCCGGTCCACCTGATCAGAGGCGCCGGCCACCACCGAGTCATGGTCGGGCAGATCGAGCAGGACCAGCCCGGCTAGCGACTGCTCGCCGCGGTCCAGCGCGCTGCCCCGGGCGTACCGGTACCGGCGCGGCACGCTGAGCCATTCCAGCAGCGGCCCAGAACCCGCCACCCCCCACACGCACGCATGCGCGTCCCTGGTGATCGGCCGGGTCACGCCTACGGTCGAGAAATCGGCCCCGGCCAGCCGGTTGAACAGCGAGGATTTGCCGCTCCCTGTCCCTCCGCCCAGCGCGACCACGGTGTGGCTGGCGGACAGCCGCAGCCGCTCCCCGGCCCGCGCGAGCAGTTCCTCGCCGTCATCCAGCAGATCCTTGGCGAAACCCTCGCTGCCGCCGCGGGCCACGCCGATCTGGATCATCCGGGCCAGCGCGGTGAGGCGGCCTGACAGCCCGGCCCCGGAGCCGGGCCCGGTCAGGTCGGGCTCGGCGAACTCGCTGCCCACCATGCCGTTGCCGGTCACCCCGGCCGCGGCCGGGCTGAAGCCCGCCACGCCCCGGCGCCGGCCGGCCCGTGGCGGGCAGGCCCGCCCACGGCGGCGCTCCGCTGGTCATCGAGTGGCCTCCAGCCCGTACAGGGCGTCGCGCAGGTCCGCCGGGCTGTGCTCGCCCAGTTCCCCCGCCGCGTCGATGAGCTCGCTGAACCGCCGGGCTTCCTCGCTGAACAGCAGGCTGATCCGGCCGTGCAGGTCCAGCCGCGCCCTGGCCCCCAGGTCGCGCAGCAGGCCGGCGCCGAACAGCGAGGTCAGCACCCGCTGCGAGATCGCGCTGGTGCCCTCGGTCACCGCCACGTCGCCGGCCCCGTAGCCCAGCAGGCCGATGGTCAGGACCAAGGCGAGCGACTCGCCGTCGAAGGAAATCACCCGGGACACCGACCGCTTGGTCACGTTCTCGCCCATGACCAGGTGCATCACGTGGTCTTGCCAGGAACTGATGGCCCGGGCCACCCGGGTCGGCAGGTCGGGGGTCGACCGGGCCAGGGCCGCCAACCGCGCGGGCCCCCGGCGTCGGCACGGCCCGGGGTTATCGCCCGGCGCCCCGAGATCGACCCAGGCCGCGATCGCGAACCTGGACTCCGCCGCCGCCTGGCCCGCGCTGTCCTCAGCCAGGTCCTTCAGCGGCGCCGCGCCGGCCGGGTGCTCCTGCCACCGGCTCACGACATCCTCTGCGGCCCGGTCGGCCACCGAGCCGACCAGCGTCTCCAGCCCGCCGCGCAGCGCCCTCTTCAGCGCGTTGGCCCGGGCCGGCAGCCGCCGCCTGCGGGACCGCCCGGCTGCCCGGCCGGTCCGCCGCGTCTCCAGCATCCGCAGCAGGTCCCCGGTCCCGGCGAACTCCTGCCAGCGGGCCAGGATCTCCCCGCGCAGCAGCGAGCCGTTCCTGGTCGCCTCGTCGATCTCGGCCAGCCCGGCCGCGTACGCCGAGTCCGCGGCGGCCTGCAGGTCCGAGCGCTGCACCAGCTGCTGCTGGGCGTGCTCGGCCAGCGCCGGCACCCGGGTCCTGAAGGTATCGAGCACCCCGGACATGGTCTGGGTCAGCACGGCGACCCGGCGCTCCTCCTTGACCGCGGTGTCGTCCAGCCACTGCCGGACCGGGCGGTAGACCTCCGGCGGCAGCACGCCGTCCTCCAGCACCGTCTGCGCGATCATGAACCGCCGCGCGCCGGAGAGCCCGTTGGCCGCCAGCATCGCGTCGAAATGGGCAGTGAGCTGCCGGGCCGACTCCTCGGGCACCCGGGACAGCACGATGGCCAGGGCCGCGCCCCGGTCCCTGGCCTGCTGCAGCAGCTCCCACACCGCGGCGTCGGCGTAACGGCTGGAACTGGTCATGAACAGCCACAGGTCCGAGGCGTCAAGGAACTGGTGAGCGAACTCGCGATGCGCCTGCACCACTGAGTCGATGTCGGGAGTGTCGAGCAGCGCGACGCCCCTGGGCATGCCCTCGCTGGCCGCCAGGACCAGCAGGCCGTCCCGGCCGGGCATGGCCAGGCCCTGCTGCCGGACCCGGGGCAGGGTCGGCAGGAACACGTTCTCGGCGAACCAGCGCGCGTCGCTGGGATGGCAGGCCAGCACGGGACTGTTCGTGGTGGGCCGCCGGATGCCAGTCGCGCTTACCTTCATGCCGACCAGGCTGTTCATGAGCGTGGACTTGCCCGCGCCGGTCGATCCGACCAGGGCCACCAGGATCGGGGCCTCGGACTGGCGCAGCCGGGGCAGCAGGTAGTCGTCGATCTGGCTGAGCAGCTTGCGCCGTTCCGCCCGGGCGTCGCTGACCGCCGGGGCCTCGAATACCAGCGGCAGCTCGACAATCTGATGCCGCAACGCCAGCAGCGCCGACTCCAGCTTCCGCGCGTCGACCCGGACGTGCGGCTCGCCGCCGTCCTCCGGCTCGGCGGGCGCGCCCGGCTGGCCGGGTTCCTCGGCCTGGCTTTGCTCGGGGCGCTGACCCGGCTGCTCCGGCTGAGCAGGCGGCCCGGGCTGGCTCTGCTTCGCGGGCCGGGCCTGCTGCGCAGGGGCTGGCGGGCGGCCGCGGGCAGGATCGGGCTCGCGGACATCCGCGGCGCCCGTGTCAGCGCCGCTCAGCGGCACCGATGCAGCCGCCACACCCGGTCCTTCTGTCATGCCGCGTGGCCTCCTGAACCCCGGCAACCCGATCCCGGCGCTGCAGGCCCGGGACCTACGACCGCCGGGCTGGCTCGCCGACCCGCGGCACGTGGGTCCGTATCCAGTGGTGCGGTGCGTGTGCCGCTAAAGCAGGTTACCGTCCGTTACTGTCCGGGATGGCCGAAACAACAGTCCTAGCGAGTCATCAGAGACGACCTAGGCTATCGGCGTTGAGATGCCACCGCCATGGTCCCGCAGGACATCTGGCGTACATCGCCTTGACCTGCGGCGATGTGTTACGGCCCGAGCAGGGCTTCGAGGGCCGCGACGGCTACCGAGGCGCCGCCTTTCTCCGACCTGTTGGTCAGTGCGCGCAGCCCGCTGGCCCGCAGCGCGTCCTTGGCCTCCGCCGCCCCGGCGAACCCGGCCGGCAGGCCGATGACGAACCCTGGCTCGACCCCGCGGGTCAGGATCTCCTCCAGCGCGCTGGGCTCGCAGCCCACCACCCAGACCGCGCCCGGGCCCACCTGCCCGAAGGCCAGCCGGATGGCGGCCGCGGCCCGGCTGAGGCCGGCCGTGCGGGCCAGCCGCTGCGTCAGCGGCTCGTCGATCTTGCAGATGACCGGCCAGCCGCAGACCCCGGCCGCCACCATGGCCGCGTCCACGATCACCGAGGCCCCGGCGGCCAGCGCGGCGGCCCCCGCTGCCAGCGCTTCCTCGTCGCACACCAGGTCAGTCGCATAGTCGAAATCGGCGCTGGCGTGAATCACCCGTTCAGTCACGTCCCGGCTGAATCTCGGCAGCCGGGACAAATCGATCCGGGATCGCAGGATCCGGTAGGACTCTTCCTCGGCCGGATCGCCGCCCGCGACCACGTCACCGGACCGCGCCACGTCGCCACCTCCCGCGCCTGTCTGCCGGTCGCGGCTTGTCCCGCTCCGGGGCACGTTAGCAGGGACCGTTTTGCGGGTAGGCAAACCCGGCCAGACCAGGGCGGGCCCTGGCCAGTCCCGGCCTTAAGGCTATGACGTGCAGGTCCGCCGATACACTAGCGAGGCACATCCCGGGACACGAGCTGCGCGGCCGGCCAGCCGCCCCGGCGCCGGGAACGTTCCGGGTTCCGGGAACATTCAGGGTTCCCGGAGACGGCATTCAGGTTGGCCGCACCTCAAATCGGTTAGATCGTTTTACCCTCGCCGGGGTGACGCTTGGCGAAACTGAGTGAATGGAGCTTGCATGGCGGAAGAGAGTCGATCCCGGGTACTGGTGACTGGCGGGTCCGGATTCATCGGCAGGCGCCTGGTCCGGGCGCTTACCGGGACCGGCGCCGACGTCACGGTGGCGGACCGGCGGCCCTTCCCCGACGGTGACGTCCGCACCATCATCGGCGATCTGTGTGATCCGGCGGTGCTGGCCCGGGCGATCGAGCCGGGCACCGATACCGTCTTTCACCTCGCGGCGGTGACCCGGGTGCTGCTGTCGGTCGACGATCCGGCCGGCACCCACCTGCTGAACGTCGACGTCACCGCCGGCCTGCTGGAGCAGGCCCGCCTGCAGGGCGTCAGCTCGTTCGTGCTGGCCTCCACCAACGCCGTCACCGGCAACGTGGGGAGCGACGTCATCACCGAGCAGACCGTACTGCGGCCGCTGACCCCGTACGGGGCAACCAAGGCGGCGGGCGAGATGCTGCTCGGCGCCTACGCTTCCTGCTACGGGATCGCCTGCAGCTCGCTGCGCTTCACCAACGTCTACGGGCCAGGCATGCAAGAGAAGGACAGCCTGATCCCGCGGCTGATGCGCGCGGCCGTGGCCGGGCAGGGGGTCGAGGTCTACGGCGACGGTGAACAGCTGCGCGACCTGGTCCACGTGGACGACATCGTGGCGGGCACCCTGGCCGCCTGGCGGGCCCGGCACACCGGGCCGCTCATTCTGGGCGCCGGCGAGTCGGTGTCCGTCAACGACATCCTGGCCGCCGCCAGGAGCGTCACCGGCGCGGAACTGCCCGCGACCCACATCCCGGCCAAGCCCGGCGAGATGCCGGCCGTCATCGTCGACATCAGCGCGGCGGCCGCGCTCGGATACCAGCCAGTGCACGATCTCAAATCGGGTCTGGCCACGGTGTGGCCGGAATTCTCGGAGGCGGCCAGATGACTGCCAGCCCATTCAATGACGAGTCCGTAGATAGTGCCGCCGTAGCGGCGTTCGTCCAGGAATACGGGGACCTGGCCACCTCGCTGCCCCCGCTGGCCTTCGTCATCGCCGCCTTCAACGAAGAAGGCTCGATCGGCTCGGTGCTCGGCGCCTTGCCCGACACCGTGGCCGGAATGGACACCGCGAAGATCGTGGTCTCCGACGGCGCGGTCGACGCGACGGTCAAGGAAGCGGCCGAAGCCGGCGCGCTGGTCTGCGACGTGCCGGTCAACCGCGGCCAGGGGGCGGCACTGCGGCTGGGCTACCGGCTGGCCCGCCAGGGCGGGGCCAGCTATATCGTGACCACCGACGCCGACGGCCAGTACAACCCGGCCGAGATCTCCTCGCTGCTGGCCCCGATCCTGGCCGGGCGGGCCGATTTCGTCAGCGGCTCGCGCGCGCTCGGCAGCGAGGAAACGACCGACCCGGTCCGCAGGCTAGGCGTCCGCGTCTTCGCGCTGATCATCAGCGTGCTGGCCGGCAAACGAATCACCGACCCCTCGTTCGGCCTGCGCGCGATGCGGGCCGAGGTGACCGGCGTGGTCCAGCTAGAGCAGCCGCAGTACCAGTCCGCGGAATTGCTGATCGCGGTGATCTCGCACGGCTTCCGGGTGGCTGAAGTCCCGGCCACCATCCACAAGCGCCGGATCGGCGAGAGCAAAAAGGGCCGCAATACCTTCTACGCCATGCATTTCGCTCAGGTGATCGCCGGTACCTGGTGGCGCGAGCGTCAGCGCCGGGCCGACCGGTCCGCCAGGCCCGCCCCGGCACGGCGGTCCGCCGCCGAGCCGCCCCGGGCCGCGGCCACTGGCACCGGCACCGGCTCGGGTAGCTCCGCCGGGCCGGGCGAGCCGGCCGCTGAGCCCCTGGACCCGCGGTCCGCGAACAGGACATAGTGGAAGATCGCGAACCTGGTCACGAAGGTCACGCAGTTGGCCAGCAGGTATGCGGCGTTCACGACCGCGACCCGCTGCCAGTGGCTCAGCCCGTTCGAAGTGGCCCAGACGCTCGCGTAGTGGCTGGTTACGCCCAGAACGATCCAGGCGCCGATCGCGACCGTCCAGAACGGCAGCGTCTCTTTCAGCACGTGCGGGCGGCCCTTGCGCTCCCAGGCCCAGCGGCTCAGGACGTAGCTCACCGCCGCGCCGGCGATCGAGGCCAGCACGGCTGACGTGCCCGCGCTCAGCCGGGTGATGCCGACCAGCACGGCCAGGGTTATCTGGCTGGATGCGACCGCCGCCAGCGATACGGGCACGAAACGCATGAATCGCTTTCCGGTATTCGTGCGCAGTTTCCTGCGTAGCGATAGCGGAAGCACGTGCCACGCGGCTTGGGCGATCTTGGATGGGGCCAGAGTCATGGGTGTCCTAGGTTGACAGCAACGTTGCCAAAGGGGAGACAGCTATACAGTACGGGAGCGCCCGGAGCCGGTGCGGGCGGAGCCCGCATTCCGCGGATCCGGCCTCCGGCGCCGCTGACCGCGGCCTGGGGCCTGCCCCCGCAGTCTAGGAGACTTCCCTTCTCCGCCCGCCTTATTCAGCCCCTCGGGCAGCGGGCGGGTCAGCGGGCTGACGTCCAGCCGGGCATCGGGAATCCGGCCATCAGGTCGCGGACCTCGCCCGCGATCCGCTCGATCGACTGCTCGTCGTCCTTGGCCGCCGCGATGATCGCCTCGTCCATCCACGCCGCGACCTGCGTCATGTGCTCGGGCGCCAGGCCCCTGGTGGTGATGGCCGGGGTGCCGATCCGCAGTCCGGACGGGTCGAACGGCTTGCGCGGGTCGAACGGCACCGTGTTGTAGTTCGTCTCGATGCCGGCCCGGTCCAGCGCCCTGGCGGCCGGCTTGCCCGCGATGTTCTGCGGGGTCAGGTCGATCAGGATCAGGTGGTTGTCGGTGCCGCCGGAGACCAGGGTGTAGCCGCGCGCGGTCAGCGCGTCGGCCAGCGCCCGGGCATTGGCCACGACCTGATGCGCGTAGGCGGAGAACTCCGGCTGGGCCGCCTCCCGCAGCGCGACCGCGATGGCCGCGGTGGTGTGGTTGTGCGGCCCGCCCTGCAGCCCGGGGAAGACGGCCTTGTCGATCGCCTTGGCGTGCTCCTGCGTCGACATGACCATGGCGCCGCGCGGGCCGCGCAGCGTCTTGTGCGTGGTCGTGGTGATCACCTCGGCGTGCCCGACCGGGCACGGGTGCGCGCCGCCGGCGATCAGCCCGGCGATGTGGGCGATGTCGGCCGCGAGCACCGCGCCCACCTCGGCGGCGATCTGCGGCGAAGGCCGGGAAGTCGATCGTCCGGGGGATCGCGGTGCCGCCGCAGAAGATCAGCTTCGGCCGCTCCCGCAGCGCCAGGTCGCGCACCTCGTCCAGGTCGACCCGGCCGGTCGTCGGCGCGCACGCCGTACTGCACCGGGCGGAACCACTTGCCGGTGGCCGACACCGGCCAGCCGTGGGTCAGGTGGCCGCCCATCGGCAGGGCCATCCCCATCACCGTGTCGCCCGGGTTAGAGAAAGGCCAGGTAGACGGCCAGGTTGGCCGGGGAGCCCGAGTACGGCTGGACGTTGGCGTGGTCGACGCCGAACAGCGCCTGCGCCCGCTGCGACCGCGATGGTCTCGATCGGGTCGATGAACTGCTGCCCCTCGTAATACCGGCGGCCCGCATAGCCCTCGGAGTACTTGTTGGTCAGCACAGTCCCTGTCGCCTCGAGGACCGCCGCCGAGACGTAGTTCTCCGACGGGATCAGCCGGATCTTCTCGAACTGGCGCCGGGCCTCGGCCTCGATCAGCTCGGCGATCTCCGGGTCCTCACTGGCGACATGGCCAATGGGCGGCTGGTGCATGACGACCTCCTCTGGCACGACGCTACCCAGGTTCTCACTGGCCGGGCCGGTCGGCCAAGCCTGCCGCCCGCGCCGGGTAACGGCCAGCATCATGCCGAACGGGATCCGGGTGAGCATCGCGGCGGCAGGCCGGCCCGCCTGCCGCCGAACCCGGCGCCGCCCGCCCCGCCTGGCCGGGTCGGACCTGGCGGTCGCTAGCATGCCAGCCGTGCGGTTCGGCATCGTCATCCTCCCCGAGTTGCGCTGGACTGAGGCCGCCCGCCGCTGGCAGCGAGCTGAGGAATACGGCTTCGACCACGCCTGGACCTACGACCACCTGGGCTGGCGGCAGCTGGTGGACGGGCCGTGGTTCGACGCGGTGCCCACGCTCACCGCGGCCGCGCTGGTCACCTCCCGGATCCGGCTCGGGCCGCTGGTCGCCTCGCCGAATTTCCGGCACCCGGTGAGCTTCGCCCGGCAGTTGCTCGCGCTGGACGACGTGTCCGGCGGCCGGCTGCGTGCTCGGCCTGGGCGCGGGCGCGTACGGCGACATCTTCGACAACCGGGTGCTCGGCGGGCCGCCGCTGCCGCCGCGGGCCAGGACCGAGCGGTTCGCTGAGTTCGCGAGCCTGCTCGACCTGCTGCTCAGCGGCGATCACGTCAGCTGGGACGGGGCCTATTACACCGCCGTGGACGCCCGGACCCGGCCGGGCTGCGTGCAGTCACCGCGGGTCCCGTTCGTGGTCGCCGCCAACGCCCCCCGGTCCATGGCGGTCGCGGCCCGGCACGGCGACGGCTGGGTGACCAGCGGCGCGCGCGGGGTCAGCCTGGAGGAATGGTGGCATGCGGTCGGCGAGCTGGCCCGGCGGTTCGATGCCGCGCTGGCCGCCGCGGGCCGGGACGCCGCCGCCGTGGACCGGTACCTGTCCCTGGACGCGGCACCGGTGTTCTCCCTGTCCAGCGTGGCGGCGTTCGCGGACGCGGCCGGGCGCGCGGCCGCGCTGGGCTTCACCGACGTCATTACCCACTGGCCCCGGCCGGACGGCCCGTACGCGGGCCGCGAGGCGGTGCTCGACGCGGTCGCGGCGGAGCACCTGACCCCGCCGCTCAGCACGGCGCCGCCCAGCTCAGCGCCGCTCAGCTCAGTGCCGCTCAGCTCAGCGCCGCTGCCGCCGAGCCAGCCGGGCCCGTCCGGGCCCCGCGGCTGAGGCCGGCCACCACATGCGCATCGGGCAGATCGCGATCGACGTCGCCCCGCTGCGCGAGAGCCGGGACTTCCGCCGGCTGTTCGCTGGCCGGTTCGTCGTCGCATGGCCGGGAACGCGGTCGCCACCACCGCGGCCGACTGGCAGGTCTACAGCCTGACCCGCAACTCGCTGGCGGTCGGCCTGCTCACGCTGGCGTCGAGCGCGGGCATGCTCATCGGCCTGCTGGCCGGCGGGATGCTGGCCGACCGGCACGACCGCCGGACTGTGCTGATGGCCGTCCGGCTGCCGCAGGCCGTGCTCGCCGCGCTGCTGATGGTCAACAGCCTGCTCAGTCACCCTGCGCTGTGGCCGCTGTACGTCATCACGTTCGGCATCGGACTGCTGTCCGGCCTCAGCGCGCCGGCCTCGACCGCGGCCACCCCAGCGCTGGTCGGCGAGGACAGGATGTCGGCCGCCGCCGCGCTGAACGCGACGGCGAGCCAGCTCGGCAGCCTCGGCGGCCCGGCGCTGGCCGGCCTGCTCATCGCCGGTCCGGGCCTGGCCGGCTGCTACGCGATCGACGCGGTCGTGCTTCGCGGTGTTCGGGCTGGCCATGATCGGGCTGCGCCCGATGCCGCCCATCGTCAAGGCCGCAGCGGCCCGGCCTCAGGTCGCTCGCGAGGGCCTCCGCCTACGTCCGGCATAATCGCGTCGTCGGCGGCATGCTGCTGATCGACACCAACGCGATGATCTTCGGGATGCCGTCAGCGCTGTTCCCGGCCCTGGCCAGTACCCACTTCCATGGCGGGCTCGGCGACGTTCGGCCTGCTCGTCGCCGCGCCCGGCCTCGGCGCCCTGATCGGGGCCGCCACCAGCGGCTGGACCGGTCACCTCCGGCGGCCAGGCCTGGTCGTGATCGTCGCCGGGCATCGTCTGGGGCGCCTCGATCGCGGCGTTCGGGCTCGTCCAGCAGCCTGCCGCTCGCGCTGTTCTTCCTGGCCCTGGCCGGGATGGGCGACCTCATCTCCGAGGTCCTGCGCAACGCGCTGCTGCAGATCTACACGCCAGATCAGCTGCGCGGCCGGGTCTCCAGCCTGTACCTGGCGCAGGTCAACACCGCCCCGGCCCTCGGCAACGTCGAGGCCGGCGGGTAGCGCGGCTGGTATCGCCGGCGTTCTCGGTGGTCAGCGGCGGCCTGGCCTGCGTGGCGGGCGCGCTCGTGCTCGGGACGCTGATCCCGGCGCTCCGGAACGCGACGCTGGCTGGCCCAGCCGCGAACCGGCGGCCGTGACGCCGCAAGAGTCCGCGGCCTAGCTCGGCCTGGCTGACTCGCGGCCGCGGTTACTTCGCGCGGACGGCCGCACTTCATGATCCTGAAGAGTTTGCGTGCAGATAGGACGCAAGGTCTACATCCTGGCCGGGCAGCGCGGCCGACGCTAGGCATGGGCGCCAAACGCGCCTACCGAGATCGCCACGCGTGTCCGCTACGTGATCTGCATCGGGCACAATGTGCGCGTAGGCGCCTGTAGCTCAGCCGGATAGAGCAGCTGCCTTCTAAGCAGCCGGTCGCAGGTTCGAGTCCTGCCAGGCGCGCCCAGCTCCCCCGCAGGTCAGACCCTGCATCGGTCACGCCGCGCGGCGATCGTCACGACGCCGTTCCGGCGGTCTCGTGCCCGTTGCGTGCCCGTCTCTCCGCTCGGCCGGACCCCGCGTCTGGCGGCCCCGCTTCAGTTCCTCCCGGGCCAGCTTGCTCAGCTGAATCAGCGATCTCCTGCTGGCGCGCCGTCACTCCCATGCAGGTAGATCATCGCGGCCCGCTGGCTGTCATGGCCCATCCGGTCCATCAGCTCCCGCACGGTCGCTCCCGCACTGGCCGCCAGGGTGTTGCCGGTGTGACGCAGGTCGTGGAAGTGAACGCCAGTTAGCCCGGCTTTGCCCAGCGCGGGCAGCCAGACGCGGCGCCGGAAGTTGCTGTGATGCAGCGGCTTCCCCTCCGGGCTGGTGAAGACCAGGCTGTCGTCCCCGTGCCTGGTGAAGCAGCTCAGGTGCCACTGCACCACAGGACCGATCACCTCGGGAATCGTGACGGCTACGCTTGCCCGCCGCGGACTTGGGCGGCCCGAACGCCGACCGCCGCCCGTGACCTCGGTGAGCTGGCGGATCACCCGCACCGTCCGCGCCGCTAAATCGAGATCGCAGCGGCGAGGCGCGGCCAGCTCACCCCACCGCAGGCTGGTGAACATGCAGCCAGCAGTATCAGGGCTCGATACCCGCTGCGGCACGGCGTCAGCGAGCGCGTAGACCTGCTGGATCGTGAGCGTAGGCCGCTCGGGCGACGCTCCTGCTGGCCCCCTTGACCCGGCACGGGTTGCGGCGGATCACGCCGTCATCGCAGCGCCGTGTTCAGGATCGCCCGGAGCAGGCGGTAGGCCTTGGCCGCGGTGACCGCACTGACGCCTGCGTCCAGGAGCTGCTGCGCCAGCGACGGACCACGCTGGGCTGCAAGTCGGCGATGGCGACCTGGCCCAGGCCGGGCGCGATGTGCTTGCGCAGGAGGTAGCGGTACAGCACAACCGTCTTGGGCCGCAGCTCAGGACGCTCGGTGATCCAGGTCCGCGCGTACTCGGCCAGGACGATCTTGCCGTCGTCCGGGTTGATCCAGTCGCCCTTGACGATCTCGGCCTCTTGCAGCGTCAGCCAGACCTCAGCGTCGGCCTTGGTAGCGAACGTCTCGGGTGCGGAATGATCGACCCCGTCCGGCCCGAGGTAGCGCGCTTGCCATCGGCCTGATGGCAGGTGCCGGACGCGGCCAAAGCGCCGTTTCTTACTCATGCGATCTTCCTCCTTCTAGTGGTGGCGGGCTCGACAAGCCCGGCCGCGATGAACTCGCGGAGTGCGGATTCCGGGATCCGGATGTGGCGTCCGACCCGGACGAAGCGGATCCGGCGTTCTGCGATGAGCCGCCGAGGGAACCGCTCGGTAGTACTGAGCACTTGGGCAGCCTCAGCGACGGTCAGCAGCCGGTCGGCGGGCAGGATCTCGGAGCGCTTCGTCATGCGGCCCG